>MEOF01000045.1 GCA_001769505.1 Bacteroidetes bacterium GWF2_33_38
CTTTTTTAAATATGGATTAATATTTATTTCACATGCTTTATTTAACAGAATAACAGTAGATTATAAAAAATGCCTCAATCTTTTGTCATGTACTTAGATCACTTGCAATAAATTTATTTTTCCCTTTATATATACCGACAATTGATGTGTTTTTATATTCAACATTATAAAATTCAGAATCAAAATTTACAACCATCTGTTCAGAGTTGTTTAAAAACTCATTTTGGATTTCTATAGGTAGGCTATCCCATATAACCTCTTTATATGTAAAATTGTTTAAATCAACTTCTTTTTGACATAAAAACATTACAAAGAAGAAAAGTAAGATTAAACCTAATCCTATTAATATTTTATTCTTTAAATTCATTTTCAACATTCTTTAAAATTTGTTCTTGAGCATCACTATTATTATGCAGACTATGTCCTGCTGCATCTAAAAACCCCCAGCTCCCGCAAGGCTCTGCCTTGTGGTTTTACTATATTTAAACATATCTTTACAAAAACCTTTTGGGTTAACAAAATTATCTAAATTATAAGTTTTATAATTACTGCTCATTACACAAATATAAACTTTTTTTATTTACCACAAGGCAGAGCCTTGCGGCATCCTACGAAAAATTTTATTGAATAAAATATTATTACATCTTTTTATATCTTAAATTCAAGTAAATGATTACCTTTATAAAATTTTTTATTTATGAGAATACTATTTTATCTTTTAACGCTTTTGTCTTTCGATATTTATGCTCAAGATGCTACAAGTAATGTTTGGCTTTTAAATATTGACTCAGCAAAAGTTGAAGCAATCAAAACGAATAAACCAATTATGATCGTTTTTTCAGGTTCAGATTGGTGCAAGCCATGTATAAAATTGAAGCATGAAATTTTAGAATCCGAAACATTTTTAGCTTTTGCGAAAGATAGTTTGGTTTTAGTTGCGGCCGATTTTCCTCGATTAAAAACAAACCGACAATCAGATGCACAAGTAAAACATAATGAAAACTTAGCATCGAAATATAATCAATCGGGGTCATTTCCGCATGTTGTTTTCATAAATACCGAAGAAAAAATATTAGGAACATTGGGATATAAACCTATACCACCAATAGAATATAATAAACTAATTAAATCAATTATCCTTAATCAATAATCTCAAAAGTCAGGAATATGAAACTAATTTTTACACTCATTATCAGTTCATTGTTTTTAAATTCAATAGCACAAACTAAGACATCGGGAAATGTATCTTTTGCGTTTACAACACAAACGGCAAATGGCGAATATTCACCGAAGCATGTATTAGCGGCATGGGTTACCACTTCATCGGGAACTTATGTAAAATCACTTAAAGTAATGGCTCAAGAACGTATTCAGTATCTGTATGCCTGGAAAGCAACTTCTTCTAGCGACAAAACAGATGCAATTACAGGAGCTACTTTAAATTCTCATCAAACACATAATTTAAGTTGGAATTGTAAAGATTTAAGCGGAGTTGATGTTGCCGATGGCGACTATAAATTATGGGTTGAATTTACCGATAAAGACGGCGTTGGTCCAAAACAAAGTTACACTTTTACCAAAGGAGCGACTTTAGTTTCGCTAAATCCTGCCGACGTTACAAACTTCAAAAGTGTTAGTATTCAATATACTCCTGCAACGAATGATATTGCAAGCGTTTCATCGGAAAACAAATATGTAACGGTTTTTCCAAATCCATTTTCTGAAGAAGTGAAAATTGTAGTTAAAGACTCGGAAAACAATAAACTTTATATTTATAATACGGTTGGAAAATTAGTAAGCGTTTTAAATTCAACATCAAATACAAATGGTTCAATAATTTTCAATTGGAACGCTAAAAATTCAGAAAATCAAGAAGTTGCAAAAGGAATTTATTTTTACACATATAAATCTAAAAAAGCAAGTTATTCAGGTAAATTAATTTACGTTAAGTAATTTTAGCACCACGTCATTGCGAACGAAATGAAATGAAGTGTGGCAATCTGAATAATTGAAATACAAAACATTTATCATTGAGATTGCTTCAGTCATACTTCTTTCGCAATGACGTTGTTTATTATACCTTTTATCTCAAACAATGTATTCAAAACTAATAATCACATTATTTTTTTTTAGTTCGATAACATTCTCACAAAATGTTACCAAAACTGAAGTTATAAAGTTGATGGGTTCGCGTTATGAAATTACAGCTGTTGCTGAAGATACAATAAAAGCAAAAATTGGAATTGATGCAGCAATAACAGAAATTAGAAGAATTGAAAACATAATTTCAACACACATCGAAACATCTGAAACATCAGAAATAAATAGAAATGCAGGAATAAAACCTGTAAAAGTTTCAAAAGAATTGTTCGATTTAATTCAACGATGTATTAAAATTTCGGATTTAACCGATGGAGCTTTTGATATTTCGTGGGCAGCAATGGAAGGAGTTTGGGTTTTCGATAGCAAACATAACAATATTCCTGCCGACAGTACTGTTCAAAAAGCATTTAAAAAAGTTGGTTACAAAAACATAATTCTCGACAAAACAAATCAAACAGTTTTCTTGAAAGAAACTGAAATGAAAATTGGATTTGGAGCAATTGGTCAAGGTTTATCAGCCAATAAAGGACGTGATAAAATGAAAGAACTTGGCATCACAAGCGGAATTGTAAACGCAAGTGGCGAAGTTCTAACTTTTGGAAAACAAGCCGATGGAACAAATTGGAAAATTGGAATTTCAAATCCTGATAGAAAAGAAAAAGCTTATGCTTGGTTAGAAGTGAGCGAAATGTGTGTTGCAACATCGGGCAATTATGAAAAGTTTTTTGATATAAATGGACGCAGATATTCACACATCATAAATCCCAAAACGGGATATCCTGTTGAAGGTGTTAAAAGTGTTACCATAATTTGTCCAGATGCAGAATTGGCGGATGCTTTAGCAACTTCGGTTTTTGTTTTAGGTGAAAAAGCAGGAATAAATTTAATAAATCAATTAAAAGGTGTTGATTGCATAATTGTGAACAATAATAATGAAAAAATATCGTCGAAAAACTTAAATTTGAATTATTATCAACCCAACGAAATTCAGCAGAAACACAATTTTACAACAGGTCAAAAATGATAAAAAAAATATTATTTATACTAACAGTTAGTACATTATTAGCAAGTTGTGCTACAGTTCAACCTTACCAAAAAATGTATTTAAACGATGAAGATATGAAGCTAAGTTCACACGGAACGGAAGCTTTTGAAACCGGAATTGAAGGATATCGTGAAGGTTCGGCTGGAGCTAATGGCGGAAAAACAGGAGGAGGTTGCGGATGCAATTAAAACATTTTATGTTAGCCGTTTTAGTTTTAGTTTTCACAAATTTAAAAGCTCAAGACGATAAAGTTTTAAATGAAAAAGAAGTTAATTTCTTATTCAATTATTATCAACAAGATGGCGACCACTCGCCAGTAACTGGCGGTAAAGGAACTGAAAAACTTGAATGTATTGCTCCTTTAATTACCGTAAATATTCCTGTTGACACATTGAATAGTTTCGGAATGACTGTCGGCGTAGATTATTATTCATCAGCATCTTGCGACAATATTGACATGTTTGTTTCTGGAGCAAGTTCACAATATTTATCATCTGCATCTCGCCAAGATGTTCGTGGCCATGGAGATATTCATTATACACGAACAAGACCTTCAAAACACGTTTCGGGAACAACAACATTTGGTTATTCACAAGAATTTGATGTTATTTCACTTTCGGGTGGTTACAAATGGCAAAAAGCATCGAAAAATCAAAATAGAGATTTTAGTGTTGGTGGAAATATTTTTTACGATACTTGGAAAATAATAAAACCCGGAGAATTAAGGTATGAGTCAACGGAATTTGGAAACGAAGAAGACAATTACAATACGGACACTCGTACAACTGGAACATTTTCAATTTCTTACGCACAAGTTTTAACAAAAAAACTTCAAATTTTATTTTCGTCAGATATTGTTTATCAAAATGGAATTTTATATACTCCATTTCATAGAGTTTTTTTTAACGATTTCACTTGTGTTGATTGTGAAGAAGAAAGCAAATTTCATTTAATAGAAAACTTACCCCGCACACGTTTAAAAATCCCAATTGGAATTCGTGCTAATTATTACATCAACGATTGGTTAATTTCTCGTTTATATTACAGATATTATAGCGATGATTTTGGAATAAAATCACATACAGTAAGCATTGAATTGCCAATAAAAATCACTCGCTTTTTCACTGTTTATCCAATTTATAGGTTTTATACACAAACTGCAAGTAAATATTTTAAACCTTATGGCGAACACGAGATGCAATTAGATACCAACTATGTTCCACAAGCAATTGAACAATATTACACTTCAGATTATGATTTATCAGAATTTGTAAATCATAAATTTGGACTGGGATTAAAATACAGCCCCCTATATGGAATTGCACAAATTGACATTTCTAAAGAACGAAAAATTGTTTTCAAAAAAATTGAATTCCGTACAGTCTTTTATCGCCGAAGCGACGGACTTAAAGCATTTACAATAAGTTTTGATACAGGATTTACATTCTAAATAAGTTATGAGAAATGAGTGATGAATTAGAAGTTTTTAAACCGTTAAACTTATCAACCTTTCAACATATAAACTAATTAATTTTTATGCACTCCAAAATCTAACTGCTAATTGCTTACATAGCGGATTGAAGATTGCTAATTACTGATTGATTCTGTTTTTCTATTTTGTATCGGTATATTATTGAATTATATTTGTCGTAGAAAATTCAATTAAAAATGAAAAAAATACAAACAGCCGAACGTGTTTCTGACCAAGATTTATCCGATAATTTTGTATATCAACGAAGCGTGTTGGCATATTTCGAAGCAAGCAAAATAGTTCACGGAAATGTATTGGAAATTGGATTTGGCGAAGGATACGGAATGAAAGTGCTGTCGCCGAAAGTTGAAAAATACACCGCTGTTGATAAGCACGAAAAAGAATTTGCAAATTTACCATCAAACGTTACTATCGTAAATCAAACCGTTCCACCACTCAATTTCCCCGACGAAACATTCGATTATGTAGTTTCTTTTCAGGTAATTGAACATATAAAAAACGATAAACTTTTTGTGAAAGAAATTTCCAGAGTTCTTAAAAAGAATGGGAAATTTATTGTTACAACCCCGAATATTTTAATGTCGTTAACTCGAAATCCTTGGCACATACGCGAATACAAAGTCGACGAATTGAAAAAATTGTTGCAACGCGAATTTAAAGCAATTGAGACAAAAGGCGTTTTTGGGAACAAAAAAATAACGGCATATTACAATGAAAATAAAAAGTCGGTCAATCGCATCATGCGTTTCGATATTTTCAGAATGCAATATTGGCTTCCTCGATTTATCCTACAAATTCCTTATGACATAATGAATCGCCGAAATCGCAAAAAACTCTTAACCCAAAACACAAGTCTAGTTCAGGATATTAAAATGGACGATTATTTCATCTCATCAGCAAACGACAAGTGTTTCGATTTGTTTTTTGTTGCCGAAAAATAGGAAATTCTGAAAAATAAAGAGTTTTATCATATCTATTTTGAAACATCAATGTCAATATTGTATTTTTTCAAAATATTTATAAACTTTGGATATTTAAAGTATTTTCTGTAAATTTCTTCTGTCTTTAGTATTCGTTCAGCCTGATTTTTAGGCATTCCAAAAGATAATGAAAGTTCAAAATTTTTATAAAATTCATTGTCATTTCCTGTTTCTGCATATATTTCAGCCAATGTTACTGTACTTGTGAAATCTCTTGGAGCTAACTCTAATGCTTTATATATAAATTCAAATGCTTTTTCATAATTCTTTTGAATTCTATATAAGTTTGCAATATTATTATATCCAGCTTCATAATCTGGATAATAATTTATTAATGATACATAGCATTTATAAGCCTCTTCATACATTTTTTTCTTGTAAAAAATACTGCCCAACCAAATTAGAGCATTTAAATTTTTATTATCTCGGCTTAACACATTCTTAAATACTAATTCTGCTTTGTCAACGTTACCAATATTTTTTAAAATTCCTCCTTTTGTACACAAATAATCATTAGATTCGGGATTTAATTCAATAGCTTTGTTTATTTTATTTAAAGCATCATCTAAATTTCCCAGTGAATATAAATTAACCGCTAATTGAGAATAAGCTTCGTCTGATTTTGGATTTAATTTAATGGCTTCTAATAATATTTCCAATTTTTGATTTTGATCAGAAATTTTTAAAGCTTTTTCAATTAAATGTTCTGCTTTTTTTAAATTGTTAAACATTTCTTTTTCTTCAATCGACAATTTTTCTTTTGTCAACTCTTCAAATAGTTCTAAATAATCGGAAGAAATTGGGGTTTTTATTCTTGAACTTCTTTGCGTATTTTGATTACTAATCTCCTCTTTTTCAAACTGATAGCCCATTAACAATTTTTCTTCTATTTCTAATGTTGGATCAGAATGAATAACAAATAAGTTATTAAATTCAATTGGTAAATCATTTTCTTTTATAAATTTTCTTAAATCTTTATCAACTGCATTTACTGCTCGCAATTCAATTATTTTTTCATCAGGTCTTTCAAAATATGGAATTCTACATAAAACAAAATTCAACTTCGGTAATTTTCCTGTTAATGTATTCTCCGGTTGAGATAATGTTTTAATTATTTGTTTTATACCTTGAATATTTTCATCATTTTTAGCTGCCAATAAAACAATTTCATCAGCCATTAATGACATTGTTATGCCTGAAATTTCCGAAATTCCAGTTCGTGAATCAATCAATAAATAATCTGGTTTCAATTCTTTTTTAATTCTTTCTTTCAAATCAACAAACAAAGCAACTCCTTGACTTTCTTTTTTGTAAAACATTTTAATCCAATCAATTGAAAATAATGTTTTCCAATATTTATCAGAATAAACATTTCCAGCCGCAATAAAATCAATATCGGTGTATTTTTTATTGTTAAATTTTATGGGTGTAACATAATCATTAATTGATTTTGGTAAAGAATTCTTTTTGTTAAAATAATCAATATAATCAACCAAACCTTGATTAATTCCTTTTATATTTTCTTTAAATTTATGATGCAACCCTGGAGCTTCTAAATCGAAATCAATAATACAAACCTTTTTTCCAAATTCCGAAAGTCGTTTTGCAATATTGGCAAGAGCTAAGCTTCTTCCAACGCCACCTTTGTATGAATAAAATGTTATAGTTTTCATTTAAATATTTATATGACAAACATTAAAAATAGCACCTCTTTTTAAAATATTGTTTGTGAAATTTTCCACATCTGACCAAATTGTTGATGGAAAATTAAATTTTACTTTTCTAGATATTTTGGGTTTAGTGCTTTCAACTAAATCATATTTAGTAATTAAAATATCTTGACTTATATTAAGTAATTTTGAAAATTCACGTATCATATTTTTTGAAAGGCTTCTTCTTTTATTCAAAACATCTGAAACCAAACCTTTACTTCCAATTATTGGAACAAGATCTTTGGGTTTTAGTTCCATATAAGCCATTTTTAATTTAATGATTTCTATTGGATTTCCTTCTTTAATAGGATAATGAATTTTATCATAAGCTTTAATTAATTTTTCAATTCTTTCAAATTCTTGAATTAATTTTGGATTATTTTCAAATTCAGGATTATCTCCTAAATTTTCCAAAAATTTGACAGCATTTATATATTCTTCTTCGGTTTTAATTATTTTTAGTTCCATTTGTTTAATCGTATTTAATTAAATAAATCAATTTCATATTGTAATTTCTTTTTGCAAAGCTTTGTATATTCGGCGTGTGTTCCAATCCATTTTAGATACAATTTACATTTCTTTAATTTAGGAAAAAATTGATATTTAATAATTATCCTTATGTTATTACCTTTCACATCAAAAACAGCCCTTTCGGGTGATTTTGAATTATTATCTTTTTTAGGTAGTATATCCGTTGAATTAAAATCTCCTAAAATGTCTATTGGCTTTTCCCAATTACAGTTTTTCACGATAGAAATCCAAGCATACAAAGCTTCAGCGTGTTGTGCGTGATTAACAGCAAATTCTTTTATATGTTTTTCTGAAACAATTTCTACCATTTTAAATTCTAATATTCTGCAAATATATATTAAAAGTTTACATATTGCGAACTTTTAACATCTTTTTTGATTTCTATTTATTTTTCCAACTTATTCCCAAAACTCAATTCATTTTTTCTCAAATAAAATTATCTTTGCATTTCTTTACAAAATTCGAAAAAATGGCAAGTAAATTTCCTGAACACAAAGAGTTAAATCTTTCACAAACCAACAAAGATGTTCTCAAAAAATGGGAACAAGACAATACATTTGAAAAAAGTCTTTCAACACGCGACGAAAATCGTCCGTATGTTTTTTACGAAGGACCGCCATCAGCAAACGGAATGCCCGGAATTCATCACGTAATTGCACGTTCAATAAAAGATATTTTTTGTCGTTACAAAACCTTAAAAGGATATCAAGTTAAACGAAAAGCAGGTTGGGACACACACGGTTTGCCAGTTGAATTGGGCGTTGAAAAAGCTTTAGGAATTACCAAAGAAGATATTGGAACAAAAATTTCGGTTGAAGAATACAATGCCGCTTGCCGAAAAGATGTAATGAAATACACTGACCTTTGGGCAGATTTGACCAAAAAAATGGGATATTGGGTCGATATGGAAAATCCATACATAACCTACGATAATCGCTACATCGAAAGCGTTTGGTATTTATTGAAACAACTTTACAACAAAAAACTGATTTACAAAGGATACACAATTCAACCATATTCGCCAGCTGCCGGAACAGGTTTAAGCACACACGAGCTCAACCAACCAGGTTGCTACCGCGATGTGAAAGACACAACCGCAGTTGCACAATTTAATGTTGTAAAAAATGCAAAATCAGAATTTTTATTCCAAAACAATAATTTTGAAGGATTTTCTTGTTCAGAAGTTAAAATTTTAGCTTGGACAACAACTCCTTGGACTTTACCATCGAACACCGCTTTGGCAGTTGGAGCTTCAATCACGTATGTAAAAGTTGCAACTTTTAATCCTTACACAGGAATTCCAGTTGTGGTAATTTTGGCAAAAGACAGATTGAGTGGGTATTTCAATGCCGACAATGCAAATTTAGCTTTCGCAGATTATAAAATCGAAGATAAAAAAGTTCCGTTCAAAGTTTTGGGCGAATATACCGGAAAACAACTCGAAGGAATTGATTTTGAGCAATTAATACCTTGGGTAAAACCAATGGGAAATGCGTTCAAAGTAATTCTTGGCGATTATGTTACAACCGAAGATGGAACCGGAATTGTTCACATTGCTCCAACTTTTGGTGCCGATGATGATAGAGTTGCAAAAGTTGCAGGAATTGTTCCTTTAATTTTGATTGATAAAGACGAAAAACGTCAACCGATGGTTGATAAACGTGGACGATTTTTTACAATTGAAGATTTAGATGAGAAATTTGTTAAAGAATTTGTTGATGTAAATTTGTATAAAGAATTTGCAGGCAGATTTGTAAAAAATGCTTACGACGAAAATCTTACCGAAAAAGATACAACTCTCGACATCGACCTTTCGGTAATGTTGAAAAAAGAAAACAAAGCTTTCAAAGTTGAAAAACACGAACATAATTATCCACATTGTTGGAGAACCGATAAACCTGTTCTTTACTATCCTTTAGATAGTTGGTTTATTAAAACTACCGATATGAAAGACAGAATGTTCGAGTTAAATAAAACCATAAATTGGAAACCAGAAAGTACCGGAACAGGTCGTTTTGGAAAATGGTTAGAAAATCTTCAAGATTGGAATTTATCTCGTTCACGATACTGGGGAACTCCGCTTCCAATTTGGGTTTCGGAAGATAAAACCGAAGAAATTTGTATTGGTTCTGTTGAAGAATTAATGGCAGAAATCGAAAATTCAATCGCAAAAGGAGTGATGAAAGAAAATCCTTTCAAAGGATTTAAAGTTGGCGATAATTCAAAAGAAAATTACGAAAAAATTGATTTGCACCGTCCTTATGTCGACAATATAATTTTGGTTTCGAAATCGGGCAAAAAACTAGTTCGTGAACTCGATTTAATTGATGTTTGGTTCGATAGCGGTGCAATGCCTTACGCACAATTGCATTATCCTTTCGAAAACAAAGATTTGATTGACAAAAAACAATTTTTTCCAGCCGATTTTATTGCCGAAGGAGTTGACCAAACTCGTGGTTGGTTCTTCACTTTGCACGCAATTTCAACAATGTTGTTCGATAGCGTTGCCTTCAAAAACATCATCTCGAATGGTTTAGTTTTGGATAAAGATGGCAACAAAATGTCGAAACGTTTGGGAAATGCAATCGACCCATTCGAAACTATCGAAAAATCGGGTTCCGACCCATTGCGTTGGTATATGATTACAAATGCGTCGCCTTGGGACAACATAAAATTCGATGTTGAAGGAATTGAAGAAGTGAAACGTAAATTTTTCGGAACGCTTTACAACACATATTCGTTCTTTTCGCTTTACGCAAATGTCGATAATTTCAATTATTCTGAAGCCGAAATTCCTGTTTCGGAACGTCCTGAAATTGATAAATGGATAATTTCTTTGCTCAATACTTTGATAAAAGATGTTGAAATGTATTACGAAACTTACGAGCCAACTCGTGCCGGACGTGCAATTCAAGAATTTGTAACCGAAAATTTGAGTAATTGGTATGTTCGTTTAAATCGAAAACGTTTTTGGGGCGATAAATATAATAATGACAAAATTGCAGCTTACCAAACTTTATATTTCTGTTTAGAAGTTGTGGCAAAACTTATGTCGCCAATTGCTCCATTTTATGCCGACCAATTGTTTATTGATTTGAACAAAGCTAGCAAACGACATGATTATTGCTCGGTTCATATTAGTAAGTTTCCTGTTTCAAATCCTAGCTTGATTGACAAAGACTTGGAAGAACGTATGGAAATGGCTCAAAGTATTTCATCGATGGTGTTGGCATTGCGACGAAAAGTAAATTTAAAAGTTCGCCAGCCACTAAGTCGAATAATGATTCCAGTTATGAATCAATCCATGGCAAATAAAATAAATGCCGTAAAAAATATTATTTTAACCGAAGTTAACATAAAAGAAATCGCACTTTTAGATAAAACAAACAACATTTTAGTTAAAAAAGTTAAGCCTGATTTTAAAGCACTTGGAAAAAAACTTGGAAAAAACATGAAGCTTGTTGCTACAAAAATCGGCGAATTTTCTCAAGACGAAATCATTGCTCTTGAAACAGAGGGGAAATATACGTTTAATGTGGATGGCGAGTACATTGATGTACTTTTGTCTGAAGTTGAAATAATATCGGAAGACATTCCGGGCTGGTTAGTTGCAAACGAAGGCAGATTAACGGTAGCTCTTGATGTTACAGTTACTGAGGAACTAAAAGAGGAGGGAGTTGCCCGTGAAATTATCAATCGAGTTCAAAACTTGAGAAAAGAAAGCGGACTTGAAGTTACTGACAAAATAAATCTCTTTGTTCAAAAAAATAATGAGATAAATAACGCCGTTCGTAATTATAATCACTATATTGGTTCACAAACTTTAGCCGTTAACGTAAAACTGGAGGAAAAACTTGAACCTGAAAGAGCTAAACTCGTAGAAATTAACGATGTTGACACATTAATTATGATTGAAAAAGTAGAATAATAATCGCAATTTAATACAAATAAAATGACTGAAACAATAAGAAATCGATACAATGATCACGAATTGGAAGAATTCAAACAATTAATCATTGATAAGTTAGATAAGGCACGAAAAGATTACGATCTTTTAAGAAACAACCTAACTCAAAGCGACGAAAACGATATTCAAGACACTTCTCCGACATTTAAAATTATGGAAGAAGGAGCGTCGGTTATGTCGAAAGAAGAAGTTGGTAAATTAGCTCAACGTCAGCAAAAATTTATTCAACACCTTCAAGCTGCATTAGTTCGCATTGAGAATAAAACATACGGAATTTGTCGAGAAACTGGGAAGTTGATTTCGAAAGAAAGACTTAGAGCGGTTCCGCATGCAACATTAACGATTGATGCAAAGCTAAATCAAAAGTAAAACCTTTTATTCATGTTTTAAAAATGATTGGAAAAATTCCAATCATTTTTTTATTAATTTTTTAGATTTGTGAAAAAAGCATTATTCGTAATATTTGGAGTATTAATACTCGACCAAGTTCTTAAAATATGGATAAAAACTCATATGCATCTTGGCGAAGAATTTAATGTATTAGGCAATTGGTTCGTAATTCATTTTATCGAGAATAATGGAATGGCTTTCGGGATGGAATTTGCCGGAAAATACGGAAAAATTATTCTAAGTCTATTTCGCGTAATTGCCATTAGCATAATTGGTTGGTATATGTTTACCCGATTAATTAAAAATAAAGTCCCTAACGGATTAATAATTAGTGCATCACTGGTTTTTGCTGGAGCAATTGGAAATTTAATCGACAGTGCATTTTATGGAATGATTTTTAACGAAAGTTACTACCAAATTGCAAGTTTCATGCCCGCAGAAGGAGGATACGCCCCATTTTTACACGGAAAAGTAGTTGATATGCTTTATTTTCCAATACTTGAAGGTAATTTCCCAAGTTGGTTTCCTTTTTGGTCAAACGAACATTTTATATTTTTTCGTCCGGTTTTCAATATTGCCGATTCGGCTGTTACAGTTGGTGTTTTGATGGCTTTCGTATTTCAAAAAAGATACTTCAAAAAAGAAAGCACGATCGAAAATTCAACAAATCTAGAGGAAAAAGAACAGGTTTAAAGAATAAATAAGGTTTTTAACATTATTTATTTCATTTCATTTACGATAAAACTTTTTATCTTTAAAAAAGTTTATATTTTTGTATCAAATAGTTAAGATTTCGAAGAAATGAATAATATATATAAATTATTTTTAATCAGCCTAATACTTTCTTTTATGGTATTTGGTTGCAATATGTCAAACAATAATTCAGGGAATGCCGAATTTGACGTTGATACAAGCGATTTTCAATATCAAGAACAGTCGCACAAAGTGAAGAAAATATTTTACAATGTACCTTCTCCTATTGAGATGGCGGCTATTATGCAACGTGCTGGAGCTTCTTACGATTTCGGGTTATTAAACAGAGTCGAAAATGTTGACAAATATACTACAAACTCAACCATGGCATTAAATCTGGGCGTTTATGGTGCAGACTTAAGCTATACAAGAATGTTTGACCAGATTCAAGAATCAGTGAATTTTTTATCGGTAATTCGAAAACTTTCTGATGGTTTAGGAATTCCTCAAGAACCCGGAAGATTTGCTGTAAGTAGAATAGAAAAAAATATCGAAAATCGCGACTCCTTACTATTAATTATTACCGATGTTTACGGGGCTGCTGATATATATTTAAAAGAAAACAACCGAGGAAGTACGGCAACATTAATTATTTTAGGAGGTTGGGTTGAAGCCCTTTATATTGCCACAAATATTATTAATGAAAATAAGAAAAACACCGAAGTGTTGGAAAGAATTGCTGAACAAAAATATTCGTTGCAAAATTTAATAGAGTTGCTTAATTCGTACGAAGGAGATGAAATTATTGCTTTATATCTACCTACACTCAATGAGTTGGACGAAATTTACAAAGCCGTAGAAATAACATCTTCAAAAACAGAAGTGAAAACCGATTCAATTAAAAAGATAACATCAATCGACAATAAAAGCGAAATTAAAATTACCATGAAAGAAGTTCAAGTAATTCGAGAAAAAGTATCGTTGTTGAGAGAGAAAATTATTAAATAAATTGGATTTTTTTTGTAATTATAATAAATCAATATTATCTTAGTTAATCATTTAAAAAACAAACATAAATGAAAAGGCTGCTAAACACAATCCTGATTGCAACAATGTTAACTGCAATTCCATTTTTAGGATTCTCGCAATGCAAAGGATTTACTAAAAAAGAATGTTTACCTGTACTTGAACCATATTTATACAATGGTCAGTTAAATAGTGCTATTTTAAATGAAGGCGATGTCGCTGAGCTTTTGCTCACGTTCTATGGTGGTCAAGACTATCGAATTTTGGTTTGCTCGCAAGATATGCTAGGTACAGTTGAGTTTAAATTATTTGATACTGAGCGAAATGAGATTTTTTCAAACAAAGAACATAATTTGGTTAATGTTTGGGATTTCAACGCAAACTCTACTCAACAATTAATAGTACAAGTTAAAGTACCTGCCCCAACCGAAAAAAAGGAACTTGTAAATAGCGGTTGCGTTTCAATTCTTGTCGGATTTAAAGAAAATTTAGGCGAATAATATTTTAGAAAATATTATAAAAAGCCGAATCTTAACCGTTCGGCTTTTTTTGTGAAATGCATCAAAACAACGCCGAATCCTTAGGATTTATACCAATTCTATTTCCATATGACACATATGTGATTTTTTAGATTCCCTTTTTCAAGGGAATGTGCCTCAAAAAATTATCACATACCCGCAAAAGCGGGTATCTTATTTTTAAATTGTGTCGGTCACATTGAATCGTAATTGGTATTAGCGAAAGAATTTAAAAAGCAATTCCAGCGTTAAAGCCGAAATACATTTTGAAATTCTTTTTAAAGTAATACAAATCGGCATCGTCAATAGGGAAAGTTTGGTTGTTATCGACTTCAACCCAACGATTATCTCTATAGCCGAATCCCATAAAAATATCGAAGGCAACGGAGTTTTGAATTATCTGATAACCAAACAATCCTGCGTAGTTTATATAAGTTCCTTTAATATAATTGTCGCGGTAAACATTGCTGTTTTGTCGTAGCATAATATTCACATTCGAAAACGAAACATGAGGCGAAAAGTAAGCTCCACGAGGAGCTTCCTCGTCAAGAAAAAAACGATAAGAAAATTGTAACCGGAAACCTCTTACAGCGTATTTATAGTTATTTGCTTTGTATAGCGAATCGTTCTCCTCGATTGATTTCATCAGCGAATTTTTCCCCAAATACGAAAAGCCGATTTGTACCGATTGTTTTTGTGCTGTTTTATTTTCTATTGCAATACGATACTCCGAAGTATAAATAAACGGTCCAAGCATCATCGCAAAAGGATTGGTTTTAATGGTATAATTTGTCGAGAGAACAATTGGTTTAATAGTCGGTTTTATTTCTTGTGCGAATAAAGAAACCGTCACTAAAAATCCTAATATGAATAGCTTCGTTTTAATCAAAATTTATATCTGGCAGTCGCCGCTACCGTGTGATTTGAAAAATTATGGTCCAAATATTTATAATATCCTGTTATGGCAATCATTGCACCATTGTCGGTTGTAAACTTATTTTTAGGAATGTGCAGAGTCCAATCGTACGTTGCTCCCAATTCCGATAAACGTGCTTTAAGTCCAGAATTTGCAGAAACGCCGCCAGCTATAGCAATTCGCTTTATCTCTGTTTGCATAGATGCAATGATAAGTTTGTCCATCAAAATCTCAATGATTGTATATTGCAAAGAAGCACATAAATTGTCGATATTTTCTGAGATAAAATGTTCGTTCTGTTTTAAATTATCTCTCAAAAAGTACAAAAAATTGGTTTTCAATCCACTGAAACTATAATCTAATTTTTCGATTCGCGGCTTTGTAAATTTAAACGTGTGTTTATTTCCTTGCTGAGCGTGCTTATCAACATGTGGACCTCCAGGATATGGTAATCCAATGCTCTTTGCACATTTGTCGAAAGCTTCACCTGCAGCATCATCAATGGTTGTTCCAATAATTTCCATTTCGAAATAATTTCTAACGATAATAATTTGCGTATGTCCACCTGAAACTAATAAACATAAAAAAGGAAAATCAGGAAGTTTGTCTTCATTATTTTCTTTTATAAAATGAACCAAAACGTGTGCTTGAAGATGATTTATCTCGATTAATGGAATATTATTAGCCAAGGCAAAACCTTTTGCAAAAGATGTACCTACGAGCAACGAGCCTAATAATCCTGGTCCTTTAGTAAATGCAATCGCATTGATATCGCTTTTTTTTATTCCGGCAACAGTAATAGCTTCGTCAACCACCGGAATAATATTTTGCTGATGTGCTCTAGAAGCAAGTTCAGGAACCACCCCTCCATATTTTATATGAATTGCCTGATTTGCAATAACATTTGAAAGCAAAAATCCATCTTGAATAATTGCTGCAGAAGTGTCATCACACGACGATTCTATTCCTAAAATTGTAATACTCATTCGACGTTTTGTTATTTAAACAATCGAAAAGTGCAAATTTTCAATTGTTTGTGTAAATTTACATTGAAAATTTTAATGATTGGTAATTTATTAATTTAAAAATCGCAAAAAATTAAGAAACTTCTCAAAATACTGTTCTATTTCTTGTTAGTGATTATTTCATTGCCTGTTAATCTGTTTTTATTTTTGCAAAATCCGGGAATACAAGCATACATATTGCATCAAGGCAATATTCAGGTATCTAAACATTTCGAAACTCGTATTTCGGTAGCTGCTTTTGAACTTCGAAATTGGGATTATGTAATCTTAAAAGATGTAATGCTCGAAGATAAAAATCGTGACACTATCTTGTTTTCAGAAAGAATCAGCTTAAAATTTAATGCTATTGATTTTGAAAAAAGAGAGGCAAATATTCAATCGATTTCATTCGAAAAATTAAATTCAAAAATAAATGTTGATTCGTTGGGAACGATGAATTTTCAGTTTCTATTAGATAAATTGAAAAGCAAAAATCCAGATACAACAGCAAAATCATGGGATATTAACATTGAAAATGTTTTTATAGAAAATTCAAGAGTCGGGTACAAAAAATTTGAAGTTCAGAAAAAAGACTTTGGAATAAATTTCAGCCATATTGGACTACGAAATTTGAATTTAGAAATTAAAAATGTTTCCGTTCGCAAAGATTCAATATGCTTTTCGCTTGAGAAATTTAATGCTATCGAACGAAGCGGATTCGTGATAAAAAAAATATCGTCGAATGTAAAAATTAAGAAAACAGAAATTGTAACCGAATTTATGAAAATAGTAACTCCAAATTCGTTTTTTGATATACAATCCTTATCATTAATGTATGAAAGTACTGATGATTTTAAAGATTTTATTCACAAAATAAAGTTCAATATTCAACTCGATTCATCGAAAGTTTACTCCGAAGAATTGGCTTATTTCGCTCCAAGTTTACGGCATTTTGAACAGAATTTTTATGTTAAAGCTCAAGTGAAAGGAAAAATCGACGAAATGAAAATTCGAAAACTTTCGCTTTGTTTCGGTGAAAATACAATAGTACATGGTAAGGTAGATTTAACGGGCTTGCCCGATATAAACGAGACCCTTATTATTGCCGACATTAAAGATTTAACAACTACAAAGTCGGACATCGAAAAAATAAAACTTCCTCCTTTTGAGCAAAATAAATACATTCAAATTCCTTCACGAATCAGCCACATCGGGCAAATTAATTACACTGGAAATTTTACCGGATATATTACTGATTTTGTTGCATTTGGAAATTTTGAAACAAATTCAGGAAATGTATTTACTGATATTTCGATAAAAACTGATACCATAAAACATAAACGAAACATAACAGGTAAACTTAAATCACAGCGATTTGATATTGGACATCTAATCGACTATTCAGAAAAGCTAGGAAAAGTTTCGTTGAATTTTAATCTTGACGGAACAACCGATGACAAAGGAAACATTTTTGCTAAAATAGATGGCAAAATTCAAGAAGTTGAATTCAATCAATATTTATATACAAACATTTCGGTAAACGGAGAGCTTACCAATAAAAAGTTCGATGGCGTTCTAAATATTGTTGATCCAAATATTGAAATGGAATTTTTGGGTCGAGTCGATTTATCATCCGAAAAACCTATTTTTGATTTTAATGCTGATGTTGGAATTGCAAGACTTAATATTCTTAATTTTTTGCCAAAAGACTCTTTGTTAGAAGTTTCTGGACTTATGAAAGCCAACTTTTTAGCTAAAAATATTGACGACATTATTGGCGAATTGAAACTGTATGAAATAAAAATTAAAAACAAAAACGGAGAGTTTTCTTCAAACAATTTTTCGTTTTACGCTTCGCAAGACACCGTAAAACATATCGCGGTTTCATCTGATTTTATCACGCTCAATTTAGACGGAAATTATCAAATAATGAGCCTTCCATACTCTCTTTCGGAGATGTCAAACAAATTTATTACGTATAATTTTTTCGAAGCCAAAAAGCCTGAATATCCGTTCAAAAATATTTTCGATTTCAACATAAAACTAAATCGGATTAACGATTTTGTAAAAATATTTAAGCCCAATTTATCAATCAGTGACTTTGAAATAATCGGGAAATATGACGATGAAAGTAAAAACATTTCATTTCAAGGAGAAATTGCTAAAATTGTGTATAAAACCGACACTATCGAAGAATTAAGATTCTTTTCACATAATCGCGACTCAATTTTAACGATTTATGCTGAAAGTAAAAAGCTTGTTTATCAAAAGGTTAAACTACAAAATATATTTATAAATGCCGAATTAATTCAAGATAAGGTTTTAACGAGTGTACATTGGTTAAACGAACAGGAAAATAGATTTAGTGGCGATATTACTTCAACACTTTTTTTGAAAAACAACGATTACAAAAATCCTAAACTTGAGTTTTATATTCACCCATCAAACATTTTTTTAGCCGATATTTATTGGGATATTCAAGAAAGTAGAGTTTTGGTTGATACAAATCGAATCGAGATACAACACTTTAATTTTAGAAATCAAAATCAAATTTTTGAACTTTACGGCGGCATTTCAAAAAGTCTAGATGACACATTATATGCAACATTTCAAAATATTGATTTAAAAGAATTGTTGCAATATAGAAACGACGAAAAAATATCTTTTGCTGGGATTGTAAACGGAAAAGCAAAAATATCCGATGTATATCGAAATTTATTCTTCGATGCGGATGTTCGAATCGATACGCTTATCTTAAACAACGAGAATTTGGGAACTTTTTATACCAGTTCGAAGTGGAACAAAAATGCACATGGCATTTACTTGAATGCCTATGCAAATCGGGGGAAAATTAAAACTTTTAACGTCGATGGTTTTTATTATCCTGCAAACCAAACTGTTGACTTAATGTTGAATTTAAATAAACTAAGACTCAATATTTTAGAACCTTATGTGAAAGAAAATATTTCGAATCTTCGTGGCATTGCAACCGGAGATATTTCTATAAAAGGAAATATGCTTGATCCCGAAATTGTTGGCGATTTAAAACTTCAAAAAACAACTTTTTTAATCAATTATTTGAACACTCAATACAATTTTACTTCGATAATTCAGCTTAAAAATCACTCACTTGAGTTGAACGATGTCGAAATTTTTGATGTAAACGGTCACAAAGCAGTAATTTCGGGAAAAGTTGATTACGATTTTTCGAAAAATGTAAGCTTCGATGCTGTTATTAAAGCCGAAAACCTAATGTTTTTAAATACCAGCGAAAAGGACAACGAATTGTTTTACGGTAAAGCGTATTCGTCGGGAGTAATCGAAATTATTGGAACTCAAAAGAATATTGATATAAACATATCGGCAAAAACCGAAAAAGACACTCGTTTTTTTATTCCCCTCGGTTCGAGCGAAGATATTGGTGAAGCTGATTTCATAACCTTTGTAAATAAAGCCGATACGGCTGTTGCTGTTCGTCAGGATTATAAAGTCGATTTGTCGAATATTAAATTAAATTTCGATTTAGAAGTAACGCCCGATGCCGAAGTTCAAATTATTTTTGACTCAAAAACCGGCGATATTATCAAAGCAAAAGGCACTGGGAACTTGAATTTAGGAATTAACACGCTTGGTGATTTTAATATATATGGCGAATATGTGATTGAAGAGGGTGATTATTTATTTACGCTTCAAAACATTATCAATAAGCGATTTGATATCGAAAAGGGCGGGTTCATAAAATGGAATGGGAGTCCGTATGATGCTTACGTTGACATAAATGCGGCATACAATATAAAGACTTCTCTGTTTGACTTAGTTCAAGATTCCAGCGAAATATATCAAAAGCGAGTTCCTGTAAAATGTATGCTGGCAATGAAAAACAATATTATGACTCCGGAAATAAAATTTAACATTGATGTGCCCACTGCCGACGATAAAGTTAAAAGCTTAATTAGTGGAATGAGCGAAGAAGACCTTAATCGTCAGGTTATTTCTCTGCTTATTTTAAGTAGATTTTATACGCCCGAAGATTTGAAAAGCAATGTTGGCGGAGTTACCGACAGCAAAAGCTCAGGAAATGCGGTTGGAGCAAATTCCAGCGAACTATTATCAAACCAGTTGAATCATTGGTTGTCGCAAATTAGCAACGATTTCGACATTGGGGTAAATTATCGTCCGGGAGACGAAATTAGTAAAGATGAGCTTGAGGTCGCTTTGTCAACACAGATATTAAACGATAGAGTAAATATCAACGGAAACGTTGGTGTTGGTGGAAATCAAGCTGCTTCTTCGAGTGGAGTGGTGGGCGATGTAAGCGTGGAAGTAAAGATTAATAAAAGCGGAAAACTCCGAGTAAAAGGTTTTACCCGAAGCGACGAAACCCTATCGTACGAAACCTATAATCGACAAGGAGTTGGTGTCTTTTACAAAGAAGATTTTAATACTGTTGGCGAATTATTCAGACGATATTTTTCGCGAAAAAATAAGAAAACAAAAAATTAATTCCGCAAACATTTTAATAAATTTGCTTTTTTATATTCGCTAATAATCTTGAAAAAAATCATTAATTGGACTTGATATACTCAAATCATCTATAAAACCGAAAAACTATTTGAAATGAGTATTAAAACTTAAATTCTAATTTACTCTTAGTTTAACTTATCCCAAATAGTATTGTCTTTTTCGTGAATACGAATAATACCATTGGCTTTGTTTAAATAAACTTTAAATACATCTGAATTTGCATTTTCAAGATTGCTATAAACAATAACATTGTGATAAAGTGTATTTTGAATAGTTATAGTATCTAACAAGTCCATGTACGGAAAATCGTCAACATATTGCACTTCGTTATCAAAATCAATTTCAAAATCAAAATCTTGAACCTTGTATTTGAAATATCTCATATCGGAAACATCGCTTTGTTCCATTCTTAAAAAAACGTATGGGCTCATGCTTGTAGAGTTCTTTGCCATAACCTCAACATAATTTATACAAGGACAAATTCCATATAAATCAACGCATTCATCTTCAAATGCATCTGATAATATAAAATTTTGAAGATAAATGTAATATTCTTCGCTTTGTTGATTTACAAACTTCAACGTATCGTATTCACTGTAAGTAACATGAGTTAAGTCGGACTCTTTAAATGCTGGGCATTCTTTTTTATGCTTACAAGAAAACATCGTTGCAATGATAAATAAACTCACCAATATTTGAATTGTTTTCATCTGATTTATATTTTTTATTGATTCTAATTCAGTAACAAATTTCGACTAAACAAATATTTAAAGCAAATAATTTTTTCAATCTATGGTCATAAACTTAAAAAATATATAATAATTGTATTTTTTTCTTGCATATGATACATTTATGGAGTATTATTGCACTGAAAAATCCTTTCAAGTTAATCAGAACACACATTTATTGAATCAAAATCCACTTTTAATAATTATTTTTTCATAAAATTTTAAACTATATGTACGATATTCTCGGACTAAACAAAATGCTTGTTACAGAACTACAAGAAATTGCAAAAAAAATGAACATCAAAGACTCAGAGTCGCTAAAAAAACAAGATATTATTTACAAAATATTAGATGAGCAAGCAATTGCTTTGGTCTCAACTAAACAAGACGATAAAAAACCTCGAAAACGAATTGTAGCAAAAAAAATAACCAAACACGAGTTTGCAAATAAAGAAAACATTCAAGAAAAAAAGCCAACGCTAACATTCGACAATCCTATTCCAAAAGTCAAAAATGTATTAGCAAAGCCGGTTGAAGAATTTAAAGAACAAGTAAAAGAAATTTTACCAGAAATTATTCAGCCCGAAATAATTTTCGAACCCAAAGCAGAACAAGAACAAGTTGCTAAACCTGAAATAGCTCCCAAAAAGAAACATCACGTTACTCCTCGAAAAGAGATTATTAAAAACGAAGAGCCAGATATGCAGCTTCAGATAGAAAATACCGATACAAATTTAATCGAAAAACCTATCGATGGAATTCTCGTGAAAGATGAACAAGAACCAAAAAAGCACTTCGAGCGAAAAGATAAAAATGGAGAACGAAATCAGGAAAAACCTGAACGACAACCCGATAAATATTTCGATTTCGAAGGAATTGTCAGCAGTTCGGGTGTTCTCGAAATTATGCCCGATGGATATGGTTTTTTACGTTCGTCAGATTATAATTATTTAAGTTCGCCAGACGATATTTATGTGTCGCAATCGCAAATCAGACTATTTGGATTAAAAACTGGTGATACCGTAAAAGGAACCATCAGACCTCCCAAAGAAGGAGAAAAATATTTTCCGCTAATCAAAGTTGAGGAAATAAATGGAAGAACTCCGGCTTCGATTCGAGACAGAGTTCCTTTTGACTACTTAACCCCATTATTTCCACAAGAAAAATTTAACCTTACCGGTCAAAAAGATTGCGGCTTATCGGTTCGTATTGTAGATATGTTTACGCCTATCGGAAAAGGTCAACGAGGATTAATTGTTTCGCAACCAAAAACCGGAAAGACTGTACTTTTAAAAGACATTGCAAATGCAATTGCATATAATCACCCCGAAGTTTATTTAATGATTTTGTTGATTGATGAGCGTCCCGAAGAAGTAACAGATATGGCACGAAACGTAAAAGCCGAAGTTTTATCATCAACTTTTGACGAGCCCGCTGAACGACACGTTAGAGTTGCAAATATGGTACTTGAAAAAGCCAAAAGAATGGTTGAGTGCGGACACGATGTTGTTATTTTGCTTGATTCTATTACTCGTTTAGCGAGAGCTTACAATACCGTACAACCTGCATCAGGAAAAGTATTATCCGGAGGTGTTGATGCAAATGCATTGCATAAACCTAAACGCTTTTTTGGAGCAGCTCGAAACATCGAAAACGGAGGCTCTCTATCAATAATTGCAACAGCATTAACCGATACTGGGTCTAAAATGGACGAAGTCATATTTGAAGAATTTAAAGGAACTGGAAATATGGAACTTCAATTAGATAGAAAAATTTCGAATAAACGATTATTTCCTGCTGTTGACCTTGTTGCTTCGAGCACTCGAAGAGAAGACTTATTATTGAACAAAGAGTATATTAATCGCATTTGGATTTTACGTAAATATTTATCAGATATGAACCCTGTTGAAGCGATGGAATTTATCAGAGATCGAATGATTCATGCTGAAACAAATGAGGAATTTTTAATTTCAATGAATAGCAACTAGAAGTTTATACAGTTCGTAAAGTTAAAAGTTCATAAAGTCTAAAGTTTTTGTTTTTTTCTAGCGAATCACAACGTACAGAAATGCTAATCAGAATTCATCCCGAAAATCCGAGCGAAAGACAAATCAATCAAGTAGTTGATATTCTTAAAAATGGAGGCGTGATTATATATCCAACCGACACGGTTTACGGACTTGGGTGCGATATCAATAACTCAAAAGCCGTTGAGCGTATCGCCAGATTAAAAGAAATTAAGCTCGAAAAAGCAAATTTTTCATTTATTTGCCACGACTTAAGTCATCTTTCCGATTTCACCAAACCGCTAAATAACGATGTCTTTAAGTTGATGAAACGAAATCTTCCTGGGCCATTTACATTTATTCTCGAAGCAAACAACAATGTTCCTAAACTTTTTAAAAGTAAGAAAAAGACGGTTGGAATAAGAATTCCTGACAATAATATTGCTCTGGAGATTGTAAAAGCCTTGGGCAATCCAATAATGAGTACATCAATTCACGATACCGACGATATAATAGAGTACACAACCGATCCTGAATTAATTCACGAAAGGTACGAAAATTTGGTTGATGCGGTAATTGATGGCGGATTTGGAAATAACACAGCCTCCACAGTTGTTGATTGCTCTGATAACGAAATAACTATAATTAGACAAGGAATCGGAGATTTAGAATACTAATGATTTTAATTTACTGTCTTTGTAATCGACTCTTTGCAAAAAAAACTCATTTTCATGAGTTTTCAGTAAAACAACAAATTAAGCCGGATGCAATCCAGCTTAATTTGAATTAAAATATTTTAAAGAAGAAAATAATTACTCCTCTATTTCGATCATTTTAAAAGGAATACGAATAATCGATTGATAATCTTCGCCAGCTTCCAACATATCTTCGTCATCTTCTTCGTAGTACCAATTAATTATCACTTCATTTCCTGATTTGTGAATAGCTTCAAGTTTTTTGAATACATCTAAAATACATTTTGATGAGCTTGTGTTGAAGTATTCTAATTGAACATTAACCTCCGTTAATTTAGTTGGTGAAGCAGAATAACTTTCTAACCAATCAACAACAGGTTTGTAAAATTCAATCGAATTTTCAGGAATTGATCTTCCTTTAATTTCAACTTTGCCGGTTGTAGGGTTTAAATTTACAGTTGGCGTTTTTGGTGTTCCTTCAATTGCAATTGGATCCATATTTCTCCGATTTATATTAGTATAATAATTTAATTACATGTTAATATTAAAATAAAAAAACGAATATTCGTCATTTAATTTATCAAACGAGTACTCAATTTTACTCTCTGTCCGTTTGACAATATCTATCATTCCTAAGCCACCACCGCCTTTATCTGAATATTCTTCATTGTTCAAAACAATTTTATACAAATCCTTAACTTGGTCTGATGTCATCGAATTTAACTGTTCAATACGGTCCCTCAAAAGTTGCAACTTTGTATTTTTAACAAAATTACCTGTCGCTACATTATAGCTGTTTCCAACTTTTTTTACGCTGAACATTGCAAATTTCTCATCGGCTTTAACCTGTCCATTATATTTGACAGCATCAAGATGATGATACAAATTCTGCAAACACTCGACCAAAACATTATAAATTTTCTTTGTTACTTTAGGTTTTTCTTCGCTTTCGTTGAGTTTTGTTTCGACAGTTTCGAGTACGTCGGTAATAAGCTCAGACGTGATATTTCCATTGTATGAAAGAATCACATTCCCTTCGTTAAACTTGTTACTCCAATTCTCGATATTAAAACTCATAAATTAATCTACCTATTCAAGACAAATATAAAAAAAAATAAAGCAAAAAAAAACAAATCTTTGAATTATCAAACATCATTATCAATACATTTGTAAAAATTTACATAGAATCGTTAAAAATGAGAAGAATAGTTGCTGTAGTGTGCCAATCTGGTGTTAGCGAACAATCTGACTTATATAGATTAGGGCTTGAACTTGGTAAAGATTTAGTTGACCATAACTATCGTATTCAAATCGGAGGACGTGACGGAGTTATGGAAGCAGTGGCAAAAGGAGCTAGAGAATCGTCGAATTATACCGGAAATGAAATAATTGGTATTTTACCTGGTTTTGATCCAAGTTTAGGAAATAGGTTTCTTGATATCGCTATTCCGACAGGCTTGGACGTTTTACGAAATTCGATTGTAGCGAATGCCGATGCTGTAATTGCAATTGGTGGAGGTGCAGGAACTTTATCAGAAATGGCAATGGCATGGCAATTAAAACGAATGATTATAGCCTACAATGTTTTTGGATGGAGTGGAAAATTAGCAAATACTCGTATTGATGACCGAAAACGAATAGAATGGAGTGGCGACAAAGTTTTTTCTGTTTCTAATTCACGTGAAGTAATTCAATACTTATCGGAATATTTACACTATTATACTGAACGACATAAAGGAATTAGTTGAAAGTTCATGAAGTTCATCAAGCTTGTAAAATGCTATTTTTGTCATTTAGAACTTTCTTGTAAGGAATCTTTCTCATTCAAATGATAGCAAATTTCTTGCAGGAAACTCGAAATGAAAATAAGATTACTGCTGTCATTTCGAGGGAAGTGATACCAATTACGATTCAATGTGACCGACACAATTTAAAAATAAGATACCCGCTTTTGCGGGTATGTGGTAATTTTTTGAGGCACATTCCCTTGAAAAAGGGAATCTAAAAAAATCACATATGTGTCATATGGAAATAGAATTGGTATGAAACGACGAGAAATCTAAATTGTTTGAAATGTTAAGAGTGAAAATCTAAAAGTGAGTACAATTAGAAGTCAATTAAGATTTTTCAACGTTACATTTTAAATTTTACTGAATACTTATCTTGTTTGTACACAAAACATTATTTCCAGAAATAACTTTCACAAGATAAACACCTTTTGAAAACCCGCTAACATCAAACGCTTTGATAACATTCCCTGCATGTACTTGATAAGAATCAGATAACATTTCTTTTCCTGTAATATCAAAAATACTTAAATTTACATCGCATTCAATATCGGAAAAAATATTTACGAATATTTCATTATCCGCAGGATTTGGATAAACTCTGAACGAAACATTGGTTACTTGTGATAAAATCCCAGTTGCCATTCCAATTACAAAAACATGAGGATCGGGAGCACCTATATAAGGGTGATTCGACGTTTTAGACGTATTGGTTTCAGCATGAATATAGTACCCAACTTCACTATTTTCGGGAAGTTCAGGAATTATGCCTCTATAAGTTGAGCCACCAATATTTGACATGCTTACTTCACTAAAAACTCCACCGTTGACCTGATATCGCAAAACAGCCGATGTAACCGTTGCCGAAGAATAAGGAATAATTTCTGCCTCAATTGTGTACTGTGTTGCGTAAGTCACATTGTTCAATGTTGGCATATGAAAAATATGCAGCATATCGAAATCGGGAACTTCGTGTGCACGACAATGTAAAGCATCTGTAGATTCCCATGGTGTTTCAGGATTTTCGTAAAAGCCAATTACTTCATATCCAGGCATTGCAGTCTGATAAACAGCAATTGCATCGTCGTTCCAAGTCGACCCCGTTCCATCAACAATGGGAACAAAAACACGATTGTTTAGAATTAACGAATTGGTATATGGTTGCCCATTGGGACTATAGGTTCTGAATACCTGATAATTGGTTCCATAAGAACTAATTTGATTTGACCAATATTCAGCCATAGCTTCATATTCAGAATATTGCGAGTTGGTTGTAGCTACTTGTCCTATTAATATTTTATCGACATCGAGAAACTTTCCCCAACAATCAATGTGTTTAATATAATCTCCCAGCGGATCGGCAGTTATATGATAATTATTTATTCCCATATAATCTTCGATTTTTGTCTGGATTGCTGATGTGGTCAAGGTTTCATTTTCTTCTTCAACAAGGTCGGTTGAAGCTCCTGCATACATTCCATCGCACATAAAATTACCACCTGTTTGCATTAAGTCCATTCCATATATATCAAGCCCATAGGCATTTGCAAATTCAACAGGAATTTCGTCGTCGTTCGGACGAGAGGGTCTATCGTATGGAAAATCAAGTACGCAAATTTCGTTATTTACGGCAACAAACCAAGGGCTATAATCGCGAGACCAATATGAGTCAGCAGGAGCAATAAAAAATTCGCAGTTTGCCGTGTTTACGCCATTTGTACTATAAAAATCGAGCACATCGGCTTGTTGTGCACCATCTTCAACTATAGTAATAACTTTTACGGTTTCAGAATACGAAGAAATTAAATCAACAGGAATTCCAAAATATCCATCTCCATACCATTCGTCAACCAAATAAGTAACAATAACCGCTTGCATTGGCTCAAATTCAGCGATGGCTCTAACTGTACCCGATGGAGGAGCCGTTTCATTAAAACTTTTTATAGATTTTGTGCCTTTTTCAAGTTCATCTGTTGACAGCATGTGATGTTTACCTTGAAAAGTGCTTTTTATTTGTTCTTGAGAAAAAGCACATGTGCAAATCAATAATGCAACGATAAAAGAATATAATCTTGTCATAAGTGTAGTGTTTCAATCATAAAAACCAAATGTAGCAAAAGAAAAAATTAGAAACAATCTTCCCAAAATACTTTGGTATTACATGATTGAAAATTTTGACTAAAAAATATTTAATCATTTTTGAAAATATCTTTTCTCAACTAAAAGACATATAAACAAAAAGCCTCCAACAGTCAATGTTGGAGGCTCAAGATTATCTATATCAAGATTATTTATTTATTAGTTCAAATGAGTCTATAAAAGCTTTAACTGCTTCATCGTTTGGAAAACTACCATCGCGTAAAATACCAATTTGGTATAATCGATTTTTTACTAAATAATCTTTAAAAACAACAAAATAACTTTCGCTGTTAGCTTTGAAAAAGATTCCGGGATTTTCGCCAAGTTTAATTTCTTTTTCTTCGATAACCGAAACTTGTAAATCTCCGGTAAATCCACTTTTAACGCCTTCTAATAATGTTTTTGCATCGCTTGCCTCTACCATAGCTGATGGATAATCAGAATAAGCTACCATGTAAGCTTCGGTTGCACTTTTTTCGTACATAAACGAAACCATTTCTATGTTCCCAACTTCAGTTGGAATTGATTGAGACTCAACTTTTGGTTCTGCCGGAAAATTAACTTTGAAATTACCATCGATTGATTCGTATAAATTTGATGTTTCAAGAGTTTCTAATTCTTTTTGAAGGTCTTCTAAAGCATTTGCAACGTCATTGCCTTTTTGTTCAGATGAACCACATCCCGATACAACCATAACAGCAACGATTGCTATGCTGCTAAAAATTAAAGAAAATTTATTCTTCATAAAATATAAATTTAGGTTAGTAATTATTCAATACAAATTAAGAAATAATATTTAACAATAAAAATAGTTTTTGTCGTGTAAAAATGAGACTTTGTCAAAATACAAAAAAGGGAGCTATTGATATTTACTCCCTTTAATATTTAGACTTTCATTACATCTTCTTCTTTTGCGTGGACAATTGATTCAATTTTTTTTACGTAATCATCGGTAAATTTTTGAACAATATCTTCGGCATTTTTAATAACATCTTCTGAGACTCCGTCTTTTTTAAGTTTCTTTAGTTCGTCGTTTACATCGCGACGAATATTCCGAACGCTAACTTTTGCATTTTCGCCTTCGTTTTTAACTTGCTTAACAATATCTCGACGTCTTTCCTCAGTCAATGGAGGAACAACCAATCGAATAATTTCTCCATTGTTGATAGGAGTTACTCCAATGTTTGCAACCAAAATAGCTTTTTCAATTGCTCCAATAATATTTCGTTCCCAAGGCTGAATTACAATTGTTTTTGCGTCGGGCGAACTTATACTTGAAACTTGATGAACGGGCGTTATTGTGCCGTAATAATCAATTTTGATTCCTTCCAACATTCTTGGGTTTGCTTTCCCTGCTCTGATTTTCGACAATTCATTTTCTAAAAAAGAAATACTTGCTATCATTCTTTCTTTGGCATCGTCTAAATACATTTGAACTTCTTCGGTCATATTCTATTTTCAATAATGATGTTTTCTATGGGCAAAATTATAAATATTTTTTGCTTGATTTGGTAAAATATTCGTTAGTTTTTAACAGTTGTCCCTATTTTTTCGCCTTTTATAATTTTTTCAAGATTTCCTTCTTTGTTCATGTCAAAAACAATTATCGGCATATTGTTCTCTTTACACATAGTAAATGCTGTTAAATCCATAATTTTAAGTCCTTTATTATAGGCTTCATCAAAAGTTATTTCGTCATATTTTGTAGCTTTTGGATCTTTTTCGGGGTCTGATGTATAAACTCCATCAACACGAGTTCCTTTTAGCAAAACATCGGACTCGATTTCAACCGAACGCAAAGCAGAGGCTGAGTCAGTAGTAAAAAATGGATTGCCAGTACCTCCGGCAATGATGACAACGTAACCGTTATTCATGGCATCAATTGCCTTTTGTTTGCTGTAATATTCTCCGATTGGTTCCATATTTATTGACGTCAAGACTTTTGCTTTAACTTCTATATTTTCTAATGCAGATTGTATAGCGATACTATTGATTATTGTTGCCAACATTCCCATTGAATCGCCTTTAACTCTGTCAAAACCTTTATTTACACCCGAAAGTCCTCTAAAAATATTTCCGCCACCAATCACAATTCCAATCTGCACTCCATTATTTAACGCTTTTTTTATATCATTTGCGTACGTAGATAATACATCTTCGTTTATTCCATATTGGCTTTTACCCATTAAAGCTTCTCCGCTTAATTTTAAAAGTATTCTTTTATATTTCATATTTGCTAAATTTCGTTGTAACAAAGTTAAAAAAAAAGAGAGAACTTACATTCTCTCTTCCTTTGTTTTTATTTTGTTCTTAAATTTAGATTGTCAACGAGAAACGTTTAAAATCAATTACTTTAAGTTCTTTATCATAATCGTTTAAATATTGACGAACTGTAATTTTACTATCTTTAATAAATGATTGATTTACTAAAGTGCTTTCGCTGAAAAATTTGTTTAATTTTCCCAATGCAATTTTATCTAACATTGCTTCTGGTTTTCCTTCTTGGCGAGCTTGTTCTTTTCCAATTTCAAGTTCTTTGTCAATTATTGCTTGCGATACGTTTTCTTTATCAATTGCAACAGGATTCATGGCTGCAGCTTGCATAGCAATATCTTTTGCAACTTGAATGTCGGCAATTTTCTTATTAAAACCAATCATGGTTGCCAATTTGCTTCCTGCATGAATATAAGGAATTGTAAATTCGGCAGAGATTGATTCAAAATACGATAAATCAACTTTTTCGCCTATTGCAGCTATTGATTCAGAGATGGTGTCGATAACTGTTTTTCCTTTAATCTGAAGGTTTTTTAATGCATCTAGATTAGCTGGACGTTTTTCAATAGCTAAATCCAAAATTGTGTTTGCAATACCTACGAATGTTTCGTTTTTTGCAACAAAGTCAGTTTCGCAATTCAAAACAATCATTGCAACATAAGTGTGATCAGCAGATGTTCTTGCTAAAACAACTCCTTCTCCTGCATCTCTATCTGCTCTTTTGTTTGCTATTGCTTGTCCTCTTTTTCTAATTACTTCGATAGCTTTTTCGATGTTTCCTTCAGCCTCAACAAGAGCGTTTTTACAATCCATCATTCCTGCTCCTGTCATCTTACGTAATTTGCTAATATCTTCGGTAGTTACTTTCATTTGTTTTTAATTAAATTATTTTTTTATTTTCATATGAAATTCGTCACAAATTATAAATCGATTTCTCGAAATAAATTTCATGGCTATTACATATCAATAATTTCGAAATTTCTTATTCTGATTTTTTAATTGGTTTTTTAACAGCTACTTTCTTTGCTGTTGTTTTTTTAGCGATTGGTTCTTTCGTTTCTTGTTTCTCAACTTTTTCGTCTTCAACATCTTCGCTAACAGATCTTCTTGCCACAACTTTTGCAACAGGTCTTCTTTCAGTTCTTGGCTTAGTTCCTTTTTTATCGTTTGGACTATCGTCTTTATCTTTAACGGATTTACGTTCTTCTAAACCTTCTTTAATTGCTCCGCAAAGAGCATCTAAAATAACAGAAATTGATTTTGTGGCGTCGTCGTTTGCTGGAATAACAAAGTCAATGTCTTTAGGGCTTGAATTTGTATCAACCATCGCAAATACAGGAATATTTAATCGTTTTGCTTCGCGAACAGCGATGTGTTCTTTTGAAACATCGATAACAAACATTGCAGCTGGTAAGCGTGTTAAGTCGGTAATACTACCTAAGTTTTTCTCTAATTTTGCTCGTTGACGAGTGATTTGAAGAATTTCTCTTTTTGATAAGTTCTCAGAAGTACCATCGCTAAACATTCTGTCAATTGATGACATTTTTTTAACGGCTTTTCTGATTGTCGGGAAATTGGTAAGCATTCCGCCTGGCCATCTTTCAACAACATAAGGCATATTGATTGCTTTTACTTTTTCGGCAACTAATTCTTTAGCTTGTTTTTTTGTTGCAACGAATAAGATTTTTCTTCCTGATTGTGCAATTTGTTTAAGTGCATTTGCAGCTTCGTCAATTTTAGCTACAGTTTTGTGAAGGTCGATAATGTGGATACCGTTCTTCTCCATAAAAATGTATGGAGCCATACTTGGATTCCACTTTCTTTTTAGGTGTCCAAAATGTACACCAGCTTCTAATAATTCATCGAAATTTGTTCTAGCCATTTAATTTTAATTTATATTGTTTACATTCTTTCTTTTAAATCGCAATTGCCAAGTAGTCCCATGCAAGGAATCTTGGCAATTTAGATACTAAACTAATTCTAAGCAAAGTTCTAACGTTTGCTGAATTGGAATCTTTTTCTTGCTTTTGGTTGTCCTGGTTTCTTTCTTTCAACCTCACGAGGATCTCTAGTCATGAACCCATTTGCTCTCAATGCAGGTTTATTATCAGCATCAATTTTAACCATTGCTCTAGCAATTGCCAATCGTAATGCCTCTGCTTGTCCGCTAATTCCACCGCCATCAAGATTTACATGTATATCATATTTTTCGTTAACATTAAGTAAATTAAGAGGTTGACGAACTACAAATTGTAATAATTCATTTGGGAAGTAAGTTTTAATATCTACTTTATTGATTGTGATATCTCCTTTTCCCGCTTTAACATAAACACGTGCAATCGCTGCTTTTCTTCTTCCTATTGCGTTAATAACTTCCATATCGACTATTTAATAGTATTTAAATTAATTTCTTTAGGTTGTTGAGCTGCATGTGGATGCTCGCTGCCTTCATAAACAAAAAGATTTCTAAACAAATCTCTGCCTAGTCTGTTTTTTGGAAGCATTCCTCTAACTGAATTTTCAACAATACCAATCGGATTTTTCTTTAACAAATCTTTAGCAATTATTATTCGTTGCCCTCCTGGATAACCTGTATGATGAACGTATTCTTTTTCGTCCCATTTATTACCAGTTAATTGCACTTTTTCGGCATTAATAACAATTACATTGTCTCCGCAATCTACGTGAGGAGTAAATGATGATTTGTGTTTTCCTCTTAAAATCATAGCGACTCTTGAAGCGAATCGTCCTAAAATTTCATCTTTCGCATCGACAATTATCCACTCTTTTTTTACAGTTGCCTTATTTGCCGAAATCGTTTTGTAACTAATTGTATCCACTTTTCTTTCTTTATTTTTAGTTAGCTATACTAATAACCCACTTATTTTAATGGAGTGCAAAGATAGATTATTTTTTTCTAAATTCAATAATTTATGTTAATAATTTATACTGTTTCTTATATTTTATTGATCAAATAAGGCTGTTCATAACATTTCGCTAACAAAAGATTTCATCCCAAAAATAAAATGGTTTTCTTTACGTTTCAAATTAAAATTGTCAAAAGAATATATTTCTAATGTATAGTTATAACCGACAAGAGATTCATGCTAAAATTTATTTTGGTGGCATCATTTTATTGGCAATGAGTATTCCGTTGTCGGAATTTATGATGAGTATTGCTCAATTTATATTAGCCGGAAACTGGTTGATAGAGGGAGGGTTCAAGAATAAATTCAATATCTTAAAAACTCGCAAAAGCATTCTGATATTTTTAACGATTTTTATCATCCATATTCTAGGTTTAATCGTAACCGATGATTTCAAATATGGGTTCAATGATATTCGAATTAAAATTCCCTTATTTATTTTGCCATTAATAATAGGCACGACTGAATCTCTAAACGAAAAGCAAATTAAGACAGTGTTGACATCTCTGTCAATAGCCTTGTTCGCAGGAAGTGTTTCAAGCATGTTAGTAGTGTTTGGTTACATACATAAAGTCGTGGAAAGTGAAAGAGATATTTCTCTTTTTATTTCACATATTCGATTTGCATTACTGCTAAATGTTGCGATATTTAGCATGTTCTATTTTATAATTTCAAAAAAAATAATTTTATCAAAAATTGAAAAAATTGGTTTCGTTGCTTTGTTAGCATGGTTTATCGTTTTTCTTTTTATCTTAAAATCGGTTACCGGAATTATTATTTTTCTAGTTCTAGCTTTTGCCTTGACAATTTATGTGTTTTTTCGACGCAAAAATCCATGGTATAAGGCAAGTATTATTGGTTTAACTGCATTAGGAATAGGTCTTATTTTTTATATTGTTTATGGCGTTTACTCGGATTTTTATAATATTGAAAAAATTGATTTTAAAAAGCTAGAAGAACAAACCGCATCGGGAAACGCTTATCATCACGATACGTTAAATCGCCAAATCGAAAATGGACATTACACCTATATATATGTGTGCGAAAAAGAACTTGAAAAAGAGTGGAACAAAAAAAGCTCTTTTGCATACAAGGGGAAAGACAAGAAGAACCATGATTTAAAATACACGTTGATTCGTTATTTGACATCTCTTGGATTACGAAAAGATGCCGAGGGCGTTTTACAACTCAAAAGCGAAGATATTAAAGTAATCGAAAATGGATACGCAAATCAGATTTATAAAAGTAACAATGGGATGTACAATCGTATTTACGAAATTATTTGGGAATTTGATGTGTATAAAAAAGGAGCAAACCCAAGTGGTCATTCAATAACTCAACGAATTGAGTTTTTGAAAGCAGCAAAAAATATTGTGTTGGCTAATTTCTGGTTTGGGGTTGGTACTGGAGATGTAAAACAAGAATTTTTGTCGAATTACGAGAATACAAATTCTATATTAACCGAAAAGGCTAGATTAAGAGCACACAACCAATTGGTTACGTTTTTTATTACCTTTGGTTTGATTGGATTTTTATGGATTTTGTTTGCCTTATTTTATCCGATTTATCTTGAAAAAGGATTTAGGAATATTTTATTTACCGTATTTTTGGTAATTGCCATGCTCTCAATGCTAAACGAAGACACGCTTGAAACTCAAGCAGGAGTTACTTTTTTTGCGTTTTTGTATTCACTGCTGTTGTTCGGGGCTTCAAAAAAATAAGCAAGTCGTTTTTAAAAAATTATTTATATTTTTGCAATCCACTATTAAGAAATAGATTATGTGTGCAAATTGTGAAAAACATATGAAAGAAGCTATAAATCTTTCAATTGAAAATGTAAAAAACGATGGCGGTCCTTTCGGAGCAGTTATTGTAAAGAACGGTGAGATTATTGCTCGTGGAGTGAATCGAGTTACACAAAACAACGACCCTACTGCACATGCCGAAGTTATGGCAATACGAGCTGCTTCAGAAAAATTAAAAAATTTCGATTTAAGTGGTTGCGAAATTTACACTTCTTGCGAACCTTGCCCAATGTGCTTAGGGGCAATTTATTGGTCTCGATTAGATAAAATTTATTATGGAAACAATAAAATTGATGCAAAAAATATTGATTTCGACGATTCGTTTATTTACGATGAATTGGATTTGCCAATTGATAAGCGAAAAATTCCAACTATTCAAATGATGCGAAACGAAGCTTTGCAAGCATTTATCGATTGGGCGAATAAAACAGATAAAACTGAATATTAAAAATTCATCCTCGTTATTATACTTTAAATCCTCAGGTTAAAAATTTGTTTTTGTAAGACTAGAGTTCCTAACATTTGTTAAGAATTCGAATTCTTAACAAAAATATTAGTGCAATTATTCAACATTCTATCAAAAAAAGTTGAATAAGCTTACAATTAAAGCTAGTTTTACTTTCAAAACATAAATTATGTATCGAATATACACCTTATTGGCACTCCTTGTTTTTTTTATCAATGTTGGTTTTTCACAAGATTTAAAGCTTTGCAAAACTCCTGAGATGAATAAACTGATGCAAGAAAAGCATCCAGAAATGAAACAAGAACGAATAGATTTAGAAAAATTCACTAAACAATATATTGCTAACAAAAATATAACCGACGAGGTTTATGTTATTCCCATTGTTTTTCATATTGTTCATAACAATGGAACAGAAAATATTTCGAAAGAACAAATTTTAGACGCCGTACGGATTTTGAACGAAGATTTTAGAAAACAAAACGCTGACACTACACAAATTGTAAGTGCTTTTAAAAGCATTGCTGCTGATAGTTATATCGAATTTCGTTTAGCAAAAATCGACCCCGACGGAAATTGTACTGAAGGCATAACACGAACTCAATCAGTTCTTACAACAAATGCTGGCGAAAATGTAAAATATTTAGCTCCAGCCTGGCCTCGCGATAAATATTTTAATGTTTGGGTTGTGAAATCGGTTGACGGAGCCGCCGGATATGCTTATTATCCAAGCGATTGGCTCGATCCTGAAGTTGATGGAGTTATATTAAATAATACATATATAGGAAGTATTGGAACTGGAACTTATACTCGATCAAGAGCCTTAACGCATGAAATAGGGCACTCTATGAATTTAATGCATCCATGGGGAAATAGCAATGACCCTGGTCTTGCTGAAAATTGTTACGACGACGATGAGGTTGAAGATACTCCAAACACGATTGGAAATACAACATGCATTTTAACCGCAGAGTCTTGTGGTTCGCTAGATAATGTGCAGAATTACATGGAATATTCGTATTGTACAAAAATGTACACATATGGGCAAAAAGACCGAATGAGAGCAGCCTTAAATTCATATACTGGTGACAGATACTATTTGTGGCAAGCCGACAATCTTGTGGCTACTGGAACAAACGATGGATATATCTCAATGGCTTGTATTCCAACGGTTGAGTTTGGGATAAATTATACAAATGTTTGTGCCGATTATTTAGTTCAGTACAACGATTTGTCGTACAATGCTGAAGTTGACAGCTCTTGGTCGTGGAATTGGAGTTTCCCTGGAGGAATCCCAAGTTCATCAACGGAGCAAAACCCGTTGGTAAAATATAGTTCGGGCGATTCTTACGACGTAAGCCTAACTGTTGCCAATTCTACTGGAAGTAATTCTTTGTCAAAATCGGCTGTTGTAAGCGTTTTTAATACTGATTCGGGCGAGTCGGCTCCTGTTTTTCAAGGGTTTGAAAGTTCAAGTTTTCCAACAAATACAAGCGATGCTGAAAAAAATTGGTTCATCGAAAGTGGAAGCGACCAAACTTGGTATCGAACAACATATGCTTCAGCTAGTGGTAACGCATCGTTGGTATTGCGAAACAATTACATTTATTCTGGAACTAAAAATTCGTTCACCTCTCCAAATATTATATTGGGAAACAACACCATTTCGGCAACGCTTACTTTTAAAGTTGCGTATGCCCGAAGTTCTATTTCGTCAACCGATTATTTAAAAGTTTATGTATCGCCCAATTGCGGAAGAACATGGCATTTAAGATATGCTCGTTCGGGTGCAACCTTAGCTACAAACGGAGGTGTTTACGTAACAAATGCATTTATTCCTGATGCTGAAGAGTGGAGACAAGACAATGTTAGCCTTGCTGGATATGCTGATTCAACTATGATGCGTATTAAGTTTGAATGCACAAGTGGCGATGGAAATTATCTATATATCGACGATATTGATTTAACAATCGTAACCTCTGACCAAAGCGAAGAAGAAATTATTCAGTCGGCGAATGTATATCCAAATCCATTTAACAATAGTGCAACCATAAGTTATTCGCTAAACCAAGTCAGCGATGTTTCGATTGTAATTTACGATATTGCCGGAAAACAAATTGGATTTATTCAAAAAACCAACATGGTTGGAAATCACGAAATACAAGTCGCCGAAATTGCTGATATAAAAACCGAAGGAATTTATTTTGTAAACATCAAAATTAACGATTATTCGCTTACTCGTAAAATGATTAAAATCGAGTAGGTTTAATACGAAATTAAACTTGAATTATAATTCTGCAAAATATTTCGAATAGGTTTCTTGAGCTAAAATTAATGGTCGCATAAATTACCCTATTTTAAAAAATTAATCGAAGGAATATTTTTGATACACAAACCTATCTTTTTATTCTTTTGTGAAAGAATCTAGGTTATAATTCTATTTCCAAGTGTTATCGAAATTGTTTTATGAATTTCTTTGAGTTTTGTATAATCTCTCATTAAATTGTCAATTTCTTCATTGTCGGTGGTTTCCGAAAGCTTTTGTTCAATTTGTTTAAGTTCGTGAACAAGATGAGAATTTTTATACGCAATAATTGTCTCTGGAACAATTTCAGTTAGTTTCTTTATTTCGGGTTGAATTAATGTTTCACGTTTTATCCAAATGGTGCTTAGCTGGTATATTTCGGTAAGCATATTTACGGCGATTGTACTAATTTGAGGATTTGGATGATTTATAAAAGGTTTTTCTGAAAAAACGCCAGTGTTTTCAATAAGCGTAACAATCTCGTCGAAAATAATTTTATATTGTTCATTATCAAGACTTAACTCATCTTCCTTAAGTTGATTAATGATATAAGTTGCAACCGAAATGTTGTTTTCATTATCTTCAAAAGTGAGTTTTTCGTTACCATAATTCAGCATTAGCCGAATAATTTCGTATTCGCATGTTTGATGGTCGTATAGAATTTTGTTTTTGTTTGATTGGTCTATAGCTGACTGAGTCGGAGTCTCTCCATGTTGCAATCGAGAATCCCTAGATTGATCACCATTTTTTTTGCGAATTCGTGATATTTCGTAGTAAAGAATTTGTTCATCTACTTTAAGCAATCGACTACATTCTTTTATGTACAACGAACGTGCGATTCTATCTGGAATCAATGCGACCGAACTAACCACATCGCTAATCAAACGTGCTTTTTGAATTGGGTCGGTTGCAGATTCAGTTATAAGCAATTCGGTTTTGAACGAAATAAAATCTTTTTCGTTTGCTTTAATGAATTGAATATATTCTAACGAACTAACTTTTTTTGAGAACGAATCGGGGTCATCGCCTTCGGGAAAAAGAAGCACTTTAACATTGAGTCCTTCTTCAAGTATTAAATCAATTCCTCGCAGCGAAGCTTTGATTCCGGCTGGATCGCCATCGTACAAAATTGTAACATTTTCGGTAAATCGTTTAATCAGCCTTATTTGTTCAACGGTTAACGATGTTCCCGACGAGGCGACTACATTTTCGATTCCTGCCTGATGCATCGAAATAACATCGGTATAGCCTTCGACCAAATAACATTTATCGTGTTCAACGATAGCTTTTTTCGCAAAATATAATCCATATAATATTTTGCTTTTATGATAAATTTCTGATTCGGGCGAATTTAAATATTTAGCAACTTTTTTATCGGTTCTTAGTGTTCGTCCTCCAAATCCGATAACACTTCCCGAAATAGAATGTATAGGAAACATAACACGCCCCGAAAATCGATCAAAAGTTTTGTCGTTACTTTCTATTGTAAGCCCTGATTTTACAAGATTTTCGAGTTTATATCCTTTTTTCAATGCCTCTTTGGTAAATTCATCGAATTTGTCAACGCTATAACCTAGTTGAAATGTATCAATAATTTTTTCGGTAAATCCTCGTTCAATAAAATATGCTTTCCCAATAGCATTTCCGTCTGGATGTTTGGCTAAAACATCTGAAAAATACTTTTGAGCAAATGCCGAAACAATCAATAAACTTTCACGTTCATTTTTTTGTTTAACGTCTTCTTCGCTTAATTCTTTTTCATATATTTCGATGTTATATTTTTTCGCCAAATGCCTTATTGAATCCGTAAAAGAAAGGTGTTCGTGGTCCATAATGAAACTTACCGAATTGCCTCCCTTTCCGCAACCAAAACATTTGTAAATTCCTTTTGCAGGCGAAACAGTAAATGATGGGGTTTTCTCGTTATGAAACGGGCATAATCCAAGAAAGTTTGCTCCACGACGTTTTAAGGTAATATAATCTTGAACAACCTCTGTAATTTCAGCTGTTTCGATTACTCGATCAATCGTGGCTTGGTCAATCATTTCTGATGATAAATAGTGCTTTGTGATTTTTTGTGAATACAAAGGTACGAAATTATCATTGAGCAATTATTATATGTTGAAAAAAGACAACTTATTAACAGATTTTCACTCAATACACAAAAACAAATATCAGATAATCAAGTCGATATGTTTTTATGAAAAGAAGTTTTGAACAAGGTTAAAATATGTGAATATTTAGATTTGTTATTTTTTCCTTAATTTTATATGTTTTTTAACATTGCTACAAAGCATAAAGGTTGACTTAAGTGGCTGATTATTTTAACGTTTACTAAAATAAAATGGATATAGAAGGAAAATATTTTAAAGATTTTTTGGCTAGAGGAGAAAAACAGAAAAATCATCGCTCCGAGAAGACGGCAGAAAAACAGCATTCAAAAGGAAAATTAACAGCATGGGAAAGAATTGAATTATTATTCGACGAAGGAACATTTGAAGAAATAGACAAATTTGTTACATCTGCTTCAGTTGATTTTGGAAAAGCGGATAAAATTCTTGGCGATGGAGTAATTACGGGACATGGTAAAATCAGTGGAAGACTTGCCTTTGTATTTTCTCAGGATTTTACTATTATGGGCGGTTCGCTTGGTTCGGTTCATGCTGCAAAAATAGCAAAAATTCAAGATATGGCTCTTAAAACCGGAGCTCCTTTAATTGGACTTATTGACTCTGGTGGGGCTAGAATTCAAGAAGGAGTTCAAAGTTTAGCAGGATACTCAGGTATTTTTTTCCGCAATGTTAAGTCGTCAGGAGTTATTCCCCAAATATCGGTGATTATGGGACCAGCTGCGGGAGGAGCGGTTTATTCTCCTGCTTTAACCGATTTTGTTTTTATGACCGATAAAACCAGTTATATGTTTGTAACGGGACCAAATGTTGTAAAAGAAGTTCTTAACGAAGATGTTTCGTTCGAAGAACTTGGAGGAGCTTCAATACACGGAAAGAAAAGCGGAGTATCTCATTTTGTCTACGACGATGAAGAGAATACGATAAAGGGAGTTAGGCGTCTTTTGTCTTATATTCCATCAAACAACATGGAACATCCTCCTTTTATTGACACGTTCGATGTAGAAGGGCGTTTCGAAGAAAAACTTCGAGATGTAGTTCCCGACGATCCCAACAAACCTTACGATGTTAAAGATGTTATTCGGCTGATTGTTGATAATGGTCGATATATGGAAGTTTCTGAGGGTTTCGCACAAAATATTTTTATTGGTTTTGCTCGTTTAGCTGGAAAAACGATAGGAATTATCGCAAATCAGCCCAAAGTTCTAGCAGGAACACTAGATATTAATGCCTCAATGAAAGCTGCTCGTTTCATTCGTTTTTGCGACGCATATAACATTCCTCTTCTTGTATTGGAAGATGTTCCTGGTTTTTTGCCTGGAATAAATCAAGAGCATGGTGGATTAATTAAACATGGAGCAAAACTGCTTTATGCATTTTGCGAAGCTGTAGTTCCTAGAGTTACAGTTATTTTAAGGAAATCATACGGTGGTGCATATTGTGTTATGAACAGTAAAAATATTGGTGGAGATTTTAATTTTGCTTGGCCGACAGCCGAAATAGCAGTTATGGGACCAGAAGGAGCTGTCGCAATTTTGTACAAAAAAGAACTCGACGAAGCAGAAGATAAAGCTAAATTGAAAAAGGATTTAGCACAAAAATATCGTAACGAAATTGCAAATCCCTACGTAGCTGAGGATAAAGGATATATTGACGAGGTTATTGATCCTGCTGTTACAAGAACAAAGCTCATTTCTGCTTTTCAAGCATTAGAAAATAAACATGTTTATGTTCCTGATAGAAGACACGGAAACATTCCATTATAAATTAAGCATTACTACATGGAAAAGAAAATAATTAAAAAATTGCTTATTGCAAATCGTGGCGAAATAGCAATAAGAATAATAGAAACAGCAAAAAAACTAGGAATCGAAACCTATGTAATTAAAACAGCAAAAGAACCTTCGGCTCTTTATTTAAAGCACGCTGATGTAATTTGCGATTTTACTCAAAATACTAACGAACTGCCTGAGTTTTTAGATGTTGAGTTGATTATAAAAACAGCGAAAGAACATAAGGTTGATGCAATACATCCCGGATATGGATTCTTAGCTGAAAACCCCTATTTTGCTCAATGTTGCGACGATGAAGGAATCATTTTTATCGGCCCCTCTGCCGATGCTATTTACAAAATGGGAAACAAGACAATAGCAAAACAATTAGCAATAAAACATAAAGTTCCTTTGTTGGAGGGTAGTAGCGGAAATGTTCCAAGTCCTAAAGAGGCATTAAAAATTGCCGAAAAAATAGGTTATCCCGTTATTATTAAAGCTGCATCGGGTGGAGGTGGACGTGGAATGCGTATTGTTGAAGATGCTTCGCAAGTTGAAAAAATGTTTCATCTTGCATCAAATGAAGCAGCAAAAGCCTTTGATGATTCATCGGTTTTTATTGAAAAATATGTTCGAAATCCTCGACATATTGAGTTTCAAATCCTTGGCGATAAACATGGAAATATTATTCATCTTGGCGAAAGAGAATGTTCGATTCAACGAAAACACCAAAAATTAATTGAGGAATCTCCATCGGTAGCCTTAAGCGAAGAATTAAGAAAAATTATGGGCGAACAAGCCATTAATATAGCTAAATCAGTTAAATATTGCAGTGTTGGCACCGTTGAATTTTTACTCGACGATGATATGAATTTCTATTTCATGGAAATGAATACTCGGATTCAGGTTGAACATCCTGTTACAGAAACAATTACTGGAATAGATCTGATTGAGCAACAAATAAAAATGGCACAAGGCGATAAATTGAGCATTAAACAAGAGGATGTTCAATTAAATGGCTGGGCTATTGAGTATAGAATAAATGCTGAAGATGTTCAGGCAAACTTTTCTCCTTTTTTGGGAACCATTCAACATATTTCGTTTCCAAAAGGAAAAAACGTTAGAGTTGATACTGGCGTTGAAGATGGATCTGTAATTACTCCATATTACGATTCGATGGTCGCGAAATTGATTGTTTCGGGAGAAACTAGAGAAAAAGCAATTGCGAATTCGCTTGTGGCAATTAATAAAGTTAAGATAAAAGGTGTTAAAACTACAATTCCGTTTTGTAAGGCTGTTATTGAAAACAAAGACTTTCAATTAGGAAACTTGAATACATCATTTATTGACAAAAAAATGGATGGAATTTTCAATGAGGACCCCGATGAAAAACTAATGGCTGCTTTTTTTGCGACAATGGATTATATAAAAGATGAACAAATGGACGAAGCGGCTTACGTTGATTTCGAAAAAGGAAGAAATATTACTCCTTGGTTAATCAAAAGAAGAATAAAATAAGTTTTCTTAAATTTTAAATCGAAGAATATGATTCTAAAAATCAAAAATAAAGACAAAAAATCCGACAATAAATACATCGCTCTAGGTCTTGATAAAAAGAAATACGAGTTCTTATTTAAAGCCGACAACACTGTTGCAGTTAATAAGAAAAAATCGGATATTAGAATTGAAGAAGATGACGATGGGTTCACTTATGTTGTTTGGGAAAGCCGTCGAGTTCCGGTTGAGCTTGTCGAGAAGAACCAAAATAGATATGAAGTTTTAGTTAATGGTATAAGTTATAAATTCTCGATTGAATCTCCAATTTCATATAAACGAAAAAAATTCTTAGATAAAACTCAGATTCAATCTAAAACAGAGTCGATTATTGCTCCCATGCCTGGTAAAATTATTGATGTATTGGTTGAGCCAAACACGCATGTTAGCCAAGGCGAAGCAATTTTGATTCTAGAAGCAATGAAAATGCAAAATGAAATTCTTTCGACAGTAACTGGTAAAATAAAATCAATTAATATCAGAAAAGACGACAACGTAATGAAAGACGATGTGCTAATTGAAATTGAAAAATAGTTTTTTGTACTATTTTATGAATATAAATGACCGTGAATCAATATTCATGGTTATTCTTTTTTCTTAGAATCATTATTCCGTCTCGAATAGGAAAAATAAGATTTTCGACTCTCGAATCGTTGTGAACAAATGTGTTAAAATCAAGAATCCCCTTTGTATATAAGTCATTCGAAACTAATGGCTCAACTACTTTTCCACTCCAAAGTACATTGTCGGCTAAAATATATCCACCAACATTTACTTTTTCAAAAACGGCATGATAATACTCTAAATAATTTCTTTTATCCCCATCAATAAATACAAGGTCGAACCTTTCGTTTATTGTTGGTATAATCTCCAATGCATCACCAATATGAAGTTGAATTTTGTTTTTATTTTCAGACTTGTCGAAATACGATTGTGCAAAATCTACAATTTCATCATTTATTTCAATTGTATGTATTTTTCCGTCATCTGAAAGTCCTTCTGCGAAACAAAGAGCAGAATATCCGGTGTATGTTCCTATTTCGAGTACTCGTTTAGGGCGGATCATGTCTGTAATCATTTTCAATATTCTTCCTTGTATATGCCCGGATAGCATTCTAGGATAAAGAATTTTTACATGAGTTTGACGGGTTAGGTCTTTCAATAACTCACTTTCAGGTTCGGTGTGGTCGAGAATATATTTTTCGATTTCAATAGTCGAATTAAACATATTATTTGTAAATTAGGATTGATAATTTATCTCGTTCAAATATTTCGTTGGCAACTTCTAGCAAATTCTCTGATGATATTTGATTGATTCTTGTGTATAAGGTTTTTAAATCATCAACTTTATCGTAAAACAAAAAACTTTTCCCAATAGTAAACATCATAGTTGCTTTACTTTCTGATGAAATAGCAATCTGACCTTCGAGTTGTTTTTTTGCTTTGTGCAATTGCAAACTACCTAATTTTTTTGTTCTTAGGTTTTGCAATTCTTTAAAAATTAGAGAATTAATCTTTTCTATATTTTCTTTATCTGAACCAAAATATATAGTAAAAACTCCAGTGTCGGAATATGCTGTATAATTCGAATCAACATTATAAGCAAAACCGTGTTTTTCACGCAATAGCATATTTAGTCGAGAGTTCATATTTGGACCGCCAAGTAAATTATTAAGCAAAGCTAAATCGGTTCGTTTTTCGTCTTGTAAATTATAAGCAAGATTGCCAATAACACAATGTGCTTGATAACTATCGATATAAACAATTTTTTTTTCGGGAATATAATTTGAAAAAGGGATTCGAATATTTTCTTTAAAGTTAGGTTTAACATTTGCAACATACTTTGTAAACAAGGCTTTGATTTTTTCAAAAGAAATATTTCCTACCGAACAAAACACTATTTTGTCGGTTCGATAGTTTGAATCAATAAAGTCGAAAATATTTTTTTGTTTAAATTTTTTCAAACTTTCAGGTGTTCCTAAAATATTTCGACCAATGGTATGTTCTCTAAAAATTAATTCTTCGAAATCGTCGAAAATTTGTTCGGCAGGACTGTCTTTGTAAGAATTTATTTCGTCAACAATTACATCTTTTTCTTTTTCAAGTTCTTTTTCAGGAAAAATTGAATTAAAAGCAATATCTGTCAATACATCCATTACTTTATCGTAATATTTGCTTAAAAAAACTGAATAAATAACGGTTTTTTCTTTAGTGGTATAAGCATCAAGTTCTCCTCCAACATTTTCTACACTATTTAAAATATGAATTGGTTTTCGTTTGTTTGTCCCTTTAAACAGCACATGTTCAAGAAAATGAGCCATTCCATGCTCTGAGTCTTTTTCATCACGTGAACCGGTAGCAATAAAAAAACCGCAATAAGCAACCGGAGAATCTACAGAACTATGTATAAGTCGAAGACCATTGGGCAGAGTAAAAGTGTTGTAATTCATTGTTTCGCATTGATGAAAACTAATCACAAATGTAAGGAAAGAATAAATTACTTATCTTTTTTTGTATTTTATTTTTCTTATAGAAATTTTTGTATAAATTTGCAACTCCAAAAAAGGAAGGTGCCATAGCTCAGTTGGTAGAGCAACGGACTGAAAATCCGTGTGTCCCTGGTTCAATTCCAGGTGGCACCACACCGAAAAAGTCCCAATCGCTTTGTAAAATAAGAGGTTGGGATTTTAATTTTCTTCTTCCGATTTTTTATTATTTAGACCTTCTAAAACAATAACAATCTCGCCTTTTACGGTTTTCGCATTATAATAATTGAATAGTTCTTGCAAGTTTCCACGAGAATTTTCTTCAAACATTTTGCTCAATTCACGACAAACACATGCTTTGCGTTCGGCTCCAAAAAATTCGATAAACTGACTTAATGTTTTTACCAACCGGAAGGGAGATTCGAAAAATATCATGGTACGTTCTTCGTTTTGCAAACTTGTTAGTTTTTTATTTCGCCCTTTTTTTTGAGGCAGAAAACCCTCGAAACAAAAACGATCGTTTGGCAAGCCCGAATTTACAATTGCAGGAACAAAAGAAGTCGCACCAGGTAAACATTCTACGTCTATTTCGTGTTCGATGCAATGTTTTACGATTAAATATCCGGGGTCGGAAATTGCAGGAGTTCCCGCATCAGAAATCAAAGCTATGGTTAAACCCTGTTTGAGTTGATTTAAAATTCCTTCAACGGCTTTGTGCTCGTTAAAGGCGTGGTAGGATTGAAGTTTTTTATTTATTTCGTAATGTTTCAACAATTTGCTGCTGGTTCGGGTATCTTCGGCAAGAATCAAATCAACTTCTTTAAGTATACGAAGAGCTCGCAAGGTAATATCTTCGAGGTTTCCAATGGGTGTAGGAACAATGTACAGTTTACTCATACCTTTCGATAAAATTAGTTAAAAGTCTAAAAAAATCTTCGTATTCGGTCAGTGGTAGGGTTTCAGGCTTGTCGAATACGTTGTGATATTCGCCAATTCCGCCACGTGCATAAATAAAAAAACATCGAACTGCATTTTCAAAAAAGAAATGATGATCACTGTTCGAAGCTTTTCCACGTTGCGAAACATCGGGGAGTAATTCTTTTTCTTTGTTGATTTCGATTAATAAATTGGCTTCTTTCTCAAATACCTTTCCATTTACTAGACAAATACCTTCATCGCCTGTTCCAACCATATCTAAATTGAACAAAAATTTAATTTTTGATAAGGGAAAGAGAGGATTTTCGGTATAATATTTTGAACCCAATAAGCCAATTTCTTCGGCACTAAAAAACATGAACACAATCGTGTATTTTGGTTTTTGTTGAGAATAATGCCGAGCTAAATCCAACAACATCGAAACACCCGAAGCATTGTCGTTTGCTCCGTAAAAATAGGCTTGATTTCCAATCGCTCCAAGATGGTCATAGTGTGCCGAAAATACGATAACAGAATCGCTTTCTCCTTCGATATATCCTATAATATTTTGAGTTTGATAATCTTTTACAAACTTAGGAAGGAGTTTAATCTCAAGTATTTTAGAATTATTTGAAATTGCTTCGGAGCTAATTCTTAGCGATGGAAACCAAGCTTGAGAGCTAGATATTCCGATTCTAAGATGCCCCGAATCGATTGACAAAATTGCTTTTGCATTAAATAAATTAAAATTTGTACTGTACTCGATTAGTTTTCGAAGCTCTTTGTCAGAAATTCCGACTGTATCAATTGCAACAACATTTTTAGAATGCTTGGAATTTAGAAACTTTCGGAAAAGATATTTGTCGTTAATTATTTGTTTATCTAAATATTCAATATTGAACTTTCCAGTGCATTTTGCGGTTTGAGGAAATGGAACAAATTCAGTTCCAGCAATCAATTCTTTGCCATCGACTTTTACAATTACATTTTTTGGAAAAGTGTTTGCTGAAACTGTAAAGGGTTGAAAAAACGTGTTCCCAAAATTTTTAATATTCTTTTTTTTAAGTTCTGACTCAATGTATTGAGCTGCTAATTTATCTCCGTCAAAGACATAAGCTCGACCATTAAACGATTTTGAACATAAGCTATCGATTACTTTTCTTGCATATTGAATATCTTGTGCAAAAAAGTTTGAACAGATAAAAAAAATGAAAACAAATATTTTAATTTTCAACATTTATTTGAGGTTTTCGGTTACTAAGAATCGTCTGAAAACGAGTTCTAATAATTTCTTAAAGCCTTCTTGTTTTTCGTCCCATTCAAGATTTTTATTAATAAAAGACATGGCTTGGTCTAAATCTTTTTGTCCGTTTAATTCGTCGATTAACAAGTTAAAAGCATTTGAATCTCCTTTGAATAATTCATTAATTATTAAGAATTTATCATTCAATCCGATCGCAGATTTTATATTGCTTATCGGGTTGTCTTTTAATCGACTTGTAAGGTCTTTTTGTGTTTGATATTTTGAAATAATATCGTTCAATGATTTTTGCTTTCCGTGAAATCTATCGGCTAAAATTTCTTTGTCTTGAGACTCTTTAATCGGCTCTTTTTGCACTATTTGTTCAATAATTGGAACAACTTTTTCTTCCTGAATATCAATTATTGGCTCAGGAACTTCAATTCGACTTTCTTGAATTACCTCATGTTTCACATCTTCAGCTACCGTTTCAACTTTTTGAATAATTACTTCAATCGCATTTTCGTGGTCATCAATTAACTTATTTAATTCTTCATCGGCGTTCTGGACTTCAAAACTTGAAGCATTTAAGTTTAATGCTAAATCATAAGCCTTACGCAATTTCGATTTAACTAAGTCGATTTCGATATTGCTTAATTGATTGTTTGCAATCAAAATTGCTTTAATCTTTTCTATTTCGCTGATTATGTATTGTACTTTTTCGGACATATAATTTTTGTATTGTTTTGTTCGGTTTGTAAAGGTAGAAGTTTTATTACAAGACTTCAAATGAAAATCCTAAGAAATTTTTAACATGGTATTTATACTTTAAAAAACAAGAATCCAGGTAAGTTTTCTGGGTTATATTAAGCAATTCAATAAAAGAAAAAGGATGGAAGTAAATCCATCCTTTTAACTATTAATGAGTATATTTAATCACTTATTTTTGAAAAAAGCTATTATTTTTAAATTTATTCACTAAAACTATCGATGTTAAATCGGGAAAATTATTTAGCTACACTTTTTTTACAATAACATTTATTTTGAATACTAATCTTGAATATTGGCACACAAAAACTCTCGGTTCATTCGAGCAATGTGAGAAATTGAAATGCTTTTTGGACACTCGGCTTCGCAAGCTCCAGTATTTGTGCAACCTCCAAAACCAAGTTCATCCATTTTTGAAATCATGTTTTTGACTCTTGCGGCTGCTTCGATTTTACCTTGTGGTAATACGGCTAATTGCGATACTTTTGCTGCAACAAACAACATGGCCGATGAGTTTTTGCAAGCGGCTACACAAGCTCCACAACCAATACACGAAGCGGCGTCCATTGCTTCTTCTGCTGTATCGTGGGGAATCAATATTGCATTTGCATCTTGAACTCCGCCCGTATTTACAGAAACAAATCCACCTGCTTGTAAAATTTTATCGAAAGCATTACGCTCGATAATTAAATCTTTTACAACAGGGAATGCTGCTGCTCTCCATGGCTCAATAGTTATGGTATCTCCATGCTTGAATTTACGCATATGTAATTGACAAGTTGTGATATCATCATCTGGTCCATGTGGGCGACCATTTATATACAAACTGCACATTCCGCAAATACCTTCTCTACAATCGTGGTCAAAAGCAACTGGCTCTTTCCCTTCGTTGATTAATTGTTCGTTTAAAATGTCAATCATTTCTAAAAAAGAACAATCGGGAGAAATATTAGCAATATTATAGGTTTCGAATCTTCCTTTATCTTTCGGATTCTTTTGTTTCCAAATTTTTAATTTTAAATCCATTGCTTTTAAGTTATTAGTAATGAGTTATTAGTTACGAGTTTAAATCAGGTTTTTTCTACTTGTTTTAAAAGTGAATTTAGCATTTTGCTTAATTCTTATACCGAAATTCTAATTAACTCAAATTGTTCATTATTTAAATATTTTAATTTATTCGATATTATTGATATTGTTTCTACTTCATAAAGCGAGCCTCTTGAAATTTTCAAAAACTGAGCAAATGATTTATTGCTTTTTCGTCCCCAGCCTTCAGCAATGTTAAGCGAAACAGAAACTGATGCTCTTCTAATTTGATTTGTAATTCCAAATTGTTCAGAATTTGGAAATGATTTAGTTATATCATAAATTACACTCACAAAATCAACGCTTTTTTGCCAAACAATTAAATCCTTATATGTTTTTGCATCAAAACTCATAACTTCTTACTCATTACTCTTTACTTGTAACTCGTTACTTGTAGTTCCTTTGAACGCGTTTAACAAATTCGTAGTCAAGATTTTCTTTATACATTTCGGGGTCTTGATTATCTCCTTTGTACTCCCATGAAGCAACATATGCAAAATTTTCGTCGTCGCGTTTTGCTTCGCCGTCTTCTGTTTGCATTTCTTCACGGAAATGACCTCCGCATGACTCTTTTCTATTTAAAGCATCTCGAACCATTAATTCGCCTAATTCCAAGAAATCAGCAACACGACCAGCTTTCTCCAATTCAGGATTAAACTCATCTGTTGTTCCTGGAATTTTTACATCTTGCCAAAATTCTTTACGTAATTTCGGAATTAAATCTAATGCTTTTTTCAAACCTTCTTCGTTTCGTCCCATACCGCAGTATTCCCACATAATTTTACCTAAACGTTTGTGGAACGAGTCAACCGATTGTTTTCCTTTAATCGACATGAGTTTGTTAATTCTGTCGTTAACTTGTTTTTCGGTTTCAACAAATTCTTTTGAATCGATAGAAATTCGTTTAGTATGAATTTCGTCGGCTAAGAAATTTCCGATTGTGTATGGAAGCACAAAATATCCGTCGGCCAATCCTTGCATTAATGCGGATGCTCCTAATCGGTTAGCTCCATGGTCGGCAAAGTTTGCTTCGCCAATACAGTATAAACCAGGAACGGTTGTCATTAAATTGTAATCAACCCAAAGTCCACCCATTGTGTAATGAACCGCAGGGTAAATCATCATTGGTGTATTGTATGGATTTTCGTCTGTAATTTTTTCGTACATCTGAAATAAGTTTCCATACTTTTCCTCAACATTTTCTTTTCCTAAACGTTTAATAGCGTCAGCAAAGTCAAGATATACAGCCAATCCTGTTCCTACTCCGTGTCCAGCATCGCAACGCTCTTTAGCGGCACGCGAAGCCACATCTCGAGGAACTAAATTTCCAAATGCAGGGTATCTTCTTTCTAGGTAGTAGTCGCGTTTTTCTTCTGGCAAATCGGTTGGACTTAATTGTTTATTACGAATTTTTTCAGCGTCTGATTTATCTTTTGGAACCCAAATTCGACCATCATTACGCAAGCTTTCGCTCATTAAGGTAAGTTTCGATTGATAATCGCCATGAACTGGAATACAAGTTGGATGTATTTGTGTAAAACAAGGATTTGCAAATTGTGCTCCTCGTTTGTACGCTTGCCATACCGGAGAACCGTTTGAACCCATTGCATTTGTCGATAAATAAAATACGTTACCGTATCCTCCAGTAGCTAAAACTACTGCATGACCAAAATACTTTTCAAGTTTTCCGGTTGCTAAATTTCTAACTACAACTCCTCTTGCTTTTCCGTCAACAACAACAACATCTTGCATATCGCGACGATAATACATTTCAACTGAACCTTTTGCAATTTGACGATTCAATGCACTATAAGCACCCAATAATAATTGTTGTCCTGTTTGACCACGAGCATAGAATGTTCGCGATACTTGAGCTCCACCAAACGAACGATTATCGAGCAATCCACCGTAATCACGAGCAAAAGGAACTCCTTGAGCAACACATTGGTCGATAATGGAGTTGCTAACTTCTGCTAGCCGATAAACGCTTGCTTCTCGTGAACGGTAATCGCCACCTTTGATAGTATCGTAAAATAAACGATATATGCTATCGCCGTCGTTTTGATAATTTTTGGCTGCATTTATTCCTCCTTGTGCAGCAATACTGTGAGCTCGTCGAGGACTATCTTGATAACAAAAAACTTTAACATTGTATCCTAATTCACCAAGTGCGGCAGCGGCAGATGCTCCGCCCAAACCAGTTCCAATAATAATAATGTCTAGTTTTCTTTTATTTGAAGGATTTACAAGTTTACAACTTGATTTATAATTCGACCATTTTTCGGCTAAATTTCCTTCGGGTGATTTTGAATTTAAAACGCTCATATTTATTTAGTTGAAAGTTCTTAAAGTCCATAAAGTTTTTAAAGTTGAAAATTAAATAGCATTTTTTAATTAGCATATTAGCTCATTTTCTTTTGCCTTCCTACATTAAAGAATTAATGAAAAAATAAATTGGAATTATCGAAAAACCAATGCTGATAACTAAAGCATAAATATTTCCAATTACGATTAATCTACGTTCCCAAGTTTTATTGTTTAATCCTAATGTTTGAAATGCTGATTGAAATGCATGATTTAAATGCAGCCCAAGCAAAATGAACCATCCAATATAAATTACAACATAATACCAATTCTCAGGTTGAAATAATCCAACCACCAAATCGTATTCAGTCATTTCGCCACTCTCAATTAAATCGGTAAACTTAATTTTGTAATAGTAATTCATCAAATGAAGAACCAAGAAAATCAAGACAACTCCACCTGTTATTAACATGTTTTTTGAAGCCCAGCTAGTTGCTTTGCTTTTATTCGCTACAGCGTACTTAACAGGACGAGCATTTTGATTTACGATTGTTAAATACAATGCGTAAACCATGTGAAATAAAAAACCTGCCGCTAATGCAAATTCCATCACTTTCATAATAGGATTAGTTCCCATAAAATGTGCGGCGGTATTAAATACATCCGAACCAACTAGGGTTAACAAGTTTAAAAACAAGTGTACTAATAAAAACATAATCAAAAACAAACCAGTAACACTCATTATCAATTTTTTGCCGATTGAAGAGCCTAAAAAACTACTCATAAGTTAATTTATTAAATAATTTCTAATTTCGTAAAATGCGAAGTTACATTGTTTATAAAAAATGTGAAATGTTTATAAACATCAAGTGATGAAAGTTTGTCTAGTTTATAAAATTGAAAGGTTGTGCTATAAATTAGTTAATTGCTTGAGCTATTTTAATTCTACTAAACAAAATATTAGCCTTCACATTAATAATATTTTCAAGTGAGGGGAATAGTTAGAAATTTCAACTGTCAAGGAATACTCGATAGTTCAAATGGAGGGTTTAAGGAAAGTTTATTCTCGGATTTTTTACTTTAATATTGATGTAATAGGGTTTATACCGAATAATTTTTTAGAGAAAAATTCAAATAGTTCGACCACGTAGTGGTCATACAAATCTTTAAATTTTAGCATATAATTTCTTATTCGGTATAATATCTAGTAATATAATTTAAGTGCAAATTTTGTCATTTCAACGATGGGAGAAATCTAAAGTATTATCGAACCATTGTAATATTACTATAGTTCGTTCAATTTTGCCAAAGTTGATTTTAACCAAAGTATAACGTACTGATAATCAGCAATATATTAATTTAATGCAAGTTTTGGCAAAGTTCTTAAAATCAGAGACATACAAAAATTAACCGAACTATTGTTATTAAAGAAATGAAAAAAATAGAATTGGATATTTTGGACGAGCCTATTTTTCGAAAGAAATATTGGATTTCTACAACGCTGTTGAAATCAAAAAAGACGTTGATTTTTTCGGATGGGAAAAGCTCGACTATGTTGATGAAATCAAAAAATAATTTGGATTATAAATAAAAAAGTGCCTAAGCACGTTTTTTTTATTTGAAAAAGTTTTATCTTGCCCTTAAATATTCCTGTTTTCAAAGGAAACTATTATATAGTTTTTGAGGTCTATACCTCAGATTAGGGATGATTAACAATTTTTTAAATGGATATATCAAAAAATTATGATTATATAATTCTTGGAGGAGGAATTATCGGCTTATCGATTGCAAAAGAATTAAATCAAAGATTTCCATCAAGTAAAATTATTGTTTTGGAAAAAGAGTCAGATGTCGCTGAGCATAGTAGCGGAAGAAATAGCGGAGTATTACATGCAGGATTTTACTATACGGCAGATTCTCTTAAAGCAAAATTTACAAAAGAAGGAAATCAACAATTAAGAGATTATTGTTATGCCAACAATTTGAAAATAAATGAATGCAAAAAAGTTGTTGTGGCACAATCCGAATCTGAAATTTCAACAATTTATGAATTAGAAAAACGCGGTACATTGAACGGAGTTGATGTGAAAGTTATTGATTCATATGAGTTAAATCAGTTAGATGAAAATGTTGTAACCTCTCAATATGCATTATATTCGCCAAATACTGCAACAGTTGACCCAGTTGAAGTATCACAGTCGATTAAAAATAAATTGCTTTTAAATGGCGTTACTTTTTTGTTTAACGAAGGATATAAAAAACGATTAGATGGAAACACAATTCTTACTAAGAATAATCGTGAAATAAGCGGAACAAAAATAATTAATACAGCTGGTCTTTATGCTGATAAAATTGCAAAAGATTTTGGATTTTCAGATAATTATACCATAATTCCATTCAAAGGAATTTATTTAAAATATAAAGGGGAAAATAAACCCGTAAAAATAAATGTATATCCTGTTCCAAATTTAAAAAATCCGTTTTTAGGAGTACACTATACTGTTACTGTTGATGGACACGTAAAAATTGGACCAACATCCATTCCTGCTTTTTGGAGAGAAAATTATTCGGGTTTGGGAAAATTTGATTTTAACGAACTTGTAAATATTTTGGGGTGGGAGGCAAATTTATTTTTCTCAAATTCTTTTAATTTTAGAGGATTAGCAATTGATGAGATGAAAAAATACAATAAAAATTATTTTATTAATTTAGCAACTTCAATGGTAAAAACTCTCGATAAAAAAGGGTTTAATGAATGGTGCAGACCAGGGATAAGAGCACAATTATTAAATAAAAAAACAAAAGAATTGGTTATGGATTTTGTTGTTGAAGGAGATAAAAATTCAATTCACGTACTAAATGCAGTGTCTCCTGCCTTTACCTGTAGTTTCCCATTTGCAAAATATGTAGTAGAAAAATATATAATATCATAAATGTATGAATACAGCTAAAAAAGTGTTAGTTTCTGGTGGAGCAGGTTATATTGGAAGCGTTTTAGTAAGATTACTTCTCGAAAAAGGCTATTCTGTTAGAGTTATAGATAAGCTTAATTTTGGAGGAGAACCCATTATGGATTTACTTAATAATCCTAATTTTTCTTTTTATAAGGGAGATATTAGAAATGCTGACGATGTTTCAAAAGCAATGAAAGGAGTTGACTATGTGGCACATCTAGCAGCAATCGTTGGAGATCCCGCTTGTGCAGTAAATCCAGAATTAACAAAATCTGTTAATTTAGACGGAGCCAAACTAATGTATCAAAAAGCAAACGAGGCTGGTGTTAAAAAATTAATTTTTTCATCAACTTGTAGCAATTATGGAAAAATGAAAGATCCTAATAGTTTTGTAAATGAAGAATCTGAACTGGCTCCTGTTTCTTTATATGCAGAAACAAAAGTAGAATTTGAAAATTTTTTATTGTCTCAAAACAAAAGTAATATCTGTAAGCCGACTATTTTAAGATTTTCGACTGTATATGGTCTATCATTAAGACCAAGGTTCGATTTAACCGTAAATGAGTTTACAAAAGAGCTTGCAATGAATCGCGAATTAGTTGTATTTGGAGAACAATTCTGGAGACCATACTGCCACGTTGTCGATTTAGCAAGAAGTGTAATTAAGGTTATTGAAGCTGATGAACAAAATGTTGCATTTGATGTTTTTAATGTTGGTGATACAGACGAAAATTATCAAAAACAGATGATTATAAATGAGATTGTTAAAAAAATTCCCGAATCAAAAGTTAAATACGTAAGTAAAAACGAAGATCCTAGAGACTATCGCGTAAATTTTGATAAAATCAAAATAAAATTAGGATTTACTATTACAAAAAAGGTTCCTGATGGAATAGATCAAATAATTAAAGTAATAAAAGACGGATTTATTATTAACCCTGATGACCCCAAATATAAAAACACTTAAAACATATAAATATGCAATTATTTCAATTTGACACAGAGAAAATGTGGGAGTATGAAAATGGATTCTATTTAACTTCCAATGTAAGCAGAATTGGTAAATTATTAGCTCACTATGAGTTATACAAAGAAATCAAAGAATTACCAGGACATATCCTAGAATTTGGCGTATTTAAGGGAGCTTCTTTAGTTAGATTTGCCACATTCCGTGAGTTGTTTGAAAGCCCATATTCAAGAAAAATTATTGGTTTTGATATGTTCGGTCAATTCCCAAGACAAGGAAGTGATGCTGACATAAAGTATGCAAATATGTTTGAAAATAATTCTGGAACTGGGATTTCCGAGGATGAATTACGGAATGTATTTAATTATAAAAAAATAAATAATTTTGAATTAATACAAGGCGATATTCTAACTACTTTACCCGAATATCTAGACAAAAACCCTCAATTAAAAATTTCATTACTTCACATTGATGTAGATATTTATGAACCAACAAAAGCAATATTAGAACTTTGTTTTGATAGAGTCGTTAAAAATGGAATAATCGCATTTGATGATTATGGGACTGTTGAAGGCGAGACAAGAGCTACAGATGAATTTTTTACAAATAAGTGTATAGAAATTAAAAAGAAACCCTTTTCTCACATACCTTGTTTTATCAAAAAATAGCTTTTAATCTTCGTTTCAAAATATCGTTACTTAAAAATTTATTACCATTATAAATTCAATATTTAAAAGTAAAATGGAAGAATATGGAGTTCTTCATAAAATTTGTTTAAAAAACATATAATAAGAAAGCATCTACATTCATCGGAAAACACCGAAAAAACAATTGTGGTATCTAAAATTATGATTGAAAAAAATAAAATTTGGTTTATCCATCGTATTTTAGAATATGGTTTATTGAGAGATTGGGTTTTTATATTAAAAAAATATGGAATAGATGAAATTGCACAAATTGCAATTAATTTGAAAGATTTAGATAAAAAAACAATATCACTAATCTCAGTTTTATCAGGAGTTCCAAAAGAGAATTTTTTATGTTACAATACCGAAGCCTCGAACCAAAAACATTGGAATTTAAAAAAAGTTAATGAATGAAGAGGTTTTTTCGAACTTGAAATTTGTTGGAGGAACATCATTTGTATCGCAAATTGGAAACAGACAATCTATTGATATAAAAATATTTGAAAAGATTAGCTGGGAACAAATTAAGAAAAAAATTCTTTTGGAATTAAATTCACATATAAAATTATCATAATGTATAGTAACATAGTTGATTTCATAAAGCAGACTTATCAAAAAGATAAGGTTATATTACACGAGCCCACATTCATTGGCAATGAAAAAAAATACGTCAACGAATGCATCGACACAACTTTTGTATCAAGCGTGGGAAAATTTGTTGATAAATTTGAAGATTTAACAGCAGAATATACGGGAGCAAAAAAAGCGATTGTTTGTGTAAACGGAACAAATGCGTTGTATTTAGCATTGTTGCTAGTTGGGGTAAAACAAGGAGACGAAATTATAACACAACCCTTAACATTTATTGCAACAGCAAATTCCATATCGTATTGCAATGCAAACCCGATTTTTATCGACGTTGATAAAGAAACCATGGGACTAAGTCCTAAAAAACTCAACGAATTTTTATCGAAAAACACCGAAATAAAAAACAATGCTTGTTACAATTTAAAAACTAGGAAAAAAATTGCGGCTTGTGTTCCAATGCACACTTTTGGACATCCTGCAAAAATTGATGAAATAATTGATATTTGTAATAAATATAAAATCGAAGTTGTTGAAGATGCTGCCGAAAGCATGGGCTCAACCTACAAAGGAAAACACACCGGAACATTTGGGAAATTAGGAATTTTGAGTTTCAATGGAAACAAAACCATAACTACCGGTGGCGGTGGCATGATTTTAACAAACGACGAAGAACTTGGAAAATTTGCAAAACACCTTACCACGCAATCAAAGGTTCCGCACCCATGGGAGTTCAATCACGATAACATCGGATATAATTATCGAATGCCCAATATAAATGCAGCACTTGGCTGTGCACAAATTGAAAAGCTTGATTTTTTTATCGAAAAAAAAAGATTACTAGCTACAAAGTACAAAGAGTTTTTTAAAAATACTTCGCTTCAGTTTTTTTCTGAACCCGAGAATTCATTTTCAAATTATTGGCTAAATGTTGTATTGCTCGAAAATAGAGAAAAACGTAACGAATTTCTCGAATTTACAAACAAAAATGGAGTGATGACTCGTCCTGCATGGACACTAATGAATAAATTACCAATGTTTCAACACTGCCAAACCGAAAATATTGAAAACGCTCAATGGTTTGAAGATAGACTTGTTAATATTCCAAGTAGTGTGATAATTTAAAAAATTTATTATGGTATTTTGCAAATGACCGAAAAAGAAATATTAGATATTATTAAAAGTGGAGAAAACAGTTTTGTAGAGTTTAAACTGAATTTTAACATTGATGTAATTATATCTTTATGTGCATTTGCAAACGCAAAAGGAGGTAAGGTAATTATAGGAATATCTGACATAGGCGAAGTTAGAGGAATATCAATTCATAAAGAATCATTTCAAACTTGGTTAAACGAAATAAAATCAAAAACAATACCTTCTATTATTCCTGATATCGAAGTGGTTGATATTAATAACAAGAAAATTTTAATAATTTCGATTCCTGAATTTCCTATTAAACCTGTTTCGATGCAAGGTCGATATTTTCAGCGTAAAAACAATTCAAATCATCAACTTTCACTTAACGAAATATCTGATTTATATATACAAAGCATGCAAATATCGTGGGACTCATATACTTATCCAAATTCTACGATTAATGACATAAACTTAAAAAAAGTTGCAGTTTTTATTAACAACGTCAATAAAATTGGTCGATTTCATATAGAAGAAATCGAGATAAAAGCCTTAGAAAAACTTGGACTGATAAAAGAAAACAAACCTACAAATGCAGGAATGATTTTATTTTCGAAAGAAAATTTACGATACAACGTTCATATTGGAAAATTTAAAACTCCCGACAAGATTATTGCAGATAAAATGATAAACGGCAATTTGTTTGATGTGTTGGAAGAATCCTTGCAAGTTATTATAGGACATTTGAAATTTGCATTTGAAATTACAGGAAAAACTACTCAACGAACAGAAATTCCGGAATATCCCTTAAATGCAATACGGGAACTTCTCGTAAATTCACTTGTTCATAGAGATTATAAAAGTTCAATTGATATTCAAATTAAAATTTTTGATCAATCAATTAGCTTTTTCAATCCAAGCGGTTTATATGGAAATCTTAAAATTGAAGATTTGAAAACAGATAATTATCGTGCAAGTACCAGAAATAAATTAATTGCCGAAGCCCTTTATCTAACAAGCGATATTGAAAAATATGGAAGTGGTTTTATTCGTATTCGCAAAGCTATTGCCGAATACCCAACCATGAAATTTGAATATAAAGAAATTCCAAATGGTTTTTTAGCAGAATTGAATTATTCAAAACAAAAACTATCCCTTGATAATGTCGTAGATAATGTCGTAGATAATGTCGTAGATAATGTCGTAGATAATGTCGTAGATAATGAACAAAAAATTATAGATTTACTGAAATTAAATAATAAATTATCGGCGAAACAATTATCAGAAAAATTAAACATAACCGATCGGTCAGTGCAAAGATATCTTAAAACATTAAGAGAAAAAGGAACTATTAAACGTATTGGTTCTGACAAAGGTGGTTACTGGAAAATAATTTAATGAACAAAATGAATAAATTACCAATGTTCAAACATTGTCAAACAGAAAATATTGAAAATGACGAATGGCTAGAAAATAGCCTCGTTAATATTCCAAATAGTATGATAATGTAAATATGGATAAACCTAAAATAATAATATTTGGTGGTGGTGGACATTGCAAATCGTGTATTGATGTAATAGAAACAGAAAATAGATTTATAATTGCAGGAATTGTTGATATAAAAGAAAAGATTGGAGAAGAAATTTTAGGATATAAAATAATAGGATGTGATTTTGATATTCCAGAATTAATTAAGAAGTATAAAAATGCATTGATTACAATAGGACAAATTTCATCACCAGAAAACAGAATAAGAATTTTTAATATTTTGGAAAATAATCAGGCAAACTTACCTACAATTATTTCTCCTTTTGCTTACGTGTCGAAACATACAAAAATAGGAAAAGGAACGATTGTTCTGCACCATGCACTAATATATGCAAATGCACAAATAGGAATAAACTGTATTATTAACTCAAAGGCTCTTATTGAACAAGATGTAGAAATTGGAGATCATTGTCATATTTCAACCTCTTCTGTTGTAAATGGAGGTGTTAAAATTGGAGATAAAGTTTTTTTTGGAAGTAATGCTGTTAGTAGGCAAGGAGTTGAAATATCGGATTATAGTTTTATAAAAGCAAATAGTATAGTAAAATGAAAAAAGTAATCATCATAGCAGAAGCGGGAGTAAACCATAATGGATATATATTTTTTATGGCCTCTATAATGAATCTTCAATTCTCATATAAGCACGACATATCACTTCATATTAAAAAATGAATCGAAAGACTACTTCAATAGAGCCTAACTTTTTCGCTTTTGTAAAAGAAATCAAAAGCAAGATTTTATCTTCGCAATATGAGGCTTTAAAGGCTGTAAACAAAGAGCTGATTAATCTCTATTGGGAAATTGGAAAAAAAATTGTAGAAAAACAAGAACAGTTTGGTTGGGGTAAATCGATAGTAAAAACTTTATCGAACGAATTACAAAAAGAGTTTATTGGCATCAAAGGTTTTAGTGTACAAAATCTTTGGAATATGCGACAATTTTATACTGATTATCAAAACACTGCAAAACTCCAGACATTGTCTAGAGAAATCGGATGGTCGCACAATGTGGTGATTTTTCAAAAATGCAAAGACGATTTCGAAAAAGAGTTTTATATAAAAATGGTAATTAAATACGGCTGGACTTATCGAGTTTTAGACCATAACATAGATCAAAAAGCATACGAAAAGTATCTGCTCAATCAAACAAATTTTGATAATACTATTTCCGAAAAATATAAGCATCAAGCAAAATTGGCTATAAAAGATGCCTATAACTTCGATTTTCTAGAAATTGGACAAACACATAGTGAGCACGAGTTAGAAGCTGGTTTGATTGGAAAAATTAGAAATTTTCTTGCACAAATCGGCTCCGATTTTGCATTTATAGGAAATCAATACAAACTTGTAGTTGACGATGAAGAATATTTTATAGATTTGCTTTTGTATCATCGGCGTCTTAAATCACTTATAGCTATCGAATTAAAAGTGGGCAAATTTAAACCTGAGTATTCTGGAAAAATGAATTTTTACTTGACAGCTCTTAACGAAACCATAAAACTACCTGACGAAAATCCATCAATTGGCATCATTATTTGTAAAGAGAAAAAAAGAACAACCGTTGAATATGCACTAAAAGATAGCAATCAACCCATTGGAGTTGCCACTTACAAATTAACAGAGTCATTACCCAATGAACTTCGCGACTTGCTCCCAAGTACTAGAGAGATAATTCAAAAATTAGAAAATATAATGTAGTATGCTGTATTTTGTAACATATATTTAATTACGGGTTTAAAAAAAACATACGTTGCTGAGAATGAAAAAAATTATTAAAATCGGAGGCGAGTTTGATATTAATCCGAATATCCTTGAAGGATATCCCGATTATACACCAAACAATAATACATATTTGTATTCTAGCGGAAGAAGTGCTCTAATGGCAATACTTAAGCAAGTAAGCACATACGGAAAATCTATAATTCATATACCTTATTATATTTGCCCCTCCGTTGTTTTTGCATGTGAAAAAGCAGGATTTGACGTTAAATTTTATGAGCTAGATAAAAATTATTTATTCCCTCTAGAGTACTTGACGAACATTAGAATAAATGACGTTGTTTTAACAGTAAACTATTTCGGCTTTGTTGATGATAATCCGACAATACTTGAAATTAGAAATTTACGACCAGACATAACAATTATTAGTGATCAAGTTCAATCCTTTTGGACTTATGATAAAACTGAGGCTGACTTTTCTTTTACCAGCTTAAGAAAGCATTTTCCAATACCTGATGGGGCATTAATATATTCTAAAAATCAGCCCATTGAGCTTAAATTTTCTTTAAAAGAATCTTTTTTTTACAAAAATAAGCTTATCGGCTCATTGTTGAAAAATCAAAGCCTGCCAGATAATATATATCTTAAATTTTTTGAAGATGCAGAATTAGAGCTAGACATTGAGAAAGAACCATTAAAAGCATCGAAATTATCACATTTCTTATATGAAAAGATTGATTTTGAAAAAATTAGAACCAAAAGAAACGAAAATTATAAATATACCTACGAAATAGGACTGCAATTTGGATTGAATTTTATGTTTTCTTATAACGATTCTGTTACCCCATTAAATGTTCCAATTTTATTAAATAACAGAGACCATGTTCGCAAAAAAATAATGAATAACAATATTTTTTTGCCTATTCATTGGACTCAATCAAATTATAATATTTGTTCTGACACGGCAAAAAGAATTGGAATAAATGAATTATCTTTGGTTATTGATCAGCGTTATTCAAAAGAAGAAATATACTATCAAATAGAAATAATAAGCAAAATGATATGATTAGTGAAGCAAAAAGATTTGTATTATTTATCGGAACTCGACTAGAAGCTTTTAAAGCGACTCAAATACTTATAGAAGGGAAAAGCGAATATTCACTTTATGTCGCAACTTTTTTAAATACTAAATTGCATGAATATTTAGTAAACACGAATTATAATTCACACAAAGTGTTCAGTAAATCCAAAAATCAGGCATTAAACGAATTACAAACAATTATTTGCGAATTGAATCCTGAATTTGTAATTTCCGTGGGGTTTCCTTATATTATACCCCCAAATATACTTGATTATAAGGAAATTCGTTTCTATAATTTGCACCCACATATTCTGCCTAAATGGAAAGGATATAATGCAATTAAAGACAGTTTAGCCCAAAACGAAAATTATTTTGGAGCAACTTTTCATAATATGACGGTAGAAGTTGATGATGGCGAAATTATATTTCAACAAGGTTTCATCCTTGATAATAGAAATTTACCTCACATTTACGATGCTTTATTCTCTATAATTGAACCTTTTGTCATAATTAATGGGCTAAAAAGAGTATTGAATGAATAACAATAATTACACACAGTGTCTTAATCTATTTTCAATTAAAAATAAAGACATATATTTCTTGGAAAACTACATGAGAATTTATGAGTCAGACAATGAAAACAAAATGAATTTTTACTTTTTTGAACAACAAAACAATATTGCTTTGTATCCTTTTTTTAAAAATATGATTCCTGAAATTTATAATAACTATAATCAAAACTTCTACGACATTCAAAGTGCTTATGGGTATTGTGGAATTTTAACCAACTCATATGAACCTTCATTTATTAACGATTTTTATAAGTCATTTGAAAAATATTGCATACAGAATAATATTATAGCCGAATTTACACGTTTTAACCCACTTTTACAAAACCATCAATTTTCGAAAAATCATCTAACTGTAATTTTCGATAGGGAAACCGTTGCTCTTGAATTAAATCAGAGCTATGACAATATTTGGTTAAATGAATATTCTTCCAAAAATAGGAATATGATTAGAAAAGCCCAAAAATTAGGATTTTCTTCAAAAATCATTTCAAACCCATCAAAAGAAGACATTGATAAATTTATTTCCATTTATTACCATAGTATGGAGAAGGTTGGAGCTGAAAAATATTATTTTTTCGACAATAATTATTTTTATAATATTTTCGGCGATTTAAAGGAAAATTCCTACTTATTCTTTATAATTGACAACGAAAATCAAGTTGTTTGTTCTTCAATTTTCTTTCATTATGGCGATTATTTTCATTATCATCTTTCGGGGAGAAGTGAAAAAGCAGATAATTCTGTTAATAGTTTCCTTTTGGATGAAGCAGTCAAATTTGCTAAAAGCAAAGGTGCAATTACTTTCCATTTTGGCGGTGGACGGACTGCCGACTCTGACGATAGTTTGCTAAAATTTAAAACCAGTTTTTCTAAAACCAGGTTATCATTTTATATTGGGAAAAAAATACACAATACAGAGGTTTACACTAATATTGTAAAACAATGGGAAAAGTTGTTCCCAGAAAAAATCGAAAAGTTTAAAAATCATATTCTAAAATACAGATACTAGTATGACTAAAGTAATAATTATCGCAGAAGCAGGGGTTAATCATAATGGAGATATTGATTTAGCCTTTAAGCTTATTGATGCAGCTGCAGAGGCTGGGGTTGACTATATTAAATTTCAAACATTCATCACAGAATTTATTGTTGATAAAAGTGCACAAAAGGCTGAATATCAAAAAACAACAACAAGTAGCGAAGAAACACAGTTTGAAATGATCAAAAAATTGGAATTTACCTTTGAAGACTTTCATAAGTTAAAGGCATACTGTGAAAAGAAGAATGTTAAGTTTCTTACTACAGCTGCAGATTTAGTTAGCCTTGAAAAAATTGATGAATACAGTTTAGATTATATAAAAATTGCATCAGGGGAATTAACTAATATTCTCTTTCTCAGAAAAGCAGCGTTAAAGAAAAAACCAATTATTCTTTCTACAGGAATGGCAACGCTTAGTGAAATAGACATAGCACTAAAAACATTACGTGATGGAGGTGCTTCAATTGATGATATAACAGTACTACATTGTAATACAGAATATCCTACGCCTTTCGAAGATGTCAATCTAAAAGCGATGAATACTATTGCACAATCTTTTAAAGTTAAAGTTGGGTATTCAGATCATACATTAGGAATTGAAATCCCTATCGCAGCAGTTGCAATGGGTGCAACTATTATTGAAAAGCATTTTACAATTGATAAAAAATTACATGGTCCCGATCATGCAGCATCGCTTACCCCCGAAGAATTAAAAGCAATGGTAAAAGCTATTAGAAATGTTGAATGTGGTATTTTTGGTTCGGGCAGAAAAGAACCAAGTAAGTCGGAGTCCAAAAATATAATTATTGTCAGAAAAAGTTTATTTGCTTCCAATTCGATATCAAAAGGGGACATTTTTTCAGAATCAAACCTTATTCTGAAAAGACCAGGAGATGGCATTCCTGCAATAGATATTGACAAAATTTTAGGAAAAAAAGCCAATTCCAATATTGAAAAAGGACAAAAACTAAATTATACAGATATTGCATGGTGAAAATAGGCGTTTTGACAAGTTCTAGAGCCGATTTTGGAGTTTACTTACCTTTGCTAAAAGCATTTGTTAAAGATTCCGAAATTAGTTTTGAAATTATTGCTTTTGGAACTCATTTATCGAATTTACATGGTTATACAATAAATGAGATTCGCGAAAGTGGTTTTATCGTTAAATTTGAAATTTCATCTATGCTTGCTGATGATTCCGAATTAGCTGTTTCAACATCTGGAGCATTAACTTCATTGAAATTCTCGGATTTTTGGGATAAATATAAAGATGAATTTGATTTGGTGCTTTGTTTAGGCGATCGTTTTGAAATGTTTTCAGCTGTCATTGCTGGAATTCCTTTTGGAATTAAATTTGCTCATTTTTATGGAGGCGATTATAGTCAGGGTGCAATAGACAATGTTTATAGGAATGGAATGACACATTCGTCAATTTTACATTTTACCTCAACAACTAAGTGTGCCAATCGTGTTCGAGCTATGATTAATTCGAAAGAAAATGTATATGATGTTGGTATTTTAAGTTTGAGTGGATTAAATAAAGTTAAGTTTTTGTCAAAAAACGATTTTTATACCAAATGGCATATCGACTTAAATATACCTACAATACTCATTACTTTTCATCCTGAAACAATTGATAGCCATAGCAACGAAATATATTCACAAGTTGTATATGACGTTTTATTAGAACTAAAAAAAACATATCAATTAGTAATTACCATGCCCAATGCCGATACCAACGGTATTACATACAGAAGAAAATACGAATTATTCACTAAAGAAGACTCTAAAAATGTTTTTTTAATTGAAAATTTTGGAATTGAATCATATATGACTTGTATGAAATATTCCTTGTTAATGATTGGAAATACATCAAGTGGAATAACTGAATCAGCGTCCTTTAATAAATATTTTGTAAATGTTGGAAAAAGACAAAAGGGCAGAGAGATGGGAAATAATATAATAAATTCGGATTTTGAAAAAAGCATGTTAATCCAATCCATAAATCTCGCCCTATCACTTGGAGAATTTAATGAAGATAACATCTATTTTAAAAAAGATGCTATCGATGGAGTCCTATCGACAATAAAGTTTTTGTTAGAGAATAAACGAATATAAACATGTTATTAACTATAAATACATCATGTTTTTGCGGTATAATATAGAGTAAGATTTTAATGAAGATGATTTGATAAAAATTTAAAACTTTAACTGATGAACAACAATCTTCAAAAATACACCATCAATCAAAATGCTTCCCTTATCGAAGCGTTAAAAAAAATGTCGGAAATACCAGACACCTTAAACTTGTTTGTGCTAAACGACCAAGAAGAACTTATTGGGACTCTTACCGATGGAGATGTTCGCCGAGGCTTGATAAACGGACTTAATGTAAATTCAAAATTAATAGATTTTATTTTTAGAGATTTCCAATACATAAAAGCAGGGAATTTTGATAAAAAAATAATCACCATTATTCGCAAAAAGAACATTAAAATTGTTCCTATTCTTGATAATAACAACCAAATTATCAAATTGTTAAATTTCAAAAAAATTAAATCTCTCATTCCTGCCGATGCAGTTTTAATGGCAGGAGGCGAGGGGCTGCGATTACGCCCACTTACCGAAAAAACACCAAAGCCATTGTTGAAAATCGGAGGAAAAGCAATTATTGAATATAATATTGACCGATTACAACAATTTGGAATTCAAAATCAATTTATCTCAATCAACTATTTGGGAGAGCAAATAATTTCTTTCTGTAAACACAAAGAATCAGATATTAATTTCAAATTTATAAGAGAAACCAAGCCTCTTGGAACAATTGGCTCGGTAAAACTCGTTGAACATTTCGAAAATGACTATATTTTAATCATGAATTCTGATTTATTGACAAACATCAACTTTGAAGATTTTTACGATTCTTTTGTTTCTAAGAATGCCGATATGATTGTTGCTGCAATTCCTTATAAAGTTGATTTGCCATACGCTATATTTGAAACCGAAGATCGCAATATATTGTCGTTCAAAGAAAAGCCAAGTTATACATATTATGCCAATGCAGGAATTTATCTCATCAAAAAAGAGTTGATTAACTTAATCCCTTCAGACGAGATTTTTAATGCAACAGATTTTATGCAAGCCGTCATCAACAAAGGATTACAAGTGGTTCATTACCCAATTCGCTCGTATTGGCTCGACATCGGAAATCCCGACGATTTTGAAAAAGCTCAACGAGATGTATCTCATATTGATTTCGATTAAACATTATGATAATACATCGATTAACTTTGACAAAGTTATTCTTAAGAAAATTGAAAATACTTAATATTCAGCAGCATAATAAAATCGACAACTTTGTCAAAGTTTTAATTATCAGGTTAATATAAAAATTAAACGAACTATTGTCATGATAAACAATACTAAAATTTTAGCCATTATTACGGCTAGAGCTGGAAGCAAAAGATTGCCCAATAAAAACATTAAAAACTTAGCTGGCAAACCTCTAATTGCTTGGTCAATTGAAGCCGCATTAAGTTCAAAATATATTGATAAAACAATTGTTTCGACCGATTCTAACGAAATAAAAAAAATATCAGAGTCTTACGGAGCAAGCGTTCCCTTTATTCGTCCAACTGAATTAGCAAGCGATACCTCCGATTCAATTTCAGTTTTAAAACACGCCATCGACTTTTTTCAAAATGAATATAAATACATAGTTCTATTGCAACCCACCTCTCCGTTACGTTCTGTTGACGATATTAACGCAGCGATTGAAATGCTAAACAATGATACAAAATCAGTAATATCTGTATGCGAAACTGACCATTCTCCTCTATGGGCAAATGTTTTGCCCGAAGATTTTTCGATGGAAAATTTTATACGTCCTGAAATTAGAAACAAGCGTTCTCAAGATTTACCAAAATATTACCGATTAAACGGAGCTGTTTACGTATCTGAGATTAAATATCTTTACGAAAACAACGGATTTTTAGGACATCAAACAAAAGCCTATGTAATGCCACGTGAAAGAAGCATTGATATTGACAACGAAATTGATTTTAAACTTGCGGAACTAGTATTAAAATCGGAATAATTATTCAACTTGTTATACAAGACGTTCAATCGTATTGAGTATTAAATCAAAACTACACGAGCATTTTTAAAAGATAAATCATAACGGAGGCATTTAAAAAAACGTGTTTCTGTCGTAAAAAGGGTGATTTTTTTTGATAAAATGTACATAAATATTCGATTATCACTATATTTACTTTCTTTTACATAAAAAAACACACATGAAAGTTGCTTTAATAACCGGAATTACAGGTCAAGATGGGGCATATCTAGCCGAATTACTCCTCAAAAAAGGCTATAGAGTACATGGTCTGAAAAGAAGAAGTTCGTTGTTTAATACCGGACGAATCGACCATTTATTTAATAAAGACAGAGAAGAAAAATCCGCTTTCAGCTACGTATATGGCGATTTAACCGATTCGACAAATCTTATTCGGATAATCAAAGAAATAATGCCCGACGAGATTTACAATTTAGCAGCAATGAGCCATGTTAAAGTTAGTTTCGATACTCCTGAATATACAGGCAATGCTGATGGATTAGGAACATTGCGAATTTTGGAAGCGGTTCGATTGTTGGGTTTAGAGAAAAAAACGAAGGTATATCAGGCTTCTACATCGGAGTTGTACGGAAAAGTTCAAGAAATTCCACAAACCGAAAAAACCCCATTTTACCCACGCAGTCCATACGGTGTTGCAAAACTTTACGGATATTGGATTACGGTTAATTATCGCGAAGCATATGGTTTACACGCCAGCAACGGAATTTTGTTTAATCACGAATCTCCATTACGTGGCGAAACCTTTGTAACCCGAAAAATTACTCGTGCGGTTTCAAATATTGCCTTAGGATTTCAGCATTCCTTACATCTTGGAAACCTCGATGCAAAAAGAGATTGGGGGCACGCCAAAGATTATGTAAAAGCAATGTATTTAATTTTGCAACAAGATACCCCCGATGATTATGTAATTGCAACCGGAGTTACAACTCCTGTAAGAGAATTTGTCAGAAAAGCATTTAATTATATCGGACTTGAAATCGATTTTCAAGGAGAAGGAATTCAAGAAGAAGGTAAAATAAACAGTATTGATACAGAAAAATTTGAACCTATTGTCGGTAAAAAAGCGACGCATTTAACAATCGGACAAACTCTCGTTCGAGTCGACCCATTTTACTTCCGCCCGACTGAAGTCGATTTGCTGGTTGGCGACGCCTCAAAAGCAAAAACAAAATTAGGATGGATACCTAAATACAATGTTGACATGCTAATTGACGACATGATGAAAAACGATATTTATCTGATGAAGAAAGACGAATATCTTAAAAACGGAGGATTTTTGATACAACCACAGATAGAAGACATTGTTTAAGGGTGATGAAGAGGGGAAAGTAATGTAGTGATGGAGTACGAAGTGATGGAGTAACGGAGTAATGTAGTGATGATAGTTAAGAAGTGATGGCGGGAAAAATAACGAAGTAATGTAGTGATGATAGTGAAGAAGTAACAGAGTTAAGAAGTAATGAAGAGGAAAAATGAAAACACATAATGATTTAGATGCTTGGAAAAGCTCGCTAGAGTTTGTTACACAAATATACAAATTCAACGAAACTTTTTCGAAAAGTGAAGAATTTGGACTTAAAAATCAACTGAGACAAGCGACTTTTTCTATCCCTTTAAATATTGCTGAGGGAGTAGCCCAAAATCATACTAAAGAATTAATAAAAGTAAAAGAACTCGACATAATTAAAATTAAGCAGAGCAATCAAATACAAAAAAAAACAGAACGTCCCAAAACTTCATAACCCTCATAACTATGCTACTCCATTACGATATAACTCTCATTACTCTCATAACTATGTTACTCCATAACTATTATAACTCTACAAAAAAATGTCATACAAAGATTTTGAAATAACTCATTCAACAATAATTCCCGATGTATTGATTATAAAACCATCAATATCGTGGGACAGCAGAGGAAATATTTTCTCAAGCTACAATGCCGATTTTTACAACGAATTTTTATCGCAAAAACTTAATTTTAAACACGATAAATTTGCTCTATCTAAGCACAATGTTCTACGGGGTTTGCACGGCGACAGCAAAACATGGAAATTAGTTTCCTGTGTTTATGGTGAAATACTCGAAGTGGTAGTTGACATGCGTCCCGATTCACCTACATATATGAAATGGGATAGCTTTGACCTTAAAGCCGACGAATATCGTCAAATATTAATCCCTCCTATGTTTGTAAATGGTTATTACGTAAAAAGTGAAAACGCTTTATTTCATTACAAATTGGCTTATGATGGCGATTATATTGATGCCGGCGAACAAATGACTTTCAGCTGGGACGACGAAAGATTTAATATAAAATGGGGCTGTACAAATCCAATTTTACAGGCTCGCGATAACATTAACCGTTAACATTTGACGACAATGGAAAAAACAAACACACAAGTAGAATGGGACTTTTATCAAAGTCATTACAGAGATAATTATTCTAGCAAATCAGGGTGGAACGATCCTTCGCTGTTTTTTGTTAAAGATTTAATACGGTTAAATCATATTAATACCAACTCACTTCTCGAAATTGGATACGGCGACGGAAAAACCTTGCAAAGTTTTTCAAAAATATTCAAGCAAGTTTCAGGTGCTGATATTTCGCCAAAAAATATTGAGATTACGGAAAAAGAATTTGGGAATTTGAAAATCACAAATGCTGACTTTTTTGTTTTTGATTTGATGGAATCGGTTAGCGACAACAGATTGTTTGATAATGTATTGTTATCTCACGTTATCGAACATTTCACACAGGAAGAACTTAAAATAGTTATTCCCAATTTATTAAAAAAAATCAAACCTGGAGGAAAACTTATTGGAGCAGTTCCATATAAACTTCCTTTTAACTTTAGATATTGTCCTCACTGCCAAAGTAAATTTGAATTAGACGGACATCAAATTATATACGATGAAAATATAATTCGAGAAACATTTAAACAATATGAATTAAAGGAAATATTGGTAAGAAACTATAATTTTAGCTTCTATTCTCGAAATGATAACCTAATAAAAAAACAAATACGGAAACTTTATCATCTATATCGAAGTCTTAGAGGAGATAAACCAAAAGGACAATTGGAATTCTGTTTTGAAGTGGGAAAGTAACAAAGTTATGATAGTGATGGAGTTATGAAGTGATGGAGTGGGGAAAGTGATGAAGAGGGGAAAGTTACAAAGAGATGAAGTAACGAAGTTATGGAGTGACAAAGTGTGGAAGTGCAAAAGTTAAAAAGTAATGAAGAGGAAAAATGAAGACACATAAAGATTTAGATGCTTGGAAAAGCTCGGTAGAGTTTGTTACTCAAATGTACAAAATCACCGAAAGTTTTCCGAAAAGCGAAGAATTTGGTCTTAAAGACCAATTACGTCGGGCAGCTGTATCGATTCCTTCAAACATTGCTGAGGGAGCAGCTCGGAATCATACCAAAGAATTTATTCAATTTTTATACATCTCATTAGGAAGTTTATCAGAAGTAGAAACCCAATTAATAATTGCTCAAAACCTTAATTATATAACCAATGGTAAATGGTATGTTTATTCAAACGGAACCTCAAATTATTAAAATTCGCTCTCAAATAAGCGGACTTATCAAATACCTAAAAACATTAATCCCAAAAACTACATAACTATGTTACCCCATCATAACTATCATTACTTTATAACTCTCTTTACTCTTGTTACTATCATAACTATCATAACTCTATAACTACCATAACTTAATAGAAATGAACAAAAACGATAAACAACTCGCAATTAATGGTGGCACACCTATTTCAAAAGAGCCCATCATCATACATAAACCTTATTTAGACGAAGCCGACTTTGCTGCTGTAAACAATTCGGTTCGGACGACTTTTGTTTCGGGCGATGGTCCTGCATGTCGGGAGTTTGAAAAAAACTTAGCAATATACTTAGGTGTAAAACACGTACTGTTTGTTAATTCGGCAACAACAGCTTTAGAATTGGCTTTTAGAGTAAAAAATTTCAAACCCGAGTCAGAAGTTATCGTTCCTAACTTTACCTATACATCGACAGCACTTGGGGCACTTTATAATAACCTCAACATTAAATTGGTTGATGTGTATGCCGATAATGGAAGCATTGACGTGAGTAAAATTACAGCCGCTATCAATCCTAAAACCGTAGCCATTGCCCCTGTTGATTATGGAGGAATTCCCGCCGAAATGGACGAAATAAACGAGATTGCAAAAAAACACAATTTGTTTGTGGTTCACGACACAGCACAATCGGTTGGCTCAATTTATAAAGGCAAAAAAACAGGAAATTTAGCCGATGTTTCGACTTTTAGTTTTCACGGAACAAAAAATCTGACTACCGGAGAAGGAGGAGCCCTCACTACCAACGACGATGCAATTGCCGACAGAATTAAAATATTACGAGAAAAAGGAACCGATAAATATTCATTTTTGACCGACAATAAAACTCGAGGATATTACGAATATGTTGACATTGGAAATTCCTATGTGCAATCAAACATTTTGGGAGCAATGGGCGTAACACAGCTCGAAAAATTGGATTGGATGAATGCAAAACGTAAAAAAATAGCCGATTACTATAAACAAGAATTGTCAGGAATATCGGGACTCGATTTTTTGAGAATAACCGAAGGTTCTGAACACAATTGGCATTTATTCGGAATATTGGTTCCGGCAAACGAAAAATATTGGATTATGGACGCACTTCGAGCCGAAGGTGTAATGTCGAATGTACACTATACTCCATTGCATCAAAATAAATATTACAAAAATTTAGGATCCGATACCGATTTTCCAAACTCAATCAATTTCTTCAGCCGTTTGCTCCGCATTCCTATTTATCCTTCGCTCAGCGATTTAGAAGTTGAAAATATTGTGAAAGCTGTCAAAAAAGTTTTTAATGTTTAAGCATCAGAATCATACAATGGAAGTTTAAATTAACAACACAAAAATAATATGAGAAAATTAATCAAACAAATAATACCCAGTAAGTATCACGTTTATTACAAGGTCATTAAAAAGAAATGGTTTATTGTTTTTGAAATTGTTTTATCCCCATTAACTATTATTAGTTGTTATTGGCTTAAATTGTGTAAACGAAAACTGTACGTATCTCCTTTTACCAAAAGCATATTCGATTTTACAGGAGTTTTTCCAATTTTAGATCATTATTACGAACCATTATATAACAAAAAGCATTTAAGAAAATCGCTTCGAGAAGATCGAAATATAGTTTCATTAGACTTTAACGATGCTGAACAAATAAAGTTAATCGACAAATTTTCTTACAACGATGAACTCTTAGCCTTCCCAAGAAAAAGAACTTCTAATCCTTTAGAATTTAGCTATAATTACGGAGACTACCCTTCAGGAGATTCAGAGAGTTTGTATAATATGATGCGAACAATCAAACCGAAAAGAATGATTGAAGTAGGCTGTGGCTCCTCAACTTTAATGGCTATTAATGCCATGAAAATGAATAAAAAAGAAAACGAAAATTACGACTGCGAATACACTTGTATAGAACCATACGAACAACCTTGGTTAGAAAAAACAGGATTGAAAGTCTTACGGAAAAAAGTTGAAGATGTTCCTCTCGATTTTTTTAAAACTCTTGCCGAAAACGATATTTTATTTATTGACTCATCTCACATGATAAGACCTCAAGGAGACGTATTGTACGAAATTCTTGAAATTTTACCCGCATTAAATTCCGGAGTTATTATTCATTTTCACGACATATGCACTCCGAAAGACTATTTCGACGAATGGGTAGGGAAATTTATGTGGAATGAACAATATATCTTAGAAGCATTTTTATCAAATAATAAAGAATATGAAATAATTCTTAGTACAAATTATTTACTACATCATCATTACGAAAAATTTATTTCGAAATGTCCAGTATTAAAATTTGATAAAGAGCAAAATCCGATTAGAGAAACTGGAGCATTTTGGATACGAAAAAAATAAAAAAATTGGGAAAAACTATTTTGATTTTTGGCGGTGGCGATAATCAACGCACATTGATTATCGGAGCAAAAGAACTAGGATATAGAACTGTGGTTATCGACCCAAACGAAAAAGCCATTGGAAAAAAATATGCCGATATTTTTGAGCTTGTTGAAGCAAAAGATTATGAAAAAACAAAAGAAATTGCTGAAAAATACCAAGTTAAAGGCATCGTAACCTGTCAAATGGAAAACCCTTTGTTAATGATGGCAAAATTAGCCGAAGAGAAAAATTATCGTTTTCCTTCGATTGAAAGCATCGGAAATGCTCGTGATAAATATTTGATGAAACAAGCTTTTCTAAAATCGGGAGTACCTTGTGCAAAAGGCTTTTTAATTGCCGACATCAAAGAAATTTACGATAAAAATATTCTGTTTCCTGCAATCTTAAAACCAGTTGATGCTTTCTCAAGCAGAGGTGTTTACAAAGTAAATTGCAACGAAGATATTGAAGCTCACTTTACCGAAACACAATATTATTCTTCTACTGGAAACGTAATAATAGAAGAGTTTATCGAAGGTCCAGAATTTAGTGTCGAAAGTGTTACCAACAACGAACAAACCTACATTATTCAAATTACCCAAAAAGAAATAACACCTTTCCCAAATACCGTAGAAATGGCACATATTCAACCGGCAGAACTTACTCAAAACGAATGGATTGACATTGAAACCATTGTTAAAAATGCCATTTCGGCTCTCGGAATTAACAATTGTGCTTCGCATGCCGAACTTAAATTAACTGCGAACGGTCCAAAAATGATTGAAATTGGAGCTAGACTAGGTGGCGATTACATCACTTCACACTTAGTTCCTTTATCAACCGATGTAAATATCGAAAAACTTACGGTTCAAATTGCCATGAACGATTTTACAAGTGTTCCTGCAAAAAGTAATCATGCTTCGATTATTAGATATTTGAATCTAAAACCTAACAAATTAGTTAAAAAAATAGCTGGCTGGCAGAAGATATTTGAGAACAAAAATTTAATTCATGCTGATATAAATATAAAAGAAAACGAATACACAAAATCAATAACAGATAGCGCCAAACGTGCGGGCTTCGTAATTGTAAAAGGAACAAATCGAACCGATGCTATTGGCCGAGCCGATGAATTAATCAAAAAATTAGAATCGTACATAAAACTTGAATAAATATGTTAATAGGAGAAAAAGTAATTTTAAGACCGTTAAAAAGATCTGATATGAGTAAAACAATCACATGGAGGAATGATATTGATGTGATAAAACAAGCCCAATTAATCCGATTTCCCAAATCAGAAGAAATGGAAAAAGAATGGTGGGATAATGTGTTAATTGATAAAAGTAATAGGAATGTCTATTTTGCAGTTGAAGAAAAAAGTTCAAGTAATTTTATAGGAATAATTCAATTAAATCAAATTGATTGGATATCAGGAACGGCAGTTTGGGGGTTTATTATTGGCAATAAAGAAGATAGAGGCAAGGGATATTCGACAGAAGCACCACGGTTATTATTTGATTATGCATTTAATATTTTAAATTTAAGAAAAATCTTTGGTTATCCAGTCGAATACAACCAAGCAACACTTAAAATGCATCAAAAGATAGGGAATTTTAAACAAGAAGGGAAATTAGTTAAACATTATTATATAAATAATGAATACCATGACGTTCTTATTTTGTCTCTTTTCAGGGAAGATTTTATCAAATGATCATAACTTTAAATGAGAATTTTATCGGAATGATTTATTTGAAAAACATCAATTGGATTAGCCGAAATTGTTATTTCACAATATTTATTGGCGAAAAAGTCGAACGAGGTAAAAACATTGGTCAACAAGCCATGGAATTAACTCACGAATATGTTTTTAACTACCTAAATATGAGAAAAATAACACTCGAAGTAGTTAAATTCAACAATAGCGCAATTAAACTTTACCAAAAAATGGGATATAAAGAAGAGGGAATTTTAAAAGAACATTTCTTTTTTAATAATTCATTTCACGATGTTTGTATATTCTCGATTATTAATAATACTACTGTTAAATAAGCAGGATAAATGATTGATTTATACACAATTCTAATAGCTTTTCGAAAGAAAATAAGTATAGAGTATATGCCTATAGAATTACATGATTTTCTATTTCGTATCGGTATATTAAAAAACGCAAGTAACTAGAACCGTTAAATTGTAAATTTAAAATGCCTGAAAATAAAATTGTTCTATACCAATCCAATGAACTAACTAGTCAACTCGAAGTTCGGGTCGAAGACGATACAGTATGGCTTACTCAAGCTCAAATGGTTGAATTGTTTAATGCCACAAAGCAAAATATTAGCCTTCATATAAATAATCTTTTTAAAGAGAAAGAATTAGTTGAGGATTCAGTTGTCAAGTATTCCTTGACAACTGCTTCTGACGGAAAAAAATACAACTCTAAATTATACAATCTAGATGTAATTATCTCCGTGGGCTACCGAATTAAATCGAAACGAGGCACACAATTTCGAATTTGGGCAACTAAAATTTTGAAAGAATTTCTGCTTACTGGACACGCCAATAATCAACGATTGGTGAACATCGAAAACGACATTACTTCGATAAAAACCAAAGTTTTAGAAATCGATTTTAAAATCCAAGCCAACCTACCCCCCAACGAAGGCATTTTTTACGACGGACAAGTGTTTGATGTTTGGCAATTTGTTTCATCAATTGTAAAATCGGCTAAAAGCAGTATTATTCTAATTGACAATTATATAGATGAAAGCGTTTTGCTTTTGCTTTCTAAACGAAATTTAACGGTCAAGGCAACTATTTATACTCAGAAAATAAGTGAAACTTTACAAAAAGATTTAGAACGACACAATACTCAATATCCGAAAATAGAACTAAAAACTTTTACAAAAGCTCACGACCGCTTTCTGATTATAGACCAAAAATCTATTTATCATATTGGAGCGTCACTTAAAGATTTGGGCAAAAAATGGTTTGCTTTCTCTAAAATGGAACTCGATATCACAGAATTAATTCATAAACTGAAAACAAATTAAAAAAATGACTATCTGTATTTATACCCAAAATGATACGTCTTGTTTTGCCGTTCCAGAGCTTATGTCGAACGAAGCTGAAGTAAAAAATGCAACAATGAATTTAACTCATTATCTGTTAAGGCAGAGTTATACACGACTTGATATTTTTAGATATGTATTCAAGTATTTGAAAATGATAAAATTACTAGTTAATAAACCCATAGAATGCTTAACCAAAAACTAAAAAAAATATTTCTTAACTTTTCCATCAGAACTGTTGGCAGTATTTTAAGTAAAACCTTAGGTTTTATTACACTTCCTTTTATTGCCAGAGCTGTTGGTCCTGAGGGTTTTGGCACATATAGTTTTATCATTACGCTTATTACCTATACCGCTATATTGGTAGAATGGGGATATACTCCCTATGGTTTACGAGAAACCGCTAAACATGAAGATTCCTCATCAGTAGTAAACAATATTATAAATACTCGGTTTACCTTTGGTATTATTTCCATGATAATAGGGGCAATTGCTTTTAGTATTGTATATTGGAATAACCTCCCATTTCTGGTTGATGTTTTTATCGGATTTGGATTTATTGTTTCACAAATAATTAACGTTGATTACTATTACTTTGGCAAGAAAAAAATGCTAATTCCAACCGTTTCGCAACTATCAGGTCAAATTGTATTTGTAATAGGCGTGTTGTTTTTTATCAAAACAGCAAGCGATTTTCGATTGTTAATGGTTCTTTATGTTGCGTATCAATTTATTGGTAGCATTATTGGTCTATTATTATATCTTTCGAATCACTCCATTAAACTCAAATTTTCGATAAAAGCATCTATTGAAACTATAAAAAAAACATTTCGATTAGGCTTGTCGGCTCGAATTGAGCAACTAACCTCAACTTATCCCATTTTGATTATTCCATTGTTCTTTGTTGGAACATTCGAATTGGGACTTTATACTTCGGCCTTTAAGTTTTTCACTATAGTGCTTATAGTTTATCAAGTAGTTATGCTGACAATCGCCCCTTATTTGGTGAACTTACAAACCAAAGCAATTCATATTCAGCGAAAAACTATTTTTCAACTCTTGAGTTTTTTATTTTTTATGGGTGTTCTTTCCTCGATTTTCTTTTTTGTAACCGATAAATACATTGTTGCGTTGTTGTTTGGAGAGTCTTTCAAAGATGCTATTCCTGTGGTCGATTTAATTATTTTTATTCTCTTGCCTTTTTGGCCCATTACCATGGTATTGGGAGGTATATTGATATATTATAATTTCGATAAATATTATTTACAAGCAACCATTGTAAACGCAGTTTTTATATTAATGCTAACGCCTTTGCTGGTATATACATTTGGTATTTCTGGGGCTATATATTCCATTGGCATTGGAAATTTTTCGGTAATTCTTATCAGCATTTATTATTTAAACAAATTGATACCAAATTTATTTATAAACCCGATTAATTATTTGAAAAAAAAGAAATACGTTTAAAATTTAGAAAAGACAAAAACATTATCTTCATACCTCCAAGGTTTTGGAAACCTTGGAGGTTTAAAGACAAACTTTCGGAAAGTTAAAAGAATAAATTATAAAATTACATAACCATGACCTTTGACAAAGTTTTGGATCTTTGTCAAAGTTTAAAAACCTTGAAGATTTATTTGCCAATTTGACCGAAGAATTAATTTAATAATATTTAGGTTAACTTTGACAAAGTTATTTTAATAGAATTGTGATTGCTTAATATTCAGTTGCATAATAAAATTGACACAACTTTGTCAAAGTTTTGATTATCAAGTTAATATAAAAATTAAACGAACTATTGAATATAAACAACTATTAGGAAAATATAAAAAGATGAAAAAAGCATTATTTCTATTTCCCAAATCATATACCTTACTCGATAATTTTAAAAGTATATTCCAACACGCCGGATACGAAGTATTAAACATTGATTATGCAGATTTTTTCTCGCCAAGCGAAAAGAAAATTCACCATTATTTATTAAAAATGCCTTGGAATATTCGTTGGGCTGTTCTCGAAAAAATAAACAAAACCGTTAACATTCGGTATAAAGAAATTTTTGAAGAACAAAAACCGGATATTGTGTTCACATACAACGACCAGAAGTTAGTTAAAGATACGGTTGCATATTTTAATGAAAAATCGACCACTGCATTTTTTTTAGGAGATAATCCTCTTTTTATAAAAAATCGCCCCGACAATTTAGCTGCAATTTTAGAAGGAAATCATATTTTTTCGCCCGATTCGTATTGGCTTACACAACTGAAAATTTTGGGAGCCGAGAGCGTTCATTTTTTAATTCCTGGCTATGCGAAAAAATTAAATTATGAAAAAGCTATTTCCAACGAAGATGTTAAAAAATGGGGTGCCGATATTGTTTTTATCGGAAACCAATATCACGATACATGGGGATATAAAAGAGCCTTGTTTGCAAATTTGTTTGTTGGACAAAATTTTAAAGTTTATGGCGACTTGGCATGGACAAAATGGTTTCGATATTTTCCCGATCTAGAAAAACATTTTACCTTAAATCAAACATATCTGCCATTCGAAACCGTAAACACGATTCTCAATGCCTCGAAGGTGTATCCGATTGATGCAAATTCGGGTTTAATCAATGGATTACATACTCGTATTTTCGAAACCATCGGCTCAGGGGTTTTGCCATTGGTCGAATATCGCAAAGATTTGGAAACGGTTTTTGATGGTGTTGAAATACCCGTAATTCATAATTATAATCAAGCCAAAAATCTTGCGATTGAATATATTAACAAAGATGAAAAACGGAGTCAATTAATTCAAAATCTACAAAAGTTTATCGACCAAAAATATACCGATGCAGAAGTTGGAAAACAAATATTCAATAAACTGTGAATGTAGCTACCAAAAATATAAATGTTTATTTATTCCTTCTCTTTATTATTATAGGAGGGACTTACAGTTTTGGTTTAGCTTGGTCTAATTTTTATATCGCTACTCCTTTTGTAAAAATTACCGATAGTCTGTTGTTGTTTTTATATCTTTTTTTTGTTGGGTCTTTTTATTACAAAAATAAAATTTCGTATTCTAAATCGCCGATTAAATATTACTACTTTTTTGTAATTCTATTTACGTTTGAACTTATAAAAAATATTGTTTTCTCAGATGCTAGTATTCCAGTTCTTATTAATAATGTTAAAAATTACTACATCGTTTTTTTGATTTTCCCACTTGTTAAACTCATTAAAAACGAAAATCAAGTAAAATTATTTATTAACGGCATTATTTTATTAGGTCTTATAAATGGATTAGTATATTATTTTCAATTTCTTACAGGAATTGAATTACCGGCATCCAAAGGTGCATATTACGAAGGTATTTTTAGAATAAACCACCCTGGAGGTAATCTTATGTCTATTTCATTTTTTTTAGTTTTTGCCCGAGTAATTACCAATTATTCAAGGAAACTGTGGTTAAACTATACATTATTGCTCTTTTTCTTAAGTATATTCATCATTACTTTGGCTCGAGGCTTTTTGTTAGGTATAGCTTTGGGCGTAATTCTAATGATGAGATGGAATTTTGTTCAAAATACCTTTTCAACAATTTTATATTCATTTTTAATGGTAGTAGGATTATTTTTAGTTGGTCTTTTACTTATCTCACAACTTAATTTCAATTTTTCTTCATTTAATTCCCGCATGCAAGAAGGGCTAGAAGATATAAATCAACAAGAAGGAGCTTACAAGGTGCGAGAAGATATGATTATATATAAAATGGATTATATATTACAAAATCATCCATTATTAGGTGTTGGATTTTCATATAAAGAAACCGAAACCGATGAGCGAGGAAATGTTCTTGCTGAAAGCTATAACGACCCACTAACAGTTAATAACGATTCAACTTACCAAAATATCGTAGTTATTACTGGATACATCGGGTTATTATTATGGGGACTAATTTTGCTAAAAATATATTTGATCGGAAAAAGATTATTTTTACGTTTTAAAAATACTGAGTGGCAATATGTTTCCTTAGCTCTTATTGGTATTTCTCTTTTTCTGATTATACATGGTATTAGTTCGAGTTATTTTAATTCTCCAGGTCTAACTTTTTTAACAATTATTACGGCATTCACATTTTGGATACATAAATTCGCATTAAGCAAGGCAAACGATGTTAAGAAAAATTAAAATGATTGTCAAATTACAGATACCAACCAAAAGTATTTCTTGCATAGACTGGAATCGTAAATTTGAATTAACACTGGTTTTAAAACCAGTGTTGAATAAAGTTTTGCTATATTTAAGTGCGACAGAAGCTAATAATTAAACGAAAATCTTGTAACTTGCCAACGTTTCAATTTACGAATGAAAAAAATGTTGTTTATTACACGGTTAATTTTTGTATGCCTCTGATTTTAAGAACTTTGCCAAAGTTTGCGTTGAATTGAAATATTGCTGATTATCAGCGTGTTATACTTTGGTTAAAATCAACTTTGGCAAAGTTGAACGAACTATAGTTATTAAGTACCATATTAAAATGTCCAAATTGGCAAAGCTATTTTTTTGAAAAATAGATAAAACATATACACATGAAAATATTAATTGTCTCCCCAATAAGCCTACCTATTCTAAATACCTTAACTGGAATAATTGATTCGTCGGAAAAAGTATTTAGGGTTAGTTATCATAACCATCCTTGGATTTATAATTTAGCAAAAGGATTAACCACCATATCCGATACCGAAGTTCATATTCTTTCAGTGAGCAATGTAATTTCAAAAGAATACCATTTTATTATTGAAAATATTCATTATCATTTGCTTCCTTCAGAAAATAAATACATAAACGCTGGTACATTTTTTATGCTCGAAGGGCGGAAAATAAAAAAACAAATACAAAAAATCAAGCCTGATATTATTCATGCTCAGGATAGGTCATATCTAGCGTATGCGTCGCTTCATACTTGCTTTCCGATTGTTATTACCAATCACGGTCAAATCGAAGAACATTATAAGGCTTTGGGAAAGAAAAATTTTAAATATTATATTTTTCTTTACTACTTGAAGATAGTAAATCGAAACATGAAATATTGTATTGGCGTTTCGCCAAATTGCACCAATAATTGCAAAAAATTTCTATCCGAAGATCGTATTTTCTTAATCCCAAATGCTATCAATCCTATTTTTTTCGAAGAAAGAAAGTTAGAAGATCAAAATACCATATTATTTACAGGCTCAATCACTCCCTTAAAACAAGTAAAAGAACTTGTTTTAGCGATTTCGAAGGTGGAAAATTGCAAGTTAAAATTAATTTATCAATCCTATACTCCAGCCTATTTTGAAGAAATAAAGCAATTAATTAAAACATTAAAGATAGAAAACAGAGTCTTTTTTCTTGGACAGAAAAATCAAGTCGAATTAGCCGACGAAATTGCAACATGCACAGCTCTTTGTCTTCCCTCAACATACGAGTCTTTTGGAATGGTGTTGGCTGAAGCCATGGCTGTCGGGAAACCCGTTATAGCTTCGAAAATTGAAGGACCATCTTTTATAGTTACCCACAATTACAATGGTTTGCTGTTTGAATCTGGAAATGTAGCGGAATTAGCACAGTGTATATCGCTCTTAATTAACGATAAAGCCTTTGTCGAAAAACTTGCAAAACAGGCAAAACAAGATGCATCCTTAAGATTTAGTCCCGAATCAGTGGCAAAAAAAACATTTGCAGTATATAAAAAGATTTTATCTTTGTAAAGTGCGATGCAACGTATTAAATAAAGCAAGCGAATGAATACCCCTCAAAAAACAACCATCGTTTTTTTTGCGTATAATCAATCTCTGATTAATTACGTGATTAAAGATGTTGAAAAATATTTGAACCAAGATTTTAACGTAATTGTTTTACATATCTCAAATTTAACAAGAGATCGATCAAAAGCATTACCTAATAAAGAATATCCTTTTAGAACAATTGACATTAGTGGCTATAACTCTATTAAAATAAAAAACCTACTCAAATCCATAAGTCCGAAAACAATTATATTTACAACATATCTGGCTTATTACGATTTTCTTCTTTTTAATATTGCAAAGAAATTAAAAATTTCCACCATATTTCACGACCATGGATTAGTATTTGGAGGAAAATCCCCACAAAGAGTATCTTTTATTAAATGGCAAATAATAGTTCGGTTTCTATCCTTTTTTAAAAATTTATTCTTTTTATTTTTAGTGTCTCCCCGAGTAAGTATTATTAAAAATTTTTGGAAATTTTTCAAACAAAACTTTAATTTCTATTCTTTTGATGCATACTTAATATACAGTTCAAATAATTTGAATCATTATTCTAAAATTCTGCCAATAAACCAAAACACTATCATAAGTGGGTTTCCTTTATTTGCCGATGACGTTGAAAAATCGCGTCTAAAAAATTCTTTTCGAAATAATAAGTTTTTATTTGTTCAACAACCTTTTCGCAAAATAGATTATTCAACAGCAACTTTTGATGAAGAAATAAATCAAATTCTTGAACTCCAAAAAATTCTTTCTAAATATAATTTTTCATTGGAAGTGAGACTTCATCCGACTGAAAAAATAAATGATTACGATTTATTGCTTAAAGAAGGAGTCGTATTTAATACAGGAAATCTAATTGAAACATGCTCGACTTTTAAAGGTCTCATCGGACAATGGAGCACGGCTCTTATATCTGCCTTACCTCTCAATATTCCAATATACATTATTGAATTTCCAAAGGTAAAACCCGAATTTAAGTTTTATTACAATATATTTCAAGATTTTGGAATATATATTTTTTCAATGGACGAATTTGAAAAAAGTTTATTAGTCCAACTTAAAACTCATAATTTTACATATGACCAAAGTCTGGTTAAAAATTTTATTGGAGAGGATAACACTTTCGAAAAAAATGCAAAAGATTTAACAATGATTATTAATTCATTTAACTAATTTTAAACCACGAATTAGAGAAAAAACTACTTGTCGAATATGAACGAGAACGATAAACAAATTGTAAAAAGAAAGTATCCCTTAAAAAGAATTTATTCTAAAATTGTTTTTTATATAGCACGTAAATGTCCTTTTTTACGCGGTGAATTTAGAGCCTCTCTTTTTAAATCCGCAGGAGTTAAAATTGAAAAGCCATCTGTAACGTTTATTGGCTTTGATGTTGCCTTCGACGATATTTGTCCCGAAAATATTTCGGTAGGGCAAAAAACGATGATTACTGAAGGCGTAAAAATTTTATCTCATTTCATTGATGTTAATCATGACGATTTAGAACACATGTATTTCGGAAAAGTTGAAATTGGTTCAAACGTTTTTATTGGGATGAATACTGTAATTGTACGACCAGTTACTATTGGAAATGGAGCAATTATCGGAGCGAATTCAGTTATTACCAAAGATATTCCTCCATATACTATTTGGGGAGGTAATCCAGCCAAGTTTATCAAAAACAGAGAAATTAATCAAGATTCCAATAAAATAGAATAATGTTATGATTTTACCAAACTATTATACAATGAACATTTTCTGATAAAGTTGATGATATTTATGAAAAAGGATTTAATAAAAATAATATGCTGCCCAATTAGCCACAAAGACTTGAATTTTGTCAGCATAATAGAAAATGCCGAAGGCGAAATATCATCGGGTAAATTGATTACGGAGAGTGGAGTAGAATATTTTATAGAAAATGGAATTCCTAATTTAATTCCATACAATCCTATATTCGAGAAAGAAGACGATCGCAAAAATTTATATAAAACTGTTTCTGAACCATATGTCTCTATTTTGCATAAAATAGGTATGGATTCAAATAAAATTGCACAAATGGATTCTCTCCGATTTGCAATATATTCCAAAACAAAAAAACTATGTGCTGAACATATTTCAGGAAGAGTGTTAGAAATAGGAGCTGGTGGAAATTATTTAAAAGAAGAGTTTAAAAACGCCTACAACGAATGGATTTCATTAGATTACGATTTACGCTCAGATTCAATAGACATAAGGGGAGATGGTCAAAACCTTCCTTTTAAAAATGAAATATTTGATACTATTATTTCAATCGACGTTTTAGAACACGTTCCTAATCCTGAAAAATTTGTTTCTGAAATTTTCAGAGTAATGAAACCTAATGGAAAAGTAATATTATCAACACCTTTTTTCTTTTATTTACATGAAGAGCCTCATGATTTTTTTAGATTTTCGAAATACGGATTGAAAGTATTATTTGAACGTAACGGATTTAATGTACAAGAAGTTACGCCAACCGCAGGTCTTATCTCGATAATTGGAATATTAATTAGCATCTTTTTAACTCGCATTTTTAAATTTTCTAAAATTTTGCTTAAATTTATGTTGAAAATAAATCGTTTTTTTCAATTAAAATTACTTTTACCAATCGATAATAAGTTAGATAAAAACAAAAGATTTGCTCAGGGGCATTTTATAATAGCAAAAAAATAAACACATGAAATAGCCATGATTGGGAATAAAACAACAACCGAGATGATTATTTTTGGCGTATTCCATCTGGCAAATAAAAAATTTAATAAAAAAATAATCAGATGAAAAAAATTTACATAGCAGGTTGTGGAGGAATGCTGGGAGAAGCATTTTACCATCAGTTTAAAGCAGAATACGAGCTAAAATGTACCGATAAAGATGTAAACGACACTTGGCTTTCGTATTTAGATTTTCGCGATTTTGAAGCCTACAAAAAAGACGTGCTAGATTTTAAACCCGATTATTTGTTTCATTTAGGAGCTTATACCGATTTAGAATTTTGCGAACTAAACATTAACGATACCTATCTCACGAATACACTTGCAGTTGAAAATGCAGTTTATATTGCAAATATGCTCAATATCCCATTGCTATATATTAGTACAGCAGGTATTTTCGATGGGGCAAAAATGGTTTATGATGATTGGGATACTCCAAATCCTCTCGGACATTACGCTCGAGCCAAATATGCTGGAGAAGTATTTGTCGAAAAAAATGCGAATCGCCATCTTATTTGCCGTGCTGGTTGGATGATGGGTGCAGGACCCACAAAAGATAAAAAATTTGTCCAAAAATTAATGAAACAATTAAAAGACGGCAAAACTGAACTCTATGTTGTAAACGATAAAGATGGAACTCCTACTTATACACACGATTTTGCTAAAAATGTAAAACTCTTACTTGAAAAAGAATATTGGGGACTTTACAATATGGTTTGTGGCGGAGAAACAAGCCGGCTGGAAGTTGCCAAAGAAATCATAACAATTTTAGGACTTCAAAACAAGGTGCAAATTCACGAAGTAAGTTCCGAGTACTTTAAAAAAGATTATTTTGCTCTCAGACCACCATGCGAAAGATTGCTTAACAAAAAACTTCATCTTCGGGGACTTAACATCATGCGTGACTGGAAAATTGCATTAACCGAATATTTGCAGAACTACTACAAAGGATATCTTGATTAATGTCAGAAAAGAAGAATAAAAAAGTTGCGATAATCGGAAGTGCAGGGCTTCCGGCAAACTACGGCGGATTTGAAACCTTGGTTAACTACCTAAGCCTGAAAAAAAATCCGAATATTGACTATACCGTATTTTGTCAGAAAACTCCAAAAAAAAATCGATTGAACTATTTTAATGGTAGTCGATTAAAATATTTGCCATTTAAAGCAAACGGCATTCAAAGCATTATTTACGACATCACCTCTATCATAATAAGTTGGTTTACGTACGACACGCTGTTAATTCTTGGAACTTCGGGAAGCATTATTTTACCATTTTTAAGAATATTCAAAAAAACAAAAACAATTGTAAATTTTGGCGGATTAGAATGGAAAAGAGATAAATGGGGCAAATTTGGACGATGGTATTTGAAGTTTACCGAAAAAATTGCAATTCGATATTCGACGGTTGTTGTAGCCGACAATCAATATTTTTGCGATTATATAAACGAAACATACAAAAAAGACTCCGTACTTATTGAATATGGTGGCGATCACACATCTCGAATACCGATTGAACCAACGCTAATTGATAAATATCCTTTTTTAAAACTCGAATACGATGTAAGCGTTTCAAGAGCACAAATCGACAATAATTTACATATTCTACTCGACGCTTATAGTAAAACACCTGAACGAAATTTAGTGTTGGTTTCCAATTACAATAGTTTTGAATACGGGCGAGAACTGAAAAAAAAATACTCGAGCTATCCAAATTTGTTTTTGCAAGATGCCGTATATAATCTCAACGAACTTGATACCATTCGAAGCAATGGTCAACTTTATATCCACAGTCATTCGTTTTGTGGCACAGCACCTTCGTTGGTTGAAGCCATGAATATAGGTCTGCCAATAATTGCGTTTGATGTTCCGACAAATCATTTTACAACCGAAGAAAAAGCCCTCTATTTTAAAGATGTAAACGAACTTTTAGAAATTATCAAAAACCTAACAAAAACAACCGAAACTACACTTGGTAAAACCATGCACGAAATTGCAAACCGAAGATATACTTGGCAGCAAATTTCGGATAAATATTCAGCATTATTCTAAACAAATAAAATATATCTGTAATACCAATGGTTAATGCCGATATTAAAGCAAAACAAGCATACAAAACGAAGTGAAAGTATGCGACATTTTGATGTTTAATCGGTATAATTCGGAGTATCATAAAACTACGCTTCGTTCAATTTCGACGATAGGAGAAATCTAAAATATGACCATACAAAATAAATTAGCGGACATTATGAATCGATCTCTGGCTCCAATGGTAAAATCTTTTTGGTTTTTGCTCCCAATTCTCTGATTTTTTCTGCACTGCGGAGTACGTTTCCTTTTCCTTCGGAAAGTTTATTTAGCGAATTATCGAGACCCGATTGAGCGTCGCTAAGTTTCTTTTTTACAGATTGTAGATCTTCAACAAACCCAACAAGTTTGTCGTATAAAGCTCCACCTTGCCGTGCAATTTCCAATGCATTTTGATTCTGATATTCTTGACGCCAAAGGCTCACAATCATTTTAAGCGATGCGATTAAATTTGTCGGACTTATTAATAAAACTCTTCTTTCATATGCATAATTCCATAAATCGGGCTCGTGTTGAATGGCAATCATATAAGCGGGTTCAATTGGCATAAACATCATTACGAAATCAAGCGTTTTTATTTCATAAATATCCTGATAACTTTTTGCCGAAAGACCACTAATGTGATTTTTGATTGAAAGCAAATGATCTTTTAAAGCTGTTTCTTGTTCTGCTGCATTTCCCGAAGAACTATAACGCTCGTAAGCATTAAGCGAGACTTTCGAATCAATAATTATACATTTCTCTCCTGGATAATGAATAACTACATCGGGCTGATAACGCTTGCCCTCATCGTTTGTGTACGAAGCCTGAATAAAATATTCTCGATCTCGAATCAGCCCCGATTTTTCTAAAATATTTTCCAAAATAATTTCACCCCAATTCCCTTGTGTTTTATTTTCCCCTTTCAGGGCATTTGTCAAATTATTTGCTTCTTTACTTATTTGTTGATTTAACTCAGCTAATCTTTTTACTTCTTCTTTTAGCGAAAATCGTTGTTGGGCTTCTTTGTCGTAGGCTTCATCTACCTTTTTCTCAAAATCTTTGATTTTTTCACCAAGTGGTTTTAAAAGTTGATCAAGGTTTACTTTGTTTTGTTCGGTAAATTTTTTTGTTTTCTCTTCTAAAATTTCGTTAGCTAAATTTTTAAATTCGACACTAAATTTTGTTTGAATATTTTCTAACTCCTGCTTTTGTTCAAGAAGTTTTTCTTTAAGATTTTCAAAATCAGATGTTTTGCTGGCAATTTCACTGCTTAATTTCAAAACTTTTTCTTTTTCCAGATTATATTCTGATTTTATTTCAGATATGTCGGAAGAAAGAATATTGATTCTCTCTTCTTTGACTCTTATGTCGCCGTTTAGTTTGTCTATTTGTGTTTTTAACACAGCGGTTTCACCAGAAACTAAAGAATTGTTTTTGTTTTTTAAGGTTGAAAACAACCATCCAACAGTAAAGCCTAACACAAGTCCTAAAAGAATATATCCAATTTCCATCTTAATTTATTTTCGATAAAATTACTTTTTTTTTGTTGGAGAAAAAAATGACTTATCCATTTTTCACGATACTTGCGTATGATTAAATTTATTTGCGAATCGGAATTCATTTTCTAATATTTCAATGTTGGATTTTTCAATGGGTAAATGATTGCTAAAAAAGTATTAACTTTGGAACAATTTGGAAAATTTTCCGTATAAATTTATATGAATCTGCGAAGTAAACATATTAATATGAAATCGAGACTTTTGCTAACAGTACTTATATTGTTTTGTGCTACTGGTTTGAGGGCACAAGATGGTCCGGGGGGAGTAGGAACATCTGCAAATAATATTCAATGGTTAAGGGCTGATAAAATTGCATCAAATCCTGCTGATGGAACTACAATTACTCAGTGGGACGACCAGTCTGGGAATAATTGGCATGCTACCATTGGAGCAGGAATAAATGAACCAACATTTGAATCTGGGATTTTAAATGGAAAACCAATTCTTCGTTTTGATGGCACACAAGACTATATGGATTTTGATGCAAATGTTGAAACACAACTTTCGGGAAATAATTATAGCATTTTTTCAGTTGGAGCAAAAAGAACGCTGAATGCATACGACTTGTTTATTGGCGGTTCTTCAAATGGAACAAATCAATCCTTATTGTTTGGGATAGGAAATTCCACTACTAGATTTTGGTTAGGTCAAGTCAATAATAACTTATGGGGAGCTCTAATTTCAGGCGAGTCGGGAACTGATATAAACACATTTGGATTATTTTCGGGTTTTTTAGACAATGCAGTTGGTCATAAGATATACCAAAACGGTTCATTATTAAATTCAAATACTAACTTAACGCAACTCTCTGGCTTTCCAAATCCCTATTTAGCAAGATATCGTGCAACATATTATGAGGTTGATATTGCTGAGATGATAATCTATAATTCCAGTGTAAATACTGCACAACGAAAAATTATCGATAATTACCTTGCTGCCAAGTATGGTATTACAATCGCAAATGATTATTTTGCTTATGAAGCTTCTCATCCAAATGAGTTAGCTGGAATTGGCAGAGATGATGCATTAAACTTACATAACGACGCCAAAGGTTCTGGAATAGCTAGGGTTGATAATCCTAGCGACTTAGGAGATGGAGAATATTTCTTATTTGGACACGATAATCAAAGCATTGCTTCTTGGTCAACCTCAGATTGTCCAACTACAGATATTCGTCGATTAATTAGAGAATGGCGGATAAGTCATGTGGGGAATGTTGGAACGGTTGATTTTACATTTTATACAACTCAAGTGGGTAGCGTGCTTCCTGCTTTAGCTCCGGCTGCATATACCAAATATGTAGTTTTAGTTGATGCCGATGGCGATTTTACATCTGGGGCTAGCGTTTATGAAGCTGTTGATGTAGGTGGAGGCAATTATAAAGCTAGTGGTTTAACTATTCCTGATGGTTATTTTATGACATTTGGAGAAATTATTCCCAAAATTCAATTCAGATTAGCAGCGTCATCAGGTCTCGAATCAGTATTAACTCCCAATTTAGATATTGACTTAAATTACATTGCTGGTAGCTCGGTTGATGTAGATTATACAACCGCAAGTGGAACTGCAACTGAAGGAGCTGCATGTTCTGACGATTTCAACGATCTTACTGCTACTGCGACCATTTTATCTGGAACATCTTCAATATCTGTCGCATTGGATATTTGTGATGATGCGAATCCGGAGAGTGATGAGGCATTTACCATAACTTTATCTGGACCTACTGGAGGTGTTAATCTTGGAACAAATACCATCAATACTTATACGATTTTGGCGAACGATATGGGGCGATTGATTGAATTTCAGGGAATAAGCTCAAGTGGGAACGAATCATTTACTCCTATAACAATTAATGTTGAAGTTGATGTTATTGATGCTGCCCCAACAACGGTTGACTACATCGTTACTGGTTCAGCAACTGCTGGAGGTGTCGATTATACACTGGCAAGTGGAACATTGACGATTCCTGCTGGTCAAAGTTTAGCAAATCCTCCCATAAGTATTGTAATTAATAACGATGTTATAAATGAAAATACGGAAACAGTAGTCATTACATTGTTAAATCCATCAGGTACAGATGTTTGCTTAGGAAGCGATATTGAATATACATATTCAATAATTGATGACGATAGCCAACCTACGTTACAATTTCAATTAAGTTCCGATGCATCATCAGAGGATGCTGGAACGGTAAACATAAATGTTCAATTATCTGCAGTATCTGGGCGAGATGTTTCTGTTGACTATCTTGTTTCTGGAACAGCCATTGGTGGAGGAGCTGATTATACTGCATTAAGTTCAGGAACATTGGTAATCCCCGCTGGAAATCTTAGTAAAAATATTTCGGCATTAATTATTGATGACTCAAATATTGAAGTTGATGAGTCAATTATTTTAAGTTTGTCAAATCCTTCTGGTGCAAGTTTGGGCACTAATGATGTTCATACTTCTATGATTAACGATAATGATTTTTTTGGGTGGACTGGACCAGGAGGAGTCGGTGATGCGGTAACCAATTCAATGTGGTTGAGGGCAGATAAAGGAACTTCCACAACAACCGATGGAAATACATTTGATCAATGGGACGACCAATCGGGCAATACGAACTCAAGTTTTCAAACAACGGCTAACAATATGCCAACATTTAAAACGAATGTGCTTAATGCAAAACCAGTTGTTCGCTTTGATGGAACAAATGACTTTATGAATATTGACCCTGTATTATCAGGAGGCGATGGCTTAGACGAACTGTTAAATACTTCATATACAGTTATGTTGGTTGGAGCACGACGTAGAAATGTTGTAAATTATTTCTTTGGTGGTTCTTCGACAAATAATAACGAGCAATTAATGATGGGGTGGAATAATCTAACACCACTTAGATTTCAGTTAAATCAATATGGAAATGCAGTTACTGTAACAGGACCTGCAACAACTAGTCTAGATCAGTATGCTCTGTTTGGTGGACTGTATAATTCAACCCTTGGACATTATTTGTATGAAAACGGAACTCAAATGGCGTCTAATACGAATACTGTTGGCTTGAATGCTTACCCTGACCCTTATTTAGGAAGACGACAAGGAACATACTACGAAGTTGATATTGCTGAAATGTTAATTTATAATCAAGATTTAAGTAGTTGTCAAAGAATAATCGTTGAAAATTATTTGGGGGCGAAATATGGATTAAGTGTTGCCAATACTAGATATGTTTATGCATCTCAACATCCAAATGATGTTGCTGGAATAGGGAGAGTAAGTGCGTTTGATATGCACACAGCTGCAAAAGGCTCTGGAATCTTGAAAATTGGAAATGCTTCGGCTTTAGATAATGGAGATTATTTCTTATTTGGACATAATGGAGGAAGCATCGCTTCCTTTACAACTACAGAAGCTCCGACTGATGTCGAAAGAGTTACTCGTGAATGGAGAGCAGATCAAACTGGAGATGTAGGAACTGTATCGGTTTCTTTATATAATGATCAAATTGATGACGATTTTATAGCTTTTGACCCTTCCTTAATCCCTGTAATAATGATTGATGCCGACGGAGATTTTAGTTCTGGTGCAAGCCTAATTGAAATGATTGATATGGGAGACTGGGGAGATGGATTAGGTAATTTTTATCAGGCATACAATGTTACCATTCCTGATGGTTATTATTTCACTTTTGGACAAGTTGATCCTAAAATTCAATTTACATTAAGCTCATCAGGAGGGCAGGAAGATGAAGCAACAGTTGATATTGAAGTTTCTTTGAATTATAGTCCATACATAAATGTTGATGTTGATTATGCTGTAAGTGGAGGAGATGCCGTAGGTGCAGGAACAGATTATACGCTAGCATCGGGAACATTAACTATTGTTTCCGGAACAAATTCAAATACATTTTCTATTTCAGTCGTTGACGATCCAGATGTTGAAAATACAGAAACAATAGACATAGAATTAACAAATCCTTCATGGCCTGCAATGTTAGGATTAAATACTGTTCATACATACAGTATATTCGATAATGATTTGGCAAAGAAAGTTCAATTTGCAACCATTACAAATACTGCAGATGAAGCGTTTACTCCATTAACGGTTACAGTAGAATTGGTTGGCGGAACAGGAAATCCCACAACTGTTGATTTTGTTGCATCGGGAACCGCAACGAATGGAGTCGATTATACAATTGTTACAGCCTCTCCTCTTTCAATAGGAGCGGGATTAACCACTGCCACTATTACAATTAACATTAACGATGATGCGATTTATGAAAATGCGGAAACAATAATACTTACACTTTCTAACCCTTCTATTGATGCAAACCTTGGAACAGATTTAGTTTATACCTATAATTTATTAGATAACGACCTTTCTCCAACGGTTCAATTTACATATTCGGAGTCAAGCGGTTCAGAGGGAACTACATATCCAACATTTCAAATTACACAATCTGCTGCATCGGGGAGTGCCACAACTGTAAATTATACAGTTACAGGAACCGCATCAAACGGAGGAATTGACTATACGCTTTCAGACGGGATTGCGACAATTTCTGCCGGTTCAACAACTGTTACGGTAAATCCTGTTGTTTCCGATGATGCATTAATCGAAAATCCTGAAACAATTATTATTACACTAATTGGAGTAACGGGAGCTACATTAGGAACAAATGTAATATATACTTATACAATATTAGATAACGAATTTTGGGGATATACAGGACCGGGCGGAGTAGGTGATGCAAACTTTAATACGTTGTGGCTAAAAGCCGACGACGGAACTTCCACAACCTCTGATGGTGCGTTTATGGATACTTGGTCTGATAAATCGGGAAATGGAAACGATTATTCAAATGCAGGAGGAACAAGTGATGACCCATTATATGTGGTTAACGGATTAAATAGCCGACCAATAATACGTTTTGACGGAGGATCTGATTATCTGGAGGAAACAGATGGCGTTTCGGATATATTAGGAGGTTCATATGCGATATTTGCCGTGGCAGCAAGACGATTAGCAGACGGTGCGGCTAAAGTTATACTTGGCGGTAGTAGTACTACAGATCACTTATTGTTTTATTGGCTAGATATTACAGGCACTAATTTTAGATTAAGGCAAAATGTTGCTGGTGCTGCAACAAATTTAGATGTTACAGTTAGTAATGTTGCAAGCGAATTTTCTATTTTGTCAGGATTTTCAAGTACCGTAAATGGAAAAAGTATTTATGGTAACGGAACTTTATTGGGAAGTAATATTGCACAAACAAATCAATTGACCACTTACCCGAATCCATATATTGCACGGTACACTACAACATATTATCCAATCGATGTTGCCGAAATTATACAATTCAACACAGATTTAGGGACTACCAAAAGAAATATTGTTGACAATTATTTGGCTGCAAAATATAACACAACAATTTCGAATGATAAATATGCTTATCAAGCAAATCATGGAAGTGAAGTTGCCGGATTAGGAAAAGAAAGTTCAATCGACTTGCATACTACAACTCAAGGATCGGGAATTGTTCGTATTAGCGATGCCGATAATCTTGATAATAGCGAGTATTTATTTTTTGGTCATGATGGCTCTAGCATTGCTTCTTGGACAACAACGGAAGCTCCTTCTGATGTCGAACGATTAGCTAGAGAATGGAGAGTAGATCACGATGGCGGTAATGTAGGAACAATTAGTTTAAGTCTAGAAACTAGTTCGTTGCTTGCTCCTTCAGGTGGTTATACAAAGCGGGTAGTGTTAGTTGATGCAGATGGAGATTTTACGTCCGGTGCAATTATATACGAAATGGAAGTAGCAGATGGAACATATTATAAAGCTACGGGGGTTGATGTTCCTGATGGATATTACATAACTTTTGGAAATTTAATTCCTAAAGTTCAGTTTGTATCTGCAACTTCAAGTGATTTTGAGAATGTTAGCAATCCAACCATTCAACTATATTTGAATTATATACCTTGTACATCTGTAACCGTTGATTATTCGGCTGCGGACGGAACTGCATTTGGCGGGGGAGTTGACTATACTCTGGCATTAGGAACAGCAACAATTGTTTATGGAACAACAACTGCATTAATTTCGCCAACAATATTTAATGATGTTGTTGTGGAGTCAAGTGAGAATTTTACTATTACACTTAATTCTGCTTCTGGCGGAGTCCAAATAGGAACAACTAATATTCATACATACACCATAAATGATGATGATTCTCCTCGTCAGATTTATTTTGCCATAACGGGTGCTTCAGGAGATGAAAGCTTTTCAACTATTAATGTTACAGTACAAATCAATTTGGTTGATGCAACCAACCCAACAGCCGTTGATTATACAGTAACTGGAACAGCTTCTGGTATAGGAGTGGATTATACTCTTGCTAGTGGAACAGCCCAAGTAGATGCAACATTTACGACAACAAGCTTAACAATAACTGTTAATAACGATTTGCTTGATGAAGGGGACGAGACGGTAATTATTACCCTCTCAAATCCGACAAACAGTATTTTAGGTGCAAATCAGGTTTATACTTATACAATTGTTGATAACGACTCTGAGCCAACTGTTGAATTTTCACTTGCCACATCCTTGGGTTCAGAAGGAGCTACTCCTGCAAGTGTTGTTGTTTCATTGTCAGCAATTTCAGGTCAGGATGTTACTGTAAATTATGATGTTAATGTTGGAAGTACAGCAACGGGTTCGGGAACCGATTATTCTTTAGCAAATGGAATACTTACAATACCTGCTGGAAGCTTAACGGCAAATATTAGTATTGGAATTACCGATGATGCTTTGGTTGAAACAACTGAAACAATTGTGATTGATTTATCTTCTCCAAGTGGAGCAGGTTTAGATGCAATAACTCAACATACATTTTCTATTATAGATAATGATGATATTGGATTCGTTGGACCGGGTGGAGTTGGAAATAGTAATAATTTAAGTATTTGGTATCTTCCAGAACTAGAGGCTTATGGAAATGGAGCTAATGTTACTTCTTTAACTGACTATTCAGGAAATGCAAATGATGCCACTGCACCTGGTGGAAACGAGCCTGTATTCCAAACAAATATTGTCAATTCCTTGCCAATAGTTCGTTTTACTCAAGCAAACAGCGATTATTTAAATTACAATTATGGAGCAGGAACATCTGTTGATAATAGCTCATATTCAATTTATTCCGTAGCACAACGAAATACTAATGTTAACGGAGATGTATTGCCAATTTTTGGTGGACCAAACAACAATGCAAATGAGTATGTTTATTTAGCTTGGGTAGATAGAAGTGGAGATAATCCAGATATTCGATTCAGCCAAAATGGAGCGGGTGTTTGTAGCGGGAATTGGGATCATGTTAATGGTACATTTAACATAATATCTGGAACATTCGATGTAATAGGAGGAAGAAATTTTTACAATAATAGTGCTACCGTGGTAACCAATGCAAATACTGTGGTTATTGGAAGTGTGCCAAATCCTCCATGCATTGGTCGTCAAAATGCAAATTACGCTGACTTTGATGCAGCAGAGTTATTTCAATATCACATTAAGCTAAACGATGCACAAAGAATAATAGTTGACAATTATTTATCCTCGAAATATGCTATTGCCGTTGGAGGAAACGATAGATTTGCTATTGCTGATGAAACAACATACCGACATCAAGTTATTGGAATCGGTCGTGAAGATGCCAGCAATTTTCATACAGCTGCTCAAGGGCGTGGAATCGTGAAAATATGGAATTCGAATAGCCTCGACAATGCAGATTATCTATTACTTGGACACGACAATGCGGTAATGGCTTGGACTGCAACGGGAGCTCCTGCTTCTACAGAGCTTTGTGGTAGAGTTTGGCGTTTTGATGAAACTGGAGATATCGGAGAAATTACCATTTCCGTTGATAACGCAACGATTGATGCACTAGGTGGTTTAGGAGCTTATAGTGGTTATGCTTTAATATTATCAACAGATAATGATTTTTCTACTACAGGAGATCAAACACTGTTTGAACTTAATACTAATGGAAGTTATTATGAAGCCTTAAATGCAACAATTGGTGGCGATAAATATATGACCGTTGTGAGATGTAACAAAACAGTTGAGTTCTCTCTAGCATCTTCAAGCGGAGGCGAAAATATGAGTCCAGCATCAATTACTGTTGAGTTGAATTTTGTGCCACAAACTGACATTACTGTTAGCTACACAGTTGCTGATGTAACTGCAACAGGTGGCGGAATTGATTACACATTGGCAAACGGAACGGTTGTAATAAATGCTTACAATACAACTGCAACAATAGAACCTTCAATATTGTATGATGTTATTAATCCTGAAGCAGATGAGGATTTTACTATTACATTGACTGGTGCTGATAATGGAGTTGTTGTTGGAACAACCGACGAACATACATTTACAATTACAAATGTTGCAAACAATTTGACAGTTGATTTTCAGCAAGTAACTTCATCTGGAGATGAAAGCTTTACTTCTATTAACTTAGTTGTTACGTTGAATGGTGTTTATACAAGCGATATTGATATTGACTATGCCGTAACAGGAGGAACAGCTGTTGATCCCGATGATTATGGTTTAGTTGCAGGAACAGTTACTATTTTAGCAGGAAATTTAACGGTAAACATTCCAATAAGTATAGTTGACGATGCTGTTGACGAAAGCAACGAAACAATAGACGTAACAATTAGTAATCCGGAAGCTCCTTCAATTTTAGGAACTCAGCTAATTCATACTTATACCATTACAGATAATGATCCAAGTCCAACTATTCAATTTACTTCAGCAAGTGGTAGTGGCACGGAGGCTGTCCCAAATCCTGCAATTGAAATAAGTATGTCGGCGGCAACAGGTCAAGATATTACCGTTGATTACACTGTAACTGGAGGAACAGCAACCGGAGGAGGTTCTGACTATACATTAGCAAACGGAACAGCAACAATAGTGGCAGGAGCAACAACGGTTGATATTCTTCCTATTATTGTTTACACAGCAACAACTGAACTTTCAGAAACAATAATAATTACGTTGTCAAATCCGATAGGAGCAACTTTAGGAGCAAATTCAACTTTTGTGTTTACAATAATTGATATTGATGATTTTGGAATCACGGGTCCTGGTGGTGTTGGTGATGCAAATAATAATAAAATTTGGTACAAAGCCGATAATGGACCTTCTTCAACGGTTGATGGTTCTTTGGTTAGTCAATGGAGCGATGTCTCAGGAAATACAATTCATGCGACACAAGCAACAACAACAAATCAACCAACTTATATACAGAATGGTGTGGGAGGAAAACCTGTATTACGATTTGATGGAACAAGCGATTACTTTTTTTATTCTCCGACTTTTGTTGAATTAGCTAATTATACTATAGTTTCAGTTGCTGCAAGAAGGAGTAGTTCGGTTTTTAATACAATACTTGGAAGTAGCTCAAATACAGCAAGTCGATACTTGCGTTTCGGTTGGACTTCCGATAATCGATTTAATTTCCAAACAGATAACAATGTTGTAAATGCACTTATTACTCAAACAGGATTAAATGTGTTTAATGTTTATTCGGGAGTTTTCAACAATGCAGTGGGGACAGGGAAAAATGTTTATGAAAATAATACCATTCCCACAAGCGGAACAAATACTCTCGCTATTAATACTGTTTCTCCTTCGTTTAATGGAACGCCATATATCGGAAATTGGAGAGGAACCTACGCTGCTGTTGATATTGCCGAAATAGTAATGTATAATACAAATTTAAATACAGCACAATTAAAAATCGTAAATAGTTACCTTGCTGCGAAATATAGCTTAACGATATCTAACGATAAGTTTACTTATGATGCAACGCATCGAAATGATGTTGCAGGTATAGGACGGGATAATATCAGTAATTACCATACTGCTGCAAGAGGACCTGGAATTATTAAAATTTCGAGTCCAAACTCCTTAGATGATGGAGATTATATGTTGTGGGGACACGATAATGGTTCAATCGCTTCTTGGGTTAGCACAGATGTTCCAACCGACGTTCAACGATTAAGTCGTGAATGGAGATTTGACCAAACAGGAAATGTGGGAACGCTTACTTTTACGGTTTACGATTTAGCTGGAGCGATAGCTGTTCCTGTAGGAACTAAACCAATTGTGATGGTTGACAGCGATGGAGATTTTACAGCAGGAGCTATTTTGTACGAATTATCAGATATTGGAGGCGATGATTATGAAGCAACTTCTGTTACTATTGCAGACGGCTATTATGTTGCAGTTGGATGCATCACTCCAAAAGTTCAATTTACGTTAACAACCTCTTCGGGAAATGAACCAACATCAAGTCCTAATTTACAAATTACGCTAAACTACATACCAAATGCAGCAATAACTGTAAATTATTCTGTTTCAAACATTACGGCTACTGGAGGGGGTGTAGATTATACTCTAGCAAGTCCGGGGACTGTAATAATTTCAGCAGGAGCTCAAACGGCTAATATTACACCAACTATTGTAAATGACGTGTTTGCTGAGGCGAATGAAACATTCTCAGTAACCTTAACAGGTGCAACCGCTCCAGTGATTATTGGAACAAATGCTATGAATACTTTTACTATTGTAGATGATGACAATGCTAGAATTATTCAATTTTCTTCTACTAGTTCTACTGCTGATGAAAGTTTGTCGCCGTCTTTGACAATACAGATAGATAATATTGATGCAGTAAATCCAACCACGGTTAATTATACAATTACTGGAACAGCAAATGGCTCAGATTATACAATTATTGATGGAATCGCTACGATAATTGCAGGAAATAATAATACGACTATTAGTTTAGGTATTCTTGACGACGCAGTTTATGAGGTAAATGAAACCGTTATAATTACCTTGTCTTCTCCAACAAATGCAGGTTTAGGAACAAATTATATTTATACGTATACGATTATTGATAATGATACTCCACCTACAATTGCTTTTACAATTTCAACCTCAAATGGCAGCGAAGAAACAACACCAGTACTTCTTGAAATATCATTATCGGCAGTATCAGGAGCAGAAACATCCGTGTTTTATACGGTATCTGGAGGTACAGCAACTGGTGGAGGAACCGATTATACATTGGCAAATGGAACAGCAACGGTAACAGCTGGAGCTTTAACAGGAACGATTAGTATTTTAATCACAAATGATTTAACTATAGAAACTGATGAGACAATTATTATTACTCTTTCTGCACCATCAGGAGCAACATTAGGAGTAATAACAGTTCATACATTCACTATTATTGATGATGATAATATTGGAATTACTGGTCCGGGAGGAGTTGGAGACCAAAATTATAATAATTTATGGTTATGTGATCCTGTTGCTGGTTCAATAACAACTTGGTCTGATATTTCAGGGAACGGAAATAATGCTGTTCAGGCAACCGTTGCAAATAAACCTACATTAAATGCAGGTACAGTAGCGTCAAATAATAAACCGTTTTTATATTTTGACAATTCTGTAGGTGGAACGGCAAGTGATGATTATATGACATATAGCTATGCCGTGGGGACAGATATTGCTGCGACTCCACATACAGTTTTTGCCGTTGGTGCAAGAGTTACTAATGTTGCTAATTATATTTTAGGAGGTACAGCTACAAATTATTGGGATTTAAGATTGGGGTGGAGTAATACAGAAATAACAAGTCCAAATATTTTATTTGATCAAACTATAGCAGCAACAAGAGCTCAAGGACAATCGACGAAAGTTACTGGAACATTCTCTGTTTTAACAGGCAGAGCTAGCAGTACAACTGGCAAATCACTGTTAGAAGATGGATACACAAGAGGTACAGTTGCAAATAATACATTGTTAACTCAAACGACAACGCCTTATATTGCCCGCTATGGAGGGACTTATTATCGGGTTAATGTAGCAGAAATAATTCAATATAAAACTGCTCTTAACACAGCACAACGAAGAATCGTAGAAAACTATTTGGGTGCAAAGTTTGCCTTAACAAATAGTAATGATTTATTTGCTTACGATGCAACTTTTGGTAACGAAGTAATAGGAATTGGTCGTGAAAATTCTACGAATTTTCATAATGCAGCTCAAGGTCGTGGAATAGTTAAAATATCAACTGCAAGTAGTTTTGGGGACGGTGATTACCTATTGATGGGGCATGATAACGGAGATTTGACAACTTGGACAGCAACAGATGCTCCTACGGGCTCTCAAACTATGCGTATGGCTAGAGCATGGCGTTTTGATGAAACAAATGAAATAGGAACTATAACAGTCGAAGTAGATGCATCAACGCTTCCTGCTATTCCTGCCGGAAATATTATGTTGCTTGTTGTCGATAGCGATAATGACGGTGTATTTGCTACCGGGCGAACAATTTATCCGATGGAAAATGTGAGTGGGTCGCTTTGGGATGCAGACAATGTAGATATAACAAATGACAATAGATTTTGTATTGCATATGGAAGAAATATTTCTCAACAAACAGGAAATTTCAACGATCCTGCAACTTGGTTGTTAAGTTCAGTTCCAGGAACAGGAGAGCCAGCAGTAATAGATATTCCGCATGTTGTTACATTAACTGCTCATCAAACAGTGGGCTCTGTTGATATACTCGCTGGAGGAGAACTTGCTTTAGGAACTTTTACCTTATCGTTGGATAACGGAACAATTTCAAATGCAGGAACTTTTACTCCAAATACAGGAACCGTGAGATATGCTGAAGCTGGTGCACAACAAATTGCTGATGTTCAATATTACAACTTAACTACAGCCGGTACAGGAACAAAAACATTGAATAATCATCTTGATATTGACGGAAATTTGACGATAGGTTTAGGAACAACGATTGATGTTGCAACATTTGACATTAATATTGGTGGCAATTGGTCTAATTCAGGGTCTTTCGTTGAAAGTTCTAGAACAGTTACATTTGATGGAGGTCTTGGACAAACAATTTCAAATCCAGAAACATTCAATAATCTTACAATTAACAAATCTGGAGGAGATATTTCATTGTCACAAAGTATTGTTGTCAATGGTCAGATGGATTTTAGTGCAGGAGATATTGTATTAGGATCATGGAATATCACTACAGGGAACTCAGCTTCAATAATTAATGGAAGCGGAACATCGTATATTCAAGCAGATGGAAATGGAAAATTGGTTAGAAATTTTTCAGCTACACCAACAACATTGTTTTATCCGCTTGGAGATGTTGATGAGTATAGTCCAATGACAATTACGATGAATTCAGGTACGCTCGTTTCTTCTAATATTTCTGTTAATCTGAGAGATGTAGTTCATCCAAACTTACTTCCTACTGGAGCATTTATAACAAGATACTGGACTGTTACACCGAGTGGGATAACAACTCCAAATTATGATATTGCATTGACATATTTAGATGCAGATATTTCTGGAACAGAAGCAGATATCTACCCTGCTAAATATTCAAGCAGTGCATGGTCGAGAGGTACTATTGCAGCTGTTGTTGCAACAAATATATTGAATTGGACGGGAGTTACTTCATTTAGCGACCACACAGGAGGAAGTCTTTCGGCATTACCAATAGAATTGATTGCTTTCAATGTAAAAGAATTTGAAAAATTTGTTAATGTTTCTTGGATTACAGCTACAGAAATTAATAACGATTATTTTACAATCGAGAGAACAAGCGATTTTGAAAATATTCAGGAAATTGCAGAAGTTGATGGAGCTGGAAATAGCAATGTATTTTTGGAATATAGATATATTGATGAAGAACCATTGACAGGAATATCATACTATAGATTAAAGCAAACTGATTTTGATGGAAAATCAACTTACTCTGATTGGGTGTCAGTTTTGTTAGGTATTGATGGTCGCATGGAGTTTAAGGTATATCCAAATCCAGTTCTGAAAAATCAGCCTTTATTTGTTCAATTTAATGGATTAGAAGAACACGAAGAAGTTCTAGTTGTTGTTAGAGATATTTTAGGCAATGCAAAATATAGTAAAGTTTTTGTAACGGAAGAAACTGAAGATTATGTTTTTGCGATTGATCAGTTAAATAATTTGAGTTCAGGAGTTTACATAATCATTGGAACGTCTAAAAATGAAATGTATTATAAGAAAATAGTGATAAAATAGTATATATTCGGCAATGTTTCTGTCAGTTATTTGACATAGATGTTTTTTTGCTTGATTAATGGTGAAATTATTAGGATTATTAATTACTATAATTTAGTATTTGGCTTAAAAACAGTCTGTTGCAAATTAATCGTTAATTTATTCTCTTTGGTAAGATAAATAATCAATTAGCTCAAATATTTATTACTCAGAAAGTTTAATTACGTATATTAAATAATGTTGTTAAATTTGCTATAGAAAAAATGAACCAGATGAGATCAATTATAGTAATAATTCTAATTTTAATTGCACTAAATGCTTTTTCACAATCAGGTCCCGGTGGGGTCGGAAACACATCTAATAACAAAGTGTGGCTTCGAGCTGATAAAGGCGTTTATATAGATGCTGGTATCACTCCTGCAAACAACAGCGAAGCGGTTCAGCAATGGAACGACCAGAGTGGTAATAATTACCATGTTTCTCAGGCAACACTGAATAATAAACCCTTATTCATATCCAGTTCCGTAAACCTCAATAATAAATCCTCGCTTTCTTTTGACGGATTAACAGCACAAAATGACTATTTGCAAAATACATCTTTTTCAGGAATTTTTGGAGGTGCAAATTCTCAGCAAATAACAGCAATTTCAGTTGTTAGACATAATACGGGTGACGCCGATCATGCTATATTTGAAATCAGTAATGGTGTTACTTATAATACAGGTGTATCTCATTTATTAGCAGGAACTACATTTTATTCTAGAATGGTATGTTCTGGAGCAGATGATGTTACAAGTGCAATTACTCTACCAAAAAACGGAATTCACACTCAAATAAAAAATACTACTGATGCAAAACATTACTATTTCCTTAACAGTAGTGAACTTGGTCGAGTGAATGGTCCAGGCACTTTTACGAATGCACTTACAACGTTGAATATAGGGACTCTTCAAAATTACGCACAATGGAGTTTAAAAGGCGAATTGGCTGAATTTATTGTTTATAATTCCGAATTAAATGATGCACAAAGAATAATTGTCGAGAATTACTTATCGTCGAAATACGGTATTGTATTGACAGCAAATGATAAATACGCATTTGATGCAGTTCATGGAAATGATGTATCTGGTATTGGTCAAGAAGTATCTGGCTCAAATACTGATGCTATTTCAGCAGAAATTTTAGAGGTAAGTAATGCAAGTAGCATCAATAATGGTCGTTATTTATTATTTGGACACGACGGAGCGGATATTAGCTCATGGACAACAAGTGATTGTCCTGATGCGGGAGTTAATGTTCAAAGAATAGCAAGAGAGTGGCGATTTGATAAAACTAATAATGTAGGAACAGTAAAAATTACAATCCCCGACACGGCATTGCTACCTGCAAAACCCGATGGATACTCTCAATATGTTTTGTTAATTGACAATGATGGTGATTTTACTAATGGAGCCTTGCAATATTCACTAACCACAAATGGTGCTGGAGTTGAAGTTCCAGGAGTTTCTTTATCAGATGGAGATTACATAAGTTTTGGTATTATTAAACCTGTTGTTCTGTTCCTTTTTGCAGGATTAAATGATTCTGAGTCTGCAACTCCTGCTTTAATAGATGTTGTAATGAACTATTATCTTGCAAGAGATATTACATTTACTTTTAATACTGGCGGAGATGCTGACGACGGGGTAGATTATTCAATACCTGGAGGGACAACCGTTACTATTTTTGCAGGAAATACTTCAGCCAGCATTAGTGTTGATATTACAAACGACACAGATATTGAACCTGACGAAAGTATTGTTTTCAATCTTTTTTCTGCTTCATGGGGAGTTACAATTGGTGATGTTGCCGTTCATACTTATACAATTAATGATGATGATAATGCAAGAAAAATTGAATTTTCTTCTGTCGGATCAAATAATACTGAAGACATTACGCCAATTACGGTAACTATTGAAATCAACGCCGTTGATGCTTTTAATCCCACATATGTTGATTACACGGTTACAGGAGGAACAGCCTTAGGTTCTGGTGATGACTTTACTCTTGTAAATGGAACTGCAACGATCCCAGCTGGTTCACTTAGTACTACTTTTGACATTACGATTGTAGAAGATGCCATCGACGAAGTTGATGAAGATATTGTTATAACACTCTCAAATCCCTCTAATGCTTCCCTTGGTATTAATACAACTTACTCTTATATTATTGAAGATAACGATAGCGAACCAGAGGTCGAATTTACGTATTCAATTTCTAGTTACTATGAAAGTAGCACTACGGCATTTATTGAAGTCAACCTATCAAACGAATCAGGTCAGGATGTTATGGTGAATTATGAGGTTACAGGTGGAACAGCTGTTGGTGGTTATACAGATTACTTTTTCGCTGATGGAACATTGATAATTCCTGCTGGTGATGTTTCAGCAAACATTGATTTTACTGTAATAGACGATGGTTCAATTGAGCCTGATGAAACAATAGAAGTAACATTATCTGGTGAGGTTTCTGCAACACTTGGAGCGAATTCTGTTCATACTTACACTATATCAGATAACGATAATCTAAGTTATAAAGGACCAGGAGGCGTTGGAGATGAAACAACAAATAAGCTGTGGCTGCGGGGTGATGTAGGTGTATATTCCGATGCAGGCTCAACAGCAGCAACAAACGGAGGAACAGTTCAGCAATGGAACGACCAGAGTGGAAACGGATATAATGTAACTCAACTTGTTGCAGCAAATAAACCATTATTTGCATCTACATCGGCAAGCTTTAATAATCAGTCAGTATTAACATTTGATGGAATTACAGCCACAAATGATTATTTACAGAATACTGCTTTTACAGGAATATTTGGAGGATCAGGCTCACAACAGGTAACTACATTTGCAGCCGTGAAACAAAATTCTGGCGATACTGAGCAAGCCTTTTTTGAAATAAGTAATGGAGTAACATATAATACTGGAATATCAAACTTGATGGCAACAACAACAGCATACTCAAGAATGTATTGTGCAGGGGGAAACGATGTTACTTTCAATGTTGGAGCATTGCCAAATACATCTATTCATACTCAACATAAAAATAGCACACACACCTATTTTTTGAATGGGACATCTGTTGGAGCACCAAGGGCAGGACAGGGAAATTTTACAAATGCACTTACAACATTGAATATTGGGACAATACAAAATTATGGTCAGTGGAGTTTAAAAGGAGAGATGGCCGAAATAATAGTTTATAAACTTGCATTAAACACTACTCAAAGAACCATAGTAGAGAATTACCTTGCAGCAAAATATGGCGTAACAATATCTAACGACATGTATGCTCACAACACATTTAATGGTAAAGATGTTGCTGGAATTGGTCAGGAATCAAGTTCCGATTATCATTCTGCTGCTCGTTCAGCAGGAATTTTTAAAATCAGCAATGCTAGTGATTTAGATGATGGTGAATACTTTTTATTTGGACACGATGGAGGAAGCGTTAGTTCATGGACTACTACTGATTGCCCAAATACAGGTGTTAACACACAAAGAATAGCCAGAGAGTGGAAGGTCGATAAAGACAATGTTGGTACAGTTACGGTTTCTTTAGATACTGCTTTATTACCTGCAAAACCAGCAGACTACTATGATTATGTTGCATGGTTTGATGCCGATGGTGATTTTGCAACTGGAGCAACCCAATATGCTATGTCATTATCTGGAGGAAGCTATATTGTTACAGGTGTAACCATAACAGATGGCAGTTACGTTTCTTTTGGAATAATTAAACCTTTGATTCAATTTACATTAACTAGTTCAAATGGAAATGAAGCAACAACCCCCGCTTCATTAAATGTCTCTTTAAATTATGCACTAAATAGAAATGTTTCAGTAAATTATACTATAACTGGAGGGACAGCAATTGGTCTCGGGACAGATTATAATTTACCGAATGGTTCAATTACAATCACAGCCGGAAATACATCTGCAAATATCAACATTGCAATAGTAAATGACATTTCACTGGAACCAGATGAAACAATTGTTGTTAGTTTGTACGACCCCTCTACACTACTTACTATTGGTAGCAATTCTTCACATACATATACAATTAATGATGATGATAACGCAAGAAAAATTGATTTCTCCGTAGCTACAAATTCCGGCGATGAAGATATTACGCCAATAACAGTTTCAGTTCAAATAAATTCTTCTGATGCCGTTAATGTAACAACCGTGGATTATTCAGTTACGTCAGGAACAGCGACTGGTGCAGGAGAAGACTATACTCTGGCTTCGGGCACTGCAACAGTAAATATTAATGACCTAACAACAACATTTGACATTTTGATAGTTGATGATGCATTAGACGAATCAAACGAAACAATTGTTATTACACTTTCTAGTCCAACAAATTCAAATATAGGTGTAAATAATACATATACATATACAATCAATGATAATGATGATGAACCAAGTGTACAGTTTACAACAACTTCTTCAAGTTCATACGAAAGTACTACAACAGTATATATTGAAGTAAGCTTATCGGCAGCATCAGGTCAGGATATTACAATTGATTATCAAACAATTGGTGGTGGTTCAGCATCAGGAGGGGGAGTAGACTACACGTTAAATAGTGGAACACTTACAATACCTGCCGAAAGTCAAAGTGCGAATATTTCTTTTATAGTTGTTGATGACGGGACTATAGAGACTGACGAAACAATTAATATTCAAATACTTAATCCGACAGGAGCTACTTTAGGTGGAAATACTACACACACTTACACAATTTCTGATAACGATAATCTAAGTTATAAAGGACCAGGAGGCGTTGGAGATGAAACAACTAATAAACTGTGGCTCCGTGGCGATGTGGGAGTTTATTCCGATGCAGGCTCAACAGCTGCAACAAACGGTGGAACAGTTCAGCAATGGAACGACCAGAGTGGAAATGGGTACAATGTAACTCAACTCGTTGTAGCAAATCAACCATTATTTGCATCTACATCTGCAAGTTTTAATAATCAGTCAGTATTAACATTTGATGGAATTACAGCCCAGAATGACTATTTACAAAATACTGCTTTTACAGGAATATTTGGAGGTGCAGGTTCGCAACAGGTAACTACATTTGCAGCCGTGAAACAAAATTCTGGCGATACTGAGCAAGCCTTTTTTGAAATAAGTAATGGAGTAACATATAATACTGGAATATCAAACCTAATGGCTACTACTACAGCTTATTCAAGGGTTGTTTGCTCTGGAGGTAATGATGTAACATTTAACGTTGGAGCATTGCCAAATACATCTATTCACACTCAACATAAAAATAGCACACATACCTATTTTTTGAATGGGACATCTGTTGGAGCACCAAGGGCAGGGCAGGGAAATTTTACAAATGCACTTACAACATTGAATATTGGGACAATACAAAACTATGGTCAGTGGAGTTTAAAAGGAGAGATGGCCGAAATAATAGTTTATAAACTTGCATTAAACACTACTCAAAGAACCATAGTTGAGAATTACCTTGCAGCAAAATATGGAGTAGCAATATCAAATGATAATTATGCACATCAGGCAGTTCATTCGTATGATGTAGCAGGGATAGGTCAGGAATCAGCATCAGATTACCATACAGCTGCACGCTCAGCAGGAATATTTAAAGTAAGTAATGCCAGCAATTTGGGGAATGGCGAATATTTCATGTTCGGGCACGATGGAGGTAGTATTAGTTCGTGGACAACTACGGAATGTCCAAATGCAGGAAGTGATTTATACCGGACAGCAAGAGAATGGAGAGTTGATAAAGACAATGTTGGAACTGTTACAGTTTCTTTAGACACAGCATTACTACCCATAAAACCTGCTGGTTACACTACCTATGTAGTATGGATAGATTCAGACGGGAATTTTTCGACTGGGGCTACACAATACCCACTAAATTTAGTAAGTGGGAGTTACATTGCAAATGGGTTAACGGTAGCCGATGGCAGTTATATCGCATTTGGGATAATGAAACCCGTTGTTCAGTTTACTGTTATCAGTTTAGGACAATCAGAAGCAGCAACTCCAGCTACAATAGAGGTTTCTTTAAATTATCCATTAGGACAGAATACAACTGTAAGTTATACAGTAATAGGAGGCACAGCAACAGGAGGTGGAGTTGATTATACATTAAGCGGAAGCTCAGTAATAATTCCATCAGGAAGTACAACTGCTAATATCAGCATAGCAATAATTAATGATGTTACTTTAGAAAGTGACGAAACAGTTGAATTGAATATATCTACACCCTCATGGTTCGTTAATATCGGAACAAATTCTGTTCACACATTATCAATCAATGATGATGATAATCCGAGAAAAATTGAATTTACGGCAATAAACAGTTCAGGTGATGAGAGTATTCTTACTGTAACAATAACCGTAGAAATTAATTCAATTGATGCAATAAACCCAACAACAGTTATTTATACAGCAACATCAGGTACTGCAACAGGCGACGGAACTGACTATACTTTAGTAAGTGGAATAGCAACAGTCCCTATTGGAGACCTGACAACAACATTTGATTTAACAATAATAAATGATTTGGTTTATGAATCCGATGAAACAGTAATTATCACTCTTTCAGACCCCATTAATTCAAATATAGGCATCAACGATACTTATACTTACACTATAAATGATAATGACGTTCAACCTACTATTGAATTCACCACATTAACAGTAAGTGGCTTTGAAGATGTATCGCCTACTTATATTGAAGTAACGCTATCATCTATTTCTGGTGAAGATATAACAATTGATTATGACGTTATAGGAGGAACTGCTACAGGTGGCGGAACAGATTATACTCTTGCTAACGGAACATTGACTATTCCTGCAGGTGATTTAATGGGTTATATTGAAATTACAATTAATAATGATGTTTCAATTGAATTAGACGAAACAATTGATATTGAGTTATCAAGCCCAACCAATTCTTCACTTGGTGGAAATACAACTAATACCTTCACAATCCTCGATAACGATGCTTCTGTAACTGGGTTTACAGGACCAGGTGGCGTTGGAAATTCTACGTACAATAAATTATGGCTAAGAAGTGATGTTGGGGTTTATTCAGATGCGGGTGTTACAGCAGCTGTCAATGGAGGTGCTGTTCAACAATGGAACGACCAAAGTGGGAATGGATTCCATGTTACTCAGCTAGTTGCAGCAAATAAACCTCTGTTTGCGTCTACTTCTGCTAGTTTTAATAATAGACCAGTATTAACATTTGATGGAATAACAGCTCAAAACGACTACTTACAAAATGCGTCCTTTTCTGGAATATTTGGAGGAGCAGGTTCTCAACAGGTAACTACTTTTGCAGCGGTTAAGTATAATTCTGGTGATGCAGATCAGGCTTTTTTTGAAATTAGTAATGGAGTAACTTATAATACAGGCGTTTCTAATTTAATGTCAGGCACAACAGCATATTCAAGAATATATTGCTCAGGAGGAAATGATGTTACATATAATGTTGGAGCATTACCAAACACAGCTATTCATACACAACATAAAAACAGTACGCACACATATTATCTAAATGGCACATCTGTTGGAGCACCGCGTGCTGGTCAAGGAAATTTTACAAATACACTTACTACATTAAATATAGGAACGTTGCAAAACTATGCACAGTGGAGCTTAAAAGGAGAAATGGCAGAAATCATAGTTTATAAAAATGCCTTAAACACCGCCCAGCGTATCATAGTAGAGAATTATCTATCAGCAAAATATGGAATAGCCTTAACTGCTAATGACAAATACGCATATCAGGCGACACACAGTAATGATGTAGCAGGGATAGGATATGAAGATGCAACCAATTATCATACAGCAGCACAATCGGCAGGAATACTAAAGATTAGTAATGCAAGCAGTTTGGATGCCAACGGTGATTATATTTTATTTGGGCACGAAGGTTCAGCATACAATGTTTGGTCAACAACGGAATCTCCATCGGCTTCAATTGAAAGAATAGCAAGAGAGTGGAGGGTAGATATTTCAGGAACATTAGGAGCAATAACAATTACTGTTGATACAGCATTATTCACAGCAAGAAATGCCAATTTTAATGGGTTTGCAATATTGACCGATGCAGATGGTGATTTTAGTGCAGGAGCAACGGTTGTTTCATTATCTAGTGCTGGTGGCACATTATTTCAGGCAACGGGAGTAACAATAGCAGATGGAACATATATTACAGTCGCTGTTATTAAAAATGTATCAACACAAACTGGTAATTTCAATGACCCAACCACATGGTTATCGGGTATCGTGCCGGGTGGTGGACAAGAATTTACAATTGTTTCAAATCACGTTGTTACCGTAACTGATGTCCGTACTCAAGGTATAGCAAATATTACAGAAACGGGAAGTTTGGTTTTAAATGAAAATCTAACAGTTACTTCTGTAAATATTGGAGCAACTGCCTCATTAAATCTTAGCTCATATACATTAACTGTTAGCAGTGGAACTATCAATAATAGCGGAACATTTAATGCAGGAACAGGGACTGTGAAGTACAATTATAGCGGAAGTCAGGATATTGCAACTTTAACATATAATAATCTTACTATTGATGGTCCTGGTACTAAAAGTTTAACAGGTCTTACTGATATTAATGGCATTCTAACAATTAATGCAGTATCTACAATTTTGAATACAAATAATAACAATATAAATCTTGGAGGAAATTTTGTAAATAATGGCACATTCACCCAAGGAACTGGTACAGTAACCTTTAACGGAACAACGACAATAAGCGGGTCTTCGACACTTACTTTAGGAGACTTAATAATATCAGGGACACTTACATCACACACCTCAAATGTAAATATTTCAGGTAACTGGCAAAACAACGGAACATTTAATCATAATAATGGAACTATTACATTCACTGGAACAACTGCAATTTCGGGAACATCTGCAACAATATTCTATAGTATATCTGTTAGTGGGACTTTAACAGCTCCGAATACTACCGACTTATATATTGAGAGAAACTGGACTAATAATGGTACATTTACACATAACAGCGGAACGGTAATATTCAATGGTGTAACATCAATGAGCGGGACCTCTTCAAATAGTTTTAATAATCTTTCTGTAAATAATTCTAAAACATTAACTGCCGCAGCTTCTTCAAACACTAATGTGGCGGGAAACTGGGTTAATAACGGTTCTTTCACACATAGCAGTGGAACGGTTGTTTTTAATGGAATATCTGTTATTTCAGGAACTGGAACGCATAGTTTCTATAATATTACAGTAAGTGGCACCATGACTGCTCCAGCGACAATGAATATTGCAAGAAATTTTGTTAACAACGGAACATTTACACATAATTCAGGGAGTATTACTTTTAATGGGACAACAATTGTTAGTGGAACTTCTACAACTGTCTTTAACAATATTACAATTTCAGGAATCCTAACAGGTCATGCAACCAGAATGGATGTAGCTGGAAATTTTATTAACAATGGAACATATACTCATAACAATGGAACTGTTTATTTTACTGGAGTTACTGCCTTAAGTGGAACTGGATCTCATACATTCAGTGCTGTAACAATTTCGGGAACACTGACATCTCCTGCTTCAGGCACAATTTATATTGCTGGAAATTGGGTTAATAACGGAACTTTCAATACCAATAGCGGAACGATTACCTTTAATGGAACTTCAACAATTTCAGGTTCTTCCGCTCATTCTTTTAACAATATTTCGATTACTGGCACTATGACTGCTCCTGCTAGTATAACTATAAACGGCAACTGGATGAATATTGGAACCTTCAGTCATAATAATGGTTTGACCACTTTTGCTGGGACTACATTAATTAGCGGAACTTCTGGGAATACATTTTATGATATTGCAATTTCAGGTATCTTAACGAATAGCATAAATGGAGTTAATATTACACATGTTTTGACTAATAACGGTACTTTTAACCATAATAATGGCACCGTAACATTTAATGGATCAGTAGCACAGTCTATAGGAGGAACTAGTAATACAACATTCTATAATTTGATAGTCAATAATTCAAGTGCCACAGGAATAGTCCTTAGCAGACCTACAACAGTAACGCATGCATTAACACTGACAGATGGGTATATATTTACAGATGCAGTTAATTTGTTGATTTTTAACGATAATGCAACCACAACTACTGGAAGTAGCGGTAGTTTTATAGATGGTCCAGCAAAGAAAATAGGGAATGATGTATTTACATTTCCAGTAGGAGATTGGGGAATATGGGCTCCGATTAAAATATCAAATTTGTCTGGGGCAACACCAACCGATGCATTTACAGCCGTATTTAATATGGATGAAGCCCCAAATCAATGGGATTTAGGATCAGGAATACACCATGTAAGTTATGTTGAGTATTGGGACTTAACACGAAATACGGCGACTCCTAATTCAGGAGATGTAACTTTATATTGGAAAGCTGCTGATGTGTTGGGAATAACAAGTTTAACAGATTTGGTTTTCGCACATTTTGATGGCACTTCATGGGAAGATATGAGTGGCGTTATTGTTGGCGGAAGTACTGTTGGTGTCGCTGGTACCGGAGGCATTACAGCGAACTTGTCATCTTTCAGCCCACTAACATTTGCATCAAAGGTTGGAACAAATCCTCTTCCAGTAGAGTTATTAAAATTTTCAGCAAAGCCAAATGGAGAAGATGTTGATTTATCTTGGTCTACAGCGTCAGAGACTAATAACGATTATTTTACAATCGAGAGAACAAGCGATTTTGAAAATATTCAGGAAATTGCAGAAGTTGATGGAGCTGGAAATAGCAATGTGTTTTTGGAATATAGATATATTGATGAAGAACCATTGACAGGAATATCATACTATAGATTAAAGCAAACTGATTTTGATGGAAAGTCAACCTACTCCGATTGGGTGTCGGTCATTCTTGAAATAGAAGATAAATTTGAATTTATAGTTTACCCTAATCCGGCAAGAATAGGAGAACCAATATTTATGAAATTAAAAGGATTAACGGTGAATAAGGAAGTTTTAGTTGTAGTTAAAGATGTTACAGGTCGGGAGTATTATAGTAAAGTCTTTATTACTAATGAAACCGATAATTCGATATTTGCGATAGATCCATACTCAAAAATATCTCCAGGTGTATATTTCGTAATAGGTTCTTCGGATAATAGTATTTATTTTAAAAAAATTATATTTAAATAGGTATATTAATTTTGCAAAGAACGAATAGATTCATAATTTCATAATGCGTTTTATTAGAAATAATATCAAATGAAAGTAAAGCTTATATTTTTCGTTTTAACCTTATTTTGGGTTTTTAAATTATCTTCTCAAACATATACTCAAGAGTCAGTCCCGTATGTATGGAATGATATTTCTGCAACTGGGAGTCTTATTTCTGGAGTTAATACAGATAATGGAGGCTTCTCTAAAGTAATCCCATTTACTTTTAATTATTTTGGAGCAGATTATACAAGTTGTTATATCAATGCAAATGGATTAATCGTATTTAATTCTACTTCAACATCTTATGATAATCAGTGTTTTCCTGATGGTAATGCTCCAAATGATTGTATTGCAGGGTATTGGGATGACTTGTATTATCAAAAAACATGTGGTGCATCCGTAACTTGGAGATATACTACTTTAGGAGCATCTCCAAATAGGGTTTTTGTCGTAAGTTGGATTAATTTCAGACATCAAACAGGAGGTTGTGGTAGTTATGTTAATATGCAAGTTAAACTTTATGAAACAACAAATGTGATTGAGGTTCATTTAAAGTCTAATGCACTGCCAATTAATAATTCAGCAACAATTGGAATTGAAAATTCGGATGGAACTGTTGGTTACCATGCAATTTGTAATGAAGTTACAACTGATGGAACAGCCTGGAGATGGACACCTTCAACAGTTTGTGATTTACCAGAAGATGCAGGAGATATTTCAGGAACAAGTTCTGTTTGCCAAGGAGAGTCAAGTATTGCTTATTCTGTTCCTCCAATAACGGATGCGGATACTTATGTTTGGAGTTATTCAGGCACCGGAGCGACAATCAATGGAACAACAAACAGCGTAACGATAGACTTTGCAAGCAATGCGACCTCAGGAAACTTA
>MEOF01000046.1 GCA_001769505.1 Bacteroidetes bacterium GWF2_33_38
GAACGGCTTTTGCTTGCGATTTACAAAGTTATATGATATTATCATTTTAAATCGTTTTTATAGGGGCTTTGCCAAAGTTGATTTTAATCAAAGCATAACACGCTGATAATCAGCGATATTATAATTCAATGCTAACTTTGGCAAAGTTCTTAAAATCATAGGCTTACAAAAATTAACCGAACTATTGATTTAAAATTATTGTGCAGATAAAATATAATTGTATTTTTGTATCGTTATTCATAAGTTTGAATAACGATTATGAAATATTAAGATTTATATATGAGAGTAATTTTTTTAACCATTGCAAGTTTTATTTTAATTTTAAACATAAATGCACAAAATACTGTTATTCAAGACAGTACTAATTATACAAAAGTTTACGATTTAGGAGAAGTTATTGTAACAGCACTTCAAAGCAAAACGACCATAAACACTGAAAAGAATCAACAATTCAATAGAGTTGATGTTTCAAATTCATTAAATATTTTGCCTTCGATTAGCTTGAGCAACAATGGAGGAAGAAACGAAGCTGCAGTTTATGTTCGAGGTTTCGATTTACGTCAAACACCAGTTTTTATCGATGGAATTCCTATTTATTTGCCTTACGACGGTTATGTTGATTTAAACCGTTTTACAAACTTTGATTTATCGCAAATTGACGTAGCAAAAGGATTTGCATCAATTTTATTTGGATCCAATACCTTGGGCGGTGCCATAAATTTAGTAAGCATGAAACCGAAACAAAAACTCGAAGTTTATGCAACTGTCGGAGCTTTTAGCGGAAATGGTTACAAAGGAAACTTGAATATTGGTTCAAATTTGGGAAAGATTTACGTTCAGTTTGGAGTTTCTCAACTTCAAAAAGAATATTACAAACTTTCAACTGATTACGATAGTGTGAAAAATGAAAATGGAGCCGAACGCGATAATTCGTATCGTGAAGACTCAAAAGGAAGCATAAAGATTGGTTTCACACCAAACAAAACCGACGAATATTCGGTAAATTTCATTTATCAACATGGAGAAAAAGGAGTTCCAGTTTACGCTGGCGATGACGAAACGATAAAAGCTCGATATTGGAAATATCCGTTTTGGAACAAAAAAAGTTTGTACTTTATCTCAAAAACAATGCTTGGCGAAAATAACTATTTGAAGTCGAGAATGTTTTACGATAAATTTGACAATCAAATTGATAGCTACGACGATATAAGTTTTACAACACAAGATAAGCCTTATGCTTTTCAAAGTGTTTACGATGATAAAACAATGGGAGCATCTCTTGAATTTGGGACAGAAATGATTCCGATGAATAATCTGAAAATGGCATTGCATTTCAAAAACGACCATCATTGCCAATACAATATTGGTGAAAGTCCGGCAAATTTTGAAGACAATACAATTTCCTTGGGTGTAGAAGATAATTTGAAATTAAACGAGAAAATAACTGCCGTTTATGGCATGAGTTACAATATTCGCAAAAGCATTTTGGCAGAAGAATATTTTTCGAGTTCCGATTCAATATCTAATTTTTCGAAAAACACAAATGATGCTGTAAATACACAAATTGGAACATTTTACAACATCTCGTCTTCGCATCAAATTAGTATAACTTTTGCTCGAAAAACTCGCTTTGCGACTATGAAAGACAGGTATTCGTACAAATTGGGAAAGGCTATTCCAAATCCTGAATTGAAAGCCGAAAATGCAATGAATTTTGAAATAGCTTATAATGGGATTATTGCTAAAAATTTAAGTTTAAAACCTGCGTTTTTTTATAGCTATATTTCTGATGTAATTCAACAAGTCGATAATGTTGAACCTGGACTTTCGCAAATGCAGAATACTGGAATTGCAGAATTTTATGGCTGTGAAATATCCTTAAATTATGCTATACATGAAAAATTGACCGTCGGAACAAATTATACTTACATTGAACGTTACAATAAAACAAACAACGATTTATTTTTTACCGACGTTCCGAAACATAAAATTTTTGCTTCCTTGATTTACAAACCAATCGAACGAATTGAAATAACTGTAAGTGAAGAGTATAATTCAGAACGTTTTAGTACGAGTTATGGAAATGTAGCTCCTGAATTTGCTTTAACAAATGCTAGATTATCGGGGAAAATTTCGAAATATTTGTATGCAGAGTGCGGAGTTAATAATATTTTCGATAAAAATTATTCTTTAAGTGAAGGCTATCCTGAAGAAGGACGAAACTTTTTTATTTCGTTGATTTTTAAATACCACTAAAGCTAACTTCAGTTCATATAACCCAATAAAACTCATTCCCGCATAAGCGGGAATCTATTCGAAAGTTGAAAAGGAAAACTTAAAATGCATTAAATGATTAATTATCAGGGAAATATCTCTGTCTTTTTTACTTATACCAATTCTATTTCCATATGACACATATGTGATTTTTTAGATTCCCTTTTTCAAGGGAATGTGCCTCAAAAATTACTACATACCCGCAAAAGCGGGTATCTTATTTTTAAATTGTGTCAGTCACATTGAGTCGTAATTGGTATTAAATTTAGGTATTTTAGGCTCAGAGTAGTTACAATTAATTTATACTAATTGTAATTATTCATCTTTCCCTGTTTCCTCAATTATTTCTTCTTCGCCTGCCATCTTTTTTAAGAACATTTCTTTCTTTCGTGGACTTGATAAAACGTAGAACGAATAAGGAGTTTCGCCTTTTGCAACTTCCATTTTTCGTTTATCGATTTTTAAATCGCGAATTCCCACATTAAAGTCATCACTTGAAGAAATTGCTAACATTTGACCACGTTCATACACAAAGAAAAACCAAGTTGCTTGATCGATTTCTAAATAAATATTAAAAACATCGCCACTTCTTTTGCGTTCGAGATATACATATCCATTTACCAATTTATTAACTTGGGTTCTTAAAATATTTCCTATTCCAATTTTTCCAACTGATACATATGCTCCTTTTTGGTCGTCCCATGTCATTTTTAATTGGTTGAAAAAGATTGATTGCTCCAGTTCTTTGGGTATTTTTTTGAATTCGCCGTATGTGTAGATTTCGGTTTTAAGTTTGTCTGCTGCTTCAATACCTAAAATTTCGGTCATCCCTTTTTCATAAGTTTTATTGGTAAGGTTTACGGCTTCTAGGGTTACATCGTTATTTATGGCATCAGATAAGATTTTCAAAGCTGGCTCATGAAACATGAAATTTACAGTCATAAGCAAATCAAAATCTTTTGTGTCTTGGTCATACGAATGAATTACATTCCCAACTGTACTTGATTTTATTTGACCCAAATTTGCTCCAAGATCCATTTTTCCTTCTCCATAAATACTACAAATATCTTTATGCAAACTCAAATAGTTGCCTGGCATGTTTATCTCAACAATTTTTTCTTTGCTAGAAATTTTATATTTCTGTGAATTTTTGTCGTAGTATAAGAATCCGGTTGCCGGTAAAATTGTAATATCGCTGTAGCTTTTATGCTTTGTTAAAAATGCCGAATAGATTGAAAAAGTATCGGTTGTTTGAATAATTCCAGCAAGCAATGTGCTGTTATTTATGTCTTTAAGCGATGTGTCGATAGGAATGTAAATTTGATTTGGATTTATTTCCGATTCAAATTTCAACCAGTAATTTCCAAATTTACTGCATTCGTGAGCAATTTTAGTTGCTCCTGCAAAAGTCAAATATTGATTGCTGGCAAAAAGCTTAACATCGCCTGTATATGTATAGTTTGGACTTAATGTGAAATTTTCGGTTATAGCAATTTTTCCGCTTGCATAAGTTTGAATAGTTGTATCGACTGCAACTAAATCGAAGTGTATCATTTGTTTGTTATTATTTTCATCAAAGTAGTCATAATCTCCTGATGCAGTATAATCTTTTTTCCCGAAAATGTTTGTAGTTGCATTGTAAATAGTGTGGTATCGCGAAACATTATTTGCAATTATTTTAGTATTGCTGAGAGTTCTCATTTTTGCAGCTTTTTCAATTACAACTTCTCCATCGCCCAAATAAACGGTTGCATCAGCAGTTCTAATGTATTTTACCTCAGTAGCACTAATGATATTTTTTCGCATATTGTATTTTGCTGATGGTGCTACAAACTTAAGAGAATCTTGATCGGGATGAGTAGAAATAAATTCGGAACCTTCTAATTGAATATCTTCCATTTCCATAGGGCTAAGTTCTTTCCCTGTATCTGCAATATCTTGTTTTTTCTTGCTTGAACTTACTTCGATTTCTTCGTCGTCCATGTACCAAATAAATTGATCCATAAAGCACATATATTGATTCTGAGGGAATTCAACGAATGAGCCTTCTCCATTTGAAACAAATTCTCCGGTTCGTGCTTCAAAATCGACATGAGCATTTACGTTATCAGTTTTAAATGCAAGTCCAACCATATCAAATGCTTTAAGTCTAAAGTTTGACGTATCGGCATCGAAAGTTGTCATTTTGTATTTAAATTCTTTTGATTCGAGTTCAGCTTTTGTAAATTCCATGATTCCCGAACCAGTTAAACCTTCAGGCTTTAAGTTTAATATTCCATGATGTAGTGCTTGTCCATCAAACATCGACATTGGAACTTCGCGTTTTGTAGTTATTAACTCATCGTCGTGAGGTTTAAAAATTACTTGGCAACTAAGAGCGTCAACAGTAGGGAATTCGACTCCATCTTCTTGTTTTTCGATGTGCATTTTCTTTGCAATTGTGTACATCGAATCTGGAAAGAAAACGAAATTATCAGACGAAGTAGTAGATGTAATGTATTTAAAATCTCCGTCGCCACGCAAACCATCGTTACTCAACCTAATTTCGTTATGAAAAGTTCCTTTTCCTCCGTACAAAGGAAATCCTTCAGGCGGGGTTTGACGAATAAATCCAAGTGAATAATCTTTTTGAAGTGTAAGGTCTTCTTCGAAAGGTGGAAATATACCTCCTGAAACAAAATAACCGGCAAATCGAAGACCTTCTCGTGAAAAGTTATCCAAACTGTCGATTGTATAAGGATAAATTTGAAAATAAAAGTTTTTTCGAGAATAAGTTCCTTCCAAAATAGACCGCTTATCGTAATAGACATATGAATCTTTTTTGCTGTTAAAAATAGGATATTCGGGAAAATCCTTGACTCCAGATTTATTATGCGGATTATCAATTAACAAGTCTCCACGAACATTCTCAATCATGGTTCTTACGTTGAGATATTGTTTATTGCCGTAATAGTCAATTTGTCCGGTTTCTGCTTTTAGTCGGAGTGAGTCAACATTATTTAGGTTGATTTTGAAATTATCGTACTCAAATGTATAATCCTTTCCGGTAAAAATAAATAGTCCTGCATTTAGTTTTCCGTCGAATTCAAAGTCAAGATTTTCTTTGACAAGTAATCTTTCGTTTTCGGGATAAATAACCACATTTTGTGAATCACTTAATTGAATTTCGCTTACACCGAAGATTTCTAAATCAAAATTCAATAAATTCATCGATGCATTTTCAGTTCCTTCGGTTTCTGAAACAAGATCGATAACATCGTAGTCAATTTTTTTGGCATGCGAACTTAAATAGTCGTACATTCGTTGTTTTACGGTAACTTTATCAAGCTCGAAGTCGTATTCAATTAATCCTGCAAAGGTTAAATTTACCAGCATTCTACGTACCATGTTTATGTCTTTACGCATAAAATCGGCTAATTCAGAAGCCGTAAATGTATCGAAGCCATAAAAATCAACAAATTTTTTGACTGAAACAACGGGATTAAATTCGTCCATCAACTGCATTTTGTTATATTGCCATTCGCTAAAAAAACTAGTCGATTCAAATGTCGCTTTAGTATTACTTGAGCCTTTCATCATTCTAAAATCCATTTTTGGATCATCGACATTCCAAGTCAGCGATTCAAAATTCATTGTTAAATTATGATAGGTGTTAAAGTAAGGACTGTTTGCTAATCCTTGCCCATCACGAATTAATTCGACTTGTCGTTTTGCAACATCGTACTTAAATAATAAACCGGGATGAAAAATTGAATCGGTATCTAATCGAAATGTAATGGCTGTATTTGTTCCAGTTATTCTATCTTTTCTGAAGGCATACAGTTTCGATGATGCTTTTAAGAATACCTCATCGTTACGATAAAAGTAAAGTAAGGCAGGTTCTTCTTTTGAACCGGAACCTAAAAATTTAGCTCCATCCATCGAAAATCCGCCGTCGTAATCAACATTTTCGTATATATTTTTGATTTGAAACCGTTTAGTAAATGATTCGAATCGTGGAAAAGTAGCTTTTTCAGGACTGGTATTTTTCATTACTTTTTCTTCGAAATTTCCCAATAGCGGTTTGTCAAAATACAAGGTATTTACAAACGAAACAGAATCAGCTTCGTATTTAGACTGATTCATGAAAATTTCGTAACGATATAAGTTTGCATAAACCTCGTTAGGTTTGAATCCTGCTCTTTCCCATGTTACTGTTCCGTTAACTCCTTCCCAACGGTTTTTTTCCAATGGATAATAAACGCCTTTTGTGCCTAGAATAGTTACACTGTCTTGTTTTGCATAACAAGTTATATCTGTTTCTCCATAAATTACTTTTATGGTTTTATCGAATTTGAAACGGAAGTTGTTATTATTGGCTCTCCACTCTGTACTTGGCGATTTGTAAATAGAATTTGTTGATAATAAATTTACCGACATTTCGAGGTAATCGTCAATATCTCGGAGGGTAATTTTATTGGTATTTATCATATAATGCAAGGCGTTATCCCAATTTTCGTAACTCGAATTATCGTGATTTGTCATAACAAATTGATAAACCGTTTTTATGTAGTTGTTGAAATGAGGAAAGGGCAATGCTCTCTTTTTGGTAAGTTCATTTGCAGTTTTATAAACCGTTTTTTTCATGTCGTCGGAAAAAGTTCCATTTTCCCAAACATTGGTAAGGCTATCGATAAAAATTTTAGTTTCTTTTTTTTCACTGGTGTATTTCATTAACATTTGCGAAAATTTATTTAAAAAAGCCTCAGATTCAGTCGGGAACCCTTTGATTTGTTGTGCAAAAGAGTTTCCAATTAATCCTAATATGAATAAAAAACTGATATAAACTGCTTTTTTCATCCGTTTAATTTTTCTTGAATTTTGCTGCGTTCCAATTATTCTTTTCAATATTATCAACGAATGTGAATCCAACTTTTTCGTAAATTTCTTTGATATAATCTAAATCTTTATTGTAGAACCCGCTCAGATAAATAAATCCGTTTGAATTGGTTGAATTATAAAAATCCTGAGCGTGTTGCGATAAAATATTTCGATTAATATTGGCTAAAATAACATCAAAGCATAAATCTTGAATTACATCAAAGTCTCCTTGCATAACAATACCATTAGTTATGTTATTTCGTTCAAGATTTTCAACAGTATTTTCGTATGACCACTCGTCATAATCAATAGCAGTTACTTCACTTGCATTTTTCATTGAGGCTAAAATTGCTAAAATTCCTGTTCCGCAACCCATATCAAGAACCGTTAAGTTCGAAAAATCATTCGCAAGCACATATTCTGCCATCAGAGAAGTTGTTTCGTGGTGTCCGGTTCCAAAAGACATTTTGGGCTCAATAACAATTTCGTAATCAACTTTTGGCAAGTCATTGTGAAATGGGGCACGAATCAAACAATTTTTTCCAATGTAAACAGGTTTAAAATTGCTTTCCCACACAGCGTTCCAATTTTGTTTTTCGATATTTGAAAAACTTAATTCCACTGTTGTATTTTCGATATTTGAAAGCGTTATGCTCGCATTTTCAAAAGAAAAATCGTTTGACTGAATGTAAGCTTTTATAGTATTTTCCTCTTCGGTAAAACTTTCGTATCCAATTTCTCCCAGTTTTGCAACAATAACTTCTGAAATTTCGACTTCAGATGAAGTCTGATATTTGACAATTAGTTCAATATAATCCATTTATTTGGCTTATTTTTTTAATAATGGTTCGTTCATTTTTTATGTTACTTTGATAATCAGAACTTTGGCAAAGTTATTCAATCTTAATTATGTCGTTGATTATTAAATGTTTATGATTTTGATAAAATCAGCTTTGCCAAAGTTGACCAAAGTATTATTTTAATTACGTTAAAAAGAATAAATAATTTCGATAAAATCGTTTGCTTTTAACGATGCACCGCCGATTAAACCTCCGTCAACATCTGGATTAGCAAATAGTTCGCGAGCATTTGCCGGATTACAACTTCCTCCGTACAAGATTGATATTTCGTTAGCGATTGATTGTCCAAATTTTTCAACGATTAAACCTCTGATATATTTGTGAATTTCTTGTGCTTGAGCTGAGGTTGCTGTTTTTCCAGTACCAATAGCCCAAACAGGTTCGTAAGCGATTACGATTTTCGAAAATTCTTCATTTGATAAGGTAAAAATTGTTTCGGCAAGTTGTTTTCTTACTACTTCGAAATGAATACCTGCTTCGCGTTCTTCTAAAACTTCCCCACAGCAAAAAATAGGAGTCAAATTATTTGCTAATACTTGTTTTACTTTTTTAAGAAGAATCTCATTGTTCTCATGGTAATATGCTCTTCTTTCTGAGTGACCAATAATAACGTAATCAATACCAGTTGATTTAATCATTTCGGCAGAAACTTCTCCAGTAAATGCTCCTTTTGCTTCTGCTGCACAATTTTGTGAAGAGATTGAAATTCTCGCATTTGATAAAACTTTTTTAACTTCTGTAAGGTGGATAAACGGAGTGCCAAGTATTATTTTTACGTTATTATTTTCCTTGCTTGACACCATCTCGTTAATTTCTTTTGCAAGTGCAATACCTTCTGAAAGGGTTTTGTTCATTTTCCAGTTTCCTGCAACAATATTTTTTCTCATATTAAAAATTATTAATGATTTATATTTTTTTGTTTGAATATTTACAAATATAAAAAAATAGTAGCAGGATATTTTCCTGCTACTACTAAAATTCTTGTTAAGTTTTTAACAATTATGTTTTTTACTTAAAAATGTCAGCTTCGAATTCTTCAACTGATGGAATATCGCTATGACTCCATTTACCTATTACGGTTCCTTTTTTTAACAAAACTAAACCTGGATTAGAACGAATAATGGTTTTTAAGGTAATTTCGTCGCAAGCGTAAAACTTATATGGGGTAATATTTTTTTCGGCAAATTTGTCTATTTCTTCTTGTACTGAAGATGTTACGCACATAAAATCAATATTATTTTCTTCACTGTACAAAGCTAAATCGTTGATTTGTTTCTGATTTTCGGTACATGATTTTGTAATATCGTATGCAATCAATAAAAATGTATAATTTTCATTTGCAAGAACAATATCTGTAATATCTCCTTCTTCGGGAGATTCGATTACAAAATCGTGAATAGGAGGGTGGTAGCCTTCTTTTATTAATATTGATTTTGAATCGTTCCAAACCCAATTTAAGGTGTCTTGCCACGGATAATTTGTTTCATCAAATTCTTTTATCTCTCCGGTTTTTGTATTTTTATAATAAAAAAGCGTTTTGTATTCGTCAGGAGCTGCATTTTCGGGATATACCATTTTATCGGGTAAATAAGAGCCAACACTATAAGGACGAAAATCAATAACCGGTAAATGTTTTAAATTATAAAATTGAAAACCAACAATAAGTACAATTAAAAAGACTGAAATTGACCATTGTGCAATGGTTGAAAAGTAAGATTTTATTTTTGCTCGTCCAAAGAAAACGATTAGCGTAGGAATGAGAATAATTATGTTTTTCCAAAATGTTTTCCAATTTGTCAAGATTAGTGCATCACCGAAACAACCACAGTCGGTTACAGGGTTATCGATTGCCAGAACCAAGGTAAGTGGAGTGAAAAACGCCATAAACAATAAAGCTAGCCAAGCACTAATTTTTATTCTGAAGCCAAAAATCAGATTTAAACCTACAATAAACTCGGCCGTTGATAAAATAATAGCAAGCGGCAGTGATAAACTTTCTGCCCAACCCATTCCGAATGCCGTAAAATAATCGGTGAATTTATAGGTAGAACCAAGAGGGTCAACGCTTTTAACAAAACCTGAAAAGGTAAAAAGTAAACCAACAAATAGTCGGCTAATGAGTCTGATTGTTCTCATAATTAATTGAACGAGTTAAAAGTTTGTAAAGTTCGTAAAGTTCGTAAAGTTGAAGGTTAATCAGCAATTAGTAATTAGCAATAAACAGCCAAGTCAATTAATAATTTTCAAATTACCAAATTATCGCATTGCCAAATTTTCTTATTTCGACAACTTTATTAAATCTTTTGGTCAAAATTATAAAATATAATGATTTATAATTGTGTTTTTGAATATTGTTTAACAATATTTAACGAAGAAATAGGATTGACTTATTTTGAGTTGTGAGATTTAATTATTTCAACTAAAAACTACAATTCTTTGTTACCAGATGGGCTTATTTTTGGTTGTTTTTTATCCAGTTCGATACTTCATCACCAAGTCCCCACCAAGCTGCTTTATTTCCCATTAATCCAACATAAATTTTATCATTACTATCAATTTCCTGCACTAATGTATCTCTTATCTGTGTCGCAGTTTGGTCTGTAATTATTAGGTATGATGAACCACCTAATCTCGCCCAACCATTGAAGGCTTTTATCCTTTTAAGTAGGTTTTCGTAATTTCTACCAGGATTGCTTAAATCGTATGTTACTATATATATATATTTCATTTTTTCTGGTAAATTTCGTTAACATGTTTTGTAAATTTACTCACTAAATCCACACAATCTTGTGCAAACTTTTTTGTTATATCATTTTCTTTCTGTTCAGTATTATTTAAATCATAATCACCGCTATGGGCGATAACATGCCTTCTTTGAGTATACGTTTCCAACTTCTTCATTAAATTGGTTTCACTAATATCTGCCTTTTCTGAAACTTGTTTAAAGATATTTTGATAACCAACTAATTCCATAAATGTTTTAATCTTCCATTCTCCTTGAAATGATTTTGTTCCGAAATCCTCCTTAATATGTTTGTCAACTACTTCGTGCAAATTATATTTTCTTGCTGCAAGTAGAAGTTTGTCTTGATTTAATAAATTTTTCAAATAACCAGAAAGCTTATCTGGTAATTCTTTAGTGTTGTCCAAAAGAATATTGTTAATTTTCTCCGTAACGATTGAACGAATAAAAGCGTCAAGAGCTGAAATGGATAATACAATTGCCGCTCTGTAAGCATCACAAAAATGCTCTTCTTTTTCAGAACCTTTGTCATCTGAATGAAAATCAATTAGATTTTGAGCTCTTTTTATACATCGTTCAAAAATGTCATAAGGAGTCAACTTATCAGAAATTTCAGTCAATTCAGAAGATGTGTTTTCACCCGTCTGTGTTGATATTGAGTTTTTCTTTGTAAGTCGACCACCGCCTTTGGTCTCTTTTTTAATCATAATATAAAATATTTCTATTCATTGTAAGTCATTTTTCTTAATTACTAGTTTCTATTCCCAAAAATATCGGTACCAATTCTAATCATTGTACTTCCGCACTCAATAGCTATTTGATAATCGCCCGACATTCCCATCGATAATTCGGTAAAATAGTTCTTGTCGTTAAAATAAGTAGTTTTTATTTTTTCAAAGACTTTTGCCAAATACGAAAATTCGTTTTTAATTTGATTTCCATTTTCGGTAAATGTTGCCATTCCCATTAAACCAATTATTCTAATATTTGTTAAGTTTTTGAATGGTTCACTTTTTAAAATATCTTCAATTTCTTGTTCCGAAAGTCCAAATTTAGTTTCTTCGTTGGCAATATAAAGTTGTAGTAAACAATCAATTGTGCGATTTGATTTTATTGCTTCATTGTTAATTTCTTTCAATAATTTCAAACTATCAACCGAATGAATTAACGAAATAAATGGAGCAATATATTTTACTTTATTTGTTTGTAAATGACCAATATAGTGCCATTGAATGTCTTTGGGGAGTTCTTCGTGTTTTTGAATTAATTCTTGTACTTTATTTTCTCCAAAAACTTTTTGTCCAACTTCATAGGCTTGCAGAATCTTATCAGTTGATTGAGTTTTTGAAACAGCAACCAATTTTACCGAACTAGGAATGTTTTCGATATATTTTTTGATATTATTAGCTATTGAGTTCATAGTTTGTAAAGTTTGTAGAGTGAAAAGTTCATAAAGTTGAATACAAATTTTAATTTTTGTTTAAAGTTTCTCTTTTAAAGAACAAAACTCGGACAAGAATGTCCGAGCTACATTGTTGAATTTTAATATTTAAATCATCTAATCTTAAAATCTTTTTTACTTTATAAACTTTAAAACTTTATGAACTTTCAACTTTTAATCCAATTTGTGAATTACCAAACCGCTTCTTAATTTTGGTTCGAACCAAGTTGTTTTAGGAGGCATAATGTTTCCTGAGTCTGCAATGTCAAGCAATTGTTTCATCGAAACGGCATAAAGTGCAAATGCAACTTTCATATCGCCATTGTCAACTCTACGTTTTAATTCGCCTAAACCACGAATTCCGCCAACAAATTCAACTCTTGTTGTAGTTCTCAAATCTTTTACACCAAGAATTTGATCTAAAACTAAATTTGAAAGTACAGTTACATCTAAAACTCCAATTGGGTCGTTATCGTTGTAAGTTCCTTGTTTTGCATTCAATTTATACCAATTTCCTTCTAAATACATCGAAAATTCGTGCAATTTAGATGGTGAATAAATTTCGCTTCCCATATTTGAAACTTCAAATTTTCCTGATATTTTTTTCAAAAAGTCAGAAGTCGAAAGTCCGTTTAAATCTTTTACAACTCGGTTATAATCAATAATTTTCAATTGATTATCAGGAAAATGAACAGCCATAAAAAAGTTATATTCTTCGTTTCCTGTATGATTTGGATTTTGTGCTTCTTTTTCTTTTCCAATACGAGCTGCAGCAGCAGTTCTGTGGTGTCCATCGGCAACATAAGTTGCAGGAACTTTGGTTGCAAAAAGTTCTTCTAAACGTTTGTTCGTTTCTGCATTATTTACTGGCCAAAAATGATGTCCAAAACCATCTTCTGCAACAAAATCGTACGTTGCTTTTTCATTTTTAACGATGTTTGAAACTATTGCATCTATTTCAGGAACAGCACGGTAGCTGAAAAATACTGGTTCAATATTCGCATTTGTGTAGCGAGTTATAATCATTCTATCGTCTTCTTTATCAGGACGAGTTAATTCGTGTTTTTTGATAATTCCATTTTCATAATCAGCACAAGCTGCGTTTCCAACAATTCCGTATTGTGTGCGTCCGTCCATTGTTTGAGCATAAATGTAGAATTTTTCAACTTCATCTTGAACCAACCAACCTTTTGATTGAAATTTTTTGAAATTTTCAACCGATTTTTCATAAACTTCAGTTGAATGAACATCAGTTCCTGCTGGTAATTCAATTTCTGCTTTTGTAACTCGAAGCAAAGAACATTCTTTTCCTTTTGCCATTTCAGCTGCTTCTTCGCTATTCATAACATCGTAAGGTAAACAAGCTAAATCTTGAGCTACTTCTTTTGTTGGTCTTAATCCTTTGAATGGTTTTATTGTTGCCATATACTAATGTGTTAATTTTTTAATGTGCTAATATGCTAATTAGTTATGAGTTACAAGTAATGAGTTACGAGCGAAAAAACTCATTATTCTTTTTAATTCATAAATTGTAATTTTACAGTCATTATTTTTAATTCTTCAATCGTAATTCTAAAATTGTAAATCGTAATATTAATTTTTTACTTTATAAACTTTAAGAACTTTACAAACTTTCAACTATTTGTTTACTTGATAAGTTTTGTCTCCTTTTTCCAAGAAATTTACAATTTGATTTGCTGCTGCTAAACCTGCGTTGATGTTTGCTTCTGATGTTTCGGCTCCTTGTTTTTTAGGAGTAGAGTAGTAGCGTTCAGCAAATTTCAATAAATCAGCGTGATTTTCAGGTGCAATGTCCGAAATGTATTTAAAATCTGGTCTTTCTTCTAAAATTTTAGCTAAACCTGTTTCATCAATAACTTCTTTTCGAGCGGTGTTTACCAAAGTTGCTCCTTTTGGCATTTTTGATAATAATTCGAAATTTATTGATTTTTTAGTTTCTGCGGTTGCAGGAATATGCAACGAAATATATTGACATTTTGAATACAAATCTTCAACTGAATTTTCAACTTTTACTCCGTCTTTTTCCATTGCTTCTTTTGATGCGAATGGGTCGAAAGCGTGAATTTCCATTTCAAAACCTTTAGCAATTTTTGCAACTAAACGTCCAACTGCTCCGTAAGCGTGAATACCAAGAGTTTTTCCTTTAAGTTCAGTTCCCGAAATTCCTTTAAATTGACCACGAGCCATAAAAACCATCATTCCTAAAGCTAATTCAGCAACTGCATTTGAATTTTGTCCTGGTGTGTTCATTGCAACTACGCCTTTTTCGGTTGCTGCAGCTAAATCTATATTATCGTAACCTGCTCCGGCACGAACAATAATCTTTAAGTTTTTTCCTGCTTCAATCACTTCGCGTGATGCTTTGTCGCTACGAATAATTAATGCGTCAACATCGGCAACTGCTTTTAAAAAATCTGCTTTGTCAGTATATTTTTCAAGCATAACTACTTCGTAATTAGCTTTTTGAAACACTGCTTTAATTCCATCAACTGCTGTTTTTGCAAATGGTTTTTCGGTTGCGATTAATACTTTTTTCATATTATAAAGTTTATTTTTTATCGAATAATTACAAATTTAACTAATTGGAATTAATTAAAACCTGACATTAAACATATAATTGCGATTTTTATTTTTTAGTAGTAATTTGAACTATTCTTTGTAATCAATATTTACTTGGTCGCAAGTTGGGAGTTCCATTTCTCTGTCGCCAGCTTTTCTTACCCAGTATAAATATTTTCCTGTTCCTTTACATGCAAAAGCGGTAATGGTATCTTTGGGTGCTATATTTTCGGTGTAAAGGCATCGCCACGATTTGTTGCTTTCTTGCACAGCGACAAAAACATCTACATTTTCTTCGCAAATATTTCTGAACGAAACATGAAATATATCGTTGTTATAAGTACAATCTGGGCAAGGTTCTCCCCAATTTGCATTATATTTTTCGACACATTCGTTCCAGTTTTTTTCATCACCACTTTCTGTTTTTATTGTAAAACTTAGTACAATCACAGAAATTACAACTAGAGAGAATATTTTTATTTTCATATCTTTTTATTATTATTTACACTGATTATTTTTGAGTATAATTTTAGCCTCATCATTTCCTAATTTTTTTGATTGTTTCCAATCTTCACAAGCTCCGCTTTTATTTCCCGAAAACTTCTTTGCCCAACCTCTGTTGTTGTATGCTTCTTGATTGTTGGGATCTAATTGTAACACTTTGTTGAAATCGTTTATCGCTAAGTCGTATTTTTTTGTTTTGTTATATGCACTTCCTCTACTTATGAAAGCCCACGAATGTTCTGGTTTCATTTCAATAACTTTCGAAAAATCTTGAATAGCTTTTTCATATTCTTCAATTCTTGAGTAAGTGAACCCTCTTTTCAAATACGAATTTAAGTGTTCCACATCAATTGCAATTGCCTTTGTGTATGCCTCGATTGATTCGGTGAATTTTTCTTCAGCATATAGCGATTCTCCTTGTTGGAAAAAAGATTCTGCGTCTTGTGCATAAAAAGTCAACGACGACAAAAATAAAACGGAAAGAATAAAAATTGTTTTCATATTTAAAATATATTAAAATTATTCAAAAAATTCGTAAAGTTTATAATCTGGTTCAAGACTCAATTTTATCATATGTTTAAAGGCTTTTTCAATTCCCTGAATCGATTTTTCATCAAGACCTTCGGTTGGAATGTTTAATCTAGAATAATACCTTTTTATATCATTTTTGTAAATCCAACGGGCGAAACATTCTTCTTCATCCGCCACACACGACAATTTAACCACATTATCTTCAGGAATAAAAATAACCAACGATGGGTCAAGTGATTGTAAATGGAATTTATCCTCTCTGTAAACTTGATTCTCTTGCAAAAACTCAATTGTTGCAAGAGATTTAAGGCTTATTTTACATTTTCCTTGTAATTTTTTGTTTAAGTAGTCAATTGTTTTTTCCATTGTAACTTCTTGACTAAAGCAAGTTGAAAATAAAAAAAAGCTTAAAAAGCTAATGCAAAATACTGTTTTGGACATATATTTGTTATTTTTTAAATTATTTATAAATTCAAACTTTTTAAATCTAAAAATACAAAAAAAGATTAAATTTTGTATAAAATGCTAGTAAATATAAATAAATATAAAAATTGTGCCAAATTAGCACGTTATATTTTTATTGTATTTATCATACTTCTGATTTTTAATGAAAATTCTTTTTCTCAAAAATTTGAAATTTACGGGAAATTTAATATCGAAAAAGGAAATCTACAAGAAGCAAAAATAACCTTAGAAAAAAATGGGCAAAAAGTCAAAACCATCTCTGCCGACGGTGCTCGATTCGATTTTGAACTTGATTATCAAAGCAAATATATTTTAGTATTTTCAAAGCCAGGCTATGTTACCAAAAAAATTAGTTTCGACACAAAGGTTCCATCAGACCTTGTTGGAGCAGAGTTCGAACCATTTGGCTTTGAAGTAAATCTTTTTAAACAATACGAAGGCGTAAATACAATTATTTTTAATCAGCCTGTCGGAAAAATAGGTTATAATGCAGATATTGATGATTTCGATTGGGACACCGATTATACCAAATCGATTCAATCAGAATTGGCAAAAATAGAGCAAATCATTGAGCAGAAAATGGAAGAAGAAGAAAAAGCTCAGGAAGTTGCGGTAAAACAAGCAGAAAATCAAGCTAAAGCCGATGCTGCTGCTAAAGCATCAGCTGAGGTAAAAGCTAAAGCCGAAGAAGAAGCAAAACAAAAAGCCGCAGAAGAAGCACGGAAAAAAGCTGAAACTGATGCAAAGGCGAAAGCAGTTGCAGCAGAAGAAGCAAGAATAAAAGCAGAGGCTGATGCTAAAGCTAAAGCGAAAGCAGAAGAAGAACGATTGAAAGCAGAAGAAGGCGTAAAAGCAAAAGCGGCGGAAGAAGCTCGTAAAAAAGCAGAAGAGGAAGCGAAAGCAAAAGCCATAGCAGCAGAAGAAGTTCGTAAAAAAGCAGAAGAGGAAGCGAAAGCAAAAGCCAAGATTGAAGCTGAAAAACTAAAAGCTGAATCGGAAGCAAAAGCAAAGGCGGCAGAAGAAGCTAAATTAAAATCAGATGCCGATGCAAAGGCTAAAGCTGAGGAAGAAGCTCGTCGAAAAGCAGATTCAGAAGCAAAAGCGCTGGCAGAAGTCGAAGCCAAGAAAAAAGCGGTCGCTGAAGCCGAAGCTCTTGCCGAAGCTCGAAGGAAAGCCACAGCTGCGGAAGAGGCAGCAAAAAAAGCAAAACTAAAATCAGATACAGATGCTATAAAACGAGCGGAAGAAGAACAACGTAAAGCCGAAGACGAACGAGTAAAGGCCGAAGCCAAAGCCAAAGCGGCGGAAGAAGAACGAAAACTGGCCGAAGCTCAAGCAGATGCTGCAGAAGCTGAACGTCAAAAAGCGGCAATGAGTTCTAAATTGGCTGAAATGGAACGTCAGAAAGCGAATGCTGCCGCCGAAGAAGAAAATAAAGCAAAAGCACAAGCCGCTGCCGTTGCCGAAGCAAAAAATAAAGCACAAATGCTTGCATTGGACGAAGAACGAAAACAAGCCGAATTAAAAGCTGCTTCCGATGAAGCTCGTCGAAAAGCAATTCAAGCTAAGCAAGATGAAGATGAACGGAAAAGAGCTGCCCAGGCCAGTGCATTAGCCGAAACTAGAAGAAAACAAGCCGAGGCTATGGCTGTTTTGGAAACAAGACGAAAAGAAGAGGAATCAAATGAAGAGTTGGGAATGAAATTATTGGCTGAAAAATATCCGAGTTCTAAAACGGTTGAGATTATTGAAGACCCGTACAAAAAAACTACTCGCATTATTCTGAATAGAGATGGGAAAGTAATTTTTTATAGAGAAATAAAGCACAATTGGGGCGGAATTTATTTTTTTAAAGATACGCAAAGTATTAGTAAACAACAGTTTTATATTGATACAGAATAATTTTTACAAACGCATAATTAAATAAAAATCAAATTAATCAAAAATACAAATCGCAATGAAACTATACTTTATAATCCCAATAACAATTTTTGTGTTGACCACAATTGTTTTTTTAGCCATTCGATATAAAACTCTGACAATCAATGGTAAATTTATTCGTATTATGAAAATCGTCGGACTTTGTTGTGCTGTACTTTCAATTATAGCTCTTTTGGTTTCCTATTATATTTCTCCATCAAAAGATATAACTCAACTATTTAAAATCTCAATTCCGATGTTAATTCTCTTGATGATTTTTTTGATGATGAGAAAAAATCGAGAGTAAATATTTATTTTACCAATACTTTTGCTGAAAATACCTTTTCGCCATCGTTAACTTGCACCAAATAAATTCCTTTTGTTCGTAATTGTATGTTTTTAAGTTTGCTGTAAAGTTTGCCTGATGTAATTAATTTACCATCTATAGAATAAATTTTGTAAGTTGAGTGTGATGATTTTAGAGTGTCCAATGCAATGGTAAAATTACCATTATTTGGATTTGGATATATTACCAACGTATTTTTATCAGGATTCTTATTTTCTGATAATTCTTCAAACGAAAGATTTAAGTCTTGGGTATTAAACGAATACATTGGGAAATTTTTATTCGGAGCAAGACTATCAGGGTAATAAGCTTGCGACCCCATTTTTTTACGATACGGACTAACAGCTCTCAGTTTGATTTTAACATCTGAACTTAAAAAATCATAATTGGTATCAATTAATGGAATTGCAGTCCACATGGCATTCATAAAAACATAAGTGGCACTATCGTTTGTAAACATTCTCCTTGCCCATTCTCCCTCGTCGTAAGCAGGCATATCGGTAATTATATTGTTTGATTTTGAACGTGTATTATGTCCTAAAACGTAAATAAAATGTTTTCCGCCCATGAGTACTTCTCCTGCTAAACCATCTGAAGAATTATACAAATCAGTGGTAATTCGCTCGGTAGGATTCCATCTCATGTCTCTACCATTTTCGCCAAGTAATTTCGATGACTCACCAAATATCATATTCAATCGTTCGCCGGTTTCTACATCAATGGCATAACCCGGAAACCAACTCATTCCGGTAGTCCCGGAATTATCGGGTAAACCATCTTTTCCAACCGAATTTGCATTTCGTAAGTTAAATTTTAATGCATTTCCCTCTGAATATGAATTCTCGTCTGGATCAAGCTCAACACAAGTCAGACCAATACTTTGCACTTCCATGACCGTGTCGTTATCGGTAGTTTCAACTACAGGGCAACGAGTCCACTTGCTTTGGTCAGATGTAATAACAATATCCACATTCGATATTTTTTTTTCTCGCGAAAGGATTTGATTTATATTAACCGAATTTGTAATGCCATGCAAATATGTATTCCCAAGTCGGTATGGAGCCCATGTACCGCTTAAAATATTTTCATAAATTTCATTTTTGTCTATTGGTGTTATTCCGTCAGGTACTGGATAATATGGGGCATAAACATTTCTATCGTTGTGGAGTCTGGCACAATTGTCGCTAAAACCAACATTACCATCATAATTCTCAACTCCTGCTTTAATCCAATCTTGAAAATCGTGATATTCGCCATCGGGTAAAAATTTTAACCATGGCTCGTTTGGATTTTCAAATTCTATGGAAGCTGAAATAAATCCGTTATTCTGCGGTTCATACATCGAAGCCTTAGGCTGCTTAGGCCAAGATTGCGGTGCTAACGCATAAGGAGTTTGATTAAAATCAATAGCTATTCCTAATTCGGGAATAACTTGCAATTTATTTTCCGAAATCCAATTTGACGAAATCAGGGTATCGAATTCATTCACAGCGTTGTTGATATCAATTATCATCCACTTTGAATCAAAAATATATCCAAAAACATCGTAATTTAAACTATCTTGAATCCAATACGAATTATAATAAAAGTAATCTTGCTCTAATCGAACAGAATCAGGAATAAGTTTCAGTATAAATTCCGATTCGATATAATTTAACGGGTCGATAATTTTAATGTTCACCGGTCCTCTGCCCGGAATATATTTTAAGGTATCGGCACGCCAAGTTGGACTCGACATAATTTTATCGATACTTTCTTGAGTTAAATCAAGAAAATTGTACCCACAGCCAAAACCATCGTATTGTGTTATAGCAGGTTCTTTATGATAAAGCAGATTGTTGGAAACCCCAACAGGAACTGGACTTATTTCATAAACCTTGGTGTTGAACATACTTTGCAAAAACGAATGTCGTTGACCGTCGTATGTTGTAGAGTCGGATAAATCGAAAGTTTTGAAATTGTTATAAGCATATGCAATTGCCATGTAATAATACGTTTGATGATTTTCGAGCGGTGCATTATTATCAGAAAATGCGTTAGTATTAAGTGTGAAATTCTTCACTATTCCTTCGTTTTTATCAATGGCTCGCATATTAGGAATGTACGAAAAAGTTGAATCATACAATTTTTCATAGTTAATAATTTCATGAATATCATCGTGGATATCGGTTTGATAAACCAAACGAGCTTTCGATATATCGTTAATTTCTTCGATTGTAACATTTTTATTTACAAGTTGATATACTTGATAACCTTGAAATTTATATGTTTTGTCGCAACCTTCGCAATTAATTAGATTATCGGTTTGGTTGTACGATTCCATATAATTGTTTGATGCGTTGCGATTCCAAATTGTGAAGGATATGCTTTGGTCGTTTGCTTCAAGGTTTAATTCAGGAGCATCGGGAAATTCTAAAACACGAAAACAGTTATCGAAAAGAGCTTGTATTTTATCATCGGCATTTTTCAATTCAGGAACCGAATGCCACGATTCTGAGAATTGGGTTTCTCTTGCCCATATTACTGCGACAGTAGTATTGTTTATTTCGCCGGGTTCAATGGTAATAGGACCGGAAGATTGAATAAATCTTCTGTCATTAGCTTGATTATCTTCAACATATTCGTCCCAAGCCGACATTACGGTTCCATTTTGACCATATCCACATGGATCGGAGTTGCTTGGAAACATAAAACTGGTAACAATATCTCCATCCCATTGTGTATTGTATCCATTTCCTCCATATAAGAGTTCTTCACCGGTTATCCAATTCCCTTTAAGTATGTTATAATGCTGAATATCATTATGAGGACTTGATGTTCCAAATGGGCCACAACCTCCGCAACTAAAATAAATAAAGCTTGTCATTCCCAATCGTTCATTATCTGTAATCCCATCGCCAAAGTATTGTCCGTTTACGCTTCCGTTTGTTATATCTCCAGCCGATACATAAATTTTTTCGCCGGTCAATGAATCTATTCTATAACCACCCTCACAATCTAAATTTCCATTTGTATCCCAGCTCGATAAATCGTCGATTTGATTTGGGTCTTTAAGCGGACCTCGAATAAAATCAATGCCTACAGCCGGAGGAAAAAAACCGTAAGAATTTATTTCTCCATATCCATCAGAACTATAACCATTAAAAAGGTAGCCTAGCCCTCTATTAACATCGCATCCAAGATAATCATCTGTATTATAGCCTAAGTCTGCATCTGTCCACATTCCTATATAAGTATTGCTCAGTGTATTTGCTGAGCGATTTATAATTTGATAGTTGTAAAAAGTAGTGTTGTTAATATCTTCATCGATTGAACTATAAGCAAAAGCATGGGCTTGAAATTCAATACCCAGCGGGTTTCCATCAGTTTCGGTATGAACATTTCCCATATCGTTAAAAACATGCCATATGGCGACATCTCCATACAAGATATTATCGTTGCCGCATTCTGTTTCATCTAAATCGAAAAATGGATAATCGCCATCGTTTGGATTATAAACATCGTCGTTGTTGTTGTCATAAAACGGAGCTAGAAATTGCGAATAATTATTTGCGATATCGCCATGAGCGGGCCATTCAATAATCGACTCAGGTATTTCGTAATTTTGATATTGTGTCATTTTTACGTATTCCGATGCATTGTACCATTGTTTAAAAATCTCAACATCTTTTCTATAAACCGTAAAAAACTTATCGTATTCGTGACAATTTTCTTTATTGGTATTGGCATCAGTAGTTTTGATAGGACCTGTCCAAAAGTCATATCCATCTTGTCGAAATCGTTGCCCTGCAATTCGTAACTGATTATTTTGGTCGATTCCTCCAATCCATATTGAGCCTGCAAATAAAGCATTTTTGCCTGAACCCTTTGGAACTTCGTAATTAGCAGTACCTTGTAAGTCCCACCACATATCGCCACCACTGGTTATCAATGCTCTTACATTGTTTATCTCCAGAAAAGTTGTTGCGGTTGGGGGCAAACAATTCGAAGTAGTCTGTGAGGTTGCATTTATTGAAAATAAAACTGCTACAATCCATGCAATATAGTTTTTCATCGCAAAAATTATTTAATTACTATTTTTCGTGAAAATATGTTCTCATTATCAAGAATTTGTACAAAATAAATTCCTTTGTTTTCGAGTCGTATTGTTTGAGTATTGCTTTTTAATTCTCCGTGTGCAACTAATTGTCCAATAGAAGAATAAATTTTATAATTAGCATTTTCAGTCGTTTTGTTTTCCAATGAAATTGAGAATGTTCCGTTTGATGGATTTGGATAAATTGAAAAAGTACTCGATGAAAAATTATTTTCGATACCTGTTGGAACGTCAATAAAAACTGAATCGGTTTCTGTGCAAGAATTATCACCCGAAACGGTAAGCCAAACCCAACCAAAATCATTAATTTGAACTGATTGTGATGTGCTTCCATCAAACCACAAATAACTTTCGTAGCCTAAACCGGCATCTAACATATAGGGCAAATAAGTATGAATGGTATCCAAATCGAAAGGCATTTCGAAAGGAATTACTGTAGCTACAACCGGAATACGATTACTTACACAATCGAGTTCTTTTATTTTCCAATCGTAAAAATAGTAGTAGTAATCGTAAGGGGCAGTGCTGGCACTACTTTTAGTAATGCTCATTATCCCTGATAATTCGTAAGGAAAACTAACTCCGGCAGAATTTCGATATAAATTCGGAGAATCTAAACCTACAAGTTGTAAATCGGTTCCTACTGGCACATCAATGTTTAACAAAACTTGACTTTCGCCGTCGGGGATATAAACATTTACCGATTGAATAATTTCCATTGCTGAGTTTCTCAATGCAATATTTCTCGTTCCTGCACCATCGGCATAGACTTTAACCGATTGAAGTTTGAACGGAACATAAGCATCAAAAACAAGGTAGTGAATATAACTTGGATTTCCGAAATACGCTCCATCGCCTGTATTATCTAACTTCCCTGTACTTAATTGTTCAGCATAAATACCATTTTCAGCATAAAAAGTAGTTGTTTCGCTTACTTCGGGAGTAAATGTTACTCCTTCATATAGCATATTTCCCGAAGTTTGCTGGTCGTACCAACGAACAGTTTCGGGTCCCCAAGCAATCAGGTTTACGTAACCCGTTCCGCATCGTTCATCTTCAACAATAATAGGGTCGTCGGGTTTATTAACTGTAATAAAAGCACTTTTGGTAAGAGTATCTGCAGCCGATGCGTTTACTATGATTAATTGAACATCGAAAATACCGTTTGTTAAATATGTATGCGTAGGATTTTGTTCGCTTGAAGTTTGTCCGTCGCCAAAATCCCAAAACCAAGCGATTGGTATATTCAATGATAAATCGGTAAATTGAATTATTCCATCACATGATTCTGTTGACGAAGCGTCGAATTGACAAATAGGAGGGTCGTTTGGATAAAAACAAGCCCAATTCATTTCAAAGCCATTTCCAATTACACCTGGATCGGTACTTTGAACCAAGGTTACAGCACCGGTTGAAGTAACTATGCTACCTCCGTTTGGCAACGAGCTTCCATCGTAAGTTCCAATTAGGGTTGACGAAGTATTTGGTCCATCGTAAATGTATAAATAATCGTAACCCGATTCGAAATCAAAGGATTCAAAAGTTAACAATAACGACGAAGCATTTGTAGGAGCAATGGTGTAGGTTATATATGTGTCGTTTTGATAAACATCATCTCCTCCCGAATCGAGCAGAGTTCCAGAACAAATGTTTGTGGTTCCGCTTCCGCTTAGCGGCATTATTTCGATACAAGGGTTCGATATATCGATGGAAATAAAATTTTCTTTTGTAACTGAATCTATTCCGCAAACGTCTCCATCGGCAATTAACAAGACGGTAAACGTTCCGAAATCGTTATATGTATGAGTCGGAGCAACTTCAGTAGAAGTAGTTCCATCGCCAAAATCCCAAGAAAAATTTAATCCATTAATGCTATTATTGTTGAAATAAATGCTTGAAGGAGCATTGCAAAAATTAGTATAAGGAGCTTCAAAATCGGCCAATGTGAAAGGAACGTAAGCTTCGCCAACACCCACTGCATATAGTGCATTGGTAATCGTTTCGACTTCTGAAGAGCAAGAGCCAAACAAATCAATAGCCGAGAGAATAGTGTAAAATCTTGCATCGGAATAATCTGAAGTATTAGTTAAATAAACGGTTTGAGTTCGAAAGGCAATTTGAGCTGCTTTTTCGATTCCAATACCTGAAATATTATAAGAATCGCCATTGTCATTTGTGCCAGAACCTCCAACAGAAGTCAAGTAAAACCAATGACAATAAACCATACCATTTGAATGAACTCCTCCATAATCGGAGCCATCAGAAACCCAATATTCACCCAAATAAGTATCAGGATTTCCTTGGTCTTTTGGATTTTCGATGGAACGAAAAACAGAACCTATATCCTCGCCAATAAGCCAATTTGAATCAGCAGGTTTTGCGAAAAATTCAATGGCCGTTCCAAAAATATCGCTGAAAGCTTCATTCATTGCTCCCGATTCGTCTTGATAATCGAGATTGCAAGTATAACTTGTTAACCCATGTGTGATTTCGTGTCCGCAAATATCGACAGTCGTTAGAGGAGTGATACTTCCACCACCATCACCATATGTCATTTTTTCGCCGTCCCAAAAAGCATTAACATTTGAGGGATAACCATATTCAACCAAATCGAAATGAACATAACTCCTGAGTTTAAGTCCTGAATCGTCAATGCTATTACGTCCGTGATTTTGATAATAATAGTCGTAGGTTTTTTCTGTAGCCCAATGTGCATCGGTTGCAACCTCATCGAACTCTGCATTTGTATTGTTCCAATTGTTATCGTCGTCGGTAAAATCAATAGCGGCTTCGTAATCAATACCCATTTGCATATTGTAGGTTTCGATTCCTTGACCTCTCGTGGTTTCGCGTAAAACGTAGCTACCATTTAAACTATCGGTAATAATGGTTTGAATTCCGCTATATCGAGTAACTGCTTCACCTTCAATATTTGCTGAATGCAAAAGTTCCAATTGTTTGACAACTTTACCGGTCTGGGCATCGACAAAAATTGCTAATCTTTTTAAAGGTTTATGTGCGTAGATATTGAATTTGTAGGTGTAAATATATTGCTTTTCGTTTTCGGGATTGGGGATTAAATAAGGTTCGGCAACTGGATAATAAGTAGCTTTATCGTTTTCGGTAAACTTTTTAATAAATCGTTCTTCGCTTTCTAAATCCCATTTATAAACATCAGCATTAACATATTCAATAGCTTTTTGCATGGCATTTTCGCTTGAAAACGATTGGGTATTTGAAATAAGATATTTTTTTTGAAAATTTCCGTTGAATGCATAAATGTTATTATTTTGGGTATGTAAAATAAACATCCCATCGTGTAAAGGAATTCCTTCGATGGTTAAGACACATCTGCAATGTTTAATTGAGTTTTGGTCTTTTTGTTCTGAAATGATTTTGTACCCAATTTCTTCTGAAATCGAATAGTTTGTTTTAAGCCAATTAATAAAATTATCAGGGATTAACTTTGAGTCGTCAGAAAATTTAACATAATTGGGAATTTCAGAATTATTGATATTGCTTTTGCTTGCTATTTTAGCTTGTGAAAAGGCCGAATTTAAAAGCCCAAAAACCAGTAGTAATGAGGCGGTTGCTAATAATCTCATAATAATGAATTTAAAGTGTATTGTAAACTTACTAAATCAAAAACGAACACACTTATATTTTCAATATTTTTTGAGCAGTCGCATATTATTTAGGTTTATTTTAAATAAGAAAGTAGATGAACTTAGTTATGAGTTACAAGTAATGAGTAATGAGCAATGAGTAACAAGTTACGAGTCTATATTTGAAAATTTTTATAAAACTATCTAGAATATTTGTAATGTGCATGACAAGAGCCTTCGCTCGAAACCATACAAGCTCCAACAGGATTTAATGGGGAACAAGCTTTTGCAAAAAGTTTACAATCTTTTGGCGATTTTAATCCTTTTAAAATTTCCCCACAAATACAACCTTTTTCTTCAATTGTTTTTTCAACTTCTACTACAAAATTTTCTTCTGCATCGAATGCTTTATATTTTTTGCTGATTTTTAGTCCGCTGTTTGCTAATATTCCTAATCCTCTCCACCAATCGTCGCGAAATTCGAAAACATCAGCCATAATTTCTTGTGCTTTTATGTTTCCTTCAGGTAAAACAGCTCGACTGTACTCGATTTCAACTTTAGGCGAATTGGTTTCAACTTGTTTGACCAACATATAAATCGATTTAAGAATATCGACTGGTTCAAATCCTGCAATTACACAAGCCAACTTATATTTTTCGGCAACATCGGTATAAATTTTTGAACCGGTAATTGTACTTACATGTCCTGGAGCAATATATCCGCTAAGCTTAACACCTTCGTCAATCAAGGCAGCCATCGCCGGAGGCATTATTTTGTGAGAACTGAAAACAAAAAAATTATGTAATTTTTCCGATGCTGCTTTTTGTATTCCTGCGGCTGTGGTCGGAGCTGTTGTTTCAAATCCAATTCCCAAAAATATAATTTTTTTTGATGGATTTTCTTTAGCTATTTTAATGGCATCGAGAATTGAATAAACAATTTTTACGTTTTTCCCGGCTGCTTTTTCTTTTTCGAGCGACGATGTCGAGCCAGGAACACGAATCAAATCACCAAAAGTTGTGATTATTACATCGTCAAGTCTCGCATAAGCGATTGATTGGTCAATAAATTTTTTATCCGACACGCAAACCGGACAACCCGGTCCAGACAATAATTTTATATTTGAAGGCAACAACGATGGTATTCCAAATTTATGAATCGACATAGTATGTCCACCGCATACTTCCATAAAAGCAACTTCTTTTTTCGATATTTCGTTAATTTGTTTTAGCAATTGTTTAACTAAATCTTTGCTTCGAAATTCATCAATAAATTTTACCATCGCTAATAAATTTGAAAAACTTATATTTAAGTTTTAATTTGCAACGAAAATAAGTCTATTTTTTAAAAACTGAAAATTTATAAATAGGCTGTAAATCATTTAAAATGGAAAGAGAAATTTTAAGTCAAAAAAATAAGGCACTCAAAATAAATTTAGATTCAACGACTTATGGCACTATTGCCGAAATTGGAGGCGGTCAGGAAGTTGCCAGAGCATTTTTTCAAGCAGGAGGGGCTTCGGGTACGGTGGCAAAAACTATCTCGGCATATGATAAAACTTTTAGCGATGCTATATACAATAACTACAAAAGTGGAAGGCATGTGTCGGAAAACAGATTGGATAAAATGCTTAAAAAAGAATATTCAGAACTTGTTCGAATATTAATTGTTGAAAGATGTTCAGATACTCGTTTTTTTGCTTTCGCCAATACGGTTGAAACCATTAATTATAATAAGTCGAATCAAGGTCATGGTTGGCTTGGAATAAAATTTCAATTGAAAAGTTGTGGTGAACCAAACGAGGTTGTAATTCATGTTCGCTTACTCGAAAACGATAGTTTACTGCAACAATATACACTTGGAATTCTAGGCATAAATTTGATTTATGCATGTTTTTATCATTGGTATAATCCAAACGATTTTTTACAATCGCTGATGGATAATTTATCTCGCGACAGAGTTGAAATAAATATGGCACGAATGTCAGGACCAGATCTTGATTATGTCGATAATCGATTACTAAGTGTACAGCTCGTAAAAAATGGAATGACGAATGTTGTGATTTTTGATAGAAACGGCAAGGTAAAATCTGCTGCTGATATGCTTTATAAACAAAATGTATTGGTTTTTAGAGGAAGTTTTCGTCCAATTACTTATGTTGGATTCGATATGTTAAAAACCTCGTACGCTCTTTTCAAAAAGGAGTTAGGAAACAACAAAGACAAATCGGTAGTTTTGTGCGAAATGACTTTAAATAATTTACTCGACAAAGGAGAATTCGACGAGCGAGATTTTCTCGACAGAGTAAATATTTTAAACGGAATGGGACAAAATGTGATGATTTCTGATTACAAAGAGTTTTATAAGTTAATCTCTTATTTTTCGGAATTTAAGATTAAAGAACTCCGATTATTACTAGGAATTCCTGTGTTGAGAAAAGTATTCGACGAAAAATATTATGCAAATCTAAAAGGCGGAATTGTTGAAGCATTTGGTCGGTTATTTATTCAAAATTTGAAAATTTATGTTTATCCGGCACTTGACGTCGAAACCGATAAAATAAAAACCGTTGAAAAAATGGATATTCCTGAAAATATTCGATTTTTAGTTAAACATTTACTCGAAAATCAAAAAATATTAAATGTTCCAAATGTGAAAAAAGAACGCTTACATATTACTTCTAAACAAGTATTGGCGAAAATAAAGGCAAAAGACAAAACGTGGGAAGACTTGGTACCTAAATATGTTTCGGATTTTATCAAAGAAAAAAAATTGTTTTGTTATGAATCATAGACAGATAAACTTGTTGCTGGAATATAATACATAAACACTCTTGTTTCTGAATTTTTATCGCCAATTCTCTATTCTAGTAAACACCTCATAAAGCCAAAGGTTCAAATGTTTCAAGAATTTTATAAATTAATTTTTCGTTTTGTTTCATAACATCGGGGGTTGCCCAAATATACAACAAGTAATGTTTCCCAGCTTCACTTGTTTTAAGTTGCCAAACTTCTTTTCCAAAATAGAAATCTTCTTCTTTTACATTCCATTTCGATACTTTTTTCTCGAATTCTAGTTTTTCGGTTTTAATTGCATTTTCAGTTTTTGCATTTTCAATATCGAATTGCATTTTCCAAGCAAATAATCGCTTTTTTGCATTTAGAGAATCTAATGTTTGTGTTGGATAAATAATAATACTAATTTCATCATCCATCATTTGATTTCCAATGTTAATTATTCCAGAACATTTGCAAACCGAACCACCTACGGTTTCCCAATTTTCGTTTCCAAATGTATCAATTGACCAATTTTTTGGTATTGAATACTTAACGCCAAATATGGGTTGGTTTATTTCTCTCATTTTTTGAGCAAAACTTGTATAAAAAGTTATAATTATGCCGATTAGTAATATTGATTTTTTCATCTGTTTGATTTTTTAGTTATTATTCTTTTGTAAACTTTCTAACACCAATTCCTAGATCATTTTTAATTTTAATAAGATAAATTCCTTTTGCAAAATTCTCAGTATTTATTATAGTTTTAGTTGAATTAAAATTAATATATTGAATAATTTGACCATCAATATTTGAAATTTCGGCTGTTGTATTTTTGTACATTTCGGTTTCAATTATTAATTCATTTTTTACAGGATTTGGATACATTGTGATTAGTTTTTTATTGTTCCAAGTTATTTCAAAAATATCGGAAGGTTTTACATACAGAGAATCTGATTTTACAATACATCCGTTTATATCGGTAATTTCGACTTGATAAAAACCTACAGTTGTAGCATAATGATTAATACTGATTGAGTTAGCTATAATATTATCATTCAAATACCATTGATAGCTGTTAGCTGTAACATTACAGTTGAGAAGATTTCCTGATGCTGTAATAGAAGGTGCATCGGGTGGGGGATTTCCAGTAACTGCAATTATTTGAGGAGCAGATGAACCAATTGCATTATTTGCAGTTACACTTATGTTTCCACTAGTTGAGTCGGCAATTACTGTAATTGATGTATCAGTAGAACTACCTAACCATCCTGATGGTAGAGTCCAGGTGTAATTATCGGCACCGTTAATAGGATTTATGCTATAAATATTTTCACTGTCAACACACACGTTTACATTACCTATAATAGAGCTTGGCGTTGCTGGTGGTAATTGTACTAAAATTGCTTCAGAGATTGAAGTACAGCCATTTAAATCTGTAATCTCAACTTGATAGTTTCCATATTCCGTTGCTATATAAGTTATACTATTGGCTTCACTAATGATTGTTCCATTATAATGCCATTGGTATTCTGTTGCACTAACAGAGCATGTAAGTAGACTTCCATTTTGCGTAAAAGAGGGAGTTTCAGGAGAATTAAATACTGTTATAGAAAATGTTGCAGCGGGCGATGTCCCATAACTATTATTAGCCGTAACAGAAATAACTCCCGAAAATTCATTTGGAGTTACTAAAATTGATGTTCCATTCGAACTTCCTGACCATCCTGCGGGCAATGTCCATGAGTAATCGCTTGCGTACAAAACTGAGGATATGCTGTATTCGTTAACACTGCCTATGCAAATTCCAGAATTCCCGTTAATAACGCTTGGGGCAGATGGAGGTGTATGTGGAACTGTACATGTAACAATATCTTTTCGTAAGCTAGAAGGCACTACTGTGCTATCTCCAAGTTCGCCGTAAAAATTTGCACCCCAAACTGTAATAATTCCATCATTTTTCAAAAGCAGATTATGCCGGTTAGCAACCATTTGAACAAATCCGCCTGATATCGAGCCCACCACTTCGGGTATATCGTGTTGAATAGATGTTCCATCACCAAGTTGATAATAGGTATTGTCTCCCCATGCTATAAGTGAACCGTCTGCTGACATTGCTAAAGTATGGTTTGCTCCGCATGCAATATTCGTAATATTGTTGAGTCCAGGCACAGTTTTAGGAATGTTATTATTATCCATAGTGCCGCTACTACCGTAGCCTAATTGCCCGTTGTAATTTAGCCCCCATGTTTTGACTGTTCCATTTTTTTGTAGTACAATAGCATGTGCCCAACCAGATTCAATAGCTATAACATCGCTAAGTAAAAAATTATGGCGAGGTATATTACTATTTGAATTTGACCAAGTTCCCATTTGACCATAACTATTATTACCCCAAGACCAGACTGTTCCATTCTCTTTCAAAGCATAGGAACATTCCCCACCAGCAACAATATCGACCACGCATGAAATTCCTTGAGCCTGAACAGGTATTAAGCTGTTATTATTCGTTCCGTCGCCAAGTTGACCATCGTAATTGTAGCCCCACGTCCAAACTGTTCCATCGCTTTTTAATGCCATTGAATGAAGACTGCCACAGGCAATATCAATCACATCTGTCAAACCTAATACCTGAGATGGAGTTGGATTACAAAAGCAGCCAGAGGTATCAACTGTTCCAATTCCAAGTTGACCGTATAGATTAAATCCCCAAGTCCAAACTGTTCCGTCGTTTTTCAAAGCTAAAACGTGATTGTTTTTTGTAGCAATCGATACAATGTTTGATAAGTTAGGAACTTGTACCTGCTCAAGGCTATAATAATTTGATGTGTCTCCAAGAATACCATGATCGTTGAGTCCCCATGCACTAACAGTACTATCTGAACAAATAGCTACCGAAAACATATCTCCAGCATCTAATTTTTGAAGGGAGCCTTCTGCCGTTGTTTCAGACTGATCAATCTTCCAAATGACACTATTTTCGTTGTCAGTAATGTAAATGACGCCATTATTATTAACAAAAACGTCTTCTATACTGGTAAATGGAGCTGATACTGAAGCACAATTTTGACTTAAATAAATATTTTCCTCCCTCCCTGCAATCGTTGATATTATTCCAGTAATTGCATCTACTTTTCTAAGAGCATAATTTGCATTGTCAGATATGTATAGATTATTTTCATCGTCAATGAAAGAGTGAATGGGTTTATTAAGTTGAGCATTTATTGCAGAGTCACCATCGCCAGAATATCCATCGGTGCCATTACCCGCATAAGTGGAAATTATACCTGTTGTGATGTTTACTTTGCGAATACAAGAGTTATAAAAGTCAGTAATATAAAAATTGTTTTCAGAATCTGTTACTACACCAGTTGGAGAATTAAGTTGAGCTTCAATAGCAATACCTCCATCTCCTGAGTAACCAGATACTCCGGTTCCTGCAACAGTAGTAATAATTCCACTAGTATCTACTTTTCTTATTCGATCGTGAAATCTGTCCACAATATATAGATTTCCATAAGTATCGTAAGACAAACCTGATGGATAATATAAACCAGCCTCAGTTGCAAGCCCACCATCGCCAAAGAAAAAAGGAGAACCTGTTCCTGCAATTGTGGTTACAATTCCTGTTGACATATTAATTTTCCGAACTCTATTATTTACAAGATCTGAAAAAATTAAATTTCCTTCAGGATCAAAACAAATATCGTAAGCAGTACTAAATTGAGCATCTAAAGCAGGTATGCTATCTCCGTTATATGCCCAAGCACTATTTCCTGCAAAAGTTGTAATAATACCTGTTATTGCATCGACCTTTCTAATTCTTGTTCGATCACCAATGTAAACATTTCCGTACGAGTCTTCCCATACACCATCGGGATATTGCATTTGGGCTTCGGTAGCTAGTCCACCATCACCTGAGTATCCTTGTGTTCCATTTCCTGCAAATAGGGTTATGATCTGTGCATTTATATTATTCCAACTGTTAAATATTAACAGAAAAATCAATAAAGAAAAATGTGTTTTCATATTTTGGTATTTAAAAATTCCGAGAAATAATATTATATGCACATAATATTATTTCTCCTACAAATTATAAGCAGGGCAGTGGACACCACGTTTTCCGAAACTATCTTTTTTACTCTTATTTCTACATATTTTATATCCAAGAAAAATTTCGTGCGAGCCTTTATTATATTTAAAAAGTCTTGAAGTTATAAGGTCATAGTTATATGCTATCAATAATTTTCCTGTATTTATACCCAATAACAAAATAATACCATCGTGATTGCGGTACGATGCTCCTAAAATAAATTTATTTTGAAAAATGACTTTAAGATTCAAATCAAAACTAATTGTTGTATTTTCCATTCCTTTCAGAAGTATAGATGGCTCAAGTGTAACTTGCCTATTTTGTGCAATAACATATCCTGCCGTTAAAAAGTAATGTCTTTCTAAAAAGGAAATTGAGGTTTTGTATAATGTACTACTTAATAATTGTTGAATGCCGATTCCGTAATTCATTGTTTTGTTTTTGTAATATGCTCCGAATGCAACGTCTGGTTGAATGGCACTTACTAAACCGTAAGTTAATCCAGGGTCGTCGGGTATATTTGTAACAAACGAAGATTCATTAAAGACGTATTGCATTACTTTTACCGAAATTCCTAACGATAGTGATTCGTTTTTCGTTTTTTTGACCATATATGAGTACGCTAACTCTGAGCCAAGCATACTTTCCGCACCTGCAACATCATTGAATATAATTAATCCTAAACCACTTTTTTTTCCAAGTGCTGAATGTATAAAAAACGATTGTGTAAAAGGAGAGTCTGCAAAACCAAGCCATTGTTTTCGGACATCAAGTCCAATCTGTATACAATTATCAGTTCCTGCAATAGCTGGATTTAGGACAAAGCCGTTGTGCATATACTGACTATAATGCGGCATCTGTTGTCCGTAAGATAAAAAATACGAGATTAGAATTAATAATATGGTAATTACGTATTTCATTTTGGTCCAACTATATTTATAATACCATTAAAATCATTTTCATCGCGTATTCGAATTACATAATAATACGAAGCTGTAGGTAAGACCGAACCGTTATACTTTCCATCCCAAGGAGTATAATAGCCTTCAGAATGAAATAATCTAGTTCCATAGCGATTGTAAACAAATACTTTTACATTTTCCTCGTCTTCAATTCCATCAATAATCCAAGTGTCGTTAATTTCATCTCCATTTGGCGTAAAAGTATTAGGAATGTTTACATTCAGAGGCTTGACTGTATCGGGAATTTCTAAGAATAATATTTGAACTTGGTCATTTGATGTACAACCATCAAGCTCTTGGGTAAAAATAAAATTATATAGACCGTATTGGTTTATAGTTGCAGTTGTTCCAGAACTATCAGCATTAGAAAAATTTACATAACCAGGACCTTCAACTGTCCATGTGTAACTTGTAACGCTGTCTATAGGGGTTGCTTGTAAATGATAGCTATTTCCATAAACTGTACTGTTTTGTCCTGCTTCAGGTGCCGGTAAATCGCAGCAGTCGGGATGATTGTCTTCTAAAACAGTAATAGATATTGTTGTATCGTAAGTACAGCCATAATTGTCAGTTGCTGAAAATGTATAATAATGTGTGCCGTAATCGTCAGGCGTAATGGTTATTGAGGCATCTCCTTGCTCACTAACTCCGTCTCCAACCCAACTCATATCGCTTACTTGGAATGTTGGCGTAAAGTTCCACAATGGAGGGTATATCTCTGTTGCAAAATTAATTCCCCATGAAAAGATAAAGCCATCATCTTCTTGCCAATTATCGGTTATATTAATTGTCCATAATCCATTCAATGGGCATCCTAATAAGTCTTCTAGAGTTTGGAATGATGCATAACTACCGGGAGGTAAAGTTGAATGACTGAGAGCCTCTACCGACATGACTCCATAACTGGGCGAAGGAGACCAACAGTAAGCATAGCCTACTCCTGGCATTTCAGGATCTGCAATATCAACGGGTTCTCCAAGGTTTGTTCCGCCTCCGCCTTGATCTTCTAAAACTACTTGTGTGCCATTTGGACATACTATTGATATTACCAAATCTTCAAGATATGAATGCTCCATGTTTGCACAAATACCTTCAAGATCGTTTATATCATCTAGTGTTTGTCCTGCATCGAAAACATCGAACACAATTGATGTAGAATACGATTCTCCACCTCCATCAGGCAAATAGGTTTCTCCAGCGACTGTAGTTACTGCTTCGTAAGTCCATTTTGTTGGGTTAACAATGCCATTGAGATCTACAGTTTCTCCATAGCATGATGTACTATTACTAGCACTTGTTCCAACGAAATCGGGCTTAGTTGAAACTCTAACTCTATTTCCGAGATAATTTGAATTTACACATCCATATTGATCTGTAATGATAAGATTTATTCCATATCCACCAGGCTCATTGAATGTATGATTAACCGTTTCGCCTGATGATGCTGTTCCATCTCCAAAATTCCACAAAAATGTTGAAGTGGAATTTTCTTGATGATAAAGCGTGTCGTTTACATAATAATCACCTGATCCATTGAATGTAACTGATTCACCTTTGCATATATTTATATACTCTTGATTAGCCGACGGTGTTGAACTTAAAAGTTCTGAATAAAATGGTTGACAAGAAAAATTGCACGAAATACCTCCATTCCAGCTAGCAGCTCCATCGGCAGAAGTTAACACAAATGTTAAGCATCCTGAAAGATTTGCTGCTGTTGAAGTAAATGCTTTTGTTGGCCCCCAGTTTGTATTGTCGTAACATCCAATAAGTTGATAAGTTGAATTTGGTCCATCGTAAACACAAAGAAGGTTACTCCCACTTACATCCCATTCAGAAAATAGAATGCTAATATGTGAATCTCCTGATTCATCTGCACAAATTGTCATCTCGTAAGTTTGTCCACTTAAAACATTTCCTGCAATAAAGGTATTATTACAAGTAGAAACATTGCCGCCTGTAGTTATGCTAACTTGACCTTTTACAAAAAATGATAAAAATACTAGCAGATATAAAATAAACAGTTTTTGCATCAAATATAGATTACTGAGAACTAAATTTCTATTAATTTAAATAATTAAAGATAAATATTTTATTCAAAAATAAGCATAATACGATTTATATAAAAACTAAAAGGTAGTAATTGTGTTAAATAATTAATTGCTTTTAACATTGCAAATTAAACGAGACAATTCTCTTTTAAGCTTACAAGCTCTATAACTTCATCACTCTATAACTTCATTCCCCCCTCAACTATTCAAGTTGTTTTTCGAGTTTTTGCTGATCATAAATTCTATCTTTCAAATTATTAATGTAGTCACGAGCATTTTTTAAATGGAAATCGCTGTATGCTTTTGTTGCCCACTCCAAAGCAGTTTCTAAATTTCCTTGAATTTCATTAACTAGAGCCATATTGTAACATGCACGACCAGCAATTTTCATGTCAGCATCAGCAACATGGCGTTGACAAATTTCGGCAAATCTGTCCCATTCTTTGGCACGAGCCTTATATTTTGCATCTTTAAAATCGTCGTGTCCACGAGAATAGTACGAGCGAGGCACCCAAACCCAAACCGGAGAAATTCTGTATCCATATTGCTGACCGGCATAATATCCTGCATCGCTTATACAAGCTCGTTTTGCCGGCAAGTTTTTAAATGCATTGTCTTTATTCTCTCCAACTCCTTTCCAGCCTTGTCCGTCGATAAATTTATTTTGATCGATTATTTCTTTTTTGGCAGGGTCGTATATTCTCCATCCGGCTTCAATATCAATGTCCATTAAAGCCATATGTTCAATATATTTTATCGTCTGATTGTTAACTGTTTTCGTTTTTTCTTGAGATTCATAACGCAAGCCTGAATTTGAATCAAAAGTTTCTAAAGCAACTAAGGCATCGGCTCCGTTTTCTTTGCATATTTCAGCAACTGTTTTCCATTCAAGTGGTTCTGGAAAAACAGAAGTTCCGGTTCCTCGTAAGTCAAGATTTTGAGGGACAACAATTTCATAACGAGGCGAATTAACTATTACATTTGCCATGCCATCGAGACACTTGTATGAGGCTTCGCGGTCAACTTGAATTCCTTCACCAGTCAACACTCCTTCAACAATATTATTCACTCGGGCTTCTTTTGCAGGAAGACTTCGATTGATAACTACAATTTTTTTCAAGTTCGATGGAACCGTAATTTCAGCAGGAACTAAAATCTGAACCGAAAGCGATGATGTTCCGCAACTGCCAACAATAAGGCTAATTGCAATCAGCACTATGGTTAAAATTGATGTGTGTTTCATAATTAAATCTTTACAATTTTTAAATTTTTCTAACAATGTCAAAACGACTTTGATTTTTATATTTTAAAATGAGACTCTGTAATATTTGTAATGGGAAAGATTCTGTAGTCATTTTTTCTTTTTTTGATTTTCATTTTTAGCTTTTACACGAAGTTTTTTTAAAATTTCTTTATCGTCTGTTATAAGTTTTTGAAGTCTTTGAACAAAATCTTCGGTGTATTTATGAATGCTAGTCTTCTTTCCTGATTTGATTTCTGTATGATATTTATTGTTCCCTTTTATCTTGTATTCTTTCAAAATTAATTGAAGGTCATATTGATTTATTTTACATTTTTGTTGGACTTCCTCTGCTCTGAATGGATAAACTTTGTCTGTCTGTGGAAATGCTTCAGTATCTATAATACCTGATATTTCTCCTACTATTCTTAGCGTTGGAGCACCGCCCTTTTCTACAAATTGACCTTCTTTTATAAATTTAATCTTGTCAAGGAGCTCTTTGTCAAGTAGAATTTTGCCTTTGTCTGTGTGGAGTTCCCCTTTGTATGTGTCAACAAGATGAATGTTTTGAGGTCCAACTGTTCCAATTTTTTCAATATGCTTCATCCAAAGAACTTTCTCTTTATCCCTTTCGTTTTGAAGTATGTCAAAAAGTTCGGCGAAGTTTATTTCTTTAGTTTCTCCTCTATACCTATAATAGATTGCAGCTTCTTTTAGAACTTTGTCTCCATTTTTTTTACAAATAATAGGCTTTCTTTTAGCTTCCATTACACGTAATCGACCAAATAAATTTTCCTTGAACTCTAATGTGTCCATTTCCCATTCAATTTCGTGTGAGAAATACTCCATTAAGGTCTGATTAATTTTAGCAGGGTCGCAAGTCGTAAACTTTTCATTTGTCATACCTACTAGGTAACGTGGTTTATCTTGAATGCCAAAGATTATTTGTCCGCCCTTATTATTGGCCATTCCAACCAAAGACCTGCAATATTCTAACAACTGATTGCCTAAATGAAAGTTCGCTTTAAACTCAAGGTCAAACGATTCTCGTCTTTTTAAATGCCCTTTGCTATTTATGTCAAACGTAAAATTCATTTTCTACTGTGTCGTTTTATAATTACAGTTAACTCACTAATAGCTCCCAAAACACTTTCTTAAAAACCACTCTATTGAAAGTAAAGCCAACACTAAAAAGAAAAACAATTTTAAATTTATAAAATCTTGAAGTTGTTTTTCGTTATACTCAATCGATACAATATTTTCGTCAGATAAAATTCGATTTTTCAGTTTATCGAACTCGTTCACACTAAAAATATCGCCCATATTATTTTTTGCCAAATCGTTTAAAATTTTGTGATTTGCAACCGTGTTTTCTGCCTCAATATTTAGGGGGACAATCGAAAATTTTCCTTTTGCAGTAACTGGTTTTTCGCTAATTTTTGTTCTGGCAACATAAGAATAATCTCCAGCCGGGAAATTACCAATATTTAAGCGATACGCATTAGTTGTTTTATTAAAATTATACGAATATTTAATACTGTCGGAACTAAAAATATCAATACCAATTTCCTCAGAATTATTGAGTTCAAAACTTTCGTTATATATTTCAGCCTCAAATATTACAGCTTCGTTTTCCGAAAATATTTTTTTCACGGTAAGTTGAAAATTATTCTTATTGATTTTTAGGGCTAAGTATTGAGCCATTTTATTTATCAAACGATTAAATAACTCATGGGTATTGTATTCTTTATAGCTAAAAATCTCCCAACGCCAAATACCTTCTCCTAGAATGAAACCAATTTTATTGTTCATATACGAATCAAATAGAATCAACGGTTTTTCGGTTTGAACTCCCTTCACTTTTTGCTTACACAAAACCGACGAAGTATTTGAAAATTTATAATCGCCGTAAGGGGCTAACAAAGGCGATGCTTTTTCGATAAATTCTTTCAAATCGGAATCAATGTCGAAGTATGTAAATTTATCATCAACATAGGCTTGACTTTCGTCAAAATTAGTTTTTACTTGACCTATCGAAAATCCTGTTTTTAAATTATTTAATGCGGCAAACGACGACTGACCGCCAAGTACGAATAAAACAGGAATCTTTTTAGCAAGAATATCTGATAAAATGGTTGTTGCTGCATTTGTTAGCGATGGAATTTGATGAAGAATAATCAAATTGTAATCTGAAATGTTTTTATCGAACTTACTTAGACTATAAATTTCGGTTTCGAGATTCAAGTTTACACTCAAAGCGTTTTTTATGGCTCCAATATCAGGATGCGGAGAGTTAAAGAGTACTAATACCTTTTGTCGATTATCTATAACATCAATGACTATTTCTCGCTTATTATTAACCAAATTTGTTTCTTGCTTATCGGCATCAACTTTTATATAATAATGCTGTAGCCCTATTTTTTCGGCTTCTAATTCCAACGATATTTTCTCAAATGCATCGTCTGATTTAAAATTTATTTTTTTTGAAAAAAGTTCATGATTTGAATCGTAAACATGAACGTTTGTTTCGGTATTTTTTAATTCGCGGGCATGCACAACGATTTGCAATGGGAATTTATTTCCCAAAAATGCAATATTATTGTACATAACTTCTTTAATCATTATATCTCGTTGCGAAGATGTATCGCCAAGTGCTAGGATATATAAAGGATAATTTATATTGTTTGTTGAGTACTGTGGATTTACACCTTCGTTATACAATCCATCGCTAGCAATTACCAATGCTCCAATATTTCTGTTTGAATATCGACTTTCGATTTCTGAAAATAATGCAGAATAATTTGTTCGTTTATCGGTAAACGAAAAATCAATTGAATCGGATATTGTTGCTCCAAAACCAATCGAAACTACATCGTATTTTTGAGCCAACTCATTTTTTAATTTCTCAAATCCAATTCTATATTCAGTTTTATAAAATGACGAATCTTTTGAGTGTAAAATCGATTCTGAATTGTCTTGAGCCAATATAATCAATGGCTTTTCAATAAATTTATTGTTTGTTTTAATTAAAGGCGAGAGTAGAAAAAAACTAATCAAAAATACAGCAGAAAATCGTAATAAAAACATAAGTCTGATTTTCCACGAAGAAATATCTTTAAATTTATCATCGTTGCGATAAAACAAAAATGCATACAAGAAAGCAACCGCTAAGCAAATCAAAGCGAACCAAAGCGAATATTCAGTATCTAATGTAAATCCCATAGTTTTAACAAAAAAAACCACCGATTAAGGTGGTTTCATAAATCGTAATATTCTATCTTATGTTTGCATAGCACCACAAACATGAATCGTTTGTCCAGTAACATACGACGATAAATCGGAAGCTAAGAAAATAACAACTCCAGCAACTTCTTCTGGTGTTCCTCCTCGTTTCATAGGAATTTTATCGTACCAACTTTTTTTCACATCTTCGGGTAGTTGAGCTGTCATATCGGTAATAATAAAACCCGGTGCAATTGCATTACAACGAATATTTCTTACACCAAGTTCTTTGGCTACCGATTTTGAAAAACCTATCATTCCGGCTTTCGATGCTGCATAATTTACTTGACCTGCATTTCCGCCAACCCCTACTACTGAACTAATATTAATAATTGAACCGCTTCGTTGCGACAACATTGTTTTTTGAACAGCTTTTGTCATGTTAAAAACCGATTTCAAATTAACATTGATTACAGCGTCCCATTGTTCTTCGGTCATTCTCATTAAAAGATTATCGCGTGTGATACCTGCATTATTGACAAGAGCATCGACTCGTCCAAAATCCTCAACAATTTTTGTAACAGTTTCGTTGCTACTTTCAAAATTACTTGCATTTGAAGCATAACCTTTTGCCTTCACCCCCATTTTTGTCAACTCGGCTTCGAGGCTTTTCATGTTATCGTCATAATTTAAATCAGTAAATGCAACATTTGCTCCAGCCTCAGCACATTTAATAGCAATGGCTCTTCCAATACCCCGAGCAGCACCGGTAATCACAACTGTTTTTTGATCTAATAACTTCATTATTCTTATATGTATTTGTTTATTACTACAAAACAAAAATAAAACAAAAGTTTCCAAACTAAACATTATTTTGTAATTTTATTATTCAAAAGAACTTAACAATATATCTAATTTATTGAATATGAAAAGTATAATCGTTTTAATGTCTGTTTTGTCAAGCGTAGCTAGTTTTTCGCAAAATGTGAATTTAGGTGCAAAATATGCAGTAAACTCGACTTGGTTACTCAATAAACAAGTTGGCGAAGATAATAACCAAAGTTACACAATGACTTTTGGACACGATTTTGGTGGAATTGTTCATGTTAAATTGGCCGAGCAATTTGGAATCAAGAGTGAGGTTCTCGCCAATACTACTATTCAAAAATACTCCGGAGAATTATCAGGAATCGATTATAAATCGGTTATTGAATTAAAAACGCTTGACGTTCCTATCATGCTTACTGTTGGAAATAAATTTTATTTCGAGGCAGGTTTTGTATTTTCTTTTATAAATAAAGCTGAATATGAATTGTCAGCATCGAATTTTTCGTCGTACGAAAATGTTAAAGAAAATTTCGAAGAAACCAATAATGCGATTGCAATTGGCTTAGTTAAGTCTTTTGAATTTGGCGATGGGTTTCATTTTCTTATGGGACTAAGAGCCACCAAAGGAGTGAAAGACATTAAAGGAATAAACTCAATGGGTTATACCAAAGAAGAACTTGAAAACTTGGAGCTTACTGATTATATTGACTTCGGAGCTGACGAATTCAAAACAAGTTCGCTGACTGTTGGTTTATATGTAGGTTTAACTCTAGCTTTATAAAACGCCATTCGATTTAAGCACATTCAATATTTTCGAAAATATTTCATCGGGCTCTAGCATCTTATCTTTTCCGTTGCTACAATCAATTTTTTTCATTGAACTATCGGTTTGCGAGTATTTTAAATAAATATTTCGAACTCGTTCCTGAAAATTCAAATCTTCTTCATGAATATCTCTTTTCCCATCGAGGTAATTTCTATCCACACCTTGGCGTTCGCTGGTTAAATTTTTACGGGTAAATTCAAACGGAACATCTAAAAATATACTTAAATCGGGTTTTGGAATTTTATAAAAATCATATTCTGTTTTCAAAATCCATGATGCCAATTCGTGTTGTTTTGTTTCCTGCTGAACTTTAGCACACTGAAATGCAATATTCGAATAAACATATCTATCGACTAAAACCAAATAATCGTTCTTTAACCACTCTAAAATTTCATTTTTGGCGTTATCTCTATCTCCTGCATAAATCAGAGCAACTAAATAGGGATTAACCGAATTTAATTCACCTAAATCGCCACGCAAAAACATCGAAACCAACTCACCATAAACAGGACTTTCGGTTCTCGGAAAATGCAAATACTTATATTTTATATTGTTTACTTCCAGATAATTCAACATGTTTTTAACCTGAGTCGATTTTCCCGAACCATCTAAACCTTCGATAACTACAAATTTCATTTATAATATATTTTAATAAACTTGCTTTGGCAAATTTACAATTATTTATGGCAAAATAATAAACCGATTTTTCTTTATTATTTAATTCGTAAAGTATTTTTACATTTGTACAATGCAAGATTACAAATCAATACAAAAATATAATGTTTGACTGTATATTTTCAGTCAGGTGAAAACAGATGAAGGAGGCAAAGGTTGTTGAATTAAGCCCTTTTAATTGTGCAAATAACAATTATTGAAAATAATATTTATGAGATATATTGACATATTATTTAAGTATATGTTTTATAGAGTTGCTAAAGCATATATGAAATTTGATGGTAAAAATGCGATTACAGCTGTTATTTCTGTTACTTTATTTGAGATAATGTCTTTAATGTCTTTAGTTTTGTTCTTTGAAAATATTTTATTGAATACAGCTTTAGGAGAACATGCTACTAAGATACCAATTTGGATACTTATTCCTTTTGCCATAGGAATATTAATATTTAATTATTTAAAATTTAAAAATAAATATGATGAGTATGACAAAAAATGGGGAAATGAATATAAAAGAATAAAAAGAGTAAAAGGAGTATTTGTTGTTATATTATTAGTAGCTCCTTTATATTATATATCTATTTAATAGAAACGAGGGCGGAAGGGGTTTAATGCTGCTTTAACAGTAACTAGTGCTTTTATGATATGCATTTAAATAAATTTAATTAAAATGAAAAAAATTAGTTTATTTTTTGAATATCTGCCTTTGTCAGGTGTTTTCACCTGACAACAAAAAAATAAAAAATGATTAACAAATTAAAACAACATATAACCCAAAATCAACTTTTCGCCGAAAAAGACAAGATCCTTTTAACCGTCAGTGGGGGAATTGATTCGGTTGCTATGGCACATTTGTTTTATGTTTCTAACTATAATTTTGCCATTGCTCATTGCAATTTTCAACTTCGTGGCAAAGATGCTGACAAAGACCAACAATTTGTTGAATTGCTTGCAAAACAATACAAAGTCGAATTTTTCACCATAAACTTCGACACAAAACAGTATGCCGAAGAAAAAGGAATTTCCATTCAAATGGCAGCCCGTGAGTTGCGATATGCATGGTTTGAGGAAATTCGCACAAAACACCATTTCGATTACATTGCCACCGCTCACCACAGCGACGATGTAGTAGAAACCATGCTCATAAACCTATCGCGAGGTACTGGAATCAAAGGACTTACGGGCATTAAAGCAAAAAATAATAAAATAATCCGCCCCTTACTTTTCTCCAATAGAAATGAAATTAAAGAATATCTTGATTCAACCAACTTAGCATTTCGAGAAGATGCAAGTAATAATGAAATTTATTATTCGCGAAATTTTATTCGCAAGCAAATTATTCCTGAATTAGAAAAATTTTATCCTGCATTAAAAAGCAATATTTTAAAAACTTCGAAACATTTAAAACAAGCTGATGATATTCTGAAAAAGGAAGTCGAAAGAGTCAAAAAGCAAATCTTACGATTTGAAAATAATTTGCATAAAATTGACATATCGCAACTAGCTAAAATACCTAATTTGGAATTTTATCTTTACGAAATTTTAAGTGAATTCGGATTTAACTCTTCAACCTGCGAAGACATTTTAAATTCACTTAATTCTATATCGGGCAAAATTTTCTACTCGCCAGATTATCAATTGCTAAGAGATAGAGAATATTTGTTAATCTCAAGGATTAATAGTTTATTCGCTGACTCAATTGCCATTCCTGATAATTCAAAAAAAATCATAACTCCGATTCATTTAACATTCGAAAAAATCAACTATCAAGATGTTAAAATATTAAAGTCAAAAAATATTGCATATTTAGATTATAATAAATTGCACTTGCCATTAGTGCTAAGAAAGTGGAAAAATGCTGACTATTTTTACCCACTTGGTATGACACAAAAGAAAAAATTAAGCGATTTTTTTATTAATAATAAGTTATCGATATTTGAAAAAGAAAATACTTGGCTTCTGTGTTCCGAAAATGAAATTGTGTGGATTGTAAATCAACGAATCGATAATAGATATAAAATTACAGATAAAACTACAGATGTCCTAAAAATTACATTCGTCGAAAAATGAAATATTTTTTAATCATATCAGTCACTTTTTTATCATTTTTTGCAAATGCAAATATCGACTCGTTATTTATTCAATTGAGCAAAGCAAAAAACGATAGTCTTAAAGCAAAACTAAATATCGAAATTGGAACAGAACTAAAATATACTGTGCCCGATTCGGCTTCGCTGTATTTTGAAGAAGCTCTAAAAATTGCAAAACGTATAAAAAACAAAAAACTTGAAGCAAAGTCGAATCAAAATATTGGTGCATGCTTATATTACTTAGGAAGTAACGAAGAATCGTTAGAATATATGTTCAAAGCAATAAAAATTTACAAAAATTTAAACGATAGTTTAGGCATTGCCGAATCGTACAACAGTATTGGCTCAGCTTATGATTTTATGGGAGAATATGAAAAAGGTTTAGATTATTTTATAAAGGCTCTTGAAATACACGAAAAATTAAAAAATAGAAAAGGTATTTCGACTTGTTTAAATAATATTGGAATGATAAACGATAATCAAGGAAATCACGAAAAAGCTCTTGAATATTATAAAAAATCTCTAGCTATTGATATCGAACTAAACGACAAAGAGGGAATCTCTTCTTGTTACAATAATCTTGGGGTAGTTTATCGAAAAATGAGAAATTACGATTTATCAATTGAATACTATTTAAAATCGTTGAAAATTGATATAGCAATGAACGATATATACGGAGTTTCATACTCATATAATAATTTAGGCAATATTAATTTAGAACTTGAAAATTATGATGTTGCACTTGATTACTATTTAAAATCGCTTCAAATTAAAGAGGAAATTGGCAATAAAAATGGAATTGCAGCTGTGCTTGGTAATCTTGCTTCATTATACACAATACTGGGAGACTCTGCATATAACAACAGAACCCAACAGATTACATATTTTAACAAAGCCATAGAATATGGACTTCGAGGGATGAAAATAGCCGATGAAATTGAAGCAATTCCTTGGAAAAATGATTTAGCTTATCATTTACAGGAATCTTATAAAGGACTTGGAAACAATGCCGAAGCTTTATATTATGCCGAAATTTATATCGAAACTCAAGAACTCATGTTCAACGACGAAAAGACAAATGCATTGGCAGAAATGGAAGGTAAATATCAAAACGAAAAAAAACAACTCGAAATTGAAAAACTCGAAAACCATAAAGCTCTTCAAGATGAAATTATAGCACGAAAAGAAAACCAAATACTATTTTTTACAGTCGGTTTTATCCTTGTTTTAATATTTTCAATTTTGATATTCCGATTGTTTGTTCAAAAAAAGAAGGCTAATAAATTGCTCGCTTTTCAAAACGAGGAAATTCTTCAAAAAAATGAAGAAATTAATACACAAAAGGAAGAAATTGAAAGTCAACGCGATTTGGTTATTCAACAAAAAGAACTCATTGAAGAAATTCATAAATCAGTAACCGATAGTATTACCTACGCCAAACGCATACAGCAAGCTTTATTGCCAGAGTTAGCAACTTCCGATAAAGGTTCTAAAATATGGGGCGAAATAGACGAAGTCTTTATATTCTATCGACCTAAAGATATTGTTTCGGGAGATTTTTATTGGGCTACCAAAATCGACCAATGGTTGATTATATCAGTAGCAGACTGCACAGGACACGGTGTACCTGGTGCTTTTATGAGTATGCTGGGTATTAGCTTTTTAAATGAAATTATACGAAAAAAAGAAATTACTCAGGCGAATCAGGTTTTAAATCATTTGCGAAAATCGATTATCGATGCATTACAGCAAAAAGGAATAACCGGCGAGCAAGACGACGGAATGGATATAAGCCTCGTGGTAATTAACATGAAAACCTTCAAGGTTTCAGAAACCTTGAAGGTTTTATCCCCTTCGGAAAGTTATGTTACATATAACGCTCAATTTGCAGGAGCAAACAACCCACTTTACATAGTTAAAAGTGAAAAGTTAAAAGTTAAAAATGAAGAAAATACTAAACTTGATGAACTTTCAACTTTTAACTTTCAACTTGACGAAGTCAAAGGCGACAATATGCCGATTTCAATTTATAATCGTATGGACGATTTCACCAATCATGAATTTACTCTGGAAACAGGGGATATGATTTATTTATTTAGCGATGGATATGCCGATCAATTTGGAGGAAAAAATGATAAGAAATATTCATATAAACGATTTAAACAATTATTACTTACAAATTGTCAATTACCAATGTCGGAACAGAAAAATGTGATTGAAGCTGAATTTGATAATTGGAAAAATAAAAATGAGCAAATCGACGATGTTACCGTGCTTGGTTTAAAAATTGAAAATAAATCGAAAAAATCAAACTAAGATTTTTACTTTTGTACAAAAAAACAACAAATACAATCATGAAAAAACTTATTCTTACAGGTCTTGTAATCGTGCTAACTTTAGCAGCTTTTTCACAAGAAAATTACAATGTAAATATGGAAATCAAAACAGAATCGGCTCGTTACCCTTCAGGCGATTTAGAGTTGCACAAATATTTATTTCAGAATATTAAATACACCCACGAAGCTATTGAAGCCAAAGTGAAAGGTCAATTAATGATAAGTGTTGACGTTGAACCAGATAGTACGGTTTCAAACATTACTTTTTTTAATTCTATTGGCTATGGAATCGACGAACAAGTTAAAGCTCTCATTATGCCTTTAAAATTTGCTCCAAAAATAATGAACGGGAGAGTTTTCAAAGGAGACGTAATGTACAATATCGTAATTCAAGCTCATTAATAACTTGACGAATAAGTCCAAATAAGTGAAACACAGTATTCTGAAAAAAATTGGACTTATTGTACTTTTTCTACTAGCTGTTATATTCTATTTTTCATTACCTAATCCGCTGTTCAACAAACCCTTAAGTTTTGTTATTGAAGATAAATACGGGGTGCTTTTGGGTGCTCATATTGCCGATGACGAGCAATGGAGATTTCCGTGCAACTATAATGTTCCAAATAAATTCAAAATCGCCATTACAAATTTTGAAGATAAAGCCTTTTATTTTCATTCAGGGGTAGATTATTCCGCAATTGTTCGAGCAATATATTTGAATATCAAGCATAAAAAAATACTCAGCGGGGGCAGTACTATTTCGATGCAAGTAGTTCGTTTATCAAGAAATAATAAATCTCGAACAATTTTTGAGAAAATCATAGAAATTATTCTCACTTACCGTTTAGAACTAACTTATTCTAAAAATGAAATTTTAGCTCTATACGCTTCAAATGCTCCTTTTGGAGGAAATGTTGTGGGTTTAGAAGCCGCATCGTGGCGATATTTTGGTCGCAAACCCAATAAATTATCGTGGGCTGAAACAGCAATGTTGGCTGTACTTCCAAATAGCCCCTCGCTAATTAACTTGGGAAAAAATAGAGAAAAATTGTTTGCAAAACGAAATAAATTGCTCAAAAATTTATTCGATAAAAAAATCTTCGATAAAACAACTTACGAACTCTCTATTATTGAGCCAATTCCTGAAAATCCACAAGCTTTTCCACAATTTGCACCACATCTTTTAAATAAAATCAGAAACAAATATCAATATAGTTTGAATAAAACTCGAACAACTATTGATGTGGCAATTCAAGAAAAAATAAATCGTATTCTAACCAGTCATGTTACAAAATTGTCTGAAAATGGAATACACAATACAGCTACTATAGTTGTTGATATTGAATCAGGTAATATTATTTCGTACAATGGAAATATAAGTTCGAAAAAAGAACATGGCGAAGATGTTAATATAATCGAAGCTGAAAGAAGTACGGGCAGTGTATTAAAACCATTTTTGTATGCTGCAATGCTGACATCAGGTGAAATTTTGCCACAAAGCCTTGTTCCCGATATTCCCATTCAAATTAAAGGTTATACACCCGAAAATTACAATCAAGGATACGATGGAGCTATTCCCGCAAATCGAGCAATTGCTCGGTCGTTAAATATTCCTGCCGTTAAAATGCTTCAAAGCTATGGTATTGAACGATTTATTCATTTACTTAAAAAATTAGGAATGACAAGCGTCAATAAATCTGCTGATTACTACGGATTATCGCTAATTTTAGGAGGAAGTGAAGGGAAACTTATAGAGCTTGTCGGAATGTATGCTTCGATGGCACGAACATTAAATCACTACTCAATATTCAATAGTCGATACAGTAAGACCGATTATTTTGCCCCGAATTATTTATCCAATCCGGACAAAGAAAAAAATACTGGACTCCCTGTTAATTTAGAAAAAATTTCAACACTTAGTGCAGCATCAATTTGGTTTACATTTAATGCAATGCTTGATGTTGAAAGACCTCAAGATGAGAGTAATTGGGATTTATTTTCATCGTCCGAAAAAATTGCATGGAAAACCGGTACTAGTTTTGGTTTTCGTGATGGTTGGGCAATCGGTATTACACCTAAATACGCTGTAGGGGTTTGGGTTGGAAATGCCGACGGAGAAGGACGTCCGGGATTAACCGGTTTAAATACGGCAGCTCCTATACTATTCAACATTTTCGATAAACTCGACGATGCTCCAGCTTGGTTTGAGCCTCCTTATGATGATATGGTTCAAGCTCCAATTTGTAAAAAAAGTGGTTATTTAGCATCCGAAATATGCGACGATATCGACACTATGTGGATACCTAAATCAGGCATTCAGTTTAGTAAGTGTCCATATCACAAATTGATTCATTTAGATATCGCCGAACAATTTCAAGTTCACGACAAATGCGAAAATACATTTAACATGAAACATGTTTCTTGGTTTGTATTACCACCCGCTATGGAATGGTATTTTAAATCGAAAAATCCGTTTTACAAACAATTACCTCCTTTTAGAGAAGATTGCCTAAACGCAATCGAAAATATGGGAAACAACATCATGGAAGTGATTTATCCTAAAAATTTTGCAAAGATTTATATTCCGATTGAACTCGACGGAAAAAAAGGACGATTTGTAATTGAACTCGCTCACCGATTACCACATACAAAAATATTTTGGCATCTTGATAATGAATTCATTGGATTTACAATTGATTTTCATCAAATGCCTATTATCACTTCCGAAGGTTACCACGCTATTAAAATTGTGGATGAATTTGGAAACGAACTTACGCAACAATTCGAAATAATTGAGAAAGAGTAATCGATTTTTCTGTCTTTTAAGTATTCGTTTATTTGAAAGCTAAATAAGCGGGTAAAAAAAACAAACCAAACATTGCTTGAAATTTCAAAAAAACAAAGTATTTTAGTGCAAATTACGAAAATTGATTCATAATTGTCAGGTTAAAACACATGACAAGACCGAAAATAAGAATTAATATGTAAATTGTATTTTTTTGGAAATGATTTCAATCGTTCCAAAAATACATGAAATTAAAATATATAAAACAAATAATATGTTTACAGAAAAGGACTTACAAGTTATAAAAACTCGACAAATCGACCTTAAAACCCTTGAAGAGCAGATAAGTTTTTTTAAGAAAGGATTTCCTTATCTAAATATTCAAAAAGCTGCGACTATCGGAGATGGAATGCAAGTTTATAATGAAGACGAAATATTTGAATTTGTTTCGTATTACGAAGAATCACGTGATAAATATAAAATTGTAAAGTTTGTTCCAGCTTCTGGTGCTGCAAGTCGCATGTTCAAATCTTTATACGAATTTGCCGATTTATATAACGGAAATCGTGATGGATACAATAATTTTATGAATGGCAACGCATTGCGTTCGGTAATGAATGTTTTAACCAACATCAAAAAATTTGCTTTTTACAACGACTTAGAAGCCGTTTTGCAAAAAGATGGAAAAAGCACCGACGAATTAATTGCAAAACTTGGCTACATCGAAGTTCTAAATGCTTTATTGAACGAAAATGGCTTGAACTATGGAAATTTACCGAAAGGTTTATTGAAATTTCATAAATATGAAAACGAAATGAGGACTCCAACCGAAGAACATTTGGTTGAAGGAGCAAATTATTGCAAAAGTTCAGACAAAATCGGTCGGCTACATTTTACGGTTTCGTCAGAGCATAAGTCGCTGTTTATTAAGTTAATTGATGAAGTAAAAGCAAATTACGAAAAACAATTCGATATTCGATACGAAATTTCGTATTCGGAGCAAAAACCATCTACCGACACCATTGCTGTTGATATGGAAAACAATCCGTTTAGAAATTCCGATGGAACTCTTTTATTTCGTCCGGGTGGGCATGGAGCACTAATCGAAAATTTAAACGACATTTCTGCCGACATTATTTTCGTGAAAAATATCGACAATGTGGTTCCCGATAGAATCAAGTACAAAACTTTTCAATACAAAAAGGTAATTGCTGGAGTTTTGCTGAAATATAAAGAAACCGTTTTTTCATATATCAATAAATTACAGCAAAGCAATGATATTTCATTAATTAATGAAGTTGTTTCGTTTTTTGAAAAAGAACTTTGTATTTCGTTTTCAAACGAATTTGCAGGCTTAAATCAAAAAGATAAAGCATCGTATTTGTTGAAAAAACTAAATCGTCCGATTCGAGTTTGCGGAATGGTGAAAAATGAAGGCGAACCAGGTGGCGGACCATTTTGGGCGAAAAATCAAGATGGAACATTTTCCTTGCAAGTTGTTGAAAGTTCGCAGATTGACATGAACAATCCTCAGCAAAAAGAAATCGCACAAAATGCTACACATTTCAATCCAGTTGACTTGGTGTGTTATGTAAAAGATTATAAAGGAAACAAATTTGACTTATTGCAATTTGTTGATAAAAATACAGGATTTATATCTAAAAAATCGAAAGATGGCAAAGACCTTAAAGCATTAGAATTACCGGGCTTGTGGAACGGTGCTATGTCTGATTGGAATACCATTTTTGTTGAAGTTCCTATCATTACATTCAATCCAGTAAAAACCATTGATGATTTATTAAGAAAAGAACATCAATAAAATAGTTTCATAGTTTCTAAATCTTAAGTTCCAATTTTTTGAACGTTTAAAAATTTTGACATGATTACATATTCATTTAACACAAAAAGTAACTTACTATATGTCACATTTGATGAAATAATCACATTCGCTGAAATAATTGATTATTTAAACGAATTTAGAGAATTAGATAATTTGCCCTTAGATTTAAAACTTTTCTATGACGTACGAAAAGCTAATTTTGATTTTAAACTAGAAGATGTAGCCACCATTTCAAAACATGCCGAATTGGTTACCGAAAAATACAATACTGTTAAGACCGTCTTTTTGGTTGACAAACCAAAACATACAGCTCTTTCACAGGTTTTTACAGAAACTGAGACGAAAGAAAAAACAACAAGAAAATATTTCTCTACAGAGGAGGCTGCAATAAAATGGTTAGATAGTGAATGAAAAATGCTTTGAATTAAAAACCAATAATCTTAAAATAATAAACGCAAAAATTTTTTACCTTTGTGGGTTTATAGAAAAGAATTAGATGGAATTTGACGAAACAAATAACGAAAACGAGGAGATTCTTGATAAAGTTTTCCGTTTTGAAGAAATGCTTGTAAAAAAACAAAGCTATTTTTTCGACGTCGATGACTTTGTAAATATTGTTGATTTTTATATTGATAATGACGAGATTGCAAAAGCTGCTGAAGTTATTCATTATGCCCTCAGACAACACCCAAGTTCGGTTGACATTAAAATAAAAAAGGCTCAGGTTTTAATTAATCAAAAAAAATTAAAAGAAGCATTCAGTATTATTCAAGAAATTGAACAATACGATGCCGAAAATTATGAGATTGTAGTTTTGAAAGGAAGCATTTATAATCTAGAAGGCGATTCAGCTAAAGCCGAAAAAGAGTTTACTAAAGCAATGAAATATGTTCCAGAAGATGAGAAAGATATTGTATTTTACAACATTGCAATGGCTTTTTTGAACTCATTTGAATTTAAAATTGCGTTAAAATATCTTTTCAAAGCACAAGAATTTAAGTCTGACAATCAAAATATTTTATTCGATATAGCTTATTGCTACGAGAAAATAGGAGAGTTAAACAATAGTGTTAAATATTACGAACAATTTATCGACGAAAATCCATTTTCGGCAAATGCTTGGTACAATTTGGGCACGGTTTATAGTATTTTGAACGAATTTGAAAAAGCAATTGATGCTTACGAGTACGCAGTTGCAATAAATGTTGATTACTCGTCGGCGTATTTTAATATGGGAAATGCTTATGCAAGCATGGAACAATATCACAAAGCCATTGAATCGTACAACGAATATCTAAAACTGAACGAAAACGACCCGCTTGCGTTGTATTATTTGGGCGAAGCTTACGAATATTTAAAAGAAACCGACAAAGCAATGGAATATTACCACAAAGTAATTGAAATTGACGAGTTTTTTGCTGATGCATATGTTGGAATAGGCGAAATTTTATTTCAGGATGGTGATAACGAAAAAGCGATTGAAAATATTAAAATTGCAATCGATACCGATGAACTGAATTCAGAATATTGGTTTTTACTTGCCCGCATGTACGAAAAAATCGGACAAAATGAAGATGCACATAAAGCTTACGAAAAAGCAATCAAAAACGACGAATTCGACGAAGATTTGTGGGTAAATTATGCCGAATTTTTACATGACGTAAATGAAAACACTAAAGCAATTAAAATATTAAAAAGAGCACATGAAAAATTTAATGAAAATGCTGATGTTTTTTATTTATTAGCTGCTTTTTTATCGGAAACAACAATAGATAAAACTGTGTTGAAATATCTTGAAAAAGCACTAAAACTTGATGCTAAAAAATATACTGAATATTCATTTTATTTTGAAGAATATTCCGAGAATGCAGAGATAAACGAATTATTAAAAAAATACCGATAATGAATTACAATATTCCGTTTTTGCCCGAAAGAAGCAATAAACCACGTCAAAAAGGTTTAACCATGATGATGGACAAAGGATTAAGTGTTCGAGAAACCGAAAATTTTGTCTCATCGAGCAGTGAATTTACCGATTTAGTAAAATTTGGTTTTGGAACTTCGCTAATTACCAAAAACTTAAACGAGAAAATAAAAATATATAAAGATGCCGGTATAATACCTTATTTTGGAGGAACCTTGTTTGAATTATTTATTGCTAGAGGCATGTTCGATGATTATAGAAAATATATTGAAAAATACAATCTCGAATTAGCCGAAGTTTCCGATGGAGCTATTGCGTTAAATCATGATTTGAAATGCGAGTACATTCAAAAACTTTCGTCGCAAGTAACTGTAATTTCAGAAGTTGGTTCAAAAGATGCAAGCGTTGAAATTTCTCCTGAACAATGGAATCAGATGATGAAAAAAGAGCTTCAAGCAGGCTCATGGAAAGTAATAGCTGAAGCACGCGAAAGCGGAAATCTTGGAATTTACAATAGCGATGGTTCGTCGAATAAAAAATTGATTGACACTATTTTACACTCAGTAAATAAAGATGATGTGATTTGGGAAGCTCCACAAAAATCGCAACAAGTTTGGTTTATTAAACTATTGGGAGCGGAGGTAAATTTAGGAAACATTGCTCCAAACGAAGTTATTTCTTTGGAAACCATTCGTTTAGGATTGCGTGGAGATACAGTTTTATCGTTTTTGCCTGAAGATATTCGAAAGAATTTTTAAATTTTTTGAAAAAGCATTTTTGCTAAAGTTAAATGGATTTATACGGACTAATCGGCTTTCCTTTAGCTCATTCGTATTCAAAGAGATATTTTACCGAAAAATTTGCAAAAGAGGGAATCAGTGCGAGTTACGAGTTGTTTCCAATCGAAGATATTACGAAAATACACAATATCATATTACAACATCATAATCTTAAAGGTTTTAATGTAACTATTCCTCATAAAGAAAATATTATTTCTTTTTTAGATGAAATCGATTCTTCGGCAAAAGATATTGGAGCAATAAATACGGTAAAAGTAATTAGAAGCAATTCGTCTGTGAGATTAATTGGATACAATACAGATGTTTACGGCTTTGAAAAAGCTTTTTTATCGACTCATAGGCAAAATCCTACAAAAGTATTGGTTATTGGAACAGGAGGAAGTTCAAAAGCTGTTTCTTACGTCTTGAAAAAGTATAATATTGATTTCAAATTTGTATCAAGAAGTAAAAAAGAAAATTGTTTATTGTATTCCGAGTTAAGTGATGAAATTTTAACCGAATTTAATACTATTGTCAATACAACACCAGTTGGCATGTCGCCCGATATTTTGGCGTTTCCTGCTATACCGTATGAGTTTATTTCAACCGAACATACTTTGTTCGATTTGATTTACAATCCCAACGAAACCGTTTTTCTTAAAAAAGGAAAGGAGAGAGGGGCTATTGTAATAAACGGATTAGATATGCTTTATTTTCAAGCTGAAAAAGCATTTGAGATTTGGAACTTATAATTTAAGAAATAAGTTTGTAATACTCTTTTTGTTCAAAACCAGATATTTACAATAAAAAAAATAATAACCGAGAAATCCAACATTGGTAAATTGTTTTTTTTTTATCAATCTAACAAACTTAAATACATAAAAACATTGCATTTTAAATCAATTAAATTATTTTTGTCGGAAGTAAACAACATCGTAAAATGAAAAATAAATACATCGATTTAATTGAACAAACCTTTGAATTTCCTCAAGAAGAGTTTAAAGTAGAAGACAATGAATTATACTTTAATGGAATTTCTTTAATGGAAGTTATTAAGCAATATGGAACTCCATTAAAAATTTCATATCTACCTAAAATCTCTCAAAATATTCAAAAAGCTCGACGTCTTTTTAATGTGGCAATTGCTAAATCGGATTACAATGCAGAATATCACTATTGTTATTGTACAAAGAGTTCTCATTTTTCATTTGTAATGGAAGAAGTGCTGAAAAACGATGCTCATCTAGAAACTTCGTCGGCCTTTGACATTCACATTATCGAAGATTTATACAAAAATGGAAAAATTAAAAAAGACAAATATGTAATTTGTAATGGATTTAAAAAGCATCAGTATATTGAGAATATTGCAAATCTAATTAACCTTGGCTTTGAAAACGTAATCCCGATTTTAGATAATGTTTACGAATTGGCTCGATTAAAAAAACTTATAACTAAAAAAAGTAAAATAGGAATTCGAATTGCTGCCGAAGAAGAACCTGGATTTGACTTTTATACCTCAAGACTTGGAATTAGATACAATAAAGTTATTCAATATTATGAGGATAACATTAAAGGAAATCCGAAGTTTGAATTAAAAATGTTGCATTTTTTTATCAATACAGGAATTAAAGATACAGCATACTATTGGAATGAATTATCGAAATGTATCGATTTATATTGTGAACTTAAAAAAGTTTGTCCTGAACTCGATTCGTTAAACATTGGTGGTGGATTTCCTATCAAAAATTCAATGTCATTCGATTACGATTATGAATATATGGCAGAAGAAATAATATCACAAATAAAACAAATTTGCGATAGAAACGTAGTTGCTGAACCAAATATTTTTACCGAATTCGGTTCATTCACAGTTGGCGAAAGTGGTGCTGTTTTGTATTCAATTATTGACCAAAAGCAGCAGAATGATAGAGAATTATGGAATATGATTGATAGTTCGTTCATGACAAACTTACCAGATACTTGGGCAGCAAAACAAAAATTTATTATGCTTGCCATAAATAATTGGGACGAAGAATACGAAAGAGTTTTCTTAGGCGGATTAACATGCGACAGTCAAGATTTTTACAACTCCGATTCTCATGCAAACGCAATATTTTTACCAAAAGTGAATCCAAAAGATCCGTTGTATATTGGCTTTTTCCACACAGGGGCATACCAAGAGTCTATTGGAGGATTTGGAGGCATTCAACATTGCCTGCTACCAGCTCCCAAACATATTCTTATCGATAAAGATGAAGATGGTGAATTCTCAACTAAACTCTTTGCTAAAGAGCAAAGCTACAAATCAATGTTAAAAATTTTAGGTTATTAAACAATAAAGCAAAATGAAAAAAAGCGATATTTTAAAAGAAGAAATTAAGCACATAGATATTAAGTCTATTGATGCAACTGCTATTATAAATGCAATGCGAGATATGTCTTTTACTTCAAGAGACACTGCGTCGGCTGCAGATATTTATAGCAAAATGATAAGTGAAAATAAGTGTACAAACATTCTTACTTTAGCAGGAAGTACAAGTGCTGGAGGCTGTATGCAAGTGTATGTTGACATGGTAAAAAACAATATGATTGATGTTATTGTCGCAACTGGAGCATCGATTGTTGATATGGATTTTTTCGAAGCACTTGGTTATAAACATTACAAAGGAACTCCAAATGTAAATGACAAAGATTTGAGAGATTTGTATATAGATCGTATTTATGACACATTTATTGATGAACAAGAACTTCAAGCATGTGACAATACTGTTTATGAAATATGTAAAACCTTAGAACCAAAACCATATTCATCTCGCGAGTTTATTCGAGAAATGGGCAAATACCTTGTCAAAAATTCAAAAAAGAAAGATTCACTAGTTCAAGTATGTTACGAACATAATGTACCTATCTTTTGCCCTGCTTTTGTTGATAGTAGTGCGGGTTTTGGTTTGGCAAAACATCAATGGGAAAATCCACAAAAACATGTATCGATTGATTCAGTAAAAGACTTTTTGGAATTAACTAAAATCAAGATGGAAGCAGATACTACAGGTTTATTTATGATCGGTGGTGGTGTTCCCAAAAACTTTACTCAAGATACTGTAATATGTGCCGAAATACTCGGAAAAGACGTTCCAATGCATAAATATGCAATTCAAATTACTGTTGCTGATGTACGCGATGGAGCATGCTCAAGTTCTACTCTAAAAGAGGCATCATCGTGGGGAAAAGTTGATACCGTTTACGAACAAATGGTTTTCGCAGAAGCAACTTCTGTTTTACCTTTAATTATTAGCTACGAATATCATCGAGGAGCTTGGAAAAAAAGAACTTCAAAAGAGTGGACAAAGTATCTTGATAAATAAGTTGTACAAGAAATACGATTAAAGCACAATGAAAACATAAGTTTTTTTACTTTTTTTATTATTTAAGAAAAAGAAATGCTTGTTTTTTCAAATTTATGAATTATAATTGCAGAAAAAATCATTTATTAGTCAATGGAAAAGATTAGAAAAATTGTAAAATACGAAAATCTGAGCGAAGAAGTTTTAGAAGCTTTTAACGAAAAATATCCCGAAGGTTTTAAAAATATAATTTTTAAGGTTGATGCTCCAAAAGGTGCTTTTTACGCATTTACTTTTGAACACGAAAACGTTAGCTACCTCGTAAAAGTTGACGTGAGTATCGACAATATATTTGATGAAGTTGAAGACGATGATGATGCAATTGAAGGAGGAGAAGATACATTCATCGCAGCAGCAGAGGAACTCGAAGAAGAAGATGACGAATAATGAAAAATAATACAACAAGAGAGCTGTCTAAAAAAATAGACGGCTTTTTTGTTATGTGAAATTTGATTTTGTTCATTTTATTTTTTTTAATATTTGTAATAAAAACAATACATTTGTACAAAATGTAATAAAAAACAACACTTAATATGGATATTTTTGAAAGAATTTCGACTAACAGAGGTGATTTAGGTAAATACCAAAAAGAAGCTCACGGATACTTCGCTTTTCCGAAACTAGAAGGAGAAATTGGAACTCGAATGAAATTTAGAGGGAAAGAAGTTTTAGTGTGGAGTTTAAACAACTACTTAGGTTTAGCAAACCACCCTGAAGTTAGAAAAGTTGATGCCGATGCAGCAGCAGAATTTGGAATGGCATACCCAATGGGAGCAAGAATGATGTCAGGACAAACAAGTAAACACGAAGAATTGGAAAACAAATTAGCCGAATTTGTTGGAAAAGAAGATGCTTTTCTTTTAAATTATGGCTATCCTGGAATGGTTTCGATTATAGATTCCTTAGCAACACGACGGGATGTAATTGTTTATGATTCAGAAGCTCATGCTTGCATTATGGATGGAATTTTTCTTCACAAATCAAAAGGAGGAAAAAGTTTCGTCTATCCACACAACGATATGGCACGATGCGAAAAAATGTTAGGTTTTGCTAAGAAAAATGCAGAAGAAAATGGTGGCGGTATTTTAGTTATTACCGAAGGAGTATTTGGAATGGCAGGCGACTTAGGAAAATTAGACGAAGTTGTTGCATTAAAGAAAAAATTCGATTTTCGTTTATTAGTTGACGATGCACACGGTTTTGGGACAATGGGAAAAACGGGTGCTGGAACTGGCGAACATTTTGGAGTTCAAGATGGAATCGACTTATATTTTAGCACATTTGCAAAATCAATGGCTGGAATAGGTGGTTTTATTGCAAGTAACGAAAATGTTGTGAACTTTTTACGATACAATATGCGTTCGCAAACATTTGCAAAATCGTTACCAATGCCTATGGTTTATGGAGCTTTGAAAAGATTAGACCTTTTAAAAACTAAACCAGAATTAAGAGAAAATCTTTGGGAAGTGGTTAAGCTTCTTCAAAAAGGATTACGAGAAAAAGGCTTCAATTTAGGAGACACGCAGTCACCTGTTACTCCAGTATTTTTGAGCGGAGGTCCAATGGAAGGAGCAAATGTTACGCTCGATTTACGTGAAAATTATAATATTTTTTGCTCCGTAGTTGTTTACCCGATAGTTCCAAAAGATGTAATTATGTTGCGTATAATTCCAACTGCGGTTCATACTAAAGAAGATGTAGAATACACGATTAAAGCATTTGCAGAAGTGCAGGAAAAATTAAAAGCTAATAAATACGACAAAGAAAAAATAGGAATGTAAAAATATAAAAAAACACTCCTTTGTGAGTGTTTTTTTTTATTACAAAATGCAACACGTTATAAATATTACTGAATTTATTCAACAAGCGGAACATGTTCCGATTATTGATGTCCGCTCACCAGGCGAATTTGCAAAAGCACATATTCCTAATGCTATTAATATTCCATTATTTACTGACGAAGAAAGAAAAATAGTCGGAATCCGATACAAAGAAAATGGTAGAGACCAAGCTATATTTTCTGGACTTGACATTGTTGGTCCTAAGCTAAAGCTATTCATTAAACAAGCCCTGAAAATTGCTCCAGACAAAAATGTATTAATTTATTGTTGGCGAGGAGGAATGCGAAGTAAAAGTATGGCTTGGTTACTTGATTTTTATGGATTTAATGTTTCTATTTTATCTGGAGGATACAAAAAATATAGAAATTATGCATTAAAATCATTCGAGAAACAAGCAGAAATTGTAATACTCGGAGGGAAAACAGGTAGCGGAAAAACAATTATTTTAAACAAGCTTCGCAAACTTGGCGAACAAATTATCGATCTTGAAAAAATAGCCAATCATAAAGGCTCTGCATTTGGTTCAATTGGAGAGAAAGAGCAGGATTCGACAGAATTTTTCGAAAACAAACTATTTCACGAATGGAACAAATTGGATTTTAATAAAAGAGTTTGGCTCGAAGACGAAAGTCACAGCATTGGTCGTAATTTTATCCCAAACGCTTTATTCGATCAAATGAGAAATTCTCGTACCATTTTCATTGACATTTCAAAAGAACTAAGAATCGAGTATTTAGTAAACGAATATGCTATTTTTGGAAACGAAGTAATCGAAAATGCTTTAAAAAATATTAATAAGCGAATTGGAAATAATAACTACAAAACAACTCTCGAGGCTTTGAATAACAATAATTACAAAGCCGTAACAGACATTAGCCTTCAATATTACGACAAAGCCTATTTATATGGTTTATCGAAAAGAGATCAAGAATTAGTTTCCAAAATTGAATTCAATCATATGGATTTCGAAATTATTGCAAAAAAAATTATTGAAATTGAAAATCAACGAGTTTAATATTTTGAAAAGAAAATAAATATCATGACAAAGCTTACCGAATTTAGTCCAGGTGCTGGATGTGGATGTAAAATTTCACCACAAGATTTAGAAATAATTTTAAAATCAGAAGCCAAAACTTATTTTCCAAACCTTCTTGTGGGAAATGAATCGAAGGACGATGCAGCTATTTTTGATATAGGAAACGGAAAAGCAATTATTAGCACTACCGATTTTTTTACGCCTATAGTTGACGACCCATTTGATTTTGGAAGAGTTGCCGCTACTAATGCAATTAGCGATATTTACGCTATGGGAGGAACTCCAATTATGGCAATAGCAATTCTTGGTTGGCCTCTTGATAAGTTGCCTGCCGAATTAGCTAAAGAAGTTATTGAAGGAGCGAAGTCAGTTTGTAAAGATGCTAATATTCCTTTAGCCGGCGGACATAGCATTGATATCAGCGATCCTATTTTCGGACTTGCTGTTACAGGAATTATTGACATTGAAAACATTAAACAAAACAACAAAGCCGAAAAAAACAATATTTTATTTTTAACCAAGCCTCTTGGAATTGGAATTTTGACCACTGCCGAAAAACAAAAAAAAATAAAGCCCGAACATAGCAAAATAGCAACCGAATTAATGACAAACCTAAATAAAGCTGGTGAAATTTTTGGAAAATTACCCTACGTAAAATCGATGACCGATGTTACGGGTTTCGGTTTATTAGGACACCTTTTAGAAATTTGTGAAGGAAGTAATTTGAATGCTGTTATTGAGTTTGAAAAAGTTCCACTCATTAATGGAATTGAATATTATATTACCGAAAAATGTTTTCCGGGCGGGACATTCCGAAATTGGAAAAGCTATAAATCGAAAATCAAATCAGTTAGCGATAAACAAAAAGTTACGCTATGCGACCCACAAACAAGTGGAGGACTTTTAGTTGCAGTATCGGAAGAATTTGTAAACGATTTCCAAATAATATCATCGAAGAATAATATACAAATTCACGAAATTGGGAAACTTGTTAAACGTAATAACGAAGAATATTATGTGGAAGTAATTTAGTTAATACCATAAACCCATATGGCTTATAGAAGGTTATGACTTTCGGAAAGACTTCGAGTATGTCTAAAATTTGTTTTCAAGCATTAAAAATCGTAAATTGCTGTGTCAAAAAATCAATTTTATGAAAAAAATAATACTAATCTCATTGTTTCTTATTGCGAACTTGACTTTACTGTTTTCGCAAGTTACAACCACACCTTCACTACCAATAACCGATGATAATATTATTGTAACTTTCGATGCTTCAAAAGGAAATGCAGCATTATCAGGATATTCAGGTACTGTATATATGCATGCGGGTGTAATAACAAGCGAAAGCATTAACGATTCTGATTGGAAATATGTAATTGGTTCGTGGGGAATCGCCGACCCAAATGTCGAAATGACAAGTCTTGGAAATAACATATATCAAAAATCGTATAACATTCGAACATTTCATTCGATTCCAGAAGGGGTAGAAGTCTTAAAATTAGCCTTCGTTTTTCGAAATGCAGATGGTAGTATTCAAGGTAAAGCATCAGACGGTAGCGATATATTTGTTACTGCTAACGCTTATACTCTTTCGAATTATTCATCACACACTTTTACAAATAATCAGTTAAGGGTAAATTCTTCAAACGGTACTATCACCATTAAACCTTTCGCATCGAACATGGTTAAAATTTCGATTTATCCCGATGGAAATATTGTTGAAGATACAAGTTATAGCGTTGTGCTAGAGCCAACAGCAAGCTTGGCAAGCTTAACCGAAACAAGTGAATTTTTAAACCTTGATTGCGGCGAGCTTAGTGTGAAAGTTCAAAAAAATCCAATTCGATTATCTTATTATCATAACGAGAATACCGTTTTTAGCGAAGAAGTGGGGTATTTCAGCACATCGGACACTAAAGGTTTGCGATTTCAACTTACCGATAACGAAAACATTTATGGAACAGGCTCACGTGCAACACCTATAAACAAAAACGGACAGCAATTTTATTCCTACAATGAGCCACATTATTCTTATTCAAATGGGGCGTCAACCTTGAATATAAATATTCCGTTTTTTGTTTCTAGCAAATTGTACGGAGTGTATTTCGAGAATCGTACCGCAAGTTATTTCGATTTTGGTAAAACAAATGAAAATATTTTTGAATATACGATTGAAAATGGAAATATTTCTTACCATGTTGTTACAGGAGATTCCTACGACGATTTGCTTGATTCATACACCGATTTAACGGGCAAACAACCTATTCCTCCACGATGGGCGTTAGGTTACATGCAATCGCGATTTGGCTATCAAAACGAAACAGAAACCCGAAATACAATTAATTCGCTCATTAACGACGATTTTCCAGTTGATGCAGTAATTTTAGATTTATATTGGTTTGGACAATTGAGCGATATGGGAAATTTAAGTTGGGATTATTCAAATTGGGCTACTCCAACTGATATGATTTCTGATTTTAATGATTTAGGGGTGAAAACTATTTTAATTTCAGAGCCTTACGTTACTCAAAATTCATTTAATTACAGCCATTGCGATCAAAATTTGCTTTTTGGAACTGATTTTACAGGTGGTTACACGTACATTGTTCCAGATTTTTTTGCGGGTTCGGCAGGTTTGCTTGATATTTTTAAACCCGCAACAAAAGAATGGTTTTGGACAAAGTATAAAGCTCGTACTGACGAGGGTGTTGCCGGTTGGTGGTGCGATGTTGGAGAACCTGAAAATCATCCATCAGGAATGAAACACGTTACTGGAACTGCTCGTGAAGTACACAATGTTTATGCTCTCGAATGGGCTTCGATGTTGCACAAAAAATATCAGGAAGAATATCCCTCTCAGCGATTGTTTAATCTTATGCGTTCGGGCTATGCCGGAATGCAGCGGTACTCGACATTTCCATGGTCGGGCGACATAAATAGAAGTTTTGAGGGTTATCAGGCTCAAATCCCAATTATGCTCGGAATGGGAATGAGCGGAGTAGGTTATATGCACTCCGATTTGGGCGGTTTTACAGGCGGAGCATATAATCCTGAATTATATACTCGTTGGATGCAGTTTGGTGCTTTTTGTCCCATTATGCGACCTCATGGCGAAGGAGTCGCCCCCGAACCAATTTACTATCCCGAAACCGAAAAAAATATTGTTCGCACATACGTAAAACTTCGATATCAATTAATGCCTTATAACTACACATTAGCTTGGGAAAATTCTGAATCTGGACGTCCATTGGCGATGCCGATAAATTACTTTGAATCCGAAAATGCTTCTCTTTCAAATGTCAACGACGAATATTTGTGGGGTGAAAATATTCTTATTGCTCCAATAATGAATGCAGGCGAAACTAGTCGAAATGTACTCTTTCCATCTGGCAAATGGTACGATTTTCAAACAAATCAATCATACGAGGGGAATTCATCGACAAGCGTGAGTGCTCCGCTCGAAAAATTACCTATTTTTGTAAAAGCAGGAAGTTTTATTCCAATGGTGGCTGAATACAACAATACTGAAAATTATTCAACCGACACTATGATGGTTAAATATTATCCAGATATTTCTGTTCCAACTTCTACTTTTAAAATGTACGATGACGATGGACATACACCTTTGGCAAATATTACTTCTGATTACGATTTACTGATTTTTTCGGGTGAGGTTCTTGAACATCAAACCAATATACGCTTATCAAAAAATGGAAATGGATATGTCGGCAGTCCTGCAAATCGATATATAACATTTGAAGTTCAATTGCAAAGTAGTGTGCCTTATGTTGTTGAAATAAATGGAACACAGTCAGTAATTTATGGAACCGAAAACGAATTTTCTTTGGCAGAAAACGGTGCATATTACGATGCTGTTGACGATGTTCTGTATATAAAATATAATTGGACAGGAAGCAATGATATTATTGTGATTGGACACGATAGTCAATACAACAATGTTGATGAAAACGAATATTTTACCCATTATTTACAACATCCGTTTCCAAATCCATTTTCAGAGTTTACGAACGTTAGTTACAATATTCTTGAAAAAGGATTGTATAATTTGAGTTTTTATAATGTTGATGGCTCATTAATTTATACCGAAAAACAAACAATAAGTAATGGAAATTATACATATAATTGGAATACAAAAGACTTAGCTGCAGGAGTTTATTATATTAGTTTGGACGGCAAAAGCGGAAAACAATGGATGAAAGTTATCAAAACTAATTAGTTTTTCTTGTTCAAAATGTTAGTTTGTACTACTTTCGCTGTTTCTAATGGGCGTATTTTATTAGTAACAAAGTGATTAAATTATAAATCTTCAAAATTACCTATATGAAACTTTTTAGTATTTCAATAATTATCTTAATATCGACAATTATTTTTTTTAGTAGTTGTGAAAAGGAAGATTTGGAAATTAACGACCCTCCATATGATTTATTTTCAACAACAGATTTATCTGGTTTTGGAAATAGACCAGGAAAACCATCAGTAACACCTTACTTTTTTCCTGAAAATATAGAGATTTCTATTCCAATTTTATCCTTTGATACGGGGGCGTATAATCATTATGGTTATGGTTGGGGCGGTACGGCATACTTTACATTGATTAATAATAATAATTTTAATGTTGATGTTACTTTTCCAGAACGCCTTGTTATAATTGCAGATGATGACTCTTCTCAGAATAATATATTATTATATCCGATTAAAATCCCATTATTAGCTAAAGAATCAAGAAAAATAAGTTTAACAATGTTTTGTACAAATAAAGAAAAATGTATATGGGATCCACATTATGAAATAATAGGTCAATCGAATAATGAACAAATTTTTAGGTTGACAAATCATTTGAAAAATAAAAGTGAAACTGCAATTGCAATTATTGATCAATATAGCGATTTGCAAGATATATTATCGACTATAACGGATGGTAATGGCTTAACACAGGCAGATTTAGATATTATAAGTAGTTGGTAATTTAAAAAATATAGTTCAAACTACAAAACCGTAACGCAATAAATTATTATTGTCTGATTTCATGTAGCAAATAAAAAAGTAAACAGATGAAATGTATATTATTTTTAGGCATTGTATTTTTTTCAATTATTAGAATTTTTGCACAAAACGATACAATCAATATATCTGAAATAGAGATTAAAGCAAGTCGTTCACCAATAACTTACTACGAAAAGTCGCGTAGTTTAACTATCGTTGACGAAAAAGAAATAAAAGCTTTGCAAGCCACAAGCATAATCGATGTGTTAGAATATGTAGGTTCGCTTGACGTTCGTCAGCGTGGAGCAGCAGGAGTTCAAGCTGATATTGGAATGCGTGGTAGTTCGAACGAGCAAGTATTAATTCTTGTAAATGGAGCAAAGATAAACGACCCACAAACCGGACATCACAATATGAATATTCCGATTGATGTAAACGATATTAAACGAATCGAAATTTTACATGGTCCGGGAGCAAGAATTTACGGAGCGAATGCGTATAGTGGAGCTATAAATATTATTACTGGAACAAGCGAAAATAAAAGTGTAAATGCTTCTTTATCGGCAGGAGAGTATGGTTTAATCTCAGGAAATGCATCGCTAAATTATAATTTTGGAGTTCTTAAAAATTTCGTATCAGTATCAAAAAATATTTGTGATGGATATATCGAAAATACTGATTTTGACATCAATAATTTGTTTTATCATTCAAGCATTGATTTTGCAAAAAGCAAAATGGAATTTCAAGCCGGATATAATCAAAAAGAATTTGGTGCGAATAGTTTTTACACGGTAAAATATCCAAATCAATTTGAAGCAACCAAAACCACTTTTGTGAACGCTCGACTGCTCACGGGAAATAAAATAAAATTCAAACCTGGTGTTTATTGGCGACGACATCAAGACCGATTTGAATTATTTCGCGATAATCCAGCTTCGTGGTACACTGGACACAATTATCATCTTACCGATGTGATGGGAGTTGATGCAAGTACGAGTTTTACATCAAATTACGGAATTTCGCTATTTGGAGTTGATTTCCGATACGATAAAATTCTAAGTAATAAATTGGGCGAAGATATGGGCGAAACGATGGAAGTACCTGGTGAACCCGATGGCTTGTTTACAAAATCGACCCATCGCGAAAATATAAACGCATTTATCGACCACAAAATTCAATTGAATAAATTGGATATTTCGGGAGGAATAATGACAGCGTGGAATTCTGCTTACAGTTGGTTGTTTTATCCGGGTGTAGATTTATCGTACAAATTAAGCAATACATTAAATCTTTTTGCAAGTGCAAATAAGTCCTTGCGACTTCCAACCTATACCGAACTTTACTATGCTGACCCCGTAAACATTGGAAACAAAAATGTTAAACCCGAAGAAGCAACAACTTTTGAGGTTGGAATAAAAGCTAAAAATGAATATTTTTCAAATAAACTTACATTCTTTAATCGGCTTGGAAAAAATACCATTGATTGGGTGAAAAATCCAGATTCCTTGGTTTGGGAAGTAATGAATATTAGTAAAATAAATACTGTTGGAGTCGAATTTGATGGTAAAGTTTTGATGCGAAAAATTATATCTGAAAAATTTCCGATAAATTATATTAGCTATGGGTATTCGTATATAACACAAAGTAAACAAACAGAAGAACTTATCTCGAAATATGCTCTCGATTATTTGAAACATAAAATATTTCTAGGACTGAACGCAGAATTTTGCAAAAAAATAGGACTCAATGTAAATGGAACATTTCAAAAACGAGAAGGAACTTACAGCGATTTAACCAATGTTGAAGTCCCATATCCTTCTATTGTATTGCTCGATGCATCGGTTTCGTATAAAACTAAATTCTTTTCAGTATTTGTTGAGTGTTCAAATATTTTGAACGAACAATACAACGATGTTGGCGGAGTTCTTATGCCTGGACGTTGGTTTAAAACAGGAATTTCGACAAATATTCCGTTTTGATTTCCGACCATAGACGAATAATCGAATAAAAAAAGCCTCGAAAGAGGCTTTTTTTATTCGATTATTAAACAATTCTAGAACAATCCAGAAATATTTCCATCATTGTCGATGTCAATCATTTCAGCAGCAGGAACTTCTGGTAGTCCTGGCATACGCATAATTGCACCAGCTATCGGAACTATAAATCCAGCTCCAGACGATAATTCTACTTCTCTGATTTTTACGGTAAAATCGCGTGGACGCCCTTTTTTATTTTGGTCGTCTGATAGCGATTTTTGTGTTTTTGCGATACAAATTGGCAGATTGCCTAATCCAAGTTCTTTAATTTTGTTAATCTTAGCTTTTGCTTCGGAAGAATATTCAACATTTTTAGCTCCGTACATTTTGGTTGCAATTGTGTTGATTTTATCTTCAATTTCTGACTCAAATTTATAAAGAGGTTTAAAGCATGTTTCACAACCTTCGGTAGATTCTACAACCATATTTGCTAATTCCACAGCTCCTTTTCCTCCGAATTCCCACGATTCGACAAGAGCAACCTTAATCCCAATTTTTTCACAATGTTCTTTCAATACTGCAACTTCTTCAGCAGAGTCAGTAATAAACTTATTGATAGCAACGGTTGGTTTAAAATTAAACATTTGCAAATTTTCAATGTGTTTATCTAGATTTTCCAAGCCTTTTTTAAGAGCTTCAACATTCGGTTCTTTCAATTCTTTGAGTTTTGCTCCGCCATGGTATTTTAATGCTCTAATTGTAGCAACAAGTACGGCTGCATTTGGTGTCAGGTTCCCATATTGACACTTTATGTCGAAGAATTTTTCTGCTCCTAATTCAGATGCAAATCCTGCTTCGGTTACAACATAATCAGATAATGAAAGTCCCATTTTTGTAGCAATAATGGTATTTGTGCCTTGTGCAATATTTGCAAATGGTCCACCATGAATAATTGCAGGAGTACCTTCAACTGTTTGGACTAGATTTGGTTTTATAGCATCTTTCAATAAAGCAGTCATTGCTCCTTGAGCTTTTAAATCGCGAGCAAAAATTGGTTTTCCTTCATATGTATATCCAACAAAAATATTTCCGAGTTTTTGTTTTAAATCATCTAAATCTTTTGATAAACAAAGAGTTGCCATAACTTCAGAAGCTGCTGTAATATCGAATCCTGTTTCGCGAGGAACGCCTTGTTTTACGCCTCCAAGACCAATAATCATACTCCGTAAAGCACGATCGTTCATGTCAATAACTCTTTTCCAACTGACTGTTCGTGGGTCGATATGTAAATTGCTTTCTTCGTTTTGTAAATTATTGTCGATAAGTGCAGCTAAAAGATTATGTGCTTTTTCAACGGCCGATAAATCGCCTGTAAAGTGCAGATTTATGTCTTCCATTGGTAATACCTGCGAGAATCCGCCACCAGTAGCACCGCCTTTAATCCCAAAAACAGGACCTAATGAAGGTTCACGAAGTACAACGGTTGTTTTTTTGCCAATTAAGTTCATGGCTTGAGCCAATCCTATTGAAGTTGTTGTTTTTCCTTCTCCTGCAGGAGTGGGAGTAATAGCGGTAACCAATATAAGTTTACTTTTTTTGATTTTGTTTTCGTCGATTAGTTTTAGAGGTAATTTGGCTTTGTATTTACCGTATAATTCAACATCATCATCAGCAATGTTAAGCTGTTTCGAAATTTCGAGAATGTGTTTTAGTTTGATTTCTTGTGCAATTTGAATATCACTTTTCATAATTAATAATAATTAAAAGATTAAAGTATGTAGATGTAAAGATATGAAAATTTTAAAAACACTCCAAACTATTTAGATGAATTCTAAATAATTATTTATTTTTTTGCTTATCAGTTTAGAATGCAAATTTATTGAGTTCATTAATTAATTGTTTCGATACATTGCAAAAAAATCTTCGTTCACCTAAAGCAACAACCCAACGAATGCCTTGAATAGCATTTGTCAAAAATATTTCGTCTGCTTCGAGCAAATCATCGGAAGTCAATATGCAATCGTCGTAAACTATGTAACCAATATTGCTTGCAATTTCCGAAATTGTATCTCGCATTATTCCTCGAATACAACCTTCATTAATTGATGGAGTGTAAATCGTATCATCTTTAACCATAAAAATATTTGAACTTATGGCTTCGACTAAATTATTGTTTTCGTTGATTAAGATGCAGTCGTCGAAATTGTTCTCTTTCTTAAAAATTCCAGCTAAAACATATATTAGCGAATTGGATGATTTTATATCTGAAAAATAATTAATCGGCTTTGGAATTGAATTGTAAATTCCAAGTTTTAATCCGGTTTTGTTGAGAGAATAAATCTCATCTTCTAGCTTTTCGGATTCAATAATATACGAAATATTATTAGAATCAGGAGTGTATAGCCCACCATCAACTCGATATACTGCTAATCGAATTTTCGCACCTTGAAACATTTTGTTACGAGATAATAAACTCGAAATTAGGGAGTCAATTTTTGCGACTGTAAATTGATTGGGAATGTTCATTTTTAGCTTTTGCATACCATTTAATATACGCTCAAAATGTTTGGTCAAAAATTGTGTTTTTCGACCGTTGGCATGCATAGTTTCAAACAAGCCATCGCCATATCGAAAACTTCTATTATTTGTTGATAATTGAAAGGTCTCTTTTTTTAAATATTCGCCATTGTAAACGATATATTCCGACATGATTACAGTTTTATTTGATGAATTTGATTTGGTTCTATTTTAATACCTTTTATTCCAACTTTTTGGGCTGCTTCTATATCTCTTTCAGCATCTCCAATGAATATTGACCTAGATTTGTCAATATTAAAACGAGCAACAGCCTTTTCAAGTAATAACGAGTTGGGTTTACGACAAATACAATTTTCATAATAGGGATGGTGAGGGCAATAATAGAATTCGGCGACTTCTAGTTTGTGTTTTTTGAATTCTAAGGAAATCAAATCATTTAAAACCTCAACATCTTTGTGTGAGTATATATTTTTAGATATTCCGCCTTGATTTGAAATTATGATAAAGATAAAGCCTTGTTTTTTAAATTCTATAAGTCTTTCAAATAATTCGACGTTGAAAATAAAGTCGGCTGGTAAATAAACATATCGTCCAATTTCTTTGTTTATAACTCCATCTCGGTCTAAAAAAATAGCTTTTGTCATATTAATTTATAAATGGAAAAATTTCACTAAGAAAATAAATAATTAATCTAAAATCGAAAAATAAAGGGAAAATAAATCCATATACTGCTCCCCAAAAATGGGCATCGTGTCCAATATTATCGACATTTTGTTTTGCCATATAAGCTGAATAAACTAAGTATGCTACCCCAAATACAATAGCAGGAATTCCGATTGGGATAAAAAATATAAAAATTTTGCCTAAAGGTTGAAATAAGATGAATGAGAATAAAACTGCAGAAACTGCTCCAGAAGCTCCAACTGCATTATACCAAGAATCGTTTTGGTGTTTTTTTAAAGTTCGTAGTGATGAAATAAGAATTGCCGAAACATATAATAAAATAAAATACAAAATGCCAACCATACCATATAGTGATTTGAAAGCACTTTCAACATAAGCTCCAAAAAAAAATAAGGTTAGCATATTAAAAATAAGGTGATTCCAATCGGCATGAATCAATGCATGAGAAAATATTCGATAATACTGTTTTTGATGGTAAACTTGATACGGATTATATTGAAACCGATGCATTAACGATTGATTGTTGAAAGCGGAAATTGACACAAGTACAGTAATTGCAATAATTATATATGTCATAATTGAAAAGCTTTTCGAGTAATTTAAAAGCCCAAATTTAAAACAATCTATTGACTTTAATAAAAAACTTATTAAGTTTGTAATAAATAATTCATTACGAATGAGCCAAAAGATATTATACTACACGTTGATTGTTGTGTTATTGTTTTCTCTTTTTTCATGTACAAGTTATAAAAAAGTTACTTATTTGAGAGAGGCAGTTCATGACGAGGATTTCCAGCTAACAGCAGCTTACGAAATTTATAAAATTCAAAAGAAGGATATTTTATATATTCAAATTGTAAGTTTAAGCGAAGAGGTTAATAATTTGTTTAATGTTAATAATGGAAAAATATTATCGACTTACAATGAGCAGTATTTGTATTTACACAGTTTTAGTGTAAATGACTCTGGTTATGTTGTTTTGCCAATTATTGGAGAGGTTAAAGTTTTGGATTTGTCAATTGAAGAAGCTCACAAAGCGATTCAACTTCAAGCAGATCAATTTTTAAAAGATGCTTCAGTCATTGTAAAATTATTAAGTTTCAAAATTTCAATTTTGGGAGAAGTAAATAATCCTGGACATTTTAATGTTTATCAGAATCATATTAATATTATGGAAGCACTTAGCATTGCTGGAGATATTGGTGATTACGGAAATAAACAAAATGTTTTATTGATTCGACATCATGCAAATTCGACCAAAACATATAGATTGGATTTGACAGATAAGCAATTAATTACTTCTGAATTTATTTATTTACTTCCGAATGATGTAATATATGTCGAGCCCCTGAAAGCAAAGGCATTTAGACAAAATGCTCCTAATATTTCAATCGTTTTGACTTCAATAAGCACTATAATTTTAGTTCTTAATTTCATCTTAAAATAAATCTAATGACAGACAATAATTACTTCGAAAAAAAGGAAGAAACATTAGATATTAAAAAAATCTTATATAATGTTTTGAACAATTGGTATCTATTTGTTCTTTCAATCTTTATTTCTCTTTCGGTAGCATATTTAACTAATAGATACATGGTTCCAACGTATAGTGTATCATCAACTATTTTAGTTAAAAATAAAGACAATAGTTTTTCAAATGGAGTTGAAGGTGTAATTGAAGACTTGGGCTTTTATAAGCAATCTGGGAAAAGATCAATTGAAAATGAAATTGGAATTTTAACATCTTATGATATTATATTAAAAGCGATAGAAAAACTTGATTTTCAAATTTCATATTATTCAATCGGTCGAATTTCAACATTAGAGCGATATAAAACGTCGCCGTTTATTGTAAAACTTGATACTACTAGAGAGAATTTATATGAAAATAAAATATTTTTTAATTTTATCTCAAAAGACGAATATATATTAAGGTTTGACGACAATACGACAGGCAAAATAAAGTTAAAATTCGGCGAAAAATTTGAAAATGAATTGCTGGCTTTTACAATTGAATTGAACCCAGATATTGACTTAAATTCAAGTGAAAAACAATTAGATATTGATTACTCTACTGATTTTTATTTTACAATTAATAATAAATTGGGATTAGCAAATAGGTATCGTGCATCACTTTCTGCTACTCAATTCGAAGAAAAAAGCTCGATAATCGTTTTGTCAATTCAAGATGTGATACCTCAAAAAGGTGTTGATTTTTTAAATATGCTTTCGAGTGTGTATTTGCAAACTGATCTTGATGAAAAAAATCTTGTTTCAGAAAATACTCGTCGTTTTATTGATGAACAGTTATCGGGGATTATGGATTCGCTCCAAATAGCAGAATCAAACCTTCTTAATTTTAGAATGAATAACAATATAATCAATATTAGTAAAGAGGGGTCTGCAATTTTCGAAAAGTTGGAACGATTGCAAAACGAAACAGCATTACTTAATATTAAACTTAAATATTACGAATATCTAAAAAACTATATTATCGGTAAAAATAATTTTAAAGATATAATCGCACCCTCCAATATGGGAATCGAAGATCCGTTGCTTAATTCGTTAATAAAAAGTCTTTCGGAGTACTATTCAGAGAGAAATGTTATTTCATACACAGTGAAAGAAAATACACCATCAGCAAATTTAATTGATTTAAAAATAAAAAATGCTAAGGAAGCTTTGATTGAGAACGTTACCAACCTTATAGAATCTACTAATATTTCGCTTCAAGAACAGAATAAGAGACTTTACGACACAGAGTCTAAAATAAAAGGACTCCCTCTAACTGAACAACAATTAATAAATATTGAACGAAAATTTGAACTTAGCGATAATCTATATACTTACCTTTTAGAAAAAAGAGCCGAGTCGGGTATTATTCAAGCATCTAATACTCCTGATAATAAAGTTTTAGATATTGCACGTTTATCAAATGCGTTATATTTGTCGCCAAAAAGAACAATTAATTATGTTATTGCACTTATAATTGGATTTCTAATTCCATTTCTGATAATAATTCTTAAAGATTATTTCAATAATAAAATTTCTGATATTAAAGACATTGAAAATAATACAAAAGTCCCGATTCTAGGCACTGTAGGACACAATAATAAAACATCTGAATTAATTGTTAAAGACAAACCTAAATCATCTATTTCTGAATCATTTAGAGCATTACGTACAAATCTTCAATACTTATTGCGGGAAAAAGATAGTTACATAATAACAATTACATCTGCAGTTAGTGGGGAAGGTAAAACCTTTTGTGCAATTAACTTAGCATCAATCATTGCATATTCAAACAAAAAAACTGTTTTAATCGGTCTTGACTTGCGAAAACCCAAACTTCACAAAGAATTAGGCTTGACTAATGAAATAGGCATAAGTACATATTTGATAGGGAAAAATTCTCTTGATGATATAATAATTAAAAGCGAAATAGATAATCTTAGCATTATTACATCAGGTCCAATTCCTCCAAATCCGGCAGAACTTATTGAGTCGAAAAAGATGCAAGAATTACTCGATATACTTAAAAAAGAGTATGAATATATCGTCATTGATACTCCTCCAGTTGCACTTGTTACTGATGCCTTACTTCTATCAAAAGTATCAGATGCCAATATTTTTGTAATACGACAAAATTATTCAAACAAAAATGTGATTAAGTTGATTGATGGTATGTACACAAGTAAAAAGATGGAAAATTTATCAGTATTAGTAAACGATATTAATTCATCATCATATTATGGTTATCATAACTATGGATACACTTACGGTTATGGTTATGGAAATGGTTATGGATATGGTTACTACGAAGAGGATTTTGAAGCACAAGAAAATTGGTTTCAAAAATTATTGAAAAGGAAATCTAGATAGGTATATTTCTAGTAAAGCCTTCTTCCAACGAAATAAATGTTTCGGTTCCAACTACTTCAATAATTGATTGTATTTTTTCTACAATTACATTTTTTAGATGTTCGTTGTCTTTTGTATATACTTTTAGCAATAACGAATATTTCCCTGAAATATGGTGGCATTCAACTACTTCAGGAATATTTTTGATATGATTGAAAACAAATTCGTGAGAACGAACTGAGGTTAAATTTACTTGCAAGCCAATAAATGCACAAGTTCCATAGCCTAATCCTTTTGGGGAAACGTTAATCGAAGAATTAAGCAAAACTCCTTCTTCTCTCATTTTTTGAACTCGCTGGTGAATAGCAGAACCTGTAACTTTACACATTCTTGCAATTTCTAAAAACGATGTTCTCGCATCTTTGGTTAAGATTGAAAGAATTTTTTTGTCTAAACTGTCAAGTTGAAAGTTTTTTTTCATTTTACATATTTATTAAATATCAATATTTGCAAAAATAAGCATATTCGCTAATAGTTTTATATTATTTTATGGTATTTGTGTGTAAGTATATTAGTGTAAATGCAAATTATAGCAAAATTTCATAATTTTACATTGTATTTAATTAAACAATAAAAACAAATATTATGGAAAATAAACCTGCAACAAACATTCAAGAATTAAAGCAATTTGGAGAATTTGGAGGAGTTAATCCTTCGATAACAGATTCGTCAACCTTTACTTTTTTAGAGGCGAATACAATGATTGATACATTTAGTGGAAATGCACCTGGTTGTTTTTTATATTCTCGTCATTGGAATCCTTCGAATAAATATCTTGCCGATGCACTTGCTGCGATGGAAGGTACTGAGTCAGCATGGGTAACAGGCTCAGGAATGGCTGCTATAACTTGTGCAATGTTGCAATTGTGCAAATCTGGCGATCATATTATTTCAAGCGTGACTATTTACGGAGGAACTTTTGCTTTTCTAAAAAATTATTTACCAAAATTTAATATTAATGTAACTTTTGTAAATATATCCGATTTGGAATCTGTTAAATCAGCTATTCGCCCAAACACAAAAATGATTTATACCGAAACCATGACAAACCCTTTGCTTCAGATTTCGGATATTCCTGAATTGGCAAAAATATCAAAGAAAAATAATTTAAAACTTGTTGTTGACAATACATTTTGCCCAATGATTGTTTCTCCTTTCAAATTGGGAGCCGACATAGTTGTTTACAGCATGACTAAATTTATAAATGGCAAAAACGATTGCGTTGCGGGTGCAATTTGTGCAAGCAACGAATTTATCAATTCACTTTCTGATGTAAATGATGGAACGGCAATGCTTTTGGGACCTGTTTTAGATCCATTACGATCGTCAAGCATTCTTAAAAATCTTCATACCTTGCATATTAGAATGAAGCAACATAGTAAAAATGCAATGTATTTGGCAAATAAATTTAAAGAAAACGGATTAAAGGTAAATTATCCTGGATTACCAGAACATAAAGGTCATAAGATTTTAAAGTCGATGATGAACGAAGAATTTGGTTTTGGAGGAATCATATCGATTGATATGGAAACACCTGAAAAAGCGTCGAAACTAATGGAAATGATGCAGAATGAGGGTGTTGGATACTTAGCTGTAAGTTTAGGTTATTTCAAAACATTATTTAGCAATTCAGGCAAAAGTACATCATCTGAAGTACCTGAAGATGTTCAAAAAGAAATGGGTTTATCAGCAGGACTTATAAGATTTTCGGTTGGTTTAGACAACGATATTGAAAATACATTTCAAAAAATTAAAAAATGCTTAAATAGGTTATAAGTTAAACAAAATTATATTTTAAAATCCGTTATTATTGTTTAAGAATCATTAATAGCGGATTTTGTATTTTTCCAGTACCATAAGTATTGTTCTATTTTTTTCGCATCAACATAAAAATAATTTGTAATTGATTAAAAATTTAGTAATTTAGAATCGTTATAAATAATAATTTTTTCTACGAAATGCATCAAAATTTAAGTTTATGAGTGATAATAACAGAGAATATTCAAATGAAGAAATCACAGTATTTTGGAAACCGGATTTGTGTATTCACTCTGAAGTTTGTTTCAGAAGTTTACCGCGTGTTTTTAATCCAAAACGTCGTCCGTGGGTAAAAGTTGAAGCCGCCGAAACATCTAAAATAATCGAAGTAGTTGATAAATGTCCAGCTGGGGCATTAAGCTATAAAAATAAAAATGATATTGATGAGAATAAGCCTTCAGATGAAAATCAAACAAAAATTAAAATTTCAAAAGATGGTCCAGCAATAATTACAGGAAATTTCAAGATAATCAATATCGATGGAAGCGAACTAAATATTTCAGGAAAATCTGCACTTTGTCGTTGTGGTGCATCGAAAAAAATGCCATTTTGTGATGGCAGTCATCGAGAAATAAACTTCAAAGGTTAAATTTCCAAAATCTTTTATATTTTCCCCTTGTTGGTGTTATTATACAAATTTAATCTTTTTTTTTTACCACAAGGCTGAGCCTTGCGGTAGCTTAGGGCTTAGTTTTCTGCTTTATAGTTTCATTCTACGCTCAGTCGGAGTTTATTTAACAGATTTTTTGTTTTCATATGTAACCTCTTTAATTAAACTACCATCATTATTAAAATATTTCCATGTATTACAAAAATTACCTCTTTTATAATATTCAATACTTTCAACTAATCCATTTTTAAAATAATTAATCCACTTTCCATGCTTCACCTTCATTCCTTTAAATAATAGCTTCAAATTCAAAAATGAAAAATATGGTGTAAAATAAAAATTTTTAAAAGCCTCTCCTTCATACTTAATATTTCCATTTTCATAATAGGCAAAATATTTTCCTTTCTTTAAATAAAATATTTCATCAATAGAAATAGTAGAGTCATTATTATTAGAAATAACTAAAATTACATTTTTTGATAATTCTGAGTAAGAAAATCTTTTTCCATCTTGTCCGTAAATATTTATTCCGCAATCAAGTAATAATAGAAAAAATATTTTAGTACATGACAAAACATATAACATGCTGATAAACAGCTAATTAGGCTCTTCGAAAATTTGGTTAATACCTTGATATTCAGTATCTTA
>MEOF01000047.1 GCA_001769505.1 Bacteroidetes bacterium GWF2_33_38
ATAATCAGAATATTAACAAATTTAAAATACGATATGTTGCTGATTGTTAATAACTTAAACTTTTATTAACACTTGGGGTTATTAGACAGTCTGACGGTTTCTGACTTTGCGTTGGTGGGCTTTTGAAACCGTAAACTGTCTGCCAGCACCAACGTTAATTAATTGCTCAAATGTTTCTATTCGCACTGTCCGCCCACTAACGCAAAACCCGTGTTAGTAGTTGGACATTTTGTCTTACGTTAATATTCTATAACTGTCCAAATACTCAATATGTCCTTGTTGTCAGTTTTGTCCGCTTGCTCATAGCCTTTACTTTTGCACATTTTTAAACCTAATTATTTTTTGAAATATCTAAAATCACAATGGTCTGCCCCTTCCATTATTGTCTGACTTCTTTCCAGTTTTATTTCAGGATTAAATCCATCATTGAATGAAAAGTCTCTGTCACACGATAGGCATTTACCGAGCTCTGAAACATTCAGCTTTTTATAAACTTCTACATAGCAACATTTGGTAACATTGAAGTGAAATTCGTTTTCGGTTTCCTTTAAAACATCAATTATCATAGCCCCCTCATCACACCATACTTCTCTGATAAGTTTCGATAATTCACTTATGCTATTACCTTTAAATTTATCGGCTAATAAGCGACCAGAATCTATTGCGTCTTTCTCTATTATTTTCGAGAGGATTTCAAGAGTTCTTTCTTTTCCTAATTCTTTAATAAAGCCATTGATTATTGCGGATACGATAGGAGCTTGGATTTCTCTGCGTTTTAAATGGCTTATTTTTTGGGTATTTGTCTCCTTTTTCATGTTATTTATTAATGTTGATTGTCTGTTGATATTTTTGTCTGCGAAGTCAAGTGAGTTGTCTATTGACTTTCTTGTCGTCTGTATTTGTTTGTCACGATGTCGTCTTTTATGCCTTACCGCTAACTGATTATTTAGTTTTCTAAAATTTCGCAAACACATCTAAACCCAAGCCAATCTGATGGCGTTTTGTATGTTTTTATTTTTAGCAAATCGTCTTTTGTAATTTCGTCGTTCCAGCTTAAGCCGATGGCTTTTCCTTTTTCAAGGAGCATTTCAGAAACATTTCCAGGTGTGTACATAAACCATTCAACGTCTTGAGTAAAAATGGGATGAGTAAATGCAGTTCCTTCAACTTCGTAAACAGCATATGCTTCTTCCCATTCTTTTTGTGTTGGGAGTCGATACTGAAAATTGGTATAGAAAAAAGCTCGTTGTTTTTTGTTTTTAGTGTTCATCGAATACGCTAATTTAACCATGTCGGTTCGCCATTTGCAATATTCGTTGGCTTGTTCGTACGAAACATTTATAACTGGATGGTATGCGTATTCTTCAGAGTCAAAATACGAAAACATTTTGTCGGAGTCGTTTGTCCACGATAAATGTTTGAAGTAGTCAAGTTCAATTTGCTTAAGATATTTTTCGTCGGGACCAATTTGGTAAAGATTTTCAAAGAATTTTTTCCATTTTAAATTATAGAGCGGAATGTTTTGAATTTCTTTTTGTGTTTCGGGCGAGTAGTAATCAGCAACAGTGTACAAAAAATCAGAATAATCGGCATTGGTAACCAATACCATGTCGATGTAAATATTATCGTGTAGCCAAACGGTTCCAGGGGGCGACATTTTTAGTTCTTTCAACGAGTCTTGTTGAGCAAATAACATTGAAGATAAAAATACAAGGGCGATTGATAAAATGATGTTTTTCATAAATGTCATTTACAATAAACCGAGTTCTAGTTTTGCCTCATCTGAAAGCATGTCTTTTGTCCACTGTGGCTCGAAAACGAGATTAATATACACATCGTTAACCACGTCGATTGCTCGAACTTTTTCTCGAACCTCAGAAAGTAAATCATCGGCCATCGGACAATTAGGAGCTGTCAATGTCATCTCAATTTCAACTTTATTTCCTTCGTTAACTTCGACTTTGTAAATAAGTCCTAAATCGTAAATATTTACTGGTATTTCGGGGTCGTAAATACTTTTCAATGTGCTTACGATTCTCGATTCTAATGATAAAAAATCTGGTGTTTCCATTTTATTTTTTCATTTTAGCATCATATGCTAATGCGTATAATTTCATTTGTTTTAACATCGATACAAGCCCGTTTGAACGAGTGGGTGAAAGGTTTTCTTTTAAGCCGATTTTATCAATAAAAAACATTTCTGCATCTAAAATTTCTTTCGGAGTTCGTTCGTTCATCACTTTTACAAGCAGGTATACAATTCCTTTTGTGATAATTGCATCGCTGTCGGCTGAAAAATAAATTTTCCCTTCTTTAAGCTCTGCGTGAAGCCAAACTTTAGACTGACAGCCTTTTATCAGATATTCGTCGGTTTTAAAATCCTCGCTTATCATAGGTAAATCACGTGCAATTTCGATAATATGTTCGTATTTGTCGAGCCAATCGTCGAAAATTATAAAGTCCTCTATGATTTCTTTTTGTATATCTTCAATTGATTTTTTCATTTAATATTAAATTTTAAATCCAAGTATTAAAACATCGTCGGTTTGTTTTTGCTCTCCTTTCCAATTCAAAAATTCTTTTTCGAATAGTTTTTTCTGCTCTTCCATTGGCTTGTGATGATTTTCGACGATTGTGTTTTCAAGTTTAGCAATGGAGTATTTTTTATCGTTTTTGCCACCAAATTGATCTTGAAATCCATCGGTAAACAGATATATACTTAGCCCTTCGGTAAGTTTTATGATTTGGTTCTGATATGTTTTTTTTTCGGTTCTGTTTTCAAATTCGCCGCCAATTGAAAAAATTGAACCATCGATTTGTTTTAATTTTTCGTTTTCAATTACAATAATAGCCTGATTAGCTGATGCAACATTAATAATTTTTTCGGATGAGTCGATGCAACAAATAGCGATATCCATTCCGTCGTTTTGAATTATTTCGCTTCCGCCGCCTTGGCTTAATGCATATATTACACCTCTGTTTAGCTGTGCAAGTATTTCGTCGGGGCTATAAATTCGTTTCTCGTTTACAATTTCGTTTAGTAAAGCGTTTCCCATCATCGACATAAATGCTCCCGATACACCATGCCCAGTACAATCGGCAACAGCTATAAAAATTTTATCGTCGTGTTTCGAAAACCAAAAGAAGTCGCCACTTACAATATTTCTTGGCTTATAAAAAATAAACGAGTCGGAAAAATAGCTTTTGATTAAATCCTCTGAAGGCAAGATGGCTTCCTGAATTCGCTTTGCGTAGTAAATGCTATCGGTTAAAAGATTGTTCGATTTTGCAAGTTGCGTGTTAACATTCATCAGTAAATCGCTTTGAGCTTGAAGTTCTTCTTTTTGTTGTTTAATTGCTTCTTCTGCTTCTTTTAGTTTCGAAATGTCAGCATCAATTGCCACAACTTTAACAATTTCGCCGTTTGTTCCAATAATTGGGGTTAAATTAGTTTGAATCCATATGTTTGTTCCATATTTCGTTGGAAGTATTGCGTTGTAAAAAACAGGTCTTTTAAATTGAAAACATTCCATTACCGTATCCTTTACTGGGCTATTTACTATCATGTCAAACAAACTTTTCCCACGATTTTCAATAAATTCATCTAATGTAAATCCATACATTCTCGTAAATCCTTCGTTTACCCATTCGGGGCGTCCTTTTGCGTCGAAAATAACAACTGAATTGTTTGTTTTACTTGCAACGATTGACAATTTTTCAAGTTCTCGGTTTATGTCTTCAAGTCGCTCGCTTTGAGCAATTATTTCTTCTTTTTGTTGTAAAACCTGATTTATATAAAATGATTTTTTTGTATCTGCAATCATAAATGAATGATAGGTTTTTTCCCGAACGGTTTCGAATATATACGTTAAAAAATTACTAACGATAAACGTTGCTACGAATCTCAATTTAAATACAGAGTTATATTCTGGGGCGTAATCGGGTTTTGTGATAAACACGAACAACACGATTAGAAAAATTGTAATTAAATACAAGCCACCTACAATTCTTCCGAGAATAAAAAGAGCAACTACTGGTAAACAATAAAACCAAAGAACTCCTGTCATTTCTTCACCTCCATCAAACAGTAGAAAAATACAAAGCAAATACATTAAGCTAACGATAATGTGTCCTGAGACGAGAATATTTTTGGTGCGTCGTAGATAAAAAACTAAGGCAATAACTCCAATGAAGAATGAAAAAAGAGTCATACCAAAAGCAATTCTTCCGCTCAATATACCTTTTAGACCAAAAAGAAATAGGCTTATAAATCCAACAAAAGCAAAAAAGTTAATCAGAATTGCCTTTCTAACGTTTTCGGTTTCGTAACTTCCTTCGAATCCAGCAGATAAAAAGTTGAAAATTAAATTTTTTGCTGTTTTTGCCATATTGCTATTATAAATTGCGACGAATTTTTTTAACTAATTCTGATGCAAATACAAAGTCGTTTAGTTCGGTGTTTTCCGAAACAAGAATATCTTCTTTACTTCCTTCCCACCATTTATTTCCGTGATAGATATAGATAACTTTATCGCCAATTTCCATAACCGAATTCATATCGTGAGTATTTACAACGGTTGTAATATCGTACTCAATCGTAATTTCTTTAATTAAATTATCGATTACAATTGCCGTTTTAGGATCAAGTCCTGAATTTGGTTCATCGCAAAATAAATATTTTGGATTTAATGCGATAGCTCTTGCAATGGCAACTCGTTTTTTCATTCCACCACTTATCTCTGATGGATATAGTCGATTTGCATTTATCAATTCAACTCGTTGTAAACAAAAATTAGCTCGTTCGAGTTTTTCTTCAAAAGTCATGGTTGTAAACATATCGAGCGGATACATTACGTTTTCTTCAACGGTTTGAGAATCGAATAAAGCTCCTCCTTGAAAAACCATTCCAATTTCTTTACGAATTTCTTTTCTTGCTTTGAAATTCATATTTGTAAAATCCCGACCATCGTAAATTATGTTTCCTTCGTCAACTTCGTGCAAACCAACCAATGATTTTAACAAAACCGTTTTTCCCGAACCGCTTTGACCAATAATTAAGTTGGTTTTTCCTTTTTCGAAAACAATAGAAATATTGTTCAGAACTTTTTTATCGGGAAATGATTTTGAAACGCTTCTTACTTCTATCATGTGAGTATAAGTTGAGTAAGTAATAAGTTGAATAAAAGAATAAGAATGCTACTATATACAACCGCTTTTGTACTTGAACGACCAACCTCCAAGGCTCCTCCAGATGTAAAATATCCTTGATATGCCGAAACTGACGTGATAATTAATGCAAAAACAACGGTTTTAATCAGTGCATACGTTATGTAAAATGCATTAAAACCATATTGAACTCCATAAACAAACTCTTCGGTTGAAACAACTCCGGCAGAAACACCACCAAGCCAACCGCCCGAAATACCAACAAACATGCTGACGATTACTAAGAATGGGAAAATGAAAACAGCAGCGATAATTTTAGGCAAAATAAGATAGCTTGCTGAATTTACGCCCATAATTTCGAGTGCGTCGATTTGTTCGGTTACTCTCATGGTTCCAATTTCTGATGCGATGTTTGAACCAACTTTTCCAGCTAAAATTAATCCAACAATGGTTGAAGAAAACTCTAACAAGGTAATATCTCGAACCGACAAGCCGATTAAATATTCAGGTAGAAGAGGATTTTCCATGTTATACGCAGTTTGAATGGTCATGGCAGCACCCATAAAAACCGAAATAAGAGCAACAATTCCAACAGAGCTAATCCCTACAATATCAAGCTCTTTAAGGGTTTGTTTTAAATATATTCTTGACTTTTCAGGTCTTGAAAAAACCTTACGCATCAAAATTACATATTGACCTAAGTGAAAAAAAATCTTCATAATTTGCTTTAATATGCTAAATTAACAAATAATTTTATGACGTAAAAAATAAAAGCATGAGTTTATTTAATTATTCTTATTTAAATAATTTTCTTTCTCCCGAATCGTTCGATTATGTTTCAACTTTTTTGATTGAAAATAAGGTAGATTTCAAAATTACCCGAGAGCGTTTTACAAAATTCGGCGATTATCGATTTTTTCGAAATGGCGTTCATAAAATTACGATAAACGGGAATTTGAATACAAATGAATTTTTACTTGTTACACTTCACGAAATTGCTCATATGTTGGTTCAAATTCGAATGAAAAAACGAGTCAAGCCACACGGCATTGAATGGAAAAGCACATTTGCTGAGTTAATTTTGAGAACTCTTGAATTAAACGGCTTTTCACCTGAATTAGAAAAAGAATTAAATAATTATATTTTAAAAGGTTTTACACCATCATCTAAAGTATTGCTTTATAAAAAATTACGAAACGATTCTATTGATGTTGTTTACTTAGAAGACATTCCAATAAATTCGACCTTTTCAGTTAAAAACAACAGAACTTTTGTAAAACTTGAGAAATTGCGGAAACGATTTAAGTGTCAAGACACCAAAAATAAAAGAATGTATTTGGTGCATCCTCAAACAATAGTTATTGATTATAAGCCAGCTATGTGATATTTTACGCATTGTTTCGGAATACCATTATGATTATACTGATATGGAATTACAAAGTAAAAATGGAAATGGTTGCTCATGTCCACATTAAAATAGCAGAAAAATCGAAAAAATTATACCAATTCTATTTCCATATGACACATATGTGATTTTTTAGATTCCCTTTTTCAAGGGAATGTGCCTCAAAAAATTACCACATACCCGCAAAAGCGGGTATCTTATTTTTAAATTGTGTCGGTCACATTGAATCGTAATCTATCTAACTCAAGCATAACCGGCTGATAATTAATTGATTGCAAATTTGTATTTTAGGCTTATTTACTGCTAAACAAAGTTAGAGGCTTATTTCTAATCTTTATACTATTGGCAATTGGTATTAAACCAAACGGAAAACTTTTCCCGGAAGATTTCTAATGATTCCCGAAAACTCAAGATTTAGCAAAAGAGATGCAACTTGCGACACTGGCATATTTGCGTTACTTGCAATAACATCAATGGTAAGTTCCGATTTTTCTTGCAATAAATTTATTATTTTCTGCTCATCGTCCGAAAAGTCGAATTTGATTTCACGTTGCTGTTTTTTTGTTTGAGTATTGCTTTCCCATCCCATAATGTATTCAATATCTGAAGCACTTTCAAGCAAAGCGGCACGATTTGTTTTGATTAGAAAATTACATCCTTTCGAAAATTCATCTTCGATTCTTCCAGGAAGAGCAAACACGTCGCGATTGTACGAATTTGCTATTTCGGCTGTGATAAGCGAACCTCCTTTTCTCCCACTTTCGATTACAATAGTAGCGTCGGAAATTCCAGCAACAATTCGATTTCTTTTCACAAAATTTTGCTTATCGGGATTTGATTCGCTCATAAATTCGGTAATTAAAGCCCCATCTTTTTCAAGAATTTCTTTGGCGTATTTTTTATGAACCGAAGGATACATTTTATCCAATCCGTGACCCAAAACTGCTAGTGTTTTTAGATTATTTGCCAATGCGGCTTTGTGCGAATAAATATCAATTCCGTAGGCCAACCCACTAACAATTATTGTTTCGGGATGTTTTTCGGCTATATCGGCTATAAGTTTTTCGGTAAATGCTTTTCCATAGTCGGTTGCATTTCTTGTTCCTACAATGCTAATAATTTTTTGTTCGTTGAAACAATTATTTCCTTTAACAAAAAGAATAAGAGGCGAATCGATACAATTTTTTAACCTTTCGGGATAATTTTTATCGGTAAAAAAAACAGGATTTATCTTATATCGTTCAATAAATTTCAGTTCTTGCTCTGCTCTTGCAAGAATATCTTGTTTTACAATATTATCAGCAACAACGGAACCAACATCGGGAACTTTCATTAATTGCGATTTTGTGGATTTAAAAACAGCTTCGATGCTCCCTAAATAAGCAATTAGCTTTTTAGCTGTGATAATTCCAACTCCTGGAAGAAGTCCTATGCCAATTTTATATATTAAATCTTTATCCAATTTATTCGATGATTTCAAATTTTTGATTTCTTCTCGTGGGAACGAATCCTGCTTCAATAATTGCTTTTTGTATCCCAGTTTTGTCTAATGAATAATCAGCTCCAGCTGACGATACTACATTTTCCTCAATCATAATTGAACCAAAATCGTTTGCTCCTGCATGTAAACATATTTGCCCAACATTAACCCCAACTGTCAGCCATGATGCTTGAATATTTTTGATATTTGGCAACAAAATTCGGCTTATAGCAATAAATCTAACATATTCGGAAGCCGAAATTGTATTTGTTATTCCAAGTTCCTGCTTCAAAACCGTATTTTTATCTTGAAATGGCCAAGGAATAAAAGAAAGAAACCCAAAACTGTCGGGGGGCTTTTCTGCTTGCAAATCGCGAATTTTCAGGAGGTGTTCAATTCGTTCTTCTTCCGTTTCATAATGACCAAACATCATAGTTGCCGAAGTTGGTAAATTAATTTTATGAGCTTCACGCATCACATTTATCCATTCGTCGGCACTACATTTTGCTTTTGAAAGAAACGAACGAACTCTATCTGATAATATTTCGGCTCCTGCTCCGGGTAAACTATCTAATCCTGATTTTGTAAGCCGAGCAAGTGTTTCGCTGATGGAAATTTTTGCTTTTCTTGCCAAAAAATGAATCTCCGGCGGACCAAGTGCGTGAAGTTTTAATTTTGGATAAATTACTTTCAGCGATGAGAATAAATCTTCGTAATACGAAAGTCCCAACTTCGGGTGTAAGCCACCTTGCAAAAGTAGTTGGTCTCCTCCGATTTTTATCAACTCATCTATTTTGCTCCGATATTCTTCAATACTTGTGATATAAACTTCGTTTGAATTTGGCTTGCAATGAAAATTGCAAAACTTACACTGAACCACACAAGCATTTGTAATATTTACATTTCTATCTATAATCCACGTAACTTGCTTTTGCGGATGATGTAAATACCGAATTTCGTTAGCCAAATATATTAAATCGGATAAAGCAGCATTCTTGTACAAAAACATTGCTTCTTCGCGAGTTAGAAATGTTAATTTTTGAGCCTTGCTTAATATTGAGTTAATTTCCATACAAGCAAATTTAATGATACCTTTTAATTTTTAGGCTAATCGGATAAAGTTTTTTTATCTTTACAAAAAAGAAAACAAAATATGGAAACAAATTTAAATCTTGTAACAAAAGCTAAGCAAACCGATAATCTTGTGATTATTACCTCAAATCTAAAATTTATTGATAAAAATAATTTTTCTGATTCCGAAACGAAATACATTGAAAAATGTATTAAAAAAGAAGACGAGATAATTTATATAAATCAATATAATAGAAGTGTTTATATTCTTTTTAATAAAAAAACAAGCTTATCATCGGTAAATTTGGAAAAGACAAGAAAAAATGCCGAAAAACTTTGCACGCAAATTAACAAACATGATATTAAAGAAATCACAATCGTTAGTTTTGATTTGCCGAAAGAAACAATAATTGCATTTGCTGAAGGAATTTTGTTGGCAAATTATCAGTTTTTGAAACATCTTACAAAGCTTGATAAAAAGAAAAATTCTCTCTCAATAATAAATCTACTATCATCTGATTTTAACGAATTATTAATTAATGAATTAAGAAATATTATCGAGAGTGTTTATTTATCTAGAGATTTGATTAACGAGCCGCTTTCTCATCTTAATGCTGTTGATTTGTCAAACGAAATTTTGAATACATCAAAGAGTGCGGGATTTTCTGCTACCATTTTTGACAAAAAGAAAATAGAAAAACTTAAAATGGGAGGACTTCTCGCTGTAAACAAGGGAAGTGTTGATCCTCCAACCTTTTCGATATTAGAATGGAAACCCAAAGAACATAAAAACAAAAAACCGATTGTTTTAGTCGGAAAAGGAATTGTTTACGACACAGGGGGGCTAAGCTTAAAGCCAACTTCAAACAGTATGGATTATATGAAATCGGACATGAGTGGAGCGGCGGCTGTTTTAGGCGTTTTCAATGCCATTGCAAAAAACAACCTCCCGTTTTATGTAATTGGATTAATTCCGGCAACAGATAACCGACCATCGGGAAATGCATATGCTCCTGGCGATATAATTGAGATGTACGATGGAACTACGGTTGAAATGCTTAATGCCGATGCTGAAGGACGAATGATTTTAGCCGATGCATTGAGTTATGCAAAAACTTATGATCCCGAAATTGTTATCGATATTGCAACGCTTACAGGAGCAGCTGCAGCTGCAATCGGAAAATATGGAATCGTTACCATGGGAAACGCTAAAGAAAAAACATTCGATAAACTCGAAAAGGCAGGGCAAAATGTGTACGAACGCATTGTTCGTTTTCCGTTTTGGGAAGAGTATGATGAATTGTTAAAATCGGATATAGCCGACCTTAAAAATATTGGAGGCTCTCAAGCTGGTGCTATCACGGCAGGAAAATTTCTTGAGCATTTTACCGACTACGATTGGATTCATTTAGACATTGCCGGCTCGGCATATATGAGTACCAAAGATAGTTACAGAGGTATTGGAGGAACTGGGGTTGGAGTAAGGTTGTTCTACGATTTTATTAAGAATTATTAATTACAAAAAGGATTATTATGTCAGTATTGATGCAATTTGCCATGTTCCCTTCAGACACAGCCGAAAGTAAAAGCGAACAAGTAAGCAAAATTATTGAAATGATTCGCGATAAAGGCATTCCGTATAAGTTAAATGCTATGTCAACAATCGTTGAAACCGAAACAATGAACGAAGCATTGGAGATTCTAAATTCGGCATACGAAGTTCTTGAAAAAAATCACAGTCGAGTATATTCAACCGTAACATTTGACATCAGAAAAAACAAGAAAAATAGAATGGATGGTAAAGTTGAATCCATTGAATCGAAAATAGGAAGTGTAAACAAATAAAAATACAGGTGAGATTTTTAACCAAACTCATATTTATTTTATCTCCAATATTCTCTTTCGGGCAATGCTTTGAAAAAAATATTGCTTTTCAAGAAGGAGAATTAATTACTTACTCTGTTTCGTATAATTGGGGTTTTTTGTGGGTAAATGCCGGAGAAGCATATTTTAAAGTCGATTCTACTATTTACAATGGACGAAAGGCTTATTTTATTGATAGTTATGGCACAACATTTAAAGAGTATGATTGGATTTTTAAAGTTCGCGACCGCTACCAAGCGATTGTGGATAAAGAAACATTGCGACCTTTAAAATTTAGTCGAGATGTGTATGAAGGTGGTTTAAAAATTGACGAAAAATATGTGTATGATTACAGTAAAAATTTAATTTATTCTGACATCGAAAAATCAAAAGAGCCTCGAATTACTGACACTTTAAAATTATCTCCTTGCACGTTTGATGTTTTATCGATGATTTACTTTGCTCGAAATTTAGATTTTTCGAAGTACAAGGTTGGCGATAAAATCCCTATTAGTTTAATCATCGACAATAGCGTTTACGATTTGTATATCAGATATCAAGGGAAAGAAATTGTTGAAACTCGCACCGGACAAAAGTTTCCGTGCATTAAATTTACACCATTATTAGTTGAAGGTACAATATTTTCTGGAGGCGAAGAAATGACAGCTTGGGTTACCGACGATGATAATAAAATTCCGATTTTTATTGAAGCAAATATTTTAGTAGGCTATATAAAAGTTTATATTTCAGGACTTAAAGGTTTGCGAAACAAAGGAAGTAAAAAGTAGTAATTTTACGTGAAAACAAATATCGAAAGTACCGACTTTTTAAAAATGCTTCCCGAAACGCCGGGAGTGTATGAGTTTTTCGATTCGAAAGGTAAAATTATTTACGTTGGCAAGGCAAAAAACTTAAAAAAACGAGTAGCATCGTATTTCAAAAAAAATGAATACGAAAACAATAAAACACGTATTCTTGTCGGCAAAATTTTCGATATAAAATACATTGTCGTTGAAAGCGAGCAAGATGCACTGTTGCTCGAAAATAATTTGATAAAAAAATACCAACCGCAATACAATGTTTTGCTTAAAGACGACAAAACATTTCCTTGGATATGTATTAAAAATGAGCGATTTCCGAGAGTTTTTTACACTCGAAATTTAATTAAAGACAAATCTATTTATTTTGGTCCGTACACTAGTGTTTTTATGGCAAAAACCATTATCGAGCAAATAAAAAGTAGCTATCAACTGCGAACCTGCAAACACAATTTATCGGAACAAAACATTAAAAATAATAGAATAAAACCTTGTCTGGAATTTCACATCGGGAACTGCAAAGCCCCTTGTATTGGTCAACAAGAAGAAGCCGAATACAACCTCAATATTGAGGAAATAAAAGACATTTTGAAAGGGAATATTCACAACGTAATCGGATTTTTGAAAAAAATAATGAAAGAATTTGCAGAAGCTTACAAATTCGAAAAAGCACAAAGCATAAAAGAGAAACTCGAAACACTCGAAAAATATCAAAGTAAATCGACTATCGTTAATCCTTCTATCAACAATGTTGATGTTTACAGCATTATAAACGATGAGGACTTTGCCTACGTAAATTTCTTAAAAGTCGCACAAGGCTCAGTTGTTCAAGCTCATAATATCGAAATAAAAAAGAAACTTTCAGAAACTGATGAAGAACTTTTGTTGTTGGCAATCATCGATATTTCGCAAAAATTTAAAAGCATTCCCGACGAAATAATTCTTCCATTTGAAATCGATACAGAATTTATAAATCATAAAGTTATTGTTCCCAAAATCGGAGATAAGAAAAAATTACTAGAGCTCTCGTTGCGAAATGCAAAATATTACAGAATCGAACATTTAAAACTTCAAGAAAAAATTAGTGAAAAATCGACCAATTCACGACTATTAGAGGTGGTTAAAGCCGATTTGCATTTAAAATCGTTACCTATTCATATCGAATGTTTCGATAATTCAAATCTACAAGGAAGTAATCCGGTTGCATCGTGCGTTGTGTTTAAAAACGGAAAGCCAAGTAAAACCGATTATCGGCATTTTAACATCAAAACGGTTGTTCAAATCGACGATTTTGCCTCGATGCGAGAAATTGTTTTTCGACGATATAAACGACTGCTCGACGAAAGCGAGCCATTGCCACAATTAATCGTTATCGATGGTGGAAAAGGGCAACTCAGTTCGGCCGTTTCGGCGTTGAAAGAATTAAATATTTACGGAAAAGTAGGAATTTTGGGACTTGCAAAAAAGCTCGAGGAAATTTATTTTCCCGAAGACAAAACTCCTTTGTATTTGAATAAAAAATCGGAAACACTGAAATTAATTCAAAGCATAAGAAACGAAGCACACCGATTTGGAATAACTTTTCACCGATTAAAACGTTCTAACACTCTTACAAAAAGCGAACTTGACAATATTGAAGGAATTGGCGAAAAAACTCGAGAATTTTTAATGACCGAACTAAAATCGCTTGCCAATATTAAACAATCTAGTTTGGAAACATTGACAAAACTTATTGGAGCAAAAAGAGCAACGTTGATTTATTCGCATTTTCATTCAAATTAAAACTGGACTTTCAATTTTAAGTTTTATTTATTTTTTTCGCTTAAAAATCAGCAATTAACTTTTTCTATTTTTCAACAAATTTACAAATTCAATAATCGGCGTTTTTCGTTCGGTTGGAACTGAAATTTTATCGAAATACGAAAACGCTAAATTGTAATATTCTTCAATCTTTTTTTCGGTAATTTGTGGAATATTTAATTGTTGGTAGATTTCTAAAATTGTGTTTACTTTTTCGGTTCTGTCGAAATCTTTTTTATTGATTTCTGCAATAATTTTTGCTTTGGTTTGGCTGTCAGAAATATTCAACGCTTTTATTAAAAGGTATGTTTTTTTGTTTGCAACAATATCGCCACCAATTTGTTTTCCAAATTCTGCGGTGTTTCCAAAACAATCTAAATAATCGTCGCGAAGTTGAAATGCTAAACCAAGATTTTTGCCAAATTCATACATATTTTCGGCATCTTTTTCATTTGCTCCGCCACAAATTGCTCCAATTTTAAAACAAGCGGCAATTAAAACCGAAGTTTTAAGTTCAATCATTTTAATATATTCTTGTTCCGAAACTTCCATTTTGTTTTCGAAATTCATATCAAATTGCTGACCTTCACAAACTTCAATTGCAGTTTTGTTGAAGGTTTTAAATATCGAAATTTGAATTTCAGTGGGCAAATTCATAAAAAATTCGTAGGAATATATCATCATTGCATCGCCCGAAAGAATTGCAACATTTTCGTTCCATTTTTTGTGAACCGTTGGTTTGTTTCTGCGAATATCGGCTTTGTCCATTATATCGTCGTGAAGCAAAGTGAAATTGTGAAAAATTTCTAACCCAATAGCTGGGTTAATTGCATTTTGAACATCTTCGCTAAATAAATTTGCTGCTAAAACAGTAAAAAGTGGACGAATTCGTTTTCCGCCAATCGACAAAATATATTCAATGGGTTGATAGAGTTCCGCAGGATTTTTTGGGAAATATAGTTTTTGAAACTCACTGTCAATTATTTGTTGAAGTTCTGTTGTTTTGTACATTTTAGTTTGCAAAGTTCATCAAGTTCATCAAGTTGAATGTCAATTAGCAATTAGTAATTTTCAATTAACAAATTTTTAATTAGCACATTATCACATTAACAAATTATCACATTTTTCTTTTTGCCTATATTGTTAATTCAAACAAACCGTCTTTCAATATTTTTTTCAAGCCGTCTTCTAATTTAAGAGTAGGCTTTAAAAGTAATTGATCCATTTTCGAAACATCTGGCTGGCGACGAGTCATATCTCCTTCTTCTAAGGGCGGACAAAAAATAATTTTGGAGTTTGAATTCGTAACATCAATAATTTTTCGAGCTAAATCCAATATGGTAATTTCGTCTGATGAGCCAATATTTACAACATCGTTAACATAAAGATTGTTGTAAAAAGAATTCAAGCAAGCATCAATATTATCGTCGATGTAACAGAATGTTCGAGTTTGCATTCCGTCTCCATAAATCGAAATATCTTCATTTTTCAACGCAGAAATCATAAATTTACTGATAACAAAATTTTTGCTTTGTTTTGAACCGTAGGTATTGAAAAATCGGAAAATTGTATATTCCAATCCATATTCTTGAAAATACGAACGCATAAATGCTTCTCCAACATTTTTGACAATTGCATAAGGCAATCGTGAGTTTAATGGTGTTGTGTTTTCGTTTTGCGGCAATTCAACCGGTTCGCCATAAACCTCCGACGACGATGAATAATAAATTCGTTTAACTCCAGTATTTTTCGATAAATTCAAGATATTTTTAATCCCTTCGATATCTTCCAACACACTAATCGGATGTTGCAAGGTTCTGATAACTCCAACCACTGCAGCATAATGAAAAACATAATCGAACTTGTACGAAAACATTATTTCGGCAATTTCTTTGTAATTGTTTACATCTGCCTTTATAAATTTTATGTTCTTGTGAGAACTCGAAGGAACTTTTTTAATATTTCCTGTAAGTAAATTATCTACAATCACAACAAAATTTTCGGGTTTATCCGATAATTTTTTAGCTAGCTCGCTTGCAATAAAACCGGCACCTCCGGTAACTAATATTTTACACATTGTATTAAATCTTATGTCTTTTTCGCTTCGAGAATTCCCTCGACACGCTCTAAATCTTTATTTGCAAAAACAAGCAACGTGCTTATTTTCATCAAAATTAATAGACGAAATTAACACATTCTGAGCGAATACCAAACAATATGATGTTTTTTCAACTCCAACAAAAATTTAAAAATCATTATTTTTGACATATTTCATTTTTATCCTTAACAATATTTAGTAGTTTTAGAGGCTCAAAAAAAACAAAATTTAAAATGAACTATTCTTTACTTGACGGACTTACTCTAATCGGCTCATTGGGACTTTTTTTATATGGGATGAAGCTAATGAGCGAGGCTCTGCAAAAAATTGCTGGAGATAAAATGCGAAGCATTCTTTCGGTAATGACATCAACTCGTGTTACTGGAGTTTTAACTGGAGTTTTGATAACTGGAATTATACAGTCTTCTTCTGCAACAACTGTTATGATTGTGAGTTTCGTGAACGCAGGATTATTATCTCTTACACAATCCATTGGAGTTATTATGGGTGCGAATATTGGTACCACCGTAACAGCTTGGATTGTTTCATTGCTTGGCTTTAATGTTAAAATAAGCGTTATTGCTCTGCCTCTTATTGGAATAGGCTTTCCGTTTTTATTTTCGAAAAGTTCAAAAATGAATTCATGGGGCGAATTTATAATTGGGTTTGCTATTTTATTTATGGGACTGGAGTTTTTAAAAGATTCTGTTCCTGACATTAAAAGCAACCCAGATATATTAGCGTTCTTATCAAACTATACTGATTTGGGATTTGGGTCAACACTAATATTTTTGTTTATCGGCGTTATTTTAACGTTAATTATTCAATCGTCGAGTGCAACGGTTGCCCTAACGTTGGTTATGTGTAATAATGGCTGGATTCCTTTTGAACTAGGAGCTGCAATGGTTTTGGGAGAAAATATTGGAACTACCATTACCGCTAATTTAGCCGCATTAATGGCAAATGTTTCGGCAAAAAGAGCCGCTTTGGCTCATTCCATTTTTAATATTTTCGGAGTTATTTGGATGCTGGTTGTATTTCAATATTTTTTACAGGGGATTTCGTATTTAATGGTTCAATCGGGCTCAGCATCTCCGTTTGAAGATGTGAATGCAATTCCAGTAGCCTTATCTATGTTTCATACTATTTTTAATTTGTCGAATGTTGTTGCTCTTATTTGGTTTGTTCCGTTAATTGTAAAAACGGTTACTTGGTTAGCTCCTCAGAAAAAAGGATTTGACGAAGAGTATAGGTTAAAATTTATCAGTACAGGAATACTATCTACATCAGAACTTTCAATTTTACAAGCTCGAAGAGAAATTGCGGTAGTGGCAAAACGAGCTACGAGGATGCTTCCTTTCATTAACGAAATGTTGAACGATGAAATTAAAACAAAACAATTTTCCGAAATCAAAGAACGTTTGGCAAAATACGAGGATATAATTGACCGAATGGAAATAGAGATTGCCAATTATTTAACAAAAGTTTCGGAGTCCGGATTAAGTGGAACGGGAGCTATTCGAATTAAATCAATGCTTCGAATCGTTGATGAAATCGAAAGTATTGCTGATATTTTTTACAATTTAGGGCTCAATTTAGATAAAAAACGCACCGAAAAAATGGAGTTTTCGCCTATCATGATTGAGAACGTAAAACGAATGTTAAACTTAGTTGATTTAGCCTTGGTCGAAATGAATAAAAATCTTGATGTTGAATATACAGATGTTACGATTAATAAAGCGATTGAGATTGAAAGTATGATTAACAAATATCGCGACGAGTTAAAAGCGGAGCACCTTGATAGTATAAAAGATAAGGTTTACACGTATGAAGAAGGAATTGTTTACAACACAATCATTTCGCTCTGTGAAAAACTTGGCGACCATATAATAAACGTAAACGAAGCCATTGTTGATTGTAAAGCTTAATCGGCAACCATTAAGTTACAGCCACGAATTTCGGAGTTGTCAATTCGTCCCAATACTTCAAAACTACTATCGGCATACAATTTACCGATATCTTGTGTTTCGATGAATGAGCATGAATATACATTTGCTAAGTCGATAATATTTATCCCTCCCGATGGGGTTCTATTGTAACAGAACGGGTCGTACAAATCGCGAATTACAACTTTTGCCCAAGTCGGAAATCGAAAAATTCCATTACCCGCTGAATATGCCTGACTCAAAAGTTCAGTCATACCATATTCTGAATGAATTTCTTTAACATTAAATCCTATTTGTAAAATTTGGTGTAATTCGGATTTTGTCAATTCTTTTCTTCTTCCCTTCATTCCTCCGGTTTCCATTACAATTGCATTCGGTATAGAAAGTGAATAATTTTCGATTAAATCGAGCAAAGCATAACTTACTCCTATAAGAACGTATTTTTTTTGTCTTTTTTCGCAGAGGTTTAACTTTTTAACCAATTCGTCGTAATTGTGCAAAAAGAATCCGCTATCGCTGTCTTTCGATAACTCGATAAGCTTTTTAACCATAAAAACTAGAGAGGAATTACCTTTTTCGAGATAAGACGGCAGTAAAGCAAGAATTGTAAAATCAGCAATATTTCCATACGTTTTTTCGAATCCAGCTACAAAACTATGCTCATAAACATCGGTTTCAGCAACATAATGCTTACTTTTGTTTTGAGAAGTAGTTCCGCTACTTTCGAAAATTGTTTTAACGTCGGAACGAGAAGAATAAATTTTATGTGTTTTAAAAAAAGAAATAGGAAGAAAAGGAATTTGGTCAAGGGTTTTAATTTTCGACTTTTCCAATCCTAATGAATCAATATATTTTTTATAAATTATATTATTTTCAAGCTGATAATTAAATATATCTAAAGCAATACTTGAAAATTCAGCTTCGGATTTTATGGTAAATATTTTATTTATGAATTGAGTATTCATATCTTATTTAAATCCTTGTTGGCGTTTTGCTTCAAATGTTAAAATTGCTGCCGATACCGAAACGTTTAACGAATCGTGTTCGCCAAGCATAGGTATTTTTATTTGTTCATCGCAAAGCGAAAGCATCTCATCGGTAAGCCCATATGCTTCGCTTCCAAGAACAATTGCCGACGGTTGTTGGTAATTCATTTCGTGATAAAATTTGTTTGCCGATAAGGCTGCAGCAAAGGTTTTTATGTTGTTGGCTCTTGCAAACTCAATAGCTTCATTTTTTGTACAAATGATGGTAGGAACTTTAAAAACGCAGCCAACACTCGAACGTATTACATTGGGATTAAATAAATCGGTTTGTTGATCACACAAAAGCAATGCATCAACATTTGCTGCTTCGGCAGTACGTAAAATCGCCCCTAGATTTCCTGGTTTCTCGACTGATTCAAGTACAATAAATAAAGCTGTGCTATTTATTTTTATATCGTTGAATGATTTATATTTAGGAATTGCTATTGAAACAATTCCATCAAAATTTTCACGATACGAAATTTTTTCAAAAACATCAGGACTTAACTCGTAAACTTGTATTGTCGTTAATTTTGATATTTCTTCTAGCACTTCATGCTTAGCAACACTGGGACAATAATAAACTTGTATTATTTCAAAATTGGCCTCCAAGGCATGTTTCAACTCTCGGAGCCCTTCAATTATTATCAGGTTTTGAGCTTTACGCTCCGATGATTTTTGAAGTTTTACAATGTTTTTTATCTTCGGATTATTTGTACTGCTTATCGTTTCCATTTTATGTAAAATATCAGTACAAAGATATTTTAAATATCCCGATAAGAAACAGAAATATTATGAAATTTATGAATATGCTAATGTGCTAATTATTGAATTTCATTTACCAATCCCCAATTACTGATTGCTTTTTACAAGGTATTTGCCGTTCCTGCGATGTTAATTTTTAAAACTTTTTGCTTTAAACAAATACATATTTTTCAATATTCATTTTTTATGTAACTTAGTCGCCTTTATTACAAAATAGTATGATTGAATATATAAAAGGCGAAATACATGAAATTACACCCACAAATGTTGTTGTTGAGGCTTCAAACATTGGGTATTCGATTAATGTTTCACTTAACACTTTTTCGCTGATTAATGATAAAAAAACCTGTAAACTTTATATTCACGAAGTAATTCGAGAAGATGCACATGTTCTTTTTGGCTTCGAAAATAAAAAAGAACGTGAAGTTTTTCGTTTATTGATTTCCGTTTCAGGCATTGGAGCAAATACTGCTCGTATGATTTTATCGTCGATGACGGCTTATGAAGTCGAAAAATCAATTTTGCAAAACGAAGTCGAAACCTTTAATAAAATTAAGGGAATTGGCATAAAGACAGCTCAACGTGTTATTGTAGATTTGAAAGATAAAGTTGGAAAATCCGATACAGATAATAATATTTTTGCAACGCTAAACAATACAATTAAAGAAGAATCGTTATCTGCATTAGTTATGCTGGGGTTTAACAAAAAAGAATCAGAAAAACTAGTTGATAAAGTGCTAAAAGAAAAATCCGATATGTCGGTTGAAGAACTGATTAAGGAAGTCCTTAAGCGGTTATAAAAATTCATTACGATTGAAGAATATTTTTAGAAACATATTTGCTATAGTTTTAATAGCCTCACTCGGAGGTTTTGTTTGGAGTTCAAGTGCTTCGAAACATGGTTTTAATCTTATCGAAAAACCAATTGCACCACCCGATACTACAAAAACCGATTTACCATACGAATTCGACGATACCGACGGAAATCCTTACGAAAACAACTCTCAATCGAAGTTGTACATGGAAAATCCATCGAACATTAGTACTGATGTAGAATATAATCCAGAATCAAACGAATATGTTTTTACAAATAAAATAGGCGATTTCAACTATCGACAACCCCAAGCAATGTCTTTTGAAGAATATAAAGATTATGACTTTAATCGTTCAATTCAAAAATATTGGCAACAAAAAGCGAAAGGCGAAAGTTCGCAACAAAAAACATCTTTTATTCCTAAAATAAATGTTCCAGGCGAAGTGTTGGGAAATATTTTTGGAAGCAACACCATTGATATTAAACCACAAGGTTCAGCCGAGCTTGAATTTGGAATTAAAATAAACAACATCGACAACCCTAGAATAGCCGAAAAAGAACGTCGAACAACAACTTTTGATTTTCAAGAAAAAATACAAATGAATGTTACCGGTCAAATTGGTGATAAAATGAAATTAAGCACCAATTATAACACTGAAGCAACTTTTGATTTCGAAAACAAAATGAATCTTTCATACGATGGCAAGGAAGACGAAATAATTAAAAAAATAGAAGCTGGAGACGTTAATTTACCTCTCACAGGAACCTTAATCACAGGAAGTCAAAGTTTGTTTGGTATCAAAACCGAATTGCAATTTGGAAAAATGACCGTTACCAGTGTTTTCTCTCAACAAAAAGGAAAAACACAAGTTATTGAGGTTGAAGGCGGAGCACAAACAAATTTTTTCGAAGTTGAGGTCGATGATTATGAAGCCAATAAACACTTCTTTTTGTCGCATTATTTTTACGAACACTATGAAGAAGCTTTGGCTAATTTACCCGTAGTGGTTTCTGGAATTAATATCACAAAAATCGAAGTTTGGGTTACAAATAAATCACAGAAATACGATCAAGCAAGAAACATTGTCGCCTTTATGGACTTGGCCGAAAAATCAGATAATATTTATGCCAACACCATTTTTTCACAAACATCATCAGGGGAATATCCAAGCAACAATTTGAACGACCTGTATAATAAAATGACAACTGATTATATCGCAATCCGGAATATATATGATGTAACTTCTACGCTTCAACCTGTTGGACTTAATGTCGGACGAGATTTTGAGAAAATCGAAAATGCGAGAATGTTAGAATCATCGGAGTATAAATTAAATGCTGCTTTAGGATATATCTCATTGAACTCAGCACTTAATGCCGACGAAGTTCTAGCTGTAGCTTATGAATATACAATTGGAGGTCAATCTTTTAAAGTTGGTGAATTTTCAAACAGCGGAATTGTTGCTCCCGAAGCCTTAATCTTAAAATTAATTAGAGGAACTTCGTTAAAACCAAGTTATCCCAATTGGCGTTTGATGATGAAAAATATTTATGCAATTGGTGCATATCAAGTCGAACAAGAAGGATTTGAGTTAAATGTAATGTATCAAAACGACAAGACAGGAAAAGCGATTAATTATATTCCAGAAGGAAGCATAAATGGGAAAGTTTTATTAAGGGTGTTAAATTTAGATAGATTAAACCAGCAAAATGACCCACAACCCGACGGATTGTTTGACTTTGTTGATGGATTTACGGTTAATACATCAAATGGGCGAATCATATTTCCAGTTATTGAACCTTTTGGCGAATATTTGAGAAATCAAATTGGAGACGATGGCATTGCCGACAAATATGTATTTGAAGAATTATACGACTCAACACAAAGCAGAGCAAGGCAAATAGCCGAAAAAAACAAATTTTTCCTTACCGGAAAATATTCCTCATCAGCGAGTTCTGAAATCTCGTTAAACGCACTTAATGTTCCGCAAGGTTCTGTAGTCGTTACGGCGGGAGGTCGTCCACTTACCGAAAATCAAGATTACACGGTCGATTACACCCTCGGAAGAGTAAAAATAACAAACAAAGGACTTTTAGAATCGGGAACTCCTATAAAAATTTCGCTAGAAAGCAATTCGCTTTTTGCTATGCAGAGTAAAACTCTTGTAGGCTCGCACTTTGCATATAAAGTTTCAAACGATTTCAGTATTGGCGGAACCGTTTTAAATTTAACCGAACGACCAATGACTCAAAAAGTAAGCATTGGCGACGAGCCTATTTCAAATACCATTTGGGGGCTTGATGGAACTTATCGAACCGAAGTTCCGATTCTGACCAAGTTGGTTGATATGATTCCATTTATCGATACCAAAGAAACCTCGACCATTACAGCAACCGGCGAATTTGCCCATTTAATTCCAGGACATTCCAGTGCCGTTGAAAAAGCAGGAATATCATACATTGATGATTTTGAAGGAACAAAAACAACCATTGACATTAAATCGTATTCAGGCTGGATAATGGCGAGTACTCCTCAACATCAATCCGATTTATTTCCTGAAGGTTCGCTGATTAACTCATTAGAATACGGCTTTAACAGAGCTAAATTTGCTTGGTATTCGATCGACCCTTTGTTTTTAAGAAACAACTCTGCAACTCCAGCACATATAAAATCGAATCCCGATTTACAATCGAACCACTTTGTTCGAGAAGTGTATGAAAAAGAAATTGCACCGAATAAAGACCCCGAAAATAATATCCCACAAAACATAGCTGTACTAAACTTAGCATATTATCCCGAAGAAAAAGGTCCATACAATTACGACATTTTACCAAACGATTATTCAGAAGGAATCGACGAAAATGGAAAACTCCGTCAACCAAAAACTCGCTGGGGAGGAATCATGAGAAGTTTGGAAACCAATGATTTTGAAGAAGCAAATATTGAGTACATCGAATTTTGGATGATGGATCCATTTGTTTACGATACCCTGCATTCTGGCGGAGAATTTTACATAAATCTTGGAAACGTTTCGGAAGATGTGTTGAAAGATTCGCGAAAATTTTTCGAAAATGGACTTCCTACTCCCACAACCGACAATCCTATTGATACCACAAATTGGGGACGAGTTCCGATTGTGCAATCAATTGTAAATGCTTTCGACGCTGAAGAAAATTCACGAATATACCAAGACGTAGGTTTCGACGGATTAAGAGACGAGGATGAGACCGTATTTTTTGGTCAAAACGGAACATTCCCTTATTTAGACTCAATCGCTTCGGTTTTTGGAATAGGTTCATTGGCATTTCAAAAAGCAGCAGAAGACCCATCATCAGATAATTTTCACTATTTCAAAGGTTCTGATTATGATCAACAGGAACTTGGAATTATTGAGCGTTACAAAAAATATAATTTACCCGAAGGAAACTCGCCAACCGCTAGTCAGACAACTGAAGATTATCAAACAACTGGAACAATTACCCCCGATGCCGAAGATATTAATCGAGACAATACTTTGAGTGAGGCCGAAAGTTACTTTCAATATAGGCTTTACCTACATCCTGATTATATGGAAGTTGGACAGAATTTTATTACCGATAAATTAGATTACACTGTTACATTTGAAAATAATACGCAAGGAACTGTTTCTTGGTACCAATTTAAAGTTCCTATTACTGAATACGAAAAAGTGGTTGGAGACATCTCCGATTTCAAGTCGATTCGTTTTGTTCGTATGTTTATGCGAAATTTCGAAGATTCAATCATTGTTCGTTTAGCAAAACTAAACCTTGTTCGTGGCGATTGGAGAAAATATACCGAATCGTTTAACGAAGGAGCATCAGGTCTTTCAATTCCAGAAATAACCGAAGCGGCTTTCGATATTTCATCAGTTAATATTGAAGAAAACGGAAAAAAAATACCAGTTAACTATGTATTACCTCCAGGTATCACAAGAGTTATTGACCCAACCAATCCGCAACTTCGCGAATTAAATGAGCAGGCAATTGTATTAAAAGTATGCAACTTAGGCGATGGAAATGCAAAGGCAGCTTACAAAAACGTTGTTCTTGATGTAAGACAATATAAACGATTGCAAATGTTTATTCATGCCGAAGCTGTCGAAAACGAAGTGCTAAACGATAATGATTTGTGTGCATTTATTCGAATCGGGTCTGATTATCAAGATAATTTTTACGAATATGAAGTTCCTTTGAGGGTTACCGCTCCCGGAAGTTATTATAATGGAGAAGATGACAGTCCAGATAGATACAAAGTATGGCCTCAAGAAAACATGATGGATTTTGAATTCGAATTATTTCAAAATTTAAAACTTGCTCGAAACGAAGCCATGCGTGCCGAAGGCTCAACGGTATCGTACAATACTTTATATACTGATTACGATGGAAACAACAAGATAAGCATATCGGGAAATCCAAATTTAAGTAATATACGCACCGTTTTAATCGGGATTAGAAACCGAAGTAAATTGAACAATAATTTGCCTGCTGACGACGGACTCGAAAAATGTGCCGAAATTTGGATGAACGAACTTCGATTAACCGAATTCGACGAACGAGGCGGCTGGGCGGCAAATGCTCGTGTAACCACAAAACTTGCCGACTTTGCAACCGTTACACTATCTGGAAGTACGATGAAACCCGGATTTGGAAGTATTGAGAAAAAAGTTAGCGAAAGAAACAAAGAAGAAATCAATCAATTAGATGTTTCTTCAAATGTTGAATTAGGAAAATTCTTTCCCGAAAAAGCTGCTGTGAGCATTCCTATGTACGTAGGTTATTCGCATGGTGTAAAAAATCCGCAATACGACCCGCTCGACCCCGATATTCCATTCGAAGAAACCTTAAATGCAGCTGCAACCGACGACGAGAGAGAAGAAATAAAAGCACGAGCACGAGATTTAACCCTGCGTAAAAGTTTAAACTTTACGAATGTAAAAGTTGGAAAAGTTGGCACAAAACCACATTTATGGGATGTGTCAAATTTTGCCCTAAACTATTCGTACAGCGAAATATTTTTACAAAACATAAGTACCGAAAGAAATATAACAAAAAATTTCAGAGGTGGGCTTGTTTATAATTTTTCGACAACGCCAAAAGAGGTTAAGCCTTTCGAAAAATCGAAATTATTTAAATCGAACGCCTTTCGTCTTATCAAAGATTTTAACTTCTATTATTCGCCTCTGCAGTTATCGGTGCGTACTGATTTAAATCGATTTTACAACGAAACACAATTACGTCAACTAGGAACCGACGTAGCTATTGACCCATACTTTAATCAAAACTTTCTGTTTAATCGTTATTACGATTTAAAATACAACATTACCAAATCGCTACAATTCGATTTTTCGGCAACAAATCAAGCACGAATCGACGAACCATATGGAATCGTAAACAAAGACAGTATGGATTTTTATAAAAATTGGAAAGATACTGTTCTTATGAACTTAGGAAATATGGGGAGAAATACGCAATATCACCATACTTTTAATGTTTCATATACCATTCCTATTAACAAAATTCCTATTCTAAATTGGGTTTCGGCATCGCTTCGATATGGAGGAAATTACGATTGGATAGCAAGTCCTATTACAGCAGATACTACTATAAAATTAGGAAATACCATCAAAAACTCGAATACGACTCAGATAAGTGGAACCTTAAACATGAAAAATCTTTACAATAAAGTAAAGTATTTGAAAACACTTGAACAAGAAAATCAAAAAGGGAAGTCGTCGAAAAAAGAAAAGAAAACAAAGAAAGTTACTTACGAAGAAAAGGGTTTAAGGCTTAAACCAGAGATTGCAAAAACCATAAACCACAATCTTAAAACCGAAGATGTAGAGGTTAAAGCATATAGCAACAAAGGCTCGCCAATCGAAGGAACAACCGAAATTGTGAACGATAAAAAGATTCGATTTACATCGAAACTTGAATTTGAAGATGTAAGGATAGTGATTACTGGAACCAAAGACGATGCCGAAAGTATATTCAAAATTATAGCCGACAATGTGTTGACTATAGCGACAGGAATCAAGAATGTAAACGTAACATATTCCGGCAACAAAGGCTCCTATTTGCCTGGATTTATGCCACAAGCACGCATTATGGGAGGAGAAAATTTTACTCCCGATTACGATATGTATGGAAATATGTTCTCGAATAGCTGGGCTCCTGGATTTAAATTCATTTCAGGATTTCAAGACGAAGATTTTGCTCGATATGCTGTCCGTAACGGCTGGCTAACCAACGATTCGGCTCTTAATGCCGCATTTGCTATGACCAATGCCACCAATATTAGAGGAAAAGTTACGTTTGAACCATTCAAAAGTTTTCGACTTGATATTACAACCGACCATAGCACTTCGATAAACAAAAGTGAATATTATTATGCCGATGCAAACAACGTATTTGCACCTTACAGCACTATGCAAAAAGGAACTTTCAGCATGTCGGTAATTTCGTGGAACACCGCTTTCGACAAAATTGGCAAAGATGGTAGTTATACAACCGAAGCATTTGAAAAATTCATGGATAATCGAATTATTATTGCACAGCGATTAGCCCAACAACGAGCCGATGTTGAAAATTCGACTTATAACCCCGACGTTGTCGACGAAGATGGTTTTCCTGATGGATACAGCAGCAGTTCGCAAGAAGTAATGAGCATTGCCTTTTTGGCTGCATACACGAATTTTAATGTTGAAACAATGCCATTAACAATTTTTCCCGAATTTACGCAGATGCGACCTAATTGGAACTTTACATATAATGGTTTAAACAACATTTCGTTCGTTAAAAAATATATTAAATCGGCAAATATTCGCCACTCGTATCGATCGTCGTACAACGTTGGTTCTTTTACCAGCAATCTCGATTACAACGAAGAGTCTGACGACGGATTGAGCTACGTTCGCGATTTGGAAGATAATTTCATTTCGTATCGTGATGTGAGTTCGGTTTCAATTAACGAACAGTTTAGCCCACTTGTAAGTTTAGATTTAACTTGGACAAACAGTTTAATGTCGAAAGTTGAACTTAAAAAATCGAGAAATATTACCATGAGTTTGTCAAACAGCCAAATTTCGGAAATGAAATCCACCGAATTTGTTGTCGGTTTAGGTTATAGAATTAAAGATGTAGAAATATACATTTCTTCGGGAGGAAACAAAAAACAATATAAAAGCGACTTAAATGTTCGTTGCGACTTGTCGTTTAAAGATAATGTAATGGTTACCCATAAAATTGAAGAGACCATTCACCAGCCAACTTCAGGACAGTTACAGGTTTCGTTGAAAAATTCGGCAGATTATGTTTTAAGCGAGCGATTTAATTTACGAGTGTTTTTCGATTATGTACTTTCCGACCCTATCATTCAAACTTCGTATAAAACATCAACAACCAACTTTGGAGTTAGCGTGAAATTTACCTTAGCTCAGTAATCGGCAAAGAAAACTTTGAAATCTTTCGTTTATAAGATAAATGAAAATGGCAAAAGAAAAAGCTAATATTAAGACTTAGACTCTAATCAAAGAAGAGTAACTTAGTAAAAATAAACCCTTAACTACGACTTGTTTTAGTACAGTTGATTGTTTATGTTATACCTATTACGATTCAATGTGACCGACACAATTTAAAAATAAGATACCCGCTTTTGCGGGTATGTGGTAATTTTTTGAGGTGCATTCCCTTATAAAAGGGAATCTGAAAAATCACATATGTGTCATATGGAAATAGAATTGGTATTATTTCAGAATACCAATAAAAAAATTCTGTGAAATGAAATACAAATTGGGATAATAATGCTTAAATCATATTACGAAAACGGTAAAATCGAAGCTGGTTGCGATGAGGCTGGGAGAGGTTGCTTAGCGGGTCCAGTATTCGCAGCAGCAGTTATTCTTCCTGCCAATTTCAAAAACGAAATGCTTAACGATTCAAAAAAATTAAGCGAAAAAAAAAGATATTTACTTCGAGATATAATTATTAAAGATGCTTTAGCTTGGTCGGTTCAGCAAATTGACAACCATAAAATAGACGAAATAAATATTCTAAATGCTTCTATTTTAGCCATGCACAAAGCCGTTGACTTGTTGAAAATCGAACCCAATTTATTGCTTATCGACGGAAATAGATTTAAACCCTACAAAAATATTGAACATGTTTGCATTATTAAAGGAGATGGAAAATACTCAGCAATTGCTGCGGCTTCGATATTGGCAAAAACTTTTCGCGACGATTATATGGTAAATCTCAGCTGCGAATTTCCGATTTACGAGTGGCAACAAAACAAAGGCTATCCAACTGACACACACATTAAAAAAATAATGGCTCACGGACTTTCAATTTACCACCGAAGAAGCTTTCAGCCAAAAGCTCTTCAATTATCATTAAATTTTTAATTTAAATCAAATTATCAAACTCTCTTTCAGTGTGTACAATAGCCACTTGAATATTGTATGTGCTTTTTAATTTTGCAAAAAGTTTTTCGGCACAATAAACCGAGCGATGTTGACCACCAGTGCAGCCAAAATTTATCATCAAATGTGTAAAACCGCGCTCCATATATTTTTCAACTGAAGTCTTTACCATTTCAAAAACATTGTTGTTAAATGTTTCCATCATCGAGTCGTCTTTGAAAAAATCAATCACTTTTTGGTCTTTTCCTGTCAAATTTTTGTATTTATCTAAACGACCCGGGTTGTTAAGCGAACGACAATCGAAAACAAAACCACCTCCATTTCCAGTTTCATCGGCAGGAATTCCACGTCGATACGAAAAACTGTTGATGCTTACCAATAAATTATTTTTAATGTTTTTGTTTAAGGAATATTTTTTTAATTCCTCCGATTCTGTTAGCCCTTTTAAAACTTGCCACAAATGAGGAATATCAATTCCAAGTTGGATATTCTCAATTATCCACGATAAATTTTCTAATGCGTAAGGAATACTTTGTAAGAAATGTTCGCGTTTTTCGTAAAATCCCCTAAAACCGTAGGCTCCCATGGCTTGAAGAATTCGAATAATTACATATCCGTAATAAAAACTTTTAAATTCGTCTTTTTTAACCTCGGTAAGTTTCGATAAAGAATTAATGTAATACTCCAATAATTCATTCCTAATTTCCTGAGGGATAACCGCTTTTGCATCATAAAGCAAGGAGGCTACATCGTATTGTAAAGCACCTTTTCTTCCACCTTGGTAGTCGATAAAGTAAACCTTATCGTCTTTCAGCATGATGTTTCTAGACTGAAAATCGCGATACAAGAAATAATCACAATTTGTTTTTAATAAATATTCAGAAAATGCTTGAAAATCTTCTTCTAACAACTGTTCATCGAAAGGAACTTTAGCTAATTTCAAAAAATAATATTTGAAATAGTTTAAATCCCACATCATCGACTGTTTGTCGAACTTATCGCGAGGATAACATTTTCCATAATTAATTTTATTGGCTGCTAAAACTTGAAATTTGGGCAGTTCTCGCAAAACTTTTTGGTAAACTGCAACAATCTCATCGGAAAAACCATTCTTTTTTCGCTCTTCGGTAATGTATTGGAACAAGGTAACATCTCCCAAATCTTCCAAAATGTAAAATTCTTTGCTTTCATTTACAATATAGACTTGAGGGACTTTTAAACCCAAAAAGAAGAACTTATCGGAGAAATCTAAAAAAGCATCATTCTCTTTAATGTCGGCATTATATACACCAATAACATTTTTTGTTTTACTGTGTAATCTGAAATATTGACGATACGAACCGTGTTGAGGAAGCTCGCTGACATGAATTATTTTCTCGTCTGACCATTCTTCGAAAAGCTTAATTAAATTCTCTTTTATTACCATTTTTGATTGAATTACTAAAATAAGGTGCTAAGGAATAACCCTTTGCGAATTGCTGACAAAATTAATTTAATTTTATATAATTGCTTTGTTTAAGCCACTTTTTATTTAACATTTGTGTTAGACAAAGATTGGCTTTTATCAATGCTAATGAAAGGTCACAAAAAATTGAAGAATTTGAAAACATTTTACGATTTCTGGCTGAACAGAAAGGAGAATAAAAGAATATTTATGTTAAATTTTTGTGCTCCTATTTCAGCACTTTTTATCAATAAACTTGTCTTAGATAATTCTATTTCGTTTCAGTGTCGCATTGCCAAAAAACAGTAATAAAAATGTTATTCAAGTAGTAATTTTTGATTCCGAATTAAAGCTTGTATCATTTAACTATAGTTCGTTCAACTTTGCCAAAGTTGATTTTAAACAAAGTATATCATGTTGATAATCAGCAACATCTCAACCCATTCAAACTTTGGCAAAGTTCTTAAAATCAGAGACATACAAAAATTAACCGAACTAATGATTTAAAGAGATTATTTAATATTCTTTGGTTAATTCATGCATTCCTTTTGATTATTAGCACAATTTTCTCTCTCCCAATTGACAAACAAAAAAGATTTTTGTACGGCTACGTTAAATTATCTAATTTAGGAGTTTTACAAATAAAATCTTCATATGTCAGACGAGCAAAAAAAGCAACTACAACAACAACTTTGGAATATAGCCGACACACTACGTGGCAAGATGGATGCCGATGAGTTTCGTGATTATATTCTTGGCTTCATTTTTTACAAATATTTGTCCGAAAAAATGCACATTTATGCTGATGAAATCCTTAAAGAAGATGGAATTACGTATATGAGCATTGATGAAAATTCAGCCGATGGGAAAAAAATTCTCGAAGCAATAAAAGAAGAAGCATTAGGCAAATTGGGTTACTATTTGAAACCTTCCGAATTGTTTAGCGAAGTTGCAAAACGTGGAAACGCAAATGTTGTTGACGAAAATGCCGAAGTTCAAAGCAATTTTATTCTTCAAGATTTGAAAAAAATTCTTACGTCAATTGAGCAAAGCACGATGGGAACTGATAGTGAAGATGATTTCGATAATTTGTTTGAAGATTTAGACCTAACATCTACCAAACTTGGAAAAACCGAAGAACAAAAAAACACCTTGATTTCAAAAGTTTTGGCTCATCTCGATAAAATTGATTTTCAACTTCAAAACACCGAAATTGATGTGTTGGGCGATGCTTACGAATATCTTATTGGGCAATTCGCATCAGGTGCAGGAAAAAAAGCAGGAGAATTTTATACTCCGCAAGAAGTTTCAAAAATTTTAGCAAAATTAGTAACCGTTGGAAAAACCAAACTTAAATCGGTTTACGACCCAACTTGCGGTTCAGGTTCGTTGTTGTTGCGAGTTGCAAAAGAAGTTGAAAGTGTTTCGAGTTTTAGCGGACAAGAACTAAACCGAACAACTTACAATTTGGCTCGAATGAATATGATTTTGCACGATGTTCATTATCGAAAATTCGACATCAAACAAGAAGATACTTTAGAACATCCACAACATTTGAACGAACGTTTTGAAGCAATAGTTGCAAATCCGCCATTTTCGGCAAATTGGAGTGCAAATCCGCTGTTTATGGGCGACGATAGATTTAGCCAATACGGAAAACTTGCCCAAAGCAGTAAAGCCGATTTTGCTTTTGTGCAACATATGATTTACCAATTAGCCGAAAACGGAACAATGGCAATTGTGTTGCCTCACGGAGTGTTGTTTCGTGGCGGAGCAGAAGGTCATATTCGCCAATATTTAATTGAAGATAGAAATTATCTCGATGCAGTTATTGGTTTACCTGCAAATATTTTTTATGGAACGTCAATTCCAACTTGCATTTTGGTTTTCAAAAAGTGTAGAGAACAACCAAATAATATTTTGTTTATTGATGCAAGTAATAATTTCGAGAAAGTTAAAAACCAAAACGTTTTGCGTGAAGATGATATTGATAAAATTATTGAAACTTATCGTGAACGAAAAACCGAAGAAAAATATTCGTACGTTGCACAAATTGCTGAAGTAAAACAGAACGATTACAACCTAAACATTCCACGTTATGTTGATACATTTGAAGCCGAAGAAACAATAAATTTGGAAGCAATTTGTGCCGAAATTATTACCCTCGACAAACAACTGATTGCAACCGACAAAACAATTGCCGATTTCTGCAAACAATTAAATATTTCGACACCATTTTAAATATTTTAGAAATATTTATGACCGATAAATTTCAACATAAATATCGAATTGCTTCTGCAAGATTGCAAAATTGGGATTATAGATGGAATGCTGCATATTTTGTAACCATTTGTACAAAAAATAGAGATAATTATTTTGGTAAAATCGTAAATCAAAAAATGGAATTATCGAATGTTGGTTTATTGGCAAATGTTTTATGGTTCGAAATCAATAATCATTCTGAAAATATCGAATTGGGCGAATTTGTTGTTATGCCAAACCATGTGCATGGAATTTTAATTTTTAATAATGATATTTCCGATGGTTCCAACGTAGAGACAAGGCATGCCTTGTCTCTACAGACCCAAACAATTGGACAAATGCGATTTCAAAATCAAGGAAAAAATTCATTATCATCAATTGTTGGTGCGTACAAATCGGCGGTTACAAAACACGCAAACCGATTGGGTTTTGATTTTGCGTGGCAAACACGTTTTCACGACCATATTGTTCGTGATGCGAAATCATTTGAAAAAATTCAACATTACATTTACAATAATCCATTAAATTGGACCGACGATAAATTTTTTAATTCAACCGTTGTTGCCAACGTATCGGGCGTTGCCAACGTAGAGACAAGGCATGCCTTGTCTCTACCACCACCAATGCCACCACCACCAATCAACCAACCGAATAATCAAACAAAAAAACAAAACCAATGAACCAAAACAACCAAATACCAAAATTACGGTTTCCTGAATTTTCTGATGCGTGGAAAAATAAAAAATTATTTAAAACAAATTGTAAACGAATATATACAAATCATTATAATTGACACGAAACGTATTTTAATCGTACGTATTACGTCCGTAAAGACAAGGCATGCCTTGTCTCTACAGAAAAAAAACAAATAAAACAAAAATGACAACAAACAACCAAATACCAAAATTGCGGTTTTCTGAATTTTTTGATGCGTGGGAAAATAAAAAAATTGAAGATTTGCTTCAAATAAAATATGGGAAAGACCAAAAACAGGTTATTTGTGATAATGGTAAATATCCAATTTTAGGAACAGGAGGAGAAATGGGAAGAACAAATTCCTTTTTATTTGATAAACCTTCTGTATTAATTGGCAGAAAAGGAACTATTGATAAACCAAAATATATGGATACTCCTTTTTGGACAGTCGATACATTATTTTATACCGATATTTTCCAAAATACTTTTCCAAAATGGTTGTTTTATAAATTTGAAACGATAAATTGGTATTTATATAACGAAGCATCGGGAGTTCCAAGTTTAAGTGGTTCAACAATATATAAAATTCCTGTTAACATTCCATCACTTCCCGAACAAACCAAAATAGCAACATTTCTCACAGCAGTTGACGAAAAACTCACACAATTAAAACGAAAAAAAGAACTTTTATCGCAATACAAAAATGGTATAATGCAACAAATTTTCTCACAAAAATTGAGATTTAAAGATGATAATGGTAACGATTTTGAAGATTGGGAAGAAAAAAAGCTGGGGGAAGTTTCTGATGTAAGAGATGGAACTCACGACTCTCAAAAATATATCGAAAAAGGTTATCCTTTTATAACATCCAAAAACTTGTTGAAAAATGGAAATATTGACTTTGAAAACGTTAGTTATATAAGTGAAAAAGATTATAAAAAAATAAACGAACGTTCTAAAGTAAATATAAATGATATTTTATTTGGAATGATTGGAACAATTGGAAATCCTGTTTTAGTTAAAAACGATGGATTTGCAATAAAAAACGTCGCATTAATTAAAGAAAAGAAAGGTTTGCTAAATATATATTTAATTCATTTTCTAAAAGGGGGTTCAATCACTCAACAATTTTTTGAACAAAATACAGGAGGAACACAGAAGTTTCTATCTTTAAGCGTAGTTAGAAGTTTGTTAATCAATCTTCCTTGCCTATCCGAGCAAACCAAAATCGCCAATTTTCTATCAGCACTTGATGAAAAAATAAGCAATGCCGAAAATAAAATAACCAAATTGGAACAATGGAAAAAAGGCTTGTTGCAGAGTATGTTTTGTTAAAAAAAGAATAGTTATGAGTAAAACATTTAATATTTATTGTGATGAAAGTTGTCATATTCAAAATGACCACAAAAAATTTATGCTTTTGGGCAGTGTAAGTTGTGCATATAACCAAGTTAAACGGCATACCGAACGAATAAATGAATTAAAAGATAAGCACAAGTTTAATGCTGAAATTAAATGGATAAATGCTTCCCCTTCTAAAAAACAATTTTATATAGATTTAATTGATTATTTTTTCGATACCGACCTGCGATTTAGAGCAATAATTATTGACAAAACTCAGATAAACACTGATGATTATGACGCATTTTATTATAAAATGTACTATCAATTATTAAATCACAAAAAAAATAGTGAGTATAAATACAATGTTTATTTTGATATAAAAGACACTTTGAGTGCCATTAAGGTGCAAAAATTACGTGATATACTAAATATTAAATATGGTGTTTTTAATAATGTTCAGAATATTCACTCGCACGAAAGTATATTAATGCAATTGGCAGATTTAATTATGGGGGCTATTTCTTATAATTTAAATGTAAACAAAAATAATATTTCTCTAACTAAAAAAAGTATTATTGATAAAATTGCTAAACACAGCAAACAAGAATTAATAAGTAGTTCAACTTTTAATGAAAAAAAATTAAACCTGTTTTTTATTGACTTAAAATAATATGCCATTAAATCTGCTTAAAAAATATAATCAATTACTCGAATTAACTTCATTTGGAGAACGAGATAGAACAGCATCTTTATTGGGAATTTTTAATAGAGATATTGCCACAAACAATTATTTCAAATTTGAGAATAAAGAAATTAAACCAACTCCTTTGGATGGCGAAATTAAAATGAGTACATTGTTTTCTCATTTAACCACCGAAATTGTTGACAAAGAAACAAGAAAAAGAGAATTCGACATACATCGCTCATCTCGTTTGCATTGGGTTAAATATCACATTGACAAATCGAAAAAAGATAATATGTTAATTTTTTCAGTTGATGAACCCGAAGGAATTAGAACATATATTTATGATAAAGATGAAAAATATGTTGTTGTTTTAGAACCTTTAAAACACCTCGATGAATATTATTTGTTAACCGCATATCACATCAGAGGAAAAGATGCACAAAGAGATAAATTTATAAAAAAGTATAAGCGGAAATTAAGCAAAGTGTATTAAACGCAAAAAACGCAGAGCATCAAGGCTTGCGTTCTTCGATTTCCTTCTATCAACTGACAGATGAACTTGATGCAAATATACTAAAGCAGGTAGTTATTATGCAAATATTATGAGTTCATTTTGACGAAATGTTTATTTTTACATACTAAATGTATATTTTCATATATAAAAGTTCGCACTTATCCCTTTAAGTACAGTAAATTTGATTAAAGTTACTGTATTTCAATTTATTACGTCTTTTAAAAACAAATTACTGACATTTTGGCAAAGTAACGTCTTGAGATGCTACAATATTTCGATAGTAAGAATATCATCACCATTAATTAAAGTTGAAAATTCAATAGCCGTATTTGTTTTATCTTTTTCATCCTGTATTCTCGATTTTCTATATTTTTCGTTATTATTATTTTCAACTACTCTCCAAAGATTTTTTTCTTTTAGTTCTTTTTTATCATTGAAACTTTCAAAATATCCAACTTTAAAAGATTTATCATTAAAAGTTATTTTACATGAATTTGTAGTTGTTGGATGCTCAATTTCTACAATTCTAATAATTTGTAATTTTTCCATTTTTTAATATTAAATTAATAATTTATGTCAGTAAAAGTAGATGTTATTTTAACAGCCCCAGATTGGGTAACAGCAACAGTATCTCTCACAAGTTCATTTAGATTATCATTTGTTCTCGCAAATGCACTAAAATTATATACAGAATGGTGTATGAAAGAGTATGATTCACTTTCTGATGAACAAAAAGGATATTCTTTATTGAAAGAGATAGAATATCCATTAGCTAAAGAAATGTATGATTCTTTAATAGAAAAATATAATGAAAAATTTCCAGAATCTTTAGGAAATATTAAATCTGACATATCATTAACTTCTTTTAAAAAATCAATCAAATATACAGATTAATTCTAAATAATTAACAACATGAATATCCCAGACATACATAAAAAGTTTAATACAAGAAACAGATGTATTTTATATTTAGAAACTCTGAAATGGAATAAGAAGCCTGTTTGTCCTTTCTGTGATTCTGAAAAGGTTTATAAAAGAATGTTGTCAATAAAGTATCATTGTAATAGTTGTAATAAAGACTTTACTGTATTGCACGATACTATATTTGAAGAAAGTAAATTGCCATTATCAAAGTGGTTTGTTATTATTGGTTTAATGTTAAACGCAAAACAAGGTATTTCAGCAAAAGAGATACAGCGTAATGTTGGAACGACATATAAAACTGCTTGGTATTCTGCTATGCGAGTTCGATGTGCAATGATAGACCATTGTAATATTGAACTTGAAAATGTTGTCGAAATGGACGAAACCTATGTAGGAGGAAAGCCTAGATACAAGTATTCTAAAAAAGACAATGAACCAAATCTATCAAAACTAACATCGAAACGAGGTCGAGGCACTTCAAAAGTTCCTGTTGTTGGTATTGTAGAAAGGAAAAACAAGATTGTTTTAAAAGTAGTTGATAGACTTACTTCTAAAAATCTTGTTGGTATGTTAAAAGAGTTCGTTAATACAGACACATCAATTGTCGTAACAGATGAATTTAAGAGCTACAAAGCCTTTGATGAAATTGTACAGCATTACACCGTTAATCATTCAAAGAAAGAATATGTTAAAGGAATGATGCACACAAATACAATTGAGGGCTTTTGGAGTATTGTAAAGAATAGCATTAAGGGAAATTACAAAGCAATAAGCAAAAAGTATTTGCCTTTTTATTTAGTTCAAGCACAATACAATTACAATCACAGAAATTATAGTGCGAATTTATTTGAGAAGTTTTTAAAACAGGCGTTAGAAACTGATAAACCTATGATTGGCTATAAGCCTGTAAAAAATGTTAATAAGATAGTTTACAAAACTTGTAAAAAATAAGTCATATATTTGAGTAAATTTAATACTCAAATATTATGAAAAAATTTGCATCAACAACATTAGGAATTTACGTTTTGTCGTTCTTTCCTTTCTTATTAGCAGTAATATCATTTTTCTTTTTAGACATATTCGGAATAATTCAAACATTTAAAACAATAATTATGAGACCAATTTATATTCCCTTTTTAATCGTCAGCATTTTGTCATTTTCAATATTTTTAATTCTTTATATAAGAAAAATATTTATAGATAAAGATAATGAATATAAGAACAAAACAGAGGCGTTGGATAAGTATATAGACGAGCGAGTTGATTCTTTATTCATGTTAACTCAATACTCTAAACAAAAAACAAATGAGCAATTCCAATTATTTTACAATGCAATCCTTAAATTATCAAACGAGACTATTAAGGTTAAAAAAGTTAATATAACAGAAGCAGAAAAGGCTCTTTTTGATAAATTAACTAAGTATGAAAAGCATAAAATGAATGAAATATATAGCTTGTTTAATAATTCGTTCAGCCATAATGAAACACATGACAAACAGTCATAAAAACAAAACTACTGTACTTAAAGGGATAAGTGCGTAAAAGTTAATTAAAGTTGTTTAAAATGACTTTTAAAAATACGTTTAAAAATAAACTGTATTGTTGAAATTAAAGAATATTGTTATTTAATTGTTTGTAATAAACACATCATTTATTGCATTTTATATCAATAAAAATTGTTATTTTGTCAAATAGATACAAAAAAATTGTTAAAAAAAGTAAACCTATAGGTTGATTTTATGAAAATCGTTCGTATATTCGCAGAGAAATTATTTTCATTTCATTTCGATGGAGAAACTGAAAATGAATTAGAACGAGTATTAAACCTATGGAACGACACCAATTATTTATTCAAATTTGCAAAAAAAAATATTCCCAATATTGATTTAAGTAAATATATTCAAGATAGAATTGATGATGTTGAACAGATAAATAATATTATTGATGAAATTTCAAATAATGACCAAACAAATTTAAGTACATTTTTTGAGCCACTTAAAACAACAGATTTTGGATTAAAATTATTAACTCTACAAAAAGGTAAAACAAGACAACAAAAAAGAAGTAATCATTTGCGAATTTACGCAATAAAAATTGATGAAAATTGCTATGTAATAACTGGTGGAGCAATTAAGTTAAGTCAAAAAATGCACGACCACCCAACGACATTAATTGAATATGAAAAGTTAGTTAAATGTCGAGAATTTTTAAGAGAAAATGGAGTTATTGACGATGAATCTTTTTTTGAACTAATAATAGAACTAAATGAACAATAAAGAAAAATTTTTAGCTTTAGTATCAAACGAAAAAACCGATACACTTGCTAAAATCAAAGAAAGAGTAAAAAACATAGCAATGTTACGAGAATCTCAAACAATTGCTTTGAAAGTTTTATTGAAATTAGATGAGCTTGGTTGGTCTCAAAAAACATTGGCTGAAAAAATGGAAGTTAGCCCCCAACAAATAAGTAAAATTGTTAGTGGAAAAGAAAATTTAACCATTGATACACAAGTTAAACTTCAAAAATTGTTAGATATTCCAATTTTGGCTTCGTACTATGAAAATAATACAAGTCAGTATGTAGCAACAACAACAATTTCGTCAAAACGACTTGGTTATAAGCATCATCAACCTATTCAAAAAGAAAGCGAACCTGCGATTATAAATAACATAACAAGTTCTCTTCGGGTTTCATATAATAGTTTTAATCCCGAACAAAAAGAAGTAGCATAATGAATAAAAATAATGTAAAATTTGGGTTGCGAAAAATTTCAACCGTTCAATTTGCAACATTTGATTCTGTTGATATTAAAGAGGAAACAATAAAGTTAAATGTTGGCTTTGGATATGGTTTAAATGCAGGTCAAAAAATATTAGGTTTACATACTCGATTTGAGTTTTTGTCGAACGAAACACCATTTATTATTTTAAATTGCGTTTGCGATTTTGAAATTGACTCTAAAACTTGGGATAGCTTTATAAATATTGTGTCTAACACCTTAACAATACCACACTCATTGGCGATTCATTTAGCAATGATTACCGTTGGAACTGCAAGAGGAATTTTGCATAGTAAAACAGAAAATACAAAATTTAACACGTATTTTTTACCAACAATTAATGTTGCCGATTCTATTAAAACGAACATCGTTCTCGAATTACAAAAACAATAAATATAAAATGTTTAAATTATAAAAATACACCTCCCTTACCTCTCAATGAAGCACACTTGGGAGGTCTTTTTTTATTTTGAATAATTCATAATGACATTTCAACCTGAAGCAACATTAGAAAATAATTTTGTAACTCAACTCGATAGTTTGGGTCATAAATTTGTTGCTATAACTTGCGAGGCGGAATTGTTGGCAAATTTAAAATCTCAACTCGAAAAACACAATCAAATACAAATTTCCGATAAAGAATTTGAAAAAATTCTCAATCATCTAAACAAAGGAAATGTATTTGAAAGAGCCAAAATTTTACGAGATAAAATGCACCTTTTGCGTGATAATGGAGAAAGCACATACATCGAATTTTTGAACAAAGAGCATTGGTGTCAAAATCAATTCCAAGTTACTCGCCAAGTATCAGTTGAGGGAAAGTATCTTAATCGCTACGATGTTACAATTCTTATCAATGGTTTGCCGTTGGTTCACATCGAGTTAAAACGTAGAGGAGTAGAACTGAAAGAAGCCTTCAATCAAATAAATCGTTATCAACGCCATTCGTTCAGTTCATCGCACGGATTGTTCAATTACGTTCAAATATTTATAATCAGTAACGGAGTAAACACTAAATATTACGCAAACAACAAAACTCAAACCTTTAAGCAAACCTTCTATTGGGCAGATGTTGAGAACAGTAAAATTACCAATCTCGAACAATTTGCATCAGTATTTTTAGAACCTTGCCACGTTTCAAAAATGATTTGTCAATACATTGTTCTGTCAGAAGTAGATAAAATTTTGATGGTGCTTCGTCCGTATCAATATTATGCAACCGAAGCAATAATTGAACGAGTTAAACACAGCCGAAAGAATGGCTACATTTGGCATACAACAGGTTCGGGCAAAACATTAACATCGTTCAAAGCAAGTCAAATTTTGAAAGATTTGCCAAAAGTTCACAAAGTTGTTTTTGTTGTTGACCGTAAAGATTTAGATTATCAAACCACAAAAGAATTTAATAGTTTCTCGAAAGGAAGTGTTGATGGAACTGATAATACTCAAACATTGGTAAATCAACTTTCTGACGATACAAAACTAATTGTAACAACCATTCAAAAACTGAATACTGCAATAAGCAAAAAAAAGTATTTGTCAAAAATGGAGCAGTATAGACAAGGCAGTGCCTTGTCTCCACGAATAATATTCATTTTCGATGAGTGCCACCGTTCGCAATTTGGCGAAACTCACAATAGAATTAAATCATTTTTCAAAAACCCACAAATGTTTGGCTTTACAGGAACGCCAATATTTGCCGAAAACGCTGTGAAAAATGAATTAGGAATGCGAACAACCAAAGAACTTTTCGACGAATGTTTGCACAAATATGTAATTACCGATGCAATCAGAGATGATAATGTTTTGAAGTTTTCAATCGAATATGTTGGTCGTTATCGCCGTAAAGACAAGGCAAGCCTTGTCTCCTTACCAAGCGAAATTGATATTGAAGTTGAAGATATTGATAAAGAAGAATTGCTAACATCTCCTGAGCGATGCGGAAAAATTGCCGATTACATAATTGCAAATCACAGTCGCAAAACTCACGGAAAAGAATTTACAGCAATGTTCTGTGTTAGTAGTGTTGATGCACTTATCCAATATTATAACATTTTTAAAAAGAAAAAAGAAAACGGAGAACATAAATTGAAAATTGCAACCATTTTTAGTTACAACTCCAACGAAGATGATAAAGATGCAACAGGATTTATTCCTGATGATTTAGATATGGTTGCAGAACCACAAGCCGAATATGGTTTGCACCAACATAGCCGTGAAAGTTTAGACGATTTTATTGAAGATTACAACCAAATGTTCAATACCAAATTCTCGACCAAAGACAGTCAATCGTTCTATAATTATTACAACGACATTGCAAAAATGGTTAAGAACAAACAAGTTGATATGCTTTTGGTTGTAAATATGTTTTTAACAGGCTTTGACAGCAAATTTCTCAATACGTTGTATGTTGACAAGAATTTAAAATATCACGGCTTAATTCAAGCCTTTTCACGCACAAATAGAATTGTAAACGAACAAAAATCGCAAGGAAATATTGTTTGTTTCCGAAATTTAAAACAAAACACCGACGATGCAATTGCATTGTTTTCAAACAAAGATGCAAAAGATGTAATTTTAATGCAACCGCTCGAAGATTACATCGACAAGTTTAATGAAGCATTACAAAAATTAAAAGAAATTACGCCTTCCGTTGATAGCGTTAACAACTTGCCAAGCGAAACCGAAGAATTTGAATTTGTAAAGGCTTTTCGTGAATTGATGCGTTTAAAAAATACGCTTACAACATTCTCCGATTTCACTTTCGATGCTTTGGAAATGGAAGAACAGGAGTTTGAAGATTACAAAAGTAAATATCTTGATATTCACGATAAAGTTCGCAAAGTAAAAGAAAAAGTTTCAATTCTTGATGATGTTGATTTTGAATTAGAACTTATTCATCGTGATGAAGTAAATGTTGCTTACATATTGAATTTGCTTATCAAAATGAAATTGGCAAATCCTGAAGAAAAAGACACTAAACGAAAAGAAATAAGCGACTTATTATCGGGCGAAGCACAGTTAAGGAGCAAACGAGAACTGATTGAAAAATTCATCGAAGAGAACCTTTTACACATAACTGAAATTGAAAATGTTCCCGAAGAATTTGAAAAGTTTTGGGGCGAAGAACGCAAAAATGCTTTAATCAAACTTAGTGAAGAAGAAAATCTCGTTCCTGAAAAATTACAATCTATTATCGACAACTATCTGTTTACCGAACGCAAACCACTAAACGATGAAATTGTAGATTCTCTAAAATCTAAACCCAAAATTCTTGAACGAAAAAACATCGTTGAAAGAATAATTGATAAAATAGTGAATTTTGTCGATACTTTTGTTGAGGGAATGGCGGGGTGATTTTGTTGTGAAAAAAAACAGCTAAATCAATGTAGCTGTTTTTTTGTGAAAAGGAGAATCATTTTCTATACATCTTTAAAACAAAAAACCACTGAACACGTTGTATATTCAGTGGTTTTCATTATTTTGCCTTTTGACTATGCGGAAAGGGCGGGATTCGAACCCGCGGTACACTTTTGGCGTACACACGCTTTCCAAGCGTGCTCCTTAAGCCACTCGGACACCTTTCCAAACAGATATACAAACCTACGCAAAATAATTTAAGTACACATAGTCATTCTGTTTAAAAAAGAAAAATATTTAAGATTCGATTAGAGAAAAAAAACGATTATTTTTGCTTTTCAAAAATCTTAAAAAAAACAAGCTATGAGTTTTACTAGCCCCGACACATTTACGTATATTGTATTGCCTATTTTAATATTTTTTGCTCGAATTTTAGATGTTTCTGTCGGCACACTAAGAATAATTTTTGTGTCGAAAGGTAAAAAATATATTGCCCCTTTGCTTGGTTTCATCGAAGTGTTTGTTTGGATTCTGGTTATCGGTCAAATAATGGAAAATGCCGATAATATTATTTGCTACATCGCTTATGCAGCTGGATTTGCAACTGGAAATTATGTGGGAATGATTTTGGAAGAAAAAATTGCATTAGGAAATGTGATTATTCGCATAATTACCCAAAAAGACGCATCGGAACTTATAATCGCAATGAACAATCAAAATTATGGAGTTACAAGTGTTGAAGCAATCGGAAGCAAAGGAGGAGTTCATATTCTTTATACAGTTATTAAGCGATCGGCAATCAACGATGTTGTTGAAATAATTCAACAGCTTAATCCAAAAGCCTTTTATACTATTGAAGATGTTCGATTTGTAAGCGAAGGTATTTTCCCAAACAATAAGCCATCATGGTCAATTCTTAACCCTCATCGTCGAAAAGGAAAATAATATTCGCATTTATCAAACTCTTTTTTGTTGGCTAAATGTTGCACAAATGACAAAATAAAAACCGCTAACATTTTGAATATTAGCGGTTTAATTTTTTATTTTGTTGACCGACAAGGACTCGAACCTTGAATGACAGAACCAAAAACTGTAGTGTTGCCAATTACACCATCGGTCAATTCGATGGCAAAAGTAACAAAAAATATTTTATCACAACAATTTTATAATAAAAAAATATTCGTGTCGATATAAGAACAATATATTTTCACAATTTTTTATCTTTGTCGTGATTTGAAAATTATGGCAGAAAAAAAGAAAGAAACATTTTTCACAAGGCTAAAATATAAGTATCGCCTAATTCTATACAACGACAATACTTACGAAGAAGTTTTGAATTATCGATTGTCGCGACTAAATGTATTGAATTTTACAATCATTTTTTCGATACTTATGATTTTACTCACAACTTTTGTCATTGCATTTACTCCTTTGCGTAAGCTTATTCCGGGATATCCAAATTCTTCAACACAACGAGCCATTATTCGAAATGCCATTTTAGTCGATTCGCTCGAATACGAACTAAATTTAAGAGATGGTTATTTGCAAAATCTCAAAAGTATAATCGAAGGCGAGTTGCCCAAAACTCATCAAGTTCAATCTGACACAAGCATTCGGTACGCTGATATAAAATTTACAGTGTCAAAAGAAGATTCTATACTACGAGCTCAAGTAGAAGAAGAAGAAAAGCTAAATCTTTCGTTAAATAATAAAAGTTCAAATACAAACGAACAAATTTATAATCTTCAATTTTTCCCTCCTGTTAAAGGAATGATTACAAACACATTCAATCCAAACGAAAATCATAATGGTACCGACATTGTTGCTTCGCCAAACGAAGTAGTAAAATCCGTTCTAGACGGAACGGTTACGCTAGTTACGTGGTCGCCAAACACCGGAAATATTATTCATATTCAGCATAGACACAATTTGGTTTCTATTTATAAACATGTTGCTGAAATTTTGAAAAAAGAAGGTCAAAAAGTAAAGGCCGGAGATGCTATCGCAGTTTTTGGAAATACGGGAGAATATTCATCGGGACCACATTTACATTTTGAACTTTGGCACAACGGAAAGCCCGTCAACCCCGAAGATTATATTGCATTTTAACCATGAAAAAACGAATAGCAATATTAGGCTCAACAGGCTCAATTGGGGTTCAATCGCTTGAAGTAATTGAAAAGAATCTAGAGCTATTTTCCGTAGAAGTTCTTACGGCAAATAACAATAGCGAACTTCTTATAAAACAAGCCATAAAATTTGAACCGAATGTTGTTGTAATTGCAAACGAAGAGAAATACAAGGAGGTATCGTCAGCTCTTGCAAAATTTCCAATAAAAGTATATTCAGGAGAAAATTCCATTCAGCAAGTTGTCGAAATGGACACAATTGATATAGTAATTACGGCAATGGTTGGATTTTCAGGCTTAAAGCCAACGATAAACGCTATAAAATCGAAAAAAAATATTGCCCTTGCCAATAAAGAAACCTTAGTAGTCGCCGGAGAACTCATAAAAAATTTATGTGTCGCTAACAAAGTAAGCATTGTCCCTGTTGACTCAGAGCATTCAGCAATATTTCAATGTTTGGTCGGAGAACAATATAATCTGGTAGAAAAAATTTATTTAACCGCTTCGGGCGGACCATTTAGAGAAAAAGACTATAATTTTTTGAAATCTGTAAAAAAAGAACAAGCCCTAAAACACCCCAATTGGAATATGGGAAACAAAGTAACAATTGATTCTTCTTCGCTTATGAATAAAGGACTTGAAGCTATTGAAGCCAAATGGTTATTTAATTTGAAGCCCGAACAAATTGAAGTGATTGTTCACCCACAATCCATTATTCATTCAATGGTGCAATTTGAAGATGGTTCTATCAAAGCCCAAATGGGATTGCCCGACATGCGATTGCCGATTCAATATGCTCTTTCATTTCCCGATAGAATATTTTCACATTTCGAACGTTTCGATTTTATGAAATATCCGACACTTTCGTTTTCAAAACCCAATACAGATTTGTTTCGAAATTTAGCTCTCGCTTATTTTGCCATGAAAAAAGGAGGAAATATGCCTTGTATATTAAATGCGGCAAACGAAATTGTTGTGGAAGCTTTTTTACAAGACAAAATCGGATTTTTAGAAATGCCTGAAGTAATCGAAAAAACAATGAATAAAATTAATTTTATTAAAAATCCAAGTCTAGACGATTATATAGAAACAAATAAAGAAGCACGAGACGTTACAAAAAAAATGATAAAAAAATAAAAAAACATTCGTCATTTCGAGTTTACTGCAAGAAATCTCAAATCAGATTTCTCGTCGTTACTCACTCCGAATGACTAACAAAAAATGAAACAAAAAACAAAAAATATAAAAAATGGAAATATTAACCAAAACCTTACAATTTATTTTAAGCATTTCGATTCTTGTAATTCTCCACGAAGGAGGACATTTCTTTTTTGCAAGATTATTTAAAACTCGTGTCGAAAAATTCTATTTATTCTTCGACCCTTGGTTTTCGATATTCAAATTCAAAAAAGGCGACACAGAATACGGCATCGGCTGGCTTCCCCTTGGTGGATATGTAAAAATTTCGGGAATGATTGACGAATCGATGGACAAAGAGCAGATGAAACAAGAGCCACAACCTTATGAATTTCGCTCAAAAAAAACGTGGCAACGATTGCTAATAATGCTCGGCGGAATTATGGTTAACTTTTTAACCGCTTTTGTTATTTATATTTTAATCCTTTTTACTTGGGGCGAAAGTTACTTACCAACCGAAAATGCTAAATACGGTGTAATGTGCGATTCAACAGCACTAGAAATGGGAATGAAACATGGAGATAAAATTTTATTGGTTGATGGTGAAAAAATCGAAAATTTCAATAAAATAACTCACGATGTAATAATGAACAGTGCCAAAACAATTACCATCGAAAGAGACGGTCAGCAAATTACCTTAGATGTTCCTACTTCATTGGTGGCAAAGCTAATCGAAAAACAAATGCAATTTGTTTCTCCACGTTTTCCATTTATTATCGAGCAAGTTAGCGATACTTCAATTGCTAAAAAAGCAGGATTTATGTCAGGAGATAAAATAATCGGTTTTGATTCACTTCCTATTCAGTTTTACGACCAAGTTCGCGAAGCCTTAATCACAAATAAAGGATCTGAAAAAGTTTTTACGATAATGAGAGGTGTAGATACATTAAATCTTGTTGTTGCCATTCCTCAATCGGCAACACTTGGAGTAACTGTAAATACAAATTTTGGAGATTTTTTCGAATTTAAAACATTAGAATATGGTTTTTTTGAATCCATTCCTGCTGGATTTAATAAAGGATACGAAAGTACTACCAGTTATTTAAAACAATTTAAGTTGATGTTTAAGCCTGAAACGAAAGCCTATGAACATCTTGGAGGTTTTATTTCAATTGGAAATTTTTTCCCTGCAACTTGGGATTGGCGAATTTTTTGGAACATGACCGCATTTTTGTCCATCATATTAGCCATTATGAATGTGCTTCCTATTCCTGCCTTAGACGGTGGTCATGTAATGTTCTTGTTTTACGAAATTATTACCGGAAAAAAACCAAGCGATAAATTCTTGGAATACACACAAATAGCAGGCATGATTTTAATTTTAGGTTTAGTATTGTTTGCCAATGCTAATGACGTAATTAAATTGTTTAAATAAATGTTTGATTTCATAATATAGCTCATTGATTGAAGATTAACGAAGTAAAAAATCTAAAATCGTTTATCATTTTTCGATATTCGTAATTCAATTTTAAAATGTCACAAAATATAACCATATATACCGACGGAGCAGCTAAGGGAAATCCTGGTCCGGGTGGTTATGGAACGGTCTTAATTTCAGGACCCCATCGTAAAGAGCTTTCTGAAGGTTTTGAATTGACAACAAACAATAGAATGGAACTTTTAGCCGTTATTGTTGCATTAGAATCATTAAAAAACGAAAATTCAATAGTTACCGTTTACACCGATTCAAAATATGTTGCCGATGCGGTTGAAAAAAAATGGGTTTTCGATTGGGAGAAAAAGGATTTTAATAAGAAAAAAAATCCAGACCTATGGAAACGATTTTTAATCGTTTATCGAAAACACAAAGTCAATTTTGTATGGATAAAAGGACATGCAAATATTAAAGAAAATGAGCGGTGTGATCAACTGGCCGTTCAGGCTTGTAGCAAAAATAATTTATTGATTGACTACGGATATGTTGCACAAGAAAAAAATAATCAATTATCGTTCGATTAATAGAATTTTATTCCTATTAATTTTTATGTTTTCTTCTTTTACATTCTTTTCTCAAGAAAAGAAAGATTCTATTTTTGTTCATTTCGATTACAATAAAAGCTCACTAGAATCTTCTGAGATTCAAAAAATAAATCGTTTCGTTGAGACATTTATTCAAGACTCTATTTTAAACATCTTTATTGAAGGGCATTGCGACAATTCTGGAACCGACGAACATAACCATAAACTTTCAGCTTTTAGAACAAATACTGTTTCTGATATTTTATTACAAAGAATCAATAAAACAAATCTTATTTCTAATTCATTTGGCGAAACAAAACCCATTGCCTCTAATGAAACGGAGCAAGGAAAGGTACAGAATCGAAGAGTATTAATTGTTTGTAATCATATTGAAAAATTAGCCGAACCCGCTATTGTTACGCCGATAGTTAGTGCAGATACTTCGAAAAAAGAAGTAAAAATAAATGGAGAAAAAATAGAAATTGGCAAAAATATAGTAATTAAAGATTTAAATTTTATCGGAGGTCGACATACTCTTGTACAAACAAGCGAATACGCACTTGAAAAACTATTAAGTGTTATGAAAGATAATCCAACATTAGAAATTGAAATTCAGGGACATATATGCTGTTCTCCCCCCGATGAAGATGGCTGGGATTCCGACTCTCAAGACAATAATCTTTCAGTAAACCGAGCAAAAGCCATTTACGATTATTTGGTCGACCATGGCATCGATTCAAATCGAATGTCGTATAAAGGAATGATTGCTCGTTTCCCTCTTGTTAAGCCTGAATTAACAGAGTCTGACCGAAATAAAAATCGTCGCGTTGAAGTTAAAATTTTGAAATATTAGGCATTTATTTCTCTAATGATGTACACATCGTAATCGCCAAGATATCCAAAACCATATTTTTTATAAAGCCCTATTGCATTTTTATTGTTTCGATGAACTTCTAGTTTTATTTGCATTTTCTTCTGCTTTGCAATTTTCAGCGATTCTTCAACCAATGGCTTCGAATATCCTTTTCCTTGATATGCCGGGTCGATTCCAAAATGATGCAAATACAATCTTCGTCCATCATTCGTAAGCCATGATGTTCCTATCAATACACTTGTTTCGACATCGTACATTACAAGTAAAAAACCACCAAATTTAATCGTTTTTAAAATTGTTTCTAAATTATCGCCTCTTTCGGGTTTTCCCAAATCAGTTTGTTTCCACAAGTCAATAACATCTTGATAATCTGACTCAATAAAGTTTCGAACAATATAATTTTTCATTTGTAAAATCGTTTTTCTTCGTATTTAAGTTCATCTAATATCTTAAGCTTTTCTTCGTTTGTAAATTTTGACCAATTTCTCTTTTCTTCAACAGTTCGATAACATCCTATGCAATATTTTCTATCAACATCTAATTGACATATATTTTTGCATGGAGACAAGGTTTCTAAATAAATATTTGTATCTGCCATAAATCTTTCTTTCGTAATGTAAAAGTAAAAATTATTGAGGGCAAACATAGACTCTTCAAAATGTTTTCTAAAAATTAATACTAAATTCGTTTTAAAATATAATACCATGAACTCATTCAGAACAATTGTTGAAACGCCTAAATACAAAATTAACATCTCGCATGACTCAAATATACTGATGTTAGGGTCGTGCTTTACCGAAAATATAGGGAGTAATTTGCAAAAATTATTGTTCAAGGTTGAGATTAATCCTTTCGGAATAATTTACAACCCTATTTCGATAAAGAATAGTTTAGAAATTCTAATCGAAAATCAAAAATTTACTAACTCGGATTTAAAATTCTACAACGAGAGGTGGTTCACTTATTTTCATCACAGCCGTTTCTCAAACGCCAACGCAGAAGATTGCTTATTAAATATAAATCAAGCGATTAATGCTGGAAATGAAGTTCTTAAAAAAGCCGACATTTTGCTTATTACTTTTGGAACCGCTCGTGTTTATCGATTAATCGAATCGGGAAATATTGTATCAAATTGTCACAAGCAACCGGCAAGTTTATTCTCAAACGAATTGCTACGTGTTGAAAATATTATTTCTGAATATTCGCAGTTGATAGTATCGCTAAAAAAATTTAACCCCAATATTAATATTATTTTTACGATAAGTCCTATTCGACATTGGAAAGATGGAGCTCACGAAAATCAAATTAGTAAATCAACTCTTTTTCTTGCAATATATAATTTAACTAAAAGTTTTAACAATATCATTTATTTTCCTGCTTATGAGATTTTTATGGACGATCTTCGCGATTATCGTTTTTACGCCGAAGATATGCTTCATCCGAACGAAATAGGAATTAAATATGTTTGGGATATTTTTTCAAAAGCATTTTTAAGCGGATCAACTCAAAAAATTATATCTGAAATCGAAAATCTTAATCAAGCGGCAAATCATCGCCCATTTAACACAAAATCAGACAAATACAAAACATTTATTTCCAATAATATAAAGAAAATTACAGAACTAGAAACATCAAATCTTGATATTGATTTTGAACCTTTGAAATCCCAATTTATAAATTTGCTTTAATTCTGCTAAAAAACATATTGCAATTGTATTTTAGGATATTATTTTTGAAAAAAATGAAAGAAGAAACAATTGAAAGATATTGTAAATAAAAAAATAGGAAAAATGGAAATAAGGTTATGCGGAAATAAATTAAGAAACAATTTCTTTTACTTATACCTCTAAATTCTATTTACATTCTAAACTTTAAACTAATATGACAAAAAGAGAAAGCATAAACGATTTTTTGAATGCAAAAAAGTTTGCAATGGTTGGTGTTTCAACCAATAAAAATAAATTTGGATATGTAATTTTTAAAGAATTGCGTGAAAAAGGATTTGAAATTTGTCCAATTCATCGCACAGCAACTGAAATTGATGGAGTAAAATGTTACAAATCGGTTGATGAAATTCCTTCGGATTTTGAAAAATTGTATCTGTTAACTCAAAAAACTCAAACCAACGAAATTTTAACTCAAGCAAGCCGAAAAGGATTGAAACATATTTGGGTTCAACAAATGTCGCACACAGCTGAAACCGAGAAAATTGCAAAAGAAAACAATGTGAATTTAATTCATAAATCTTGCATTTTTATGTTTGCAAATCCTGTTCACATTCATAAATTTCATCGAAATATTATGAGTTTTTTCGGAAAATTACCAAAGTAAAGTTCGATTGGAAGATTAAAAGATTTGAAGATTGAAATACAAATCAAATTCCCTCTTGGAGAAGAGGGTTAGGGAGATTGAATAAAGTAACTCGGACATTCTTGTCCGATAAAAATTAAAATATGAAAAATTTAACATTAACATTCATTTTCATTGCATTAGCAATTGTAACACAAGCACAAACTGCAACAGAAATCATAAAAAAATCGGAAGATAAAGCTCGTGGCGAAAGTAGCATAATGTCAATGACAATGAAAATTGTTCGTCCAACTTATGAGCGTTCGGTTTCGTTCAAATCGTGGGGAAAAGGTTTAGAATATTCGATGACTTTGGTTACCGCACCTGCAAAAGAAAAAGGTCAAACTTTTTTGAAACTTAAAAACGATTTATGGAGTTGGAACCCAACTATTGCAAGAATGATAAAACTTCCATCATCAATGATGTCGCAAGGTTGGATGGGTTCTGATTTCACGAATGATGATGTGATGAAAGAAACTTCCATTGTAGTTGATTACGAACCAACTTTGGTTGGAACCGAAACCGTTGCTGGAAAATCGTGTTACAAAATCAAACTAAAAGCAAAAGAAAACGCAGCTGTGGTTTGGGGAAGCATTATGATTTGGATTACAAAAGACACATATCTTCAACTAAAAACTCAATATTTTGATGAAGATAATGAACTTATAAAAACCGAAATTGCATCAGAAATTAAAAAAATGGACGACCGCGAAATTCCTACAAAATTTGAAATAATTCCCGAAGATAACAAAGGAAATAGAACTATTGTAACTATTGATGCTGTTGATTTTAATGTTCAAATTGAAGATAGTTTTTTCTCACAACAAAAAATGAAAAGTGTGAGATAGAAAGAGAAGAACTAAAAGTGAAAAGTTAAAAAATCAATTCAACATTTCAACTTATCAACCTATAAACTCATAAACCAAAAATGAACTTTATAAACTTACGTTTAGCTTGGCGAAACATTTGGCGAAATAAACGACGAACAATTATAACCGCTTCGTCAATTATGTTTGCAATATTTTTTGCATTAATAATGCGAAGTCAACAGCTTGGTGCTTACCAAAATATGACCGATAGTATTGTGAAAACCTACACCGGTTTTATTCAAATTCACGCAAAAGGATTTTGGAAAGACAAAACTCTTGAATATTTGTTCGAAAACGACGAGAAATTATTGAACAAAATTTCAGAAAATGAACACGTTACAATGCTTGTTCCACATTTCGAAAGTTTTGCATTAGCGTCGGCAGGTTTACAAACAAAAGTTGCTTTGGTTACCGGAATTGATGCCGAAAAAGAAAACCAAATGAACAAATTAAGTGAGAAAATTGTAAAATTTCGAATTACAAAATCAATTTTCGAAAAACTTTCAAAAAATGGAATTCCACAAAATATTTTAAAAACTATTGAAGAAAGCCGTAGAACTTCGTTTGTGAGCGAAATTGATGCAGAAAAACGTTTGACAAAATCGATTGGCGAAGAAGCCACTAAAAAATATTTGAAACAAATTTTAAAAGCATCAAAAATTGAAAGCAATTATTTCAAAAATTCCGATAAAGGCGTTTTGGTTGGCGACCGTTTAGCAACTTTTTTGAAATTGCAAGTTGGCGACACGCTTGTGCTTATGGGACAAGGATTTCAAGGCGTAAGTGCAGCAGGAGTTTTTCCAATTTTAGGAATTGTGAAAATTCCAAATCCCGAATTAGATAATCAAATGATTTATATGCCATTACAAGCTTGTCAGGAATTTTATTCGGCTGAAAATTTATTGACTTCAATTTCTATAAACATCGATAATTCATCAAATATGGATGAAGTGAAAACTCAAATTTCGAGTTTTATGAATTCCGATAAATATGAAATTATGACTTGGAAAGAAATGCTGAAAGAATTGGTGCAACAAATTGAAAGTGATAATTATAGCGGATTAATTATGCTTTGGATTTTATATTTAATTGTTGGATTTGGAGTTTTTGGAACTGTTTTAATGATGACTGCCGAACGTCAAAAAGAATTTGGAGTAATGGTTGCACTTGGAATGCAAAAACGAAAATTAGTTGTCATCGTTTTCATCGAACTTTTAATTCTTGCATTTATCGGAATTTTGGCAGGAATTTTATTGAGTTTGCCAATAATTCGCTTCTATGTTGTAAACCCAATTGAACTCACAGGCGAAATGGCCGATATGATGGAAAGTTATGGAATGGAAGCAGTTATGCCTTTTGCTTGGCAAGTCGATTATTTTGTAAAACAAAGTATTTCAGTCACTTTCGTGATATTATTAGCCATAATTTATCCTTTGATAAAAATTTTGGGAATAAATACAATGAAAGCTTTACGGGGTTAGTTGAAAGTTTGTAAAGTTTTAAAGTTTATAAAGTTGGGGAAAGAAATCAGGAGACAGAATTCTGAATTCAGAAGTTGGAAATTAGAAGTTAGACTTTAGAAATTAGAAAAATATTAAATTGAAAATGAAATCTAATTCCCTCTTGGCGAAGAGGGTTAGGGAGATTGAAAAACATTAAAATTGAAAACAAAACCTTAAAAATATTTAACTTTATGGACTTTATAAACTTTTAACTTTATGATTAATAGTATTTCTTGGAAAAATATATGGCGAAACAAACTTCGTAGTTTGGTAATAATCACCGCAATTGCATTTGGAGTTATGGCGGGAGTTTTTTCAGCTGCAATGACAAACGGAATGTTCGATAGTAGAATTGCATCGGCAATTGAACTCGAAAGTTCTAATATTCAAATTCATAACTCAAAATATCTCGAAAATAAAGAAAGTTATTATTTCATAGAAAATGCAGATAGTATTTTAGAAGTTGTGAAACAAAATCCGAATGTAAAATCTGCTTCAAAAAGAATAAAAATCACAGCAATGGCAAACACTTCAGCTTCGGGAGCAGGAGTTATGCTTTATGGAATTGAACCCGACATTGAAAAAAATGTTACCAAAATATCCGAAAAAATTGCAGATAGTTTAGGAACTTATTTTAAAGCAAAAAGTAAAAATCAAATCGTAATTAGTTCAAAATTAGCCGAAAAGCTGAAAGTTAAATTGAAATCAAAAATTGTGTTAACTGTTCAATCTTTAGACGGAACAATGGTGAATTCGGCATTTAAAGTGGTTGGAATTTTCAAAACAAGCAATTCTGCTTTCGACGAAATGACAGTTTTTGTAAAATATCAAGACATTGCAAATATCATAAATTTAGATGCAACAAAAGCTCACGAAATAGCCATTTTACTTAAAGAAAATCAAAAATCTGACGAAGTTGCAACACAACTAAAAAGCAAATTCAAATCACTAAATGTGATGACTTGGAAAGAAATTCAGCCCGAAGTTGGAATGGTTGCCGAAATGTTGAATTTTTCGCTATACATTTTTATGATAATAATTCTGTTTGCTTTGGGGTTTGGAATTGTAAACACAATGTTAATGGTTGTTCTTGAGCGAGTTAAAGAAATTGGAATGTTGATGGCAATTGGAATGAACCGAATGCGAGTTTTTAAAATGATTATGTTAGAAACCGTATATCTTTCGCTCACAGGCGGAGTTGTTGGAATGATTTTGGGTGCAGGAATTATTAATTTCTTTGGAAAAACTGGAATTGATTTATCAATTTATGCAGAAGGTTTGAACAATATTGGATATGCTTCGATAATTTATCCATCAATTGGCTTTGATTATTATATAAATACTGTAATTATGGTTATTTTAACAGGAATTATTGCATCGCTTTATCCTGCTAGAAAAGCTTTGAAATTAAACCCTGCCGAAGCAGTTAGAACGGAAATTTAGGAAAGAATTCAGAATACAGGAGACAGAATTCAGAAGTTGGAAATTTGAAGTTAGAAATTTGAAAAAATAAAAATTGAAATCGAAATCTAATTCCCTCTTGGCGAAGAGGGTTAGGGAGATTGAAATGAAAAGTTAAAATATTGAAAATATGAAAGTAATTGAAATTAAAAATTTGCACAAAATCTACGACGAAAAAACAGTTCCTGTTCACGCAGTTGATGGAATTGATTTGACTTTCGAACAAGGCGAATTTGCTGCGATTGTTGGACCTTCGGGTTCAGGAAAAACCACATTATTAAATATGATTGGAGGTTTAGATAAACCAACTTCGGGCGAAATAATTATTGCCGATACCGATATAAAAACTTTATCGGCTTCAAAAATGATTGATTTTAGAATGAAAAATATTGGTTTTGTGTTTCAATCATACAATTTAATTCCAGTTTTAACCGCTGGCGAAAATGTCGAATTTATTATGCATTTGCAAGGAAAACCGAAAGAAGAACGCAAAGCAAGAATTAAAGAAATGTTGGAAGCTGTTGGTTTAGGAGATAGAATTAATTCACGTCCAAACAAACTTTCGGGCGGTCAACAACAACGAGTTGCTGTGGCAAGAGCTTTGGCTTCGAAACCAAAATTTATTTTGGCCGATGAACCTACTGCAAACCTCGACTCAAAATCGACAGAAACGCTTTTAGAAATTATGGAAAAACTTAACCGTGAAGAAAACATAACATTCATTTTTTCTACACACGATGCAAGAGTTATGAAAAAAGCTCGCAGAGTTATAACGGTTGAAGATGGAAAAGTAATTAGCGATGAAAGAAAATAAGTTCATATTTTTCATTTTATTGATTTCGTTGAGTTTTTCGCTAAAAGCACAAGAAAAAAAGCTCGATATTCAATCATATTTAACAGATATGCAATCGGTTATGTTCGATAGCGTTCAAAACTATTGGATTAACGATAATTTATTGCATAATCGTGTGAACATAAAATATTATCCGAATGAAAAAATTACGGCAAATCTCGAATTTCGAAATCGTTTTATGTGGGGACAATCCATACAATTAAATCCGTTTTATGCTCAAAATGTGAGTGTTGACAATGGAATTGTTGATTTATCGTGGAATTTATTAAAAGGAAATTCATTTTTATTAAACACATCCATTGACCGAGCTTGGGTTCAATATTCGCAAGAAAAAATTGATATAAAACTTGGTCGCCAACGCATAAATTGGGGACAAACTTTTGCGTGGAACCCAAACGATATTTTTAATAGTTCTTCGTTTTTTGATTTCGATTATACCGAAAAACCTGGAAGCGATGCATTGCGAATTCAATATTATCCAACATCGACCACAACCATTGATTTTACTACAAAAATTGATGCAAACGAAAAAATAACTTCGGCACTTTTGTATCGTTTCAACAAATGGAAAACCGATTTCCAATTTATGGGCGGAGTTTTAAATCAAGAAGATGCTTGTGTTGGCTTTGGTTGGTCGGGAGCAATTAAAAATGTTAGTTTGCGTGGCGAAGCTTCATTTTTTCAACCTTTGGATAATTTAACCGACACTCTTGGATTGGGAATTATTTCAATTTCAGCTGATTATTCATTCAAAAACGAATCAATGTTAATGGTTGAAGCAATGTATGGAAATTTTCCAAAAATTTCGAGTTCTGGATTTTTAGATTTTTATTCAGCTCCGTCTTCTGTTAAAAATCTTTCGGTAACGAGATATAATTTTATGGCTCAATATTCTTACAAATTTTCACCTTTGTTAAACGCTTCTTTTGCAACTATGGTTATGCCCGAAATTTTGGGTTTTTATGCTGGACCAACACTTTCGTATTCATTAAAAGAAAATCTCGAATTATCAGTAATTGCTCAAGTTTTTTCCGGCGAATTTCCGAATGCTTTAGGAAAAATTGCTCGCCAAAATTTTTATATGGGATTTTTAAAATTGAAGGGGGATTTTTAAAACTAAACTAATTCGGTTCATTTTTGTAAATTTGTAGAAATCTAATCAACTTGCAAAAGCAAAAAAAAATATTGTTTTATGTTTCAGCAACCGTTCCAAGAAGTGCCGGAGATGGAAAAAGTGCTTTTAATTTCGCAAACGCAATTCAAAATTTAGGATTTAAAACAACCCTACTTACACTGAATAAAAATAGGATTCTTCATTCTAAAGAAACCATTGAAGATATTGACATTGTTAGAATTCCTTATTTTAATCAAACTGTTTTTCAAAAAATTTATTCGAGATTTATTGCTTTGCCATACTTTATTTCTAATATTTTGAAGCACGACTTAGTTATTATTTATGGAAGCGTAATGAGTCATCGGCTGCTTATTATTCTGGCAAAACTATTCGGTAAAAAAATTATATTTCGCTCTACATTAATTAATTACGACGATTTTAATTTTTTATTAAATGTAAATTATATATCGAAAATATATCGAAAATTTGTTTACACTCGTATCAATGGTTATTTTGCAATTAATCCTTCTTTTTCGAATATATATATCGAATTTTTTGGTCAGAATCGTATGATTTTTAAATCGGCACAAGGTGTTGATATTAATTTATTTAACGACATTAATTTAAATAATAAAAAGAACCTAAAAAACAGATTACGTATTTCGCCAGATAAAACAATAATTATTTCTATCGGTATGTTAATCCAACGAAAAGGCTACCGTGAAATTTTTGAAACACTACAATCGTTAAATCAAGATTTTCAATATCTAATTATTGGTCATTTTGAAGATACAGAGGATTACTTTTCCAAAGATATTCAAGCTGAAATGACCGAATTGTATAATCTTGGAAAAGAAAAGCTTGGTGATAAGATCTGTTTCCTTGGTCCAAAAGAAAATATTGCTGAATATTTACAATGTGCCGATATTTTTCTTCATAATTCGAATCAGGAAGGGACTCCAAATGTCTTGCTCGAAGCCATGGCCTGTGGAATTCCCTCGGTTGTCAGAAGTCTTGATGGAATAGATAATTACATCGTTAAAAACGGAGTTGATGGGTTCATTTTTAAAAATGAATTTGAAATGATTCTGCAAATAAACGATTTGATTTCAAATAGCGAATTAAGATCAAAAATTGGAGTAAATGCACAAAAATATATTCAAGAAAATTTTGATATAAATATCGTAGCCCGAAAATTCGTGAATCAATTTATATACAATATATTAGAAGAATAAAAAACAAAAAAATAAGCTCTTGCATTAATCTTCAATATTTGTACTTCCATTTTCAGGAAAATATCCTTTCATAATACCTCTGCTAGAATTTCGTATAAATTGAATAATTTCGTCTCGTTCGGGAGATGCTTTTAAGTGAGTTTCGATAAATTCAAGAGCTTTTGTATTATTATTTCCTTTTAAATAAAGGATTCTATATATTTCTTGTATTTCGGCTATCACTTCATTTGACAAACCTCGTCGTCTTAAACCGACAGAATTAACACCAACATACGACAATGGTTCTCGAGCAGCTTTTACATAAGGCGGGACATCTTTTCTTACTAATGAACCTCCTGAAATAAAACTGTGTTCTCCAATATGAACAAACTGGTGAATTGCTGACAATCCTCCAATGATAGCCCAATCATCAATCACAACGTGACCACCTAAAGTTGCTACATTTGCAAGTACACAATTGTTCCCTATGACGCAATCGTGAGCTATGTGAACATAAGCCATTAATAAACAATTACTTCCAACCTTTGTTTTAAACGAAGCTTTAGTCCCTCTATTTATGGTTACCGATTCGCGAATTATGGTATTGTCTCCTATTTCAACTATTGTTTCTTCACCATCAAATTTTAAATCTTGTGGAATTGCTCCTATTACAGCTCCTGGAAATATTTTACAATTCTTTCCTATTCGAACTCCTTCCATAATCGAAACATTTGGACCAATCCAAGTTCCTTCGCCGATTACAACATTTTTGTCAATTGTTACAAAGGGTTCAACCACAACATTATTTGCAAGTTTTGCTTCCGGATGAATATAAGCTAAGGGTTGCTTCATTTTAAATATTTTTTGAGATTTGAGCTAATAGTTCTCCTTCAGCAACAAGAGAGTCGCCAACAAATGCCTGCCCTCTCATATTAGCCAAGCCACGACGTAAAGGCGAAATAAATTCAAGTTTAAAAACAAGCGTATCGCCAGGAACAACTTTTCTTTTAAATCTTACGCCGTCAATTTTTAAAAACAATGTTGTATAATTTTCAGGGTCAGGAACAGTGCTTAACACGAGTATTCCGCCAACCTGAGCCATTGCTTCAATTTGTAAAACTCCTGGCATAACGGGTTCTTTTGGAAAGTGTCCATTAAAAAATTCTTCGTTTCCTGTAACATTTTTTACTCCTATTACAGTAGTATCTGTCATTTCAATAATTTTATCGACCAAAAGAAAGGGATATCGATGTGGCAATAATTTTTTGATTTGAGTAATATCCATTATTGGAGGAATATTTATATCGTAGAAAGGAGCATTGGTTTTCAAATTTTCTTTTTTGATAACTTCGCGAAGTTTTTTTCCAATCTGGACATTAGAATTATGTCCTGTTTTCTTTGCAATTATTCTACCTTTTATGGGTTGTCCAAGTAAAGCTAAGTCGCCTAGAATATCTAGGATTTTATGTCTTGCTGGTTCGTTTGGATAATTTAATTGTGAATCGTTTAAAATTCCGTTTTTGATGTCTTCGAGTTTTTTGGTTCTTTCACCAAATAATTTAGCAATTCTATCCAACTCTTCTTGGTTAACTTGTTTGTCTAGAATTACTACAGCATTGCTAAGATCGCCACCTTTGATTAAATTATTTTTAAGTAAAATCTCTAATTCACTCAATAAAACAAATGTTCTGCAATTTGCAATTTCATTTTTAAAGTCAGATAGTTTCGATAAATAAGCATGTTGTGATAATACTATTTCTGAATCATATTCGATAACAACATTGACATTTAATTTTGAGTCCGGAATAATAACAATCTCAGCATCATTATTTTCATCGGTATAAATTACATTATTCTTAATCGTATAATACTTTTTATCTTCGTTTTGCTCAGTTATTCCAGCTTCTAATAACTTTTCGACAAAAAGTTTAGAACTACCGTCCATAATAGGAACTTCTTCGTTGTTGAGTTCTATTAAAATATTATCGATTTCGAGTCCATAAATAGCCGCTAAAACATGTTCAACAGTGATAACTTTCGCACCCTTTTCTTCAATCGTAGTTCCACGAGACGTGTCAACAACATTTTCCAACAATGCGTTTACAATCGGCTGACCTTCAATATCAACTCTTCTAAATTTATACCCATGATTTTCAGGAGCTGGTTTAAACGTAAGCTCAACTTGTTTTCCTGAATGCAATCCCTTTCCGCTGATTTTTATTTCCTTTTGGATTGTTTTTTGTTTGTCTGACATAATTCACTATTTTTTATCTTAAGGGTCGTAAAATTAAAAAAATAATCTTTAAAAGATTCTAATACCCTTATTATTATTGATGTAAATGCGTTTTAAGTTTGTTAATCTCTTTTTCTAATTCGTCGATTTTTGTTTTTAAAGCAGGAAGCTTCTTATAAATTACATAAGACTTTTGATAATCCTTAATATTATATGCCGGCGACCCCTGAACGATTTCTCCAATATTTTTAATGCTTGCTCCAACCCCTGATTGAGCTGCAATTTTAACTTCGTCGGCGATTGTAATATGTCCTATAATTCCGACTTGCCCACCAATCATACATCTGTTTCCGATTTTTGTAGAACCTGATAATCCTGTTTGTGCCGCAACAACAGTATTTTCACCAATCTCTACATTATGAGCAATTTGAACTAGATTATCAATTTTAACTCCTCGTTTTATTAATGTCGAACCAATGGTTGCTCTATCAATCGTAGAATTTGCTCCAACCTCAACATCATCTTCTAAAATAACATTTCCAATTTGTGGAACTTTCTTATAATTGTTTTCTGCTCCGGGAGCAAAGCCAAAGCCATCGCCGCCAATAACTACTCCTGCGTGAAGTATGCAATTTTTTCCGATGTTGCAATCTCTATAGATTTTTACACCTGAATAAATAATTGTATTATCCTTAATTTCGGCATTATCTCCAATGTAAACTTGAGGATAAATTTTTACATTTTTTCCAATTTTTACATTTTTTGATATATAAGAGAAGCCTCCTAAATACAAATTTTCGCCTATCGTTGCAGTAGTATCTATAAAAGTATTTGGCTCAACTCCAACTTTTTCTTGGAGTACACTTTCTTCGTATAGCTTAAGTAAAGATGCCAATGCCTGATAAGCATCTGGGACTCTAATCAATGTTGATTTTATGGGTTTTTCGGCAATAAATTCATTATTTACCAAAACAATTGATGCCTCGGTTTCATAAATATATTTCAAATATTGTGGGTTTGCCAAAAACGATAGTGTTCCTGATTTTCCTTCTTCAATTTTGGAAATAGAACTTACTGAAATATTTGCGTCTCCATCTACCTTACCATTCAAATAATCAGCAATTTGTTGTGCCGTAAAATTCATTTATTTTTTACTCTATATTTTGTAATAACAAAGATAATTTTTTTTAACAATTTTTGATAAAACAGAAACATTCAACACATCAGAAGCCTCAGCAATATCAAGCAAAGTTCCATCTTTGTACAGAATATTTATTTTATCGTCATCAATACTGTATGTATTGCTGATAATTTCTCCACTAAAAACAAAATATTTTAGCTCTGAGTCGTTTAATAATAAATTATTCTGTACATCATTTTTCACTTCTAAGATTACGTTTTCGTCGAAAGGTTGCTTTTGAATTTTAATTTTTAGCAACTTTCTGTTTAAAAATAATTTACATAGCATTGACAATGGCTTATCATCAGAATATGTCCATGCTTTTAATGACGAAATGATATCATAATCATCAAGTTCTGCAAAAAAATCCAATGATGACTTTTCAAGACTTTTTGAATTTGCGAAGTTTTCTTTGTCTATTTTGTTGTATAAAAAATATTTCAAAGCTGGTGTTGCAAATAAATCAATATTATTGTTTGATAAATATTTTGCTCTTTCTAAAATCTTAACTAGCATTTGTTCAGCAGCTATAACTGTTTTATGTAAATAAACCTGCCAATACATAAATCGTCTAGAAATCAAGAATTTTTCTATCGAATAAATCCCTTTAGCTTCGATAACTAAATTATCATTCACAACATTTAACATTTTAATAATTCTATCAGAACCTATAGCACCTTCGGTTACTCCTGAAAAATAGCTATCTCTGCGGAGATAATCAAGTCGATCAACATCTAATTGGCTCGAAACTAATTGGTGTAAAAATGTTTTTTTATATTTATTTTGAAAAATTTGTATGGCTAGTGAAATTTTCCCTTCAAATTCTTCATTTAGTTTATTCATGAATATGAGCGATATTTCTTCGTGATTAATTCCATGGACAATCGTTTTTTCTAATCCATGTGAGAATGGGCCATGTCCAATATCATGCAAAAGAATTGCAATTAGAACGGCTGTTGATTCTTCTTCGGTAATTTTATGCCCTTTATTTCTCAACACCTCTATTGCAGAATTCATTAAATGCATTGCTCCAAGTGCATGTTGAAAACGCTTGTGAATGGCTCCCGGATAAACTAAATAGGTTAAGCCTAGTTGTTTAACTCTTCTTAATCGTTGAAAATAAGGATGTTCTACTATATCATATATTAAACCATTCGGAATATCTATAAAACCATAAACGGGATCATTAACTATTTTCTTTTGGGGCAATTTTGAATCTTTTATATTCATTATTTATTTTTCATTATAACAATATTATAAAATAGTTTATATGAACTTGAAGTTTAACACATCGAATAATCCTTTATCGGTAATTTTTATTTCAGGAATTACTGGCAAGGACATAAACGATAAGGTCATAAACGGAGAAGTTAAATTGCATTTTAATTCCTTCACTGCTTCTACCATCTTTAAATATTTAGCCGCCGTTTCGGACATTTCTGATTCGGTCATTATTCCCCCTATCTCAAGTGGCATGTCAATTAATGTATCTCCACTGCAAACAACAATTCCTCCTTTATTGTCAATTAATTTATTAATCGCCTTTACAATTAATTTATCATCAGACCCAACTGCAACAATATTATGACTATCATGTGCCACACTTGACGCAATTGCTCCATTAGTAATATTAAAATTATAAATAAGTCCGACCGATGGTGCTGAATTAACATATCGGTTCAACACAACAATTTTGTTAATATTTAGTGATTTAAAATCATTTAACTCTTGTGGAACAGAAACTTTCTTAACCTTCGTTATTAACTCTCCATCAATGACTTCAATTACATAATTATATGGTTTTTCTTCTAAAATTTGAATCTCCTGTTGAATAATTTTTCTAGCATTAAAATTATTTAATGGTGTCGATTTTGAGATTCTAAAATTTGTTTTATTGTTCGCAAAAACTTCAACTCCGTTTATTACCGTATAAATAATCTTAAAATTCTCGGGGTTATCAATTATAATAAAATCTGCCTTATCGCCCTCTCGAAGTAGTCCCACGTTCAAATTATAATGCAAAACAGGATTTAATGTTGCCACCTTTAATATGTCAAAAAAAGATATTCCTTGCTTTTTTCCCAAGACAAAAAATTTATTGATATGCCATTTTAAAAGCTCTTCTGGGTGTGAATCGTCAGTACACAACATAACCGATTCATTATGTGTAGTAATTAATGTATATAAGTTAGCGAAATTTTTAGCTGCACTTCCTTCACGGATTTGAATTTTAACTCCTAGTTTTATTTTTTCGATTGCTTCATTTATAGTTGAACACTCATGATCGGATGTGATTCCCTCCTCTATATATTTTTTTAAATTTTCACCCGACAAAGAAGGGGCGTGTCCATCGATTCTTTTTTTATATTTCTTCGCACTTGATAATTTATTCATCACGTCAGGGTTTTCATAAATTACACCTGGATAATTCATCATTTCTGACAAAAAATAAATGTCATTTCGTTGTAGAAGCTTATCTACTTCTACAGAATCTAATATTGCCCCCGATGTTTCGAAATCGGTAGCAGGAACACATGATGGTGCTCCAAAAAAGAATTTAAAAGGGGTTTTATTCCCATTTGAAATCATATAATTAATGCCTTCGACTCCCAATACATTTGCAATCTCATGAGGGTCGCACACAGCTGCAACGGTTCCATGCTTTACTGCTTCTTTTGCAAATGCCGATGGCGTTGACATTGAACTTTCAATGTGAACATGTGAGTCAACTAGTCCGGGAAGAATATAATTATCACAATTATGCTCCTGTCTTACAATTTTTTTTATTACACTATTTTCAACAAAAACAACACCCTTATAAAATTCTGATGTAAATACATCCGCAATTATACCTTTGTATTCTTTAATCATATGTCATTTTTAAGTAATTATTGCGGTTTATCGTTTTTGGAAACTTCAATGTTCCACGTGAAACAATTATCTTTTTAAATATACTAATAACACGTTAATGTCAGATGGGGAGACTCCACTTATTCGTGATGCTTGCCCAATCGTTTTAGGCCTTGTTCTATTTAATTTTTGTCTTCCCTCTGTCGAGATTGAATTAAATATGGTATAATCAATGCTTTCTGGAATTTTTACATAGTCCAAACGCTTCAATTTATCGGCTAATTCTTGCTCTTTTTTTATGTAGCCCGAATATTTTATTTCTATTTCGGCCGACTCAAGTATTTCTTGTGATAATTCTTTATTGAAGATTATCGATTCGATATTTGAATCAATTAAAATTAAGTCAAAAATATTTATTTGAGGTCGAGATAGAATATTTATCAATTTAGTGGTTTGCTTAAGCAGAGAAGTTTGCTTATCTTCGAGTAATTTGTTGATTTTGTCTGCCTTAATACTTGTTTCTGTTAAATAATTAACAACTTCCTTTTGCTGACTGTATTTTTCTTTCATTAAATTCAATCTACTCTCTTTTGCTAAACCAAGGTCAAAAGAAATTTGAGTAAGTCGCATGTCGGCATTATCCTGACGTAATAAAATTCTATATTCAGCTCGAGATGTAAACATTCTGTATGGTTCATTTACGCCTTTATTTACTAAATCGTCAATTAAAACGCCGATATACGCATCATCACGATTCAAAACGAAATCGGGTTTATTATTAACTTTTTGAACAGCATTTATTCCTGCAATAAGTCCTTGTGCGGCAGCTTCTTCATATCCTGTAGTTCCATTAATTTGACCTGCAAAATAAAGATTCGTAATTGCTTTTGTTTCTAATGTATATTTAAGCTGGGTTGGGTCAAAATAATCGTATTCAATTGCATAACCAGGACGAAAAATTTTAACATTTTCTAGTCCAGCAATTTGTTTCATTGCTTTATATTGAACCTCAAGTGGTAAAGATGAGGAAAATCCATTTATATAGTATTCGTTTGTATTAAAACCTTCTGGTTCAAGAAATAATTGATGGCTTACTTTATCAGAAAAAGTAACGATTTTATCTTCAATGCTTGGACAATATCTTGGTCCTATTCCTTTTATTGTTCCAGTAAATAATGGTGATGAGTCAAAACCTGTTTGCAAAATTTCATGAACTTTTGTATTCGTATAGGTAATATAACAACTCATTTGCTTTTTGATACTAACCGTGTTGGGCAAAAAAGAAAATCCAGAGATGAAATCATCTCCAAGTTGTTCGCTCACTTTTGAAAAATCAATTGTTCTTCCATCAATTCTTGCAGGAGTTCCTGTTTTCATTCGTCCTGATTTAATTCCAAAAGAATTAATCTGCTCGGTAAGATTTAACGATGTTAATTCACCTGTTCGTCCTCCGGTATATTGATTTTTTCCGATGTGAATCAATCCATTTAAAAAAGTTCCGTTAGTTAAAATTACCGTTTTTGATTTTATTTCTAATCCTGAAATCGTTTTAACTCCTATAACTTTCTCATTTTCAATAATCAATGATGAAACAACATCTTGCCAAAAATCAAGATTTGGGATTGCTTCAAGCAACTCTCTCCACTTAATCGAAAATAAAGCCCTATCGTTTTGTGCTCTCGGACTCCACATAGCAGGTCCCTTTGACTTATTAAGCATTCTAAATTGTATAAGAGTGGCGTCGGTTACAATTCCCAATAATCCTCCCATCGCATCTATCTCTCTAACTATCTGACCCTTAGCTACTCCACCAATGGCTGGATTGCAAGACATTTGACCAAATTTTGTCATATCCATAGTTACCAGAAGTACGTTAGCCCCCATATTTGCCGCTGCTGCTGCTGCTTCACAGCCGGCATGACCTGCACCCACCACAATTACATCGTATTCTGTCATGTTTTATTGAATTTTAAAGTAATTAAGGTATTCATTCTCTTTAGCTTGCATTATCTCCTTATCAGATTTGCTTTTATCATTGTACCCAATTGTATGCAATAAACCATGAAAAGTTACTCGATAAAATTCCTCTATAAAACGCGTATTAAATTTTTTTGAATTCGTCTTTACAGTATCAATACTGATAAATATATCTCCACTAATCTGGCTTTTGATGCTGTAATCGAAGGTAATTATATCGGTAAAATAATTGTGATTAAGATATTGTTTATTAATTTTTAAGATATACTCATCGGAACAAAATATATAATTCAAATTTTGAATCGATTTGCATTCCTTTTCGGCGATAGTTCGCAGCCAAGACTTTAGTTGATTTTTTTTGAATTTTAGGGAAGGAATATCCTCAAAAAAATATGAGATTGCCACGTTACGCCTACTTTAAATTGAATTTAAGAATGGTTGTTGAACCATTGTTCTTAAACGAAACTTCATCAGCTAAATTATTCATAAGAAAGATGCCTCGACCGTGAGGTTTTTCGATATTTTCGGGTAAAGTGGGGTCAGGAACATTCGTAAAATCAAAGCCAGGACCTTCATCTTGAACTGTAAATTCCAAGACTCTGCTTTCAATTGATATATCTATATTAACTTTCTTTTTCGCATCAAGTTTATTGCCATGCAAGATTGCATTGCTAACAACCTCTATTACAGAGACTAGTACATTTCCATATACTTCTGAACTTAAACTATAATCTGCTGAAATATCATCTATTAATTTTTCGATAATAGATATATTTTCAATTTTTGAGTCGATTGTAATTTTCTTATTCATCACCATTGCTCTTATTTCGTTGTTATTACTCATCATTTAAATTACCAATATATTGTTGATATTTATCCTGATAATACTTGTTTAATTCAATTTGCGAAGAATTTAGCAAGTCATTAAACTTCAAATTTAAACTATTATACTGAAAAAATTGACTTGGGTTGCTAATTTTTTCATTTTTACCTTCTTTTGATTCTCTTTTTTTGTCAATTTCTCTTTCGTACTCAGAATTTTCGGCTTCGAGCAATCTTGTCAAAATTTGCTCTTGACGTTTCAATAGCTGCGGCGAGATATTTTTATTTACCAAATCGCGTTGATTTTGTTCGTTTAGCTTTGATATTTCATCAAGTTTCTTGGCTGCATCGGGGCTAATTCCAGATTTTGATTTCATATCATTAAGCATTTTGGAAAATTTTTCTTGCTCCGATAACATTTTTCCAATTTGCTTATTCAACGCATTTTTATCCATTTTATTTCCTTGTCCTTGACCTTTTTTCATTTGCTCAATCATTTGCTCCAACTGAGTTTTTAGCGATTGCTGACTCTGTTTCATTCCGGGCATTTGACCAGGTTTTGGCTTTGAGCATTGACCGCTTCCTTGCATTTGCTGTTGAGCTTGTTGTTGCATTTGTTTCAATACTTCAGATAATAACAAGGCAAGATTATTTGCCGATGTCATTACATATTGCTGCTGGGTTGCCGATTCATTTTTTCGATTTTCTTCAAGACTTGTGTTTGTTTTATTTAGATTCATTTCGATTGCCAACACTTCTTTGTTTATGACCGCACTTATTTGCGGAGTTCGCATTGCTAGGGCATTTAATGAATCTTTTATGATTTCAAAATTATCAGAAATTCTTAATTGCGATGTAATAATTTCTTTATATTTCGGATCTTTAAAACTTATGTTATTCAGTTTCGACATCAGAGCTTCTTGTTCAAAAGAAAAAGTAATTAAATTATCGATAATTTGTCGCAAATCGTCCATATTTTCAGATTGTTGCTGCGACTGATTTTGTTGCATCATATTTTGCATCTGCTGTGCTAAATCTTCCATTTTTTGAGACGATTGTTGCTGATTTTTCGATGCTTTGCTATTTTTACTATTGCTCAAATTTTCTTGACTTTCTTGCATTTCGTTTTTTATCTCGTTGAATTGTTCTTCAAACGATTTTAAATCGCTAGGTTGGTCAAGTTCCTGATTTTCTTTTTGAATTTCTTTGTAATCTTCTTCGATTTTTTTCAATTCATCATTCAACTCTTTTTGGTCTTCGGCAAGTTTTTCGGTTTCTTCTTTCGATTTTGCTTTTTCAGTTTCTTCGGCTAATTTTTTTTGTTCATCAGATAATTTTTTTAAATCATCAATCTTATTTTGAATTTTTTGTTCTTGCTCCATTTTTTTGAGCATTTCGAGATCTCTCTCTAATTGTTTTGATAAATCTTCGTATGACATTTTCATGTCTTCACTTAATTCGTTAAACTTCTCCTTATCAAACTCTTCCATTAATTTATTGAATTCTTCAAGAAGTTGTTTCATTTCGTCGGTCATGATATTTTCGAGCAAATCTTGAATTTGTTGTTGCTTTTCAATCATGGCTTGTTCTTGTTCGCTGAGCGAATTGCTAAGTTGGTTTTTTAGTTGATTATCTTGATTTACTTGATTCAAAAGTTTCATTAAGTCTTCTTGCTTTTTGGCAATTTCTTCAACCTTACGATTCTTTTCCCATTCGGTTAAGTTCTTGTTTATGAGCTGTTCGCGAAGTTTGTTTATATCGTTTTGAATATCTTTTGCCAATTTCTGACTTTCCAAAATTTTGGATTCTACATTTTTCGAAGCTTCTTCTTCTATTTTGCGTATTTCGTCAACCGACGGAACATTAAACTCAAACATGTTCGATTTCGACGATTTGTTTCCGTTTACTTGATCATTGTCCCAAATTTCGAAATAATATTCAACAGCTGAATGTTTATCATCGGTTTCGACTTTCGAAAAATCGAATGCATAATAAAATTCTTGCGAAGCAATATTTGTATTAATCGAAATTTTTATTTTTTCGATTTTTTCTGAAATCGGGTTTTTATATACAAAATTTAAAACCGACAAGCCATAATCGTCGTTTACGAATCCCTTGAAATACATAACTTTGCGATTTATCGAATCGTTTACACCCAAGGCTTTTATAGTAGGAAACAAATCGGGAATAACATTCACCGTGTATCGTAAAATTGACTCATTTTTAAAAAATCCGTTCGAGGCTACAATTTCGTAATTTACCGATTGCATTAATTTTTTTTCGATTGAAAATTGTTTTGAATCTTTATTGGCATTGAATTTTACCGAATCGTTAAAAATTATTTTCACATCGTCGATATCGTTAGTATTAAAAGTCCATTTTAATTTTGTTCCACATGGAACAACTATATCGCCTGTATTTTTATAAACCTTATTTTCTTCTTTTGTATATTCTGGAATATCGGCTTCGATTTTAAAATCGAGTATTATGGGTGGCGACAATATTTCAATTTTGTAATCTTGCGACATCACATCGTTTGATGTAAAATTGAACGAAACCGGATTGTTTATGCTTTTAAACGTGTACGAATATTCGATATTAGAAATTTTTTCCATAAAGAAGTTATTACCTTTATAGCTTATCGAAACATTGTTAGGAATTGTATTTCCTTCGAGTTTTACGTTCAGCTTAAAATCGTTTCCTCTGCGAACTTTCAGCGAATCGTTTAGCACAATAAATTTAAATGGAGCTTCTTTTTCGTAATAGGTATTGTAATTAATCAATCGCTGGCTTCCTTCGGTAAAAATAGGAGGAAAAACAATATAAATCAATATGATAAATAGTAGTGAAAGCGTAAAATATCGAAAATATTTATAATTGTTCTTTGCATTTATTGCCGATACAAAAGGTACTGGTTTTAGCTCGGTTATTTTTTGGTCGATACTAGCTTGAATCAATTCTGCTGAGAAATAATTGTTGTTTTCGATGAGTGCTAATTCCAAAACATTGTGCAATTTATCTTTGATTTCGGTAAAATGGTTCGATATAATTTCAGATGCCTGAACATGATTTATTCTGTTTCCAATATTATATAATTTTAAAATCGGGATTAAAATGTATTTGTAAAAAACAAGCAAAAAAACTGCTAATAAACCATAAAAAATTAGGGTACGAATGGAGCTCGAAAAATGTCCAAAATACTCGGCAAAAGAAAAAAACAAATAGCTTAATAAATAAATCGTTAACGAAAATATCACACCACGAATCAATTGATTTTTGTAGTATTTCTTTATAAAAGAATCTAACTTATTGATTAGTATGTTGTATTCGTTTGTCATTATTTTTTCAATACAATAGTATAAATTCCCCCTTAAAAACCATCTATTTGTAAATCAACAACGAGAATTACAAATGTATTATTTTTCTTTGAATCTTTTTTGAAGTCGTTTTTAAATTACTCGAACTATAAAAGTATTAGAACTTAGTTCATTTTGAGGGAATAAAAAAAGAAAGAAAACCTTTTTTCAATATCGATTTATTAAGGCACAGTAGATTTTCATTTAAGAATACTGTCTGCAATTTTATATAGCAAATCTTGTTCAAAACCTCTGCTATATCCGTATCTTATTAGTTTCGATTTAATCTCGTACGTCGTATTATTTTTTATGGATTTAAGTTTTGCTTTGAGCAATTCGGTCGCCGTTTTAAAGTATTCGTCTTCTGAAATTATTTCAAGTCCGTTTTCAATATCTGCTTCGGAAATATGTTTGTTTCGCAACTCAAATCGAATCTTAGTTTTTCCCCATTTGTTAAATTTGAATTTGTCGTTTACAAAAGCTTTTGAGTAGCGACTTTCGTCAATAAAATTTTCGGATACAAGTTTTTCGATAATTTTTTCAATAATATCTTCAGCAACTTTCCAATTTAAAAGTTTTGTATAAATATCGTGTTTGCATTTTTCCTGAGTACTGCAAATCTTCATCATTTTTTGCAGAGCTGATTTGTAATTATACTGATTTACAATATCTTCCATCGCTTATTTTTGTGCTTTTACAAAACGATTTTTACCATTTATGTCAATCACTATTTCAACATTTCGAAACAATTTATTTTCAAGCATATCTTTGGTTTCGTTTCCATATTTTTCGTTTATTTCGAAATATATTTTCCCGTTCGCTTTTAGGTATTGCTGTGCAAAATCGGCGATTCGATGGTAAAAAATCAAAGGTTTTTCGTCAGAAATAAAAAGAGCAAGATGAGGTTCGTAGTTTAAAACATTTTTTTGCATCATCTGTTTTTCGCTCATACCAACATATGGCGGATTGGTCACAATAATATCAAACTCAGGAAAAATGTGTTGTTCGAAATTTAGAATATCAACTTGTTTAAATTCAACACATACATTATTTAACGAAGCATTTTTCTTTGCCGTTTCAATCGCTTCGGTCGAAATATCGTAAGCAAAAACAATTGATTTATTTATATTTTTGACAAGCGAAATAGCTATACAACCACTTCCGGTTCCAATATCTAAAATATTAACATTTTGATGCTTATTTTCTCTAATAACAAGTTCTACAAGTTCTTCGGTTTCGGGGCGGGGAATCAGCACTGACTGATTAACTAAAAAGTTCAATCCATAAAATTCAGCATTGCCAATTATATATTGAATTGGACGATGTTTTTTTAAGTCAAAAACAAAATCCTGAATTTTTTCATCAATTTCATTCGATAAAACTTCGTTTTGTTTGGTATGAATGTCTATTTTTGAATATTTTAGCAAATGTTCGAATATGATATAAACGAAACTTTCTATTTCGGTTTTTGGATAAATACCTGAAAGTTCAGATTTTAGCTTTTTGATAGTTTCAATTATCGTCATATTTCAAAAGTACAAAAAGAATGAATGATTACGAAAAATATATAAAAAGATGTTTGGAACTTGCTCAATTTGGTGCAGGAAACACCTCTCCAAATCCGATGGTTGGATCCGTAATTGTTCATCATGATAAAATAATTGGAGAAGGCTGGCATCAAAAGGCAGGAGAACCGCATGCCGAAGTAAATGCAATTAACTCGGTTAAAGATAAAAGCTTGCTCAAAGAATCAACATTATACGTGAGTCTAGAGCCGTGTTCGCATTATGGGAAAACACCGCCTTGTGCCGATTTAATAGTTAGTTATAACATTCCTAAGGTTGTAATTTGCAACATCGACCCTCACGAAAAAGTTGCAGGAAAAGGTATTCATAGAATGAAAAATGCCGGAATTGAAATTGTTTCGGGTATTTTAGAAAATGAAGGCGAAGAACTAAATAAACGTTTTTTTACTTTTCATCGTAAAAAGCGACCATATATAATTCTAAAATGGGCTCAAACCATTGATGGATTGATTGATTCAGATAATAAATCGGGCAAAGGAGAATGGATTAGCAATCAATATTCGAAAGTCTTAGTTCATAAATGGAGAAGTGAAGAAGATGCGATTATGATTGGTACAAATACGGCGATGAAAGATAATCCAATGCTAAATGTGAGAGAATGGAACGGAAAAAATCCAATTCGAATTGTGCTGGACAAAACATTACGACTACCTAAAAATCTTAATGTTTTCGACTCTTCGATAGAAACCATTGTTTTTACCGAAAAGGAGAATCCCGATTCAAAGAATCTTAGATACATTAAAATTAAATTTGATAATAATTTATTAAATAATATTTTACATAATTTAGTTGAATTAAATATTCAATCTATTTTTGTAGAAGGAGGCGGAATGCTTTTTTCTTTATTTTTGAAAAATAATATTTGGGATGAAGCCCGGATTATTATAGGAGATAAAAAGTTTCGTGGAGGAGTTAAAGCTCCTATGATTGACCCAAAATATTTGGTCGATGAAAAAATGATTATTAACGACAAAATTTTGTTTTTAAAAAACGATTATCTTGACTAAATCCAATTACATATTGTTATTTCTATTGACGGTTATTTGCTCAAAACTTGTGGCAGATAATCATATCGACAGTTTGAAATTCGTGTTGCTGAATTCAAAAGATATTCACAAAGCTGCTATTTATAACAATCTTGCCGAAAGCTACGACATGTTGCCAAATGACGAGTGTATTGCTTATGCCGAAAAAGCGATGATTCTTGCAAAAAAAAATTCGCAATACGACGAAGAAGCTAAAGCCTATTATTTGTTAGCCGTTTTGAATAGAGAAAACGACGATTATACGCTTGCTGTGAATTATGCTCAAAAAGCATTCAATCTTTTTGAAAAAATCGGTTTCAAAATCGAAAAGGCTAATTCCTTAGTTGTAATTGGGGCGTGTAAGTATTTTATGGGAAATTACGACGAGTCGCTCGAATTATATCAACGAGCCTTACATATATACGAAGAAGAAGGCGATATTTCGCAAGCCGCAAATGTGTTAAACAATATTGCAAACGTATTTCAAAATTGGAAAAATTACGAAAAGTCGCTCGAATATTTCAAAAAATCGGCTGAATTGTATATTCAAGCCAAAGACTCATCGGGGCTAAGTGCAATACACAACAACATTGCAAATGTGTATTTCGAATTACAAGATTATGATAAAACTATACAATATAATCTGATGTCGCTGCGAATAAAGGAACAAATCAAAGATAGCGTTGGAATAGGATTGAGTTATAACAATATTGCAAATGTGTATTTCAAGAAAAACGATTACAATAAGGCATTAAAAAACTACAAAGAAGCACTCAGTATTTTTCAAAAACACAACGATTTGAACAATACAGCCATGGCTCATAATAATTTGGGGTTTACATACGAGAATATGAACAATCTTGAAAAAGCCTTGTTCCATTATAATAAAGGATATAAAATCGGACTCAAAATTAAATCTGTCGAAAAAGTGTTGTTTGCCCTCGAATCGTTTGCCGAAGTCAGTAAGGCACAAGGAAATTATAAACAGGCTTGCGAATATTATCGAACCTTTATCGATAAAAAAGATTCAATTTTCAGCGAAAAACAGCAAGAAACCATACACGAACTGCAAATTAAGTTTGAAACTGCAAAAAAAGAAAAGGAATTTGCCATCGTAAAAAAAGAAAAAGAACAAGTAGAATTAGAAAACGATAAAAACGAGCAAATAGTTAAAAATCAAACCTTATTAATTATTACGTTTATTCTTGCAACCCTTATTATTCTTGTTATTCTGCGAATGTTATACAAGCAAATTCAAAAGAAAAATTATATAAATAGCGAACTTTCGATGAAAAACGAGGAGATATTACAACAAAAAGAGGAACTCCTTGCACAAAGCGAAAAGTTGTCAAATACAAACACCGAGCTCGAAAAACTTTCGGTTGTAGCCCGCGAAACCAACAATTTGATTGTCATTTGCGACCTTGATGGAAAAATTGAATGGGCAAATCAAGCATTTTATGGCTCTGTTAATCGTGAATTCGAAAATATCAAGCAACTAAATCAGAAAATTTTCAGAAAATTTGAGGCTTGTGTAAACGAAAAAAAATCGGATACATTCACTTCTAGCATCGAAACGTATGATACAAATCCTATTTGGATTCAAATGGCAATAACTCCAATTTTAGATGAGGAAAATAATATTTCTCAAATTGTTACTGTAAGCTCAGATGTAAGCTACATAAAAAAAGCCGAACAAGAAATCCAAGAACAACAAAAGGAACTCGTAAAAGCATTCAAACAGTCGAGCAAACAGCAAGTTCAGTTGCACAAAGCCATGATTCAAATCGATGAGCAAAAAAAAGAAATTACCGACAGCATTCATTATGCAAGAAGAATTCAAAATGCTGTTTTGCCTCCATTCGACTTTTTTGAAAAATTTTTCAAATCACATTTCATTTATTATCAGCCTAAAGACATCGTAAGCGGAGATTTTTTCTGGGGACAATATTTCGAAGAAAAGAAAATTATGGCCTTTGCGGTAGCTGATTGCACCGGACACGGTGTTCCTGGGGCTTTTATGAGTATGCTAGGAATAAGTTTTTTGGACGAAATTGCAAGTGCTGAAAAAAGCCCATCAGAAATCCTTGACGAGCTACGCGAAGCTATTATAAAAGCCCTTCACCAAACCGGCAAAAACGATGAAGCAAAAGATGGAATGGATATTAGCTTTTGTATGTTGAATACCGAAACAAACGAATTGTTTTTTGCCGGAGCAAATAATCCGCTTTATATAGTGAAAAATGAAGAAAATACTAAACTTGATGAACTTTCAACTTTTAACTTTCAACTTGACGAAGTCAAAGCCGACAAAATGCCAATTGGAATTCATTTTGGAGAAATAAAACCATTTACAACCAGAAAAGTTTTACTTTCGAATGGTGACATAATATATTTATTTTCTGATGGTTATGCTGACCAGTTTGGTGGTAAAAATGGGAAAAAGTTCAAATACAATCAATTTAAAGAATTATTGCTCAACAATTGCCAATTGCCCATGAACGAACAGAAAGATATAATAAATCACACATTCGCTGAGTGGAAAGGAGAAAATCCTCAAATCGACGACGTTTGTATTTTGGGAATTCGGATATAAGCAAATTATTAAAAAGAACCCCAAAATTTGAGACTCTTTCCATTAAAAATCCAAGATTAAACTCTAAAATGCCTTTTCAAGAATTTGCTTGCTTATTTCCAACGATAAATCACGAGTTTCGGAAAGTGCAGTTAAGCCGTGAGCTTTAAGTTGGTCAACAATTACAGAAATTTTATCGGCTGTAACTCCATATTGCGAAAGTTTCGTTTTTACTCCAAGACTTTCAAAAAAATCTTTTGTTTTTTGAATTGCTAAATCAATTTTTTCGTCGTCAGTTCCATTTTTAATATTCCAAACACGTTCTGCATATTGAAGTAGTTTTGCATGCTTTTTATCACGTCTAACGTCGAGCAAAGCTGGTAAAACAATCGCCAACGTTTGTCCGTGGTCAATTCCAAATAATGCTGTAAGTTCGTGTCCAATCATGTGAGTTGTCCAATCTTGTGGAACTCCTGTTCCAATTACTCCATTTAAAGCCATAGTTGCACTCCAAACAAGATTTGCGCGAGCATCGTAATTTTCAGGTTCCGAAATTGTTGTTTCACCAATTTCAATCAAGGTTAGAAGAATTCCTTCAGCTATGCGGTCTTGAATTTTTGCATCAACAGGATACGTTAAATATTGTTCGGTTGTGTGAATAAATGCGTCAACTATTCCATTTGCAACTTGAATTTTGGGAAGTGTAAATGTAATTGTTGGGTCGAGAATTGAAAATTTAGGAAACGATAATTCGCACATAACTGCAAATTTGCCATGTTCGTAGCTAATTACAGCTCCACTATTCATTTCAGAACCTGTTGCTGGTAATGTTAAAACAGTTCCAAATGGAACAACTTTGTTTACAACATTTAATGGAATTGGCATAAAACCATATTTCAATAAATCACGAGCATCGCCTTTGTAATTTGATGCAAGTGTAATAAATTTTGTTCCGTCAATTACTGAACCACCGCCAACTGCAATAATGAAATCGATGTTTTCGTTTCTAACAACTTCTACTGCTTTTACTAAAGTTTCGTAACGTGGATTTGGTTCAATTCCACCAAATTCGAAAACTTTACGGTTTCCAAGAATGGTTTTTACTTTATCAATTAAACCACTTTTTTTTGCACTTCCTCCGCCAAAAGTTATCAAAACTTTTGCATCGGTAGGAACTTGTTTATCAATATTTTCTAATTGATTTTTTCCAAAAAAAATTCTTGTTGGATTATAAAAATTGAAATTATACATATTATTGATTTAAAATTACTTGTGTTTTTCGTGCCAATTTACAACAATTTTATCAGCTTGATTTACAGAAAGTCAATAAATTACTTCATCTCTATATTTATATACTTTAACACCTAAAATAAAAAAAGAGTCCCAAAATTGAGGCTCTTTTCCTTTTTCCGTTATCTTTACAACGTGGACCCACCTGGGTTTGAACCAGGGACCCCCTGATTATGAGTCAGGTGCTCTAACCAACTGAGCTATGAGTCCAAAACGGATTGCAATATTAGTAAATAAGTATGAATTATTCAAAAAAAATCGCATGGCAAACGAAATTAGTAATATCATAAAGTCGAAAAAAATTGAAAATATCATTTTTGACTTGGGAGGAGTGCTTTTAGACCTTGATTTTGAAAAAACAAATTTGGAATTCAGTAAGTTTGGAATTCAGAATTTTAACGAACTCTTTTTTTACTCGCAAAACAAAGACTTTTATTACAATTTTGAAAAAGGTTTGGTTTCTCCTTATGATTTTCGACAAGCTGTTAAAAGCGAGCTCAATCTAAACATTAGCGACGACGACTTCGATACAGCATGGAACGCATTATTGCTTGAATATAACGACAAACGAATTGCATTATTGAAAGAATTAAAATCGAAATATCGTACATTTTTGCTGAGTAATACTAACGAGATTCATTACCATTGTTATTCAAAAACACTTCGTGAAAAACATCAAATCGAAAAACTCGAATACTTATTTGAAAAAGCATATTTTTCTTTCGAAATGAATTATCGAAAACCCGAAACCGAAATTTATAAATTTGTTCTTGAACAAAGCAAACTTAAGCCCGAACGAACTTTGTTTATCGACGATTACCTCGAAAATATCGAAGCTGCACAGAAATTAGGAATTCAAACTTTTCACTTAACAAGCGAATTGGTAAGTGTTTTTTGAATTTTTAAATTAAAGGCAAACCCTTCACTTGGTCACTAAGTATATTACGATTATTAAATTAAAAATTTTCGAGTCAAACTGGTAATATAATCTAGCTTTATTCATACTTTTGAGAAAAATTGGTGAATGAAAAAAATAATTTCAGCCACATTTATCGAAAATTTTAAAATTTCGTATCAATCAATTCGTTCAAATTCTTTGCGAACAGTTCTTACTATTGCCATAATTGCATTTGGAATAATGGCTCTTGTTGGTATTTTAACGGCCATTGATGCCATAAAAGGCTCAATTAGTTCGCAATTTACCGATATGGGTGCAAACACCTTCAAAATTCAAAATCGAAGCATGCATTTTAACTCTGGACGACGCACCCGAATCGACTACAAAGCTATTTCGTACAAAGAAGCCGTTCGATTTAAAGAAGAGTTCAGCTTTCCTTCAATCATTTCAATTTGGGTGCAAGCAACCGGAACCTCAACGCTTAAATACAAATCGAAAAAAACAAATCCAAACGTTGCAATTACCGGATCTGACGAGAATTATTTGAATACCGCCGGATTTGAAATAGAACAAGGTCGTAACTTTACCAACGACGAAATATACATGAACCGAAGCGTGGTGCTTATTGGCAGTCAAGTAAAACAAAAACTTTTTTCGCCAAAAGAAAACCCAATTGGGAAAATTGTAACCATTGGCAACGGAAAATATAAAGTCATCGGATTGCTCAAAGAAAAAGGCACTAGCTTTGGTGGTGCCGGCGACAACCAATGTATTTTGCCATTGACAAATGTTCGTCAATATTTCTCGAGACCCGAGATGTCGTTCATAATTAATGTTATGCCAACCGACAATAAATTGCTCGATTACGCTGTGAGCGAATCGGAAGGAATTTTTCGGGTCATCCGAAAATTACGAACCAAGGACGAAACCAATTTCGAAGTTGTAAAAAGCGATAATCTTGTAAATATGCTTTTCGAAAATATAAAATATGTTACCATGGCCGCAACTCTAATTGGCTTTATTACCCTGTTGGGAGCTGCCATTGGATTGATGAATATTATGTTGGTTTCGGTTACAGAACGAACTCGTGAAATTGGAACTCGAAAAGCCATTGGAGCGAAATCATCAACAATTAAACAACAGTTTCTTTTAGAAGCAATTATTATTGGACAATTCGGTGGCTTTTTTGGTATTATTTTAGGAATTTTAATCGGAAATTTAGTTTCGATGCTTACCAAAGGAACTTTCATTATTCCTTGGCTTTGGATATTTGGTGGTTTTTTTCTTTGTTTTATTGTTGGTTTGGCTTCGGGTATTTTTCCTGCGATGAAAGCCTCAAAACTCGACCCAATTATTGCCTTACGATATGAATAATGATGAACTACTATTATCGGTCGAAAATCTTTCAAAAAGATTTGAAGATAAAATCATAACTCAACAATTGTCGTTTTCGGTTTTTAAAGGCGAAAAAGTTGCATTAAAAGGAACTTCTGGTCAGGGAAAATCGACTATTTTGAATATTATTTTAGGGTTTGGATTTCAGGATTCGGGAACGGTTTCGTTCAAAAACCGAACTCTTTCGCCCGAAAACATTAATTTTTTCAGAACTAATATTGCATGGCTTCCACAATCGCTTTCGCTCGACACAAAGGTTGAAAACGTATTTACGAATGTGAAAAATTACAAAAACAATCGAGTTTCGCTTGATAAACTTGACGAACTTTTATTGTTTTTCAATTTAAGTAAGGATATTTTAAAACAAAATTTTCAAAAACTTTCGGGTGGCGAACGACAGCGAATAGGAATTATAAATGCAATGTTGCTGAACCGAGAACTAATGATACTCGACGAACCTGTATCGGCTATGGACGCAGGAATAAAAACAAAAACGATTGATTTTCTTTTCAATAATCCAGAGCTAACTATTTTATCGACTTCTCACGACGAAGAATGGTTATCACGATGTCATAAAATAATTGAAATATGAATCACATGGATACAACGATTGATATCGGCTGGTTCGAACTAATTGTTTCGCATCTTTTATTGATTATTCCTTTACTTATTTTTTGGTACTACAAAACCAAGTTATTGAAAGACACCATAATCGCAATGTTGCGAATGTCGGTTCAATTAATTTTGGTTGGATTTTATTTAGAATACGTTTTTCGGTGGAATAATGCCTACATTAATTTGCTTTGGGTGCTTATAATGGTTATAGTTTCAGCAGTTACCATAACACAAAAAACAGGATTAAAACTCCGATTCTTCTTAGTGCCTAATTTTGTAGCAATATTCGTTAGTTTGTTCGTTATCGACTTTTTGTTTCTAGGGTATATCGTAAAACTCGATTATGCTTTCGATGCTCGTTACATTATTCCTATTTCGGGGATGATTTTAGGAAATTCGATGCAAAACAACATTATTTCGTTGAATTATATGTACAACGATTTGAATAAAAACGAAATTCAATACCAGTATGCTCTCGCCTGCGGAGCAAGTTTTAAAGAAGCCATAACTCCATACATAAGCGAAGGATTGCGAAAATCTTTTAACCCTACTATTGCAAAAACAGCTGTAATGGGTATTATTTCGTTGCCAGGAACCATGACCGGACAAATTATTGGAGGCAGTTCGCCAACTACTGCCATTAAGTACCAAATTATGTTGGTATTGATGATTTTTGTTTCTTCGGTTTTATCGGTTTTTTTATCCATCGTAATTGCCAATCGCTTTGCCTTTGATAAATACTTTAATCTTCGAAAAGAAATTTTCGTGAAAAAATAATCTTAAAATATAGCCTAAGCAATTTGTGAGAAAATCGCATAGTCATCACAACACATAGAAAAATCATTGTGCTTAAGGGATGTAGTTCAACCGATACTTCATGCTCGGTCGTGCCGACCACATGAAGTCCTATTTATTGTGCCCAGTTTGTTTAAGTTTCAATAAAATAATGATAAAGGATTTCCGTTAATTAAAACAAAGAATCATTATGCGTAAATCAATATTAATTCTTCAAATACTCTTTTCAAATTTATGTTTTGCTCAGGATTATTGCAATTTTAAAAAAAGCAATTTCAAAATCTCGTGTGAAGATAACCCTATATGGAATTATTCACTCAACAGATATTGATGCCTTAGATGTGATACCTGCAAAATACCAAGGGGGAATATTATACTTCGGAGTAGGAGCGGGTCTACAATTAATTCGGATTAATAGAACGGATTACATAAAAATGGAATTAAGTTATGTTCAAAAAGGACCACCAACAAAAACAGCTAGCAAACCATAAAATATTAGGGTACGAGTGGAGCTCGAAAAATATCCTAAATACTCGGCAAAAGAAAAAAACAAATAGCTTAATAAATAAATTGTAAACGAAAATATCACACCACAAATCAATTGATTTTTGTAGTATTTCTTTATAAAAGAATCTAACTTATTGATTAGTATGTTGTATTCGTTTGTCATTGTTTTTTTCAATACAAGAGTATTAGTTCCCTTGTTAAAATCATCTATTTGTAAATCTACAACGAGAATTACAAATGTATTATTTTTCTTTGAATCTTTTTTGAAGTCGTTTTTAAATTACTCGACCACAGAAGCATTAAAATATCTTTCTTTTTTTGAACCAAAAAAATATAAATAGGCTAATCATAACCATCGCAATTAATACTATAAAATAGCCATATTTCCATCGTAGTTCGGGCATAAAATCGAAATTCATACCATAAACTCCAACCAAAAATGTTAAGGGTAAGAAAAAAACCGAAAAAACAGTGAGTAATTTCATTACATCGTTGCTCTTTCGAGCATTAATCGACAAGTATGTGTTCATTAAATTGCTTGCATCTTCAGCAACTTCATCATAAATAAGAATAAGACTTAAAATCTTATCTTTTACATCTTGTAACGCAGTTTTCGACCCATCGTCAACAACAATCTTATTTACAACATCTTGCGAAAATAATAATAATTTTTTGCTGATTCGTGTTTGCGACTTTTGGAAGTATAAATCCTCGAGAGAAATTTTTGAAAAATCTTTAAGAAAAATTACTTTTTCAACTTCATCAATTCTATTGCTATGCCATGTTGAAGGTCGCTCGAAAGTTTGCACCATTTTGTTTATTATATAAATCAAAAATAAGGTTGTGTTGTCGAATTTTTGGTCAATATTTTCGAGAAAATCGAAATTTGCCCGATGAATGGTAATTATTTTCTTGTCGTTATAAAAAAAAGCAATTTTATTCGATAGTTCGTTAACTGTAGAATAATTATCGTCGTTATCGGCAACATAGGCACGTAAAATTAGAAAACTATACTCGTGAAGTTTTTCAAATTTGGGTAAATGCCCTATCTCAAGACTGTCAATAATTTGAAAATAATCAAGTTTATATTCCAGTGCAATTTTTTCGAGTTGATTTTGTTGTGGCTCTAAAATATCAATCCAAGTAAAATTGTTGTATGTTTTTTCTTTAATATTTTGCATATCACTTGTAATTTTTACTTCTGAATAAAGCCGAACTTAATACAATTAATGAATGTTTGTATATTTACGCACCATTTATTTTACTATTCAGCCAGAATCTTGTAGTCAGAAGTTTTAAATCAAACTCCTTTTCGAACTAAAAATAACGACCAATAAAGATGTAAAATTTCGTTTATAATGTTTTCTAAAATAGTCTATTTCTTTTTTATTTTAGGAATAAAATAAATAAACCAATAAAACCACAAAAACCATAATGCTTGTTTCCAATCGCCCGTTGTAAATGCGGGAATTCCGTAAAATCCAAGAAATCCAAAAAAACCTTGCGTCCATTTTAAGTTTTTCATATCATAATATTTTTATTTACTACTCATTCGTTTTTTCGGTTGCTAATAGTTTCGGGCTTTGCGTTCGGGCGGGTTTCGGAGCACAAAACTGTCAACCTGCACTGAAGCTGAATAGAAGCACAATGCTACAAGTTTGCACGTCACCCCGCCTGACGCAAAACCCGTGTGTGTGCCCTGCATGTGCTTGCAGTACACACTCGCTTGATGTTACAATAAAACTTCGAATATACAAATATCTTTGATTAAGTAACAAAAAGCGAGTTGTAATTTTTCTAGAGAGTGAAAATCTCTTATGTGCGGAAGTAACGCTCCGAAACATTAGCAAGTCGCAAGGTGGTTAATTGTGAAGTTAGCACTGAAGGAAGCGAGACTGCAAAATCTGGTACTGACGAACAGAATCAAGCGAAGCGTATCACGAACACAAATAAAAATAAACAATAATAGTGAGTAAACGGAATATGAGGCAATAAAACTTGGATAAGTAAGCACACCTTTACGACGTCCCAAATTTTGGAGTTTTATTGTAGATTCCGCAGGCATTAGCGGAGCCATCTCATATATAACATTTTGATAAAGATTTAGGAATGAAATATTCGATAGATTTTTTAATCTATATTTTATGCAGCAAAT
>MEOF01000048.1 GCA_001769505.1 Bacteroidetes bacterium GWF2_33_38
TAATTGATTGCAAATTTGTATTTTAGGCTTATTTACTGCTAAACAAAGTTAGAGGCTTATTTCTAATCTTTATACTATTGGCAATTGGTATAAGATACCCGCTTTTGCGGGTATGTGGTAATTTTTTGAGGCACATTCCCTTGAAAATGGGAATCTAAAAAATCACATATGTATCATATGGAAATAGAATCGGTATAATTCTTAAAAAGTATCTCTTTTTAAAATCGAACTCCAGTTTGGAAATGTTGGAATATCTAAAAATGGACAAAAAAATAAGGAGAAGTTCTTTTATTACTCCTCCTTATTTTTGAGATATTTTTCTGTTATAATAAACTTGAGCCTTTCGTCGCTCCTTCTCCTAAATTAATTCCAAGAATTATTTCATGAGTTCCGTTATTATAGCTTCGAATATTACTTAATGAATAATCGAACGCATAGCCAATATAATATTGTTCAACTTTAACTCCTAACATAGCGATTGCAGCATCTTTTGTTCTGTAAGAAATCCCAAACCAATAGTTTTTTTGATAATAAGCTTTTAGATTAAAATCAAATTGCATAGGAGCACTTTTAGCCATTTTCATTAGGAATGATGGTTCTAATTCCATTTTTTCGCCTAGATTAAATTTATAACCTGCCGTTAAATACATGTGTCGAACCATTTTGTTTTCGTCAGTTGTTCCATCTCCGATATCAACTTTGAATTCAAATAATTGAGTTGCAGCAAATCCAACAAAATATTGTGAATTATATAAATACGTTCCGAATGTTGCATCTGGCAAAAATCGAACTTCTTTTCCATAAGAAATTGAAGGGTCGTTATCGTCAATAAGATTTAACAAATCTTCGTGCAACACATATTGATAGCCACTCATTGAAAGACCAAAAGATAACTTCGAGTTAAATCTATCAACTGTTAAATGATATGCAAATGAACCTTGAATTCCAGTTCTTGTAGCAGGACCAAAATCATCGGAATAAATATATCCTCCCAAGCCTACTTTTTTGTTATTCATAAGCGTATGACCACTAATGGCGAATGTTTGCGGAGCAAGTTCAATTCCTGTCCATTGAGTTCTTGCCGTAATACGAATTGGGGAGTAATCAAAACTTCCTGCCATTGCGGGGTTTAGCAAAAATCCGTTCATCATGTACTGACTATACATAGGTAACTGCTGTGCTTTACTCACAAAGCCTGCGATTACGATTGCTACTATTAAAAGTACTTTTTTCATATTATTTGTTTTTTATTTTTCAACTTCAAAAAATGCACTCAGCATTTTCATGCTAAGTACATTTTTAAATAAATTTATCTAATAACTGATACTACACCTGTTTTTGGATCAGAATCATCACTGAACTTAAGAATGTAAACATACGACCCCATTGGAACATCGTTTCCATTCTTTTGATAAGTTCCGTCCCATTCGTTTCCAAAGTATCCTCCCGAATGTTCGAAGATTAATTCACCCCAACGGTTGTATATTTCTATTGACGAATTTTCGTACAACTCAATATTTGTAATTACAAACTCATCGTTAAATCCATCATCGTTTGGAGTGATACAATTTGGTATTTCAAGACATTCAACCATAGTTTTTTCTATAGTAACAGTATCAATCATTTCGCAAGCATTATCGTCGGTAATAGTAACATAATAATCACCGGCTCCCAAGTTATCTATTGTAGAAGTTGTTGTTGCATTTTCGTCGTTCCACAAATATGTGTAATCGTCGAAAACAGTACCTCCGATTGCAGCAACTTCGGCAGAACCATCTTTACTATCTTGACAACTTGTCGCAGTTGTAACATTCGAGATTTCAATAATTTCAGGTTCTGTAATTTCTATTGTAGCTGTTGCTTCACAATCGTTCAAATCGGTAACAGTAATTACATATGTTCCTATTTCTATTCCAGTAACAGCATTAAATTTACCTCCATTCGACCACCTGTATTTATATGGATCTGTTCCACCTATTGCATTTACAACAATTTCCCCATCACTTCCACCGAAACATTTCACATTTGAAATACTGTCAATGCTAATTGTTAATGGTTCTGGTTGAGTTAAAATAACCTCTTGTGATTCGGTACAACCATTTTCATCAGAAACATAAACCATATAGCTAACATTCGGTTCAAGATTCGTAACAGCAGCTGTTGTTGATGTGTCAGCATCAGTCCAAACATATGTATAATGTGGCTCTGAAGAATATGGGGTTCCGCCTGACACAAAAACTTCAGCAGTTCCATCATTTGCTCCATTACATGTGATATTGGAAGGTGAAACTGATATAGAAATTTGAGATGGTTCAGGTAAAATTGTAACCGTTGCTGTTCCTTCGCAACCAATACTATCAATTACATCAACTGTATAAATTCCTGGAATTAATCCAGTAATACTTTGCGAAATATTTCCATTCGACCACAAGTAAGAAACTGGAGGAATAGCAGCTGGTACATTTGCAATAATAGACCCGGTTTCTTTGAAGCATTGAATTTGCGTTGTATTTGGATATACATTTAAGTTTCCAACTGTTTGAATTTCAATTTCAAATTGGTTAACACAACTATTAGCATCAGTAATAACAATAGAATAATCTCCAAAAGGAAGACCTGATAAAGTATCGGTATCGGCAACTCCTGTTGACCATAACCAATTATATGGTGCTGTTCCGCCAGTTATAGAAATCACATAGATTTCTCCATTGTCGAATCCGCAAGTTGTTGCTTTAGTTTCCCAATCCAATACGATTTGTGTTGGTTCTTGTACCTCAACAGTATCAAGGAATGTACAACCGTTTGCATCGGTAATGGTTACTTTATAGAATCCGGCAACCAAACTGTCTACTGTAGCAGTTGTAGCTCCGTATGCCCAAGCATATGCGTATGGAGACGTTCCGCCTGAAACAGTTAACGCAATCTCGCCATCGTAACCTTCGTAACACGAAACCGAACTAACCAATGCCGTATCAACAACAAGTGGTCCTGATGGCTCTGTTATGGTAATTGTTTGAGTTGCAGCTGTACAGCCTTTACTATCGGTTATGGTTGCAACATAAGTTCCTGCTGAAATATTCAACAAATTATATGTTATTTCCCCCGAAGCCCATAAGTAGGTATATGGTGCTGTTCCGCCTTCAACATCTAGAGCAATGCTTCCATCAGTTGAACCATAACACATTGCAGCATTTATAATAATTGATGCTTGTAGTGAATCTGGTTGAACAATTGTTACATCTAACGAATCAACACAACCATTTCCATCGGTAACCGTTACTGAATGAACCCCCGCAGCCAATCCGCTTGCAGTAGTGTTATTTGATCCATTCTCCCATAAATATGAGTATGGATTAACTCCTCCAGCCGCAAATACGGTTGCTGAAGCATCAGCTACTCCATAGCAGCTAACCATAGAACTTGAGGTTTGAACCAAAGTTGGATAGCCATCATTATCAACAGTTACAATTAATGTTCTGCTACATCCAAGTGTGTCAGTAACAGTAACCACATAATTCGCAGCTGCTAAATTTGAAATGGTCGCAGTATTGCCTCCATTTGACCATGCATAAGTGTATGGGCTAGTTCCTCCTACTGGAATCACTGTAGCCGAACCATTATTAGATCCGCAAGAAGCATCAATATTTGTTGACGACAAGTTAATCGCCATAAGTGGCTCAGTAATATCAATAGATATAGTATCCATGCAATTAAATGAGTCAAACACAGTAACAGAATATCTACCTTCTTGTAAGCCAGATATATCTTCAGTTGTTTGTCCGTAATTCCAATAGTATGTGTAACCAGGTGTTCCACCGAAGGCTTCTAAATCAATCTGAGCATCAGAACCTCCATTACAACTAACATTAATTGCCGTAATCGATAAATCAACAGCCGAATCCGGTTCGGAAACAATCACATTATCAGATACTTGACAGCCATTTCCGTCAGTTACTGTAACGTAGTATGTACCTGGGAATAAACTAAAAATATCAGAAGATGTTCCGATTTGGACTCCTAAACTATTTTCCCAATTGTACGAGTAAGCAACTTTACCTCCAGTAGCTACTAAATACGCAGCTCCAGCCTTATCACCTTTACATCTAATATCTTTAGCAACAATAGTAATTGTTAAACTGTCTGGTTCTATAATAGATACTGCACTTGTTGCCGTACAACCATTATCGTCAGTAACAACTACATCGTATGTTCCGGCAGTTGCACTAAACAATGTATCAGTTATTTGAGCAAGAACATCATTCCATAAATATGTATATGGAGCCGTTCCACCTAAAGCACTAACTGTAGCAGAACCTGTTGAACCTCCAGCACAAAGCACTTCTGTAGAATTTGTGAAAATATTCAAATTTGAAGGCTCGCTTATAGAATACGTTAATGTTGTATCGCATCCATTCAAATCTTGAATTAATACAGAATAATTACCATCTGTTAATCCTACAATCGTATCATTGTTATTTCCATTTGTCCAATTGTAAGTATATCCACCATTTTCGCCACTAACAACAACTCCGATTGAACCGTCGGCAAAATTGTTACAACTTACATCTGTAATTGTTTCTGTTACAACAAACGGAGACAGCGGTTGTCCAACTATTGCATTTGCATTTGCAGTACAACCATTATCATCGGTAACAACAACTGAGTATGTACCAGCTAATAGAGTAGAAATGTTTTGTATTATAGCACCATTATCCCATGCAAAACTGTAAGGTAATGTTCCACCAACAACACTTAAATATACTCTACCAGAAGGTTCTCCGTAGCATTCAGCATCGATTGCAGTTGCTGTAGCAATAAAGTCGTTTGGCTCATTAATAGTTACAGATTCAACCGCTTCACAACCACTACCATCAGTAACAGTTACCGAATAATCACCTCCACTTAAATTCACCGCAGAGTCCAATAAAGAAACAATTGTGCCGAATTCATCTTGCCATTCATAGGTATAGGTTCCAGCCGGTGTACTGAGCAAAGTAATTATAACACTTGCTGAACCGTCTAAACTACCAAAACAAGTTACATTTTCCGAAGCAGAGATTGAAATTTGATGAGCATCGCTATTAGAAATCGAAATAGTTTTAACTGTGAAACAAGCATTTGCATCAGTAACTGTTACAAAGTAGTTTCCTGCAAATTGAGCAGTAATGCTATCGGTTGTACTTATTCCGCCTGTCCAAGCATATGTGTAAGGAGAAGTTCCTCCTGCTACATCAATATAAGCGGCTCCATCAGCACTTCCACAAGCTGTATTAATGATTGTATCTATTGCTATGATAATCGCCGAATCTGGTTGGTTAACAACAATGCTTGCATAAGCTTCGCAATTCAACGAATCGGTTACAGTAACCGAATATGTACCTGCAATAATGTTTGAAATATCTTCATTCAAATTTCCATTACTCCATTCAAAGTCAAATGGAGAAGTTCCTCCGCTAACAGTAATCTCAACTGCCCCAGTACTTCCACCATTACAAAGCACATCTGTGCTATTAATTGAAGCAACCGATAATCCTGATAAAGGCTCAGAAATTGTTATCGTTTCAGAGTATTCACATAAATGGCTATCATAAACGGTTACATCATAAGCTCCCGCAACAAGACCATTTACCGATTGAGATGTTGCTCCATTACTCCATGAATAAGAATATGATGGAGTTCCTCCTGAAGGAAGCATGCTTATACTCCCTGTTGCCATTCCAAAACACTTGACATCAACCAATGTATGAGTTGCTGTAACAACAGTAGCCGGTTCTGAAATAACTTCGTTTACAACAAACGTACATAAACTATCATCTGTAATTGTTAATTCATAAGTACCAGCAAGAACGCTGTTCAAATCTTGAGTTAATGCTCCATTATCCCAATTGTAAATATATGGTGATATTCCACCCGTAACTCCATATACATCTATACTACCAGTTGCGTCTCCATTACAAAGAACATCTGTTACGTTGGTTTGTGCACTGATTGCCAGAGGTTGAGTTATTATTGCTGAAGTATAAGCAAAATATCCATTTGCATCTTCAACTGTTACTTGATAAGTACCAGCAATAACATTTGTTATGTCTTGAGTAACATATCCTCCAGTCCATGAATATGTATATGGAGAAACACCACCCGAAACAGTTAAATCAATATCTCCTGTTGCCAAACCATTACATCTAACATTAACAACTGAAGTAGATAATGTTATTGAACTAGGTTCAGAAATTAATATTGAAGCTATTTCAGTACAACCATTTGCATCAGTAACGGTAACATAATGCGTTCCATCGCATAAACCTGAAGAGTTTACAGTCGTTTGTCCGTTTGTCCATAAATAAGTGTATGGAGCTGTTCCGTCAGTAACTGTAACTGTCGCAGTTCCATCGCATATTCCAGCTCCGGTTGCATCGGTATATGTAGTAATTGAAGCCGAAAGAACAACAGGTTCATTTACAACTATTGATGTTGTTTCAGTACAAGAATTAGCATCTGTAACAAGTACAGAATATGTTCCTGCAGGAATGCTTGATAAATCTTGTGTTGTATAAGTTCCAGCATTCCAATTATAGATGTAAGGTGTGGTTCCTCCTATTACGGTTAGATTAACCGCTCCAGTAGCATTTCCATTGCAATCGACATCGGTTGCGGTATATGTAAGAGACAAAACAGCAGGTTCTAAAATAACTACTGATGCTGTGGCACTACAACTATTATCATCGGTTAAGTTAAGGCTGTATGTTCCGCCAGATAATCCTGATTGATCTTCTGCAGCGGGAACTAAACCGGAACCAGTTGCTGTTGACCATAGATAAGTGTATGGGCTAGCACCTCCCGTTACAGTAATGGTAATTGCTCCATTATCGTTTCCATTACAATCAACATTTGTAGAACTATTAACTGTAATTGTTGGAGCTCCAGCATCGCTGATATCAACAGACATTGTTTCAATACATCCGTTTGCATCAGTTACTTGAACATCGTAAGTTCCTGATGTTACTCCAGTGATTGTGCTGTCGGTTGTTGTGTTTTCCCAGAAATATGTATATGGATCAACACCACCAAGAGCATGAATTGTTGCAGAACCATTATTATTATTACATGTAGAATTTACAATAGTGGTATCTAATACGATAGCTGTCGGTTCTGTTATTGTTTCCGAAAAAGTAAACTGACAAGAATTGGCATCAGTAACCGTAATATTGTATGTACCAGCTAACTGAGCCGTCAAATTTGGTGAAATAATAGAATTTGTTCCGGTATATTGATAAGATCCTGTACCACCTACTGCAAGAACGCTAATTTGTCCAGTTGAAGCTCCATTACACAATACATCGGTTACTGTGGCAGTTGCTGTCAATTCGGTAGGTTCTGAAACTGTAACGCTTGTATTGGTTGTACAAGAATGCGAGTCAGTAACTGTAACACTGTATGTTGCAGGTAAAACATTCGTTAAATCTTGTGTAGTTTGACTACCTCCCCATAAATAGGTATATGGTGCTGTTCCTCCTGATACTAATAAATCTACCGTTGGAACAATATCGCCATAACAAGCAACAGAAATAGGGTTGATACTCGCTAATAAATTAGCAGCAGGTTGTAAAACAGAAATATTTGATAAAACACTTTGACAAGCATTTCCGTCAGTTACCGTTAAATAATATGAGCCTGCATATAAGCCAGTAATATCAGCAATATTGTTTGTATAAGCTGTTGGACCAGTCCATGAATATGACAACAAACCTGTTCCGCCTATAACTGTAATATCGATTGCTCCAGTATTTCCGCCACGACAAGCAACATCGGTTACTAAAGTATCAATTGTTATTGCATTAGGTTCAGTAATTACAATACCGCTAAGATTATCTTGGCATCCATTATCATCGGTTACCGTAACAGCATATGTATTAGGACCTACATTCGTTAAATCTTGACCAGTAAAGCCTGAACTCCAACTATAAATATATGGGCTTGTTCCGCCAATTACTGTAATGTTTACATTTGCATCGTTTGCACCAAAACAACTAACATTATTTGAAGTAGTTAAACTTGCTTGCAATTCACTAGGTTCAGTAATCACAACCGAAATAATAGCTGTACATAAATTAGCATCGGTTACGGTTAACGAATAGGTTCCTTCGATTAATCCGCTTTGATTCGCTTGAGCAGGAATTAATCCTGAACCATCAAGAGTCGACCATAAATAAGAATATGGTGTTGTTCCGCCTGAAACGATAACATTATTAATAATTCCATCGTTTCCGCCAAAGCAACTAACATTCGTTTTTGTATTCGTAATATTTAGTGCGTTTGGTTGAGTAATTGTTGCTGATAATATTGATTCGCAAGAATTAGCATCCAAAACTGTTACTGTGTAAGTATTTGGTGACAAATTTGTAATTGTTGCTGTTACTTGACCAGTCGCCCATGTATAAGTATATGGAGTTGTTCCTCCAGAAACACTAACTGCTATTTCTCCATCTGCAGCTGCATTGCAAGAAATATCAGTATCCAAAATACCTGTAACTAAAGGTGTTGGTTCTGAAATCACCACCATTGCTGTATCGCTACAAGCACCTTTGTTAATCGTAATTGTATATGTTCCGCCTGATAAACCTGAGGCAGTTGGAGCTGTTCCGCCTGAAGGCGACCAAGTGTAAGTTGTTGCTCCAACAGGCCCGCCTGAATATGCTGCAATCGCACTACCATTGGCGTCTCCATTACAAGACACATCATTATGAGAAGATATTGAAGCTACTAATTCAGTAGGCTGTGTAATTGTGAATGGAAGTACCAATTCGCAAGAATTTGCATCAAAAATTGTTACAAAATAACTATTTGCCAATAAATTAGATTCTGAAATTGCAGTTCCAGCAGAAGAAGACCATGCATATGTATAGCCTGGAGTTCCTCCAGAAGGTGCATTCACAGTTGCTTCACCATCGTTATCTCCAAAACAAGTTGCATTTGTAACTGTAACAAATGATGAAATAGCTGTTGGTGCTGTAACTATTGCAGATGTATTAACGGAAATACCATTAGCATCAACAACTGTAACTGTATAAGTTCCTGCTGTTAAACCAGAAGTCGTAGTGTGAGAAAGTCCTGTAGTATCGGTAACGCTATCACCACTCGACCAAGTAACATCATACGGAGAAACCCCACCTGATATGGTTACAGTTGCGGTTCCTTCGCTAGAAGCATTACACAAAGGAGGTGTTGTTGTTGTTGAAATAGATAAAGAACTTGGTTCATTTACAGTTACTGTTGCTGTTGTGGTACAACTGTTAGCATCGGTTAATGTAACAACATAAGTTCCATCACATAAATTTATTGCAGTAACCCCTGTTTGAGAACCTGTAGAAGCAGGCCAAGCATAAGTGTAAGGTGTTACTCCTCCACTTGCAACAGATACTGTTGCATCTCCATCACAAACGCCAAAAGCACTTGCATCGTTCGCTGTTGCTGAAGCAAATAAAGCGGTTGGTTGATTAATTGTAACCGAACCGGTTGCTTGACATCCTTCGGCATCGGTTACAGTTACTCCGTAAGGACTACCCACAACTGATAAATTTAAGGCAGTGACCGAAGATGATCCACTTGACCAAACATATCCGTATGGAGTTGTTCCTCCTGAAACAGCAACAGAAGCCGTTCCAGATGTACCTCCGTTACATAAAACGTCTGTTCCGGTTGCCGTTGCAACTAATTCGGCAGGCTCTGTAATAACTGCTGTTGCAGTTGTTGTACAACCTTCGGCATCAGTTACGGTTACGATTGAATTTCCGTCAGAGAGATTGCTTACACTTGCTGTTGTATTTCCAAGTGGCCAAGCATAAGTATATACTGGACCGGCAAATGGTGTTCCTCCGGAAACGGATACGGTTGCAGTTCCATCGCTTCCATTATAACAACTTACATTCTGACTTGATGTGATTGAAGCAGTCAAAACTGTTGGTTCGGTTACAAGTATGCTACCAGAAGCTGTACAAAGTCCATCGTTGATTGTTACGAAATATGTTCCATTTTCTAAATCAGAGTAAGTAGAATTTGGAGAAACTGTGGTTTCAGTATATCCAGCAGGACTCCAAACAAATGTATATGTTCCAGTACCTCCAGCTCCTGTTGCTGTGATAGAACCATCGGTTCCATTAAAACAGCTTACATGATTGTTAACCACCAAACTTACGGTTGGAGCACCTGAAGCCGTAACAGTTGCCGTAGCTGTTGCCGTACAATTGTTATCATCGGTTGCTGTAACAGTGTAAGAACCAACAGCCAATGCCGTAATGGTTGCAGTACCATCTCCAGCAGGAGTTCCTGCCCAATCGTAATCGAAAGAGCCAACTCCCCCAGAAACAACAGATACAGTTGCTGTTCCATCGGAACCTCCACATAAAGCCAACGTACTATCCGTAGTTAAAATAATTTGAGCAGGTTCTGATATTGTTTCAAAATAATAAGCTTCACAACCATTATCATCAGTAACTGTTACATTATAAGTCCCTTCTGATAATCCTGATGCAGTGGCAGTTGTTTGGAAAGAAACATCGTCCCAGTCGTAATCATAAGGAGGGATTCCTCCAGAAGGCGTAACAGTTGCTTCACCATCTGCTCCATTGTAACAAGTTGCATCAATTGCACTTGTTGTTGCAGTAACTACAGAAGGTTCGATAACTTCTGCGACTGTAGTAGAAGCTAATGGAGCCATACAACCATTGTTATAGGTTGACCAGCCACCATCGTATGAAAAACTTACAGCATCTCCATCATCTTTTTCTGGAAGATAAAATGGGTAGTATGTTACAGTATCTGCACCACAAGAGCCACCAAATGAAATTATCAAATCTCTTCCATTTAATGGATCAACATCAGTATTCCCAAAATGTCCTATGGTATTTCCTGCACATTGGAATACAACATATACGTTGTGATCTAAGGTTGTAAAATCAACCGCAGAAATATCCAAGTCTGTACTTGTAATAACAAGAACTTCTGCACCAGCAGGAATGCTCCCTGCAATAGGTTCAATTAAAGCTCCGCCTCCTGTAATCGTTGCATTTGTATTTGCCACAAAAGTAGGGTCGGTACACACACCTTGCCATGAGTTTGAAGGCCAATCAATAACTAAGGTAGAAGTATTAACTGCACTTGAACCAACATTAAAAGTTACCATTTCTTGCAAACCTTCTTGTGTTCCTCCACAGGAATTAACTAAAATATCGGTAATTTCGAAACATGAAGTAATAGGAGGTGCGACTAATAAAGCCGTACAATTATTTACATCGGTTACTGTTACGGTATATGTTCCAGCAGATAGCCCTGAAATTGTATTTGTACTTGAAGCTGAAGCATAAGTATCAGCCCCTGGAGTCCATTCGTAATCGTAAGGAGCGGTTCCTCCGTTTACACTTACCGTTGCTGTTCCATTGTTATCACCATTGCAATCTAAGGTAGAACCACTAGTTGCAATAACCATTTCGTTTGGCTGTGTAATTAATATGGTAGTTGTAGCTGTACAAGAATTATCATCAGTTATTGTAACCGACGCTATTCCAGAAGGTAAAGTCGTTGCTGTAGCTATAGTTTGTCCATTCGACCATAAATAATCAATTGTTCCTGTTCCGCCAGAAGGTGTTGCGGTTGCACTTCCGTTTGAATAGCCATAACAAGTTGCATTTGAAACTAATGTAGCTGTTACAGTTGGTCCAGAAAGACTTCCAACAGAGAAAGGCTTAGATAAGAAGCATGCATTTCCATCAGAAACCGTAACGGTATAAGAATTTGCAGCCAAATTACTTTCTGTAGCTGTTGTATTTGCTGAAGAAGACCAAGCGTACGAATAAACACCATTTCCTCCTGATACTCCAGAAACAGTTGCAGAACCATTCGTAGCTCCACAAGTTGCACTTGACGGAGTAACTGTAAATGCGATTGCATTAGGTTGGGTAATAGAAATTCCTAAATTGGTATATGTACATGAATTACCATCGGTTATGGTAAGATTATAAGTTCCTGCTGTTAATACTATTTGACTTGATGCTCCAGCAACAATTCCTGAACCGCCAACAGTTGACCATTGGTATGTGTATGAGCCTGTACCACCAGAAACAGACGATGTTGAAATGGCACCGTCATTATCGCCATTACAAGAAACATCGGTATCAGTAACTGTTGCTGTAATTGCATTTGGTTCGTCCACAACAATGCCACTCAAAACAACTTGACAACTATTTGCATCGGAAACCGACACAGAATACGTTCCGCCATCTAAATTGGAATATGTAGCGGTTCCGTCTCCAGTAAAACCATTTGGAGCCCAATTGTAAGATATAGCTCCAGTTCCGCCACTTGCTGTAACGGTAGCTTCTCCATCGTTGGCTCCATTACATGTAACATCGGTTGCCACAGCACTAGCTGATAAAACAGTAGCTGGTTGATTAATTGTAAAGGAAACAGCACTGCTAGTACAGCCCAAATTATCGGTAATGGTTACTGAATATGAGCCAGCCGCCAAGCTTGAAATGTCTTGAGTAGTTGCTCCATTAGACCATAAATAACTAGAATATGTTCCCGAGCCACCACTTGGAGTTAAATTAATAGCACCTGTTGAGTTTCCGCGACAAAGCACATGAGTTAAAACGGCAGTTCCTGAAATTGCCGTCCCATCGTCAACGGTATATGTTGCTGTTGCATTACATGCTCCAATATTATCGGTTACCGTAATATTATATGTGCCAGCCGATAAACCAGAATAAGTTGCTGTTCCATCTCCAGTAAATCCATTTGGAGCCCAATTGTAAGTATAAGGAGCTGTTCCGCCTGTTCCTAATACCTGAACAGAACCATTGCTTCCATTATAACAAATTGCATCGTTTAAATCGACAAGTGAAATGCTAACTCCGGTAACGGTGAATGACAAGCTATTTCCCAATACTGTATTTGAACAAGCATCAGTAACATCATCAACAAGGTTTAAGGAATACGATCCACCCTGTGTTAGTGCAGTATTTAGTGTAATTGTATATGATTGGTCATTTGTTGTTCCATTTACTCCAACGACATTTGTTATAGTGTATGTATTTGCCCCTTGAGTAACCGTAAAATCGGCAATACCAACAGAAGACGCTAACACAACCTCGTTGAAATCAAACGTTATTGTATTTTCTCCGCAAGCAGGAGCACTTGTAATTTGTTGAAGATATGGAGGATCGTTATCAAAAATTCCTGCCGTACCCGTACCGAAATCTAAATCGTACCCAACAGCACCTCCGTTATAATTATCTACCAATAATGCAAATGATTGACCAGCAGTAACTGTAAGTGGATTACACCAAACAGCACCAGCAGTTGTACCTTCGTTATCATTTGTACCTAATAGCGACATCCCTGTATTACCTGCTGTAACAGAAAAATTACAACGAATTGAAGTAATTGAACCATCGAAAATATCTTCACATGATGTTACTCCTGATAAATCGTACAAAGCCCAGTCATAATCAACCGATGAATACAATGTGAACATAAAATCACCATCAGTCTCAACATTGAAAGTGTACCAAGTTGAATTTTTCTCATAAGTACCGCACTCGCTAGCAACACCTAAATCAGCTATATTTCCAATTCCACTAACAGTATTGGAATAAGAATACGTATCTTCACAAACTTTTATTGCTCCTAGACAGTCTCCTTCTGTTGGCGTACCAGACACAAAATCTTGTACACAAATATCGAAAGTTGTGGTTGTAGGATCGGTATCCCAATAATCGTACACTCGAACCCAATATGTGTCGCCAATGGTTAAACCCGATACAACTGTATTTTCTAAGCCACCATCAACAGCCGAGCCATCGACACATTTGATACGAGTTGGCAAAGTACAACCATCTTCCAAGACTTCAAAAACTGCATCGAAACTTGCAGATGGGTCAACAGTTATTTCATGAGCTGTTCCTGTTGCAACAAAAGAAAACCAAACATCATCGGCAGAAGCACTAGTACTTTCTCCCGAACAAGCTTGCCAAGCTGTTCCTGTTGAATACGAAACATCTCCAGAAGTATAATTACAAGCAACAGCAGAGGTAAGTGTTACCGCATCGGCACAATCATCATTTCCTGTTGCGGCACCGCAAGAAGAACATCTCCACACAAGAGTTGTCGCTGTCGTATTATTTTGGCAAGATAATGTTGCATTTTGATAGTACGAAATCAAAACACGAACAGTTCCTGTAAATGTTGCTGTCCAACTTATTTTTGCATCATCTCCACTATAATCATCACTTGAACAATATGCGGTTGTCCCTGTTGAATTCCACAAAGTTAATCTTGAGTCATATCCAGCAAGCCCTCCGTCAGCAACTAACAATGACCATTCATATGTTTCGCCACTAACCACCGAATAATAAGCATATTCCCCCGCATAAATTAACGTACTTACTTCGTCCCAAACTGAACTTGTCGTACTTTGTGTTGTTGAGGGGTAATTCGAATTAAAATTACTACATCCACCTGTTAAACATTCTCCTTGAGAGAATGCTTTCATGTTGCTTAAAGTCAAGCCAACTAATAAAATGAAAAAAAGTTTTTTCATAATTGTATATTTATTACTTATTTATTATTCAATGATGTATCTATCTTTATCTTGCTCTATGTCTGTCTTCTTATATGCAGGCAAACTATCGTATTCTCTTTTTGAGATTCTAATTTTTATAGATGCTTCTTTTTCTTGCAACTTTTTGTATTCCTCAGGATGATCAGAAATCCATTTTTCTTTAGCGACATTGTATTCATTTACATCTTTCTCCTTATTTCCTGTGTTCACATAGACAGGAAAGCCATCGGGAAGAAGAACTTCTTCAGTAATTTCAGTATTTGTTGCTTGTCTCTCTACATGGATTGGTTCCATTTCGACTTTTTGATTTGGATCAAACTTTTCTTTGGTTTGTCTTTCGGTGTTTGTTTGAGCAAACAAATAGCTTGTTGCAAACAGCATAAAAATGATTAGGATTCCGATTTTTGTAGTCATAGCTTTGGCTTATTTAGATTAAATAAATATATTATTGGTCTCAACTTACAATATTACAAAAAATTATCAAAACAGCAAGAAAAGTGTGTATTTTCAGTTTATCACATACGAATTTTCATCAACACAATATTAACATTCGCATAAATATTTTATCAAATAATCAAAATACACGTTTTGAAGACGAATGGAAGACAATAAAGTTGCTTGGGAGGGGGGGGGAAGTTATGAAGTGATGAAGAAGGAAAGTGATGAAGTAACAAAGTGAAGAAGTGATGGAGGGAGAAAGTTATGAAGTAATGAAGTTTGTAAAAATGGATGAAAAATGAATTTATATTTTTCTTTATAGTTCGTTCAACTTTGCCAAAGTTGATTTTAACCAAAGTATAACACACTGATAATCAGCGGCATTTCAATTCAATGCAAACTTTGACAAAGCCCCTATAAAAACGATTTAAAATGATAATATCATATAACTTTGTAAATCGCAAGCAAAAGCCGTTCGAACTT
>MEOF01000049.1 GCA_001769505.1 Bacteroidetes bacterium GWF2_33_38
GTACCGGAGAGACAACAGAAAGTATTTCAGTAACAGAATCTGGAACATATTCCGTTACCGTTACCGATATCTTCGGGTTTTATTCAAGCGATAGTGTTTATGTAAGATTTCCAGAGTACAATTCAATATCATCACAATCGATCTGTCTTGGAGATACCTTGCAATGGAACTTGAATTTAGGAACAGACTATACATATTTGTGGCAAAATAGCGATACGCTCCCTTACTTTAATGTTTCTGACGAAGGATATTATTTTGCTAAAATTACAGACACAACTAGCAATCATTGTTTCATTTATACCGATTCGGTTTTCTTTGATGTTGACTCGTTTAGTGTTCAACTGTCGCTTGGTTCAGATACCTCAATTTGTTCGGGAAATTCCATACAACTTATTTCCGGAAACGAAACGGCAACCTCATATTTATGGTCAACAGGTGATACTACTCAAAGTATTCAAATTCAAAATTCAGGAACTTATTTTGTTACCATTGAAAATTCTATAGGTTGCGTAGGACATTCCTCTGTAAATATTAATATTCAAGGCATTGCACCAAATGCAAATTTTATTTTTGGAAATACTTGTGTTGGAAATTCGATAACTTTTACCGACTCTTCTTATACTACCGACGGTAGCAATATAATAAATTGGGAATGGAATCTAAACAATAGTAATTTTTATTCTCAAAACATAAATTATACATTCTCTGACACAGGGTATTATGCTGTTTCTTTAACTATAGCTAACGATAGTAATTGCTCTGAAATCATCACTAAGAATCTTTTTGTAAATTCGTTGCCATCTGTTTTATTTTCACCCTTAATCGGATGTTCTAACAAAAATATTTCTTTTACAAACTTAACAACAACAGCACACGGAACTGTAATTACAAATTTATGGCAGTTTAATAATGATTCAATTATTTCATCTTACAACTTTGAATATTCTTTCGAAAATGAAGGAACAAATATCCTAAAATTGATTTCTACAACATCATTAGGCTGTACCGACTCGTTAGAGCAAAACATTGATGTAAAACTTTCGCCTCAAACCAATTTTTCGTATTCTCCGCCTTGCGAAGATCAATTTGTGTATTTTTACGATGAGACGGAAACTCCTGTTTGGCTGGGCATTACAGGATATTTATGGACATTCAGCAATAGCGTTTCAAGCACGTCTTCTTCTCCAAGCATAGTATTCGATACAACAGGAATTTATAGCGTAACACTAACTACATTTGCAAATAATGGTTGTTCGAATACTTTAAGTAAAAATATTATTGTAAATCAAAAACCTCATGCACAATTTTCAAACCTTGAAGCTTGTGTGTCAAACAATCATACATTTATTGATTCAAGTTATATTTCGCAAGGTGTAATCTCAAATTGGAAGTGGAATATCGAAACGGGTGGTACAATTTTATCTCAAAATGCTTCCTTTTTTCCTCTTGACACTGGCATTTTTGATGTCCAGTTAATCGCATATTCTGAATCGGGCTGTTCCGATACCATTCAAAAAGAATATTCGGTAAATTCGCTACCTATAATCGATTTTTCATTTTCCCCCACATTTGGAGCTAAACCATTGACTGTTACGTTCGAAAATTTATCTTCGAATGCTACATCGTATTTATGGGATTTTAACGATGGTGAAACCGATGCGATTTTTGAACCCGTACATACATTTTTTGATAGTACCGAATATCGAATTAAATTATATGGATGGACCGAAAATCAGTGTCTCGATTCTCTGTCGAAGAGCTTGTTTGTTACCAGCTTATACAATGATATTGCCGTTTTAAATACACAAATATTAATCGAAAATGAATATGCTAGCATAAATACTACTATTGGAAATTTCGGAACCTTACCTATCAGCAATTTTGATATTTTTATTGATATTGAAGGTTTGTCAAATTATAAGGAAATCTGGAATGGAGATCTGAATCCAGGCGAAATTATCAATGTAACATTAGCTACACAATATAAAATTATCGACAATCAAACACCAACCTACGTGTGCGTTAAGGCTGATTATTCTGATGGAAGTGTCGATTTTGTCCCCCATAATAATGAATATTGTTACATTGCTGAACAAAAATTCAAAATGTTTAATCCTTATCCAAATCCTACTCAAAGCGAAATAAGCTTATCTTATTTATTGCCTTTCGACAATAATGTTTTGATACAATTCTACAGCGATTTAGGACAATTGCTATATCAACAAGAATTTGACGGAAAAGCAGGATTAAACAGAACTAGTTTTATAATTTCAACTTTTTCCGATGGTGAATATTTTGTGAGATTAACTTTCGAAAATGATATTGTTACTACTTCATTTATAAAGAATACGTTGAAAGATTAACTATTTAGTAACTAATCAGCATGTTACAAATTTGCAATAATTTTAAGAAGAATAAATGATTTTGCTTGTTTTTAATAATTGAATCGGTAATAGAACGAAGAACGGCAAAATTAGTACTACCAATAGCAAGCTTAAAGATTTGATATTTTTTGTTTCACTTTTATATTCCGTATGACTTGAATGTTTTTTAAAAACTATTTCAATAATAGAAAAGGAGTTCGCAAATGCGAACTCCTTTTCTATCGAACGACAAACGAGATTTTTTAATAAATATCCAGTTCAAAAGGCATTCTTGCTTGTACACCTTTAATTTTCAAAATATTGTTATAAGCCTTTAAGTATTTGTAGCTTTGACCTAATTCGTTTGCGAAAAAATAAGTTTCAGCTTCTCCTTTAAGTTCTTTCAACAGTTCTTGGAAAGGATCCTTTTCTTTTGGGAATTCAACAATTCTATAATCAGTAAGACCAGCTTTCTCAGCCGCAATTTCGATTGCTTTTTTAATTCCTCCAAACTCGTCAATTAATCCTATTTCTTTTGCATTAACTCCGCTCCACACACGACCTTGTCCAATACTATCAACCGTTTCTTTAGTTATGCTTCTGCCTTCCGAGACATGTGAAATAAACGTGTCGTAGATATCTTCAACACTTCGTTGAATAACTGCCTTTTCTGATTCTGCCATTGGACGGAACATAGAACCAATGTCTGAATGTGTATTGGTTGTTACTCGATCAACGGTAATTCCGATTTTTTCGTTTAAGAATTTTTGTCCATTCCAAAGAACGCCAAATACACCAATCGAACCCGTAATAGTTGTTGGATTAGCAACAATAACGTCAGCAGGACATGAAATATAATATCCTCCTGAAGCAGCCACATCTCCCATCGAAACAATAACGGGCTTAACTTGTTTTGCCAATAATACTTCTCTCCAAATAATGTCAGAAGCTAACGCACTTCCTCCCGGAGAATTCACTCTTAACACAATTGCTTTAACTGTTGAATCTAATCTCGCTTTACGAATCGATTCTGATAATCCATCTGACCCAATTGAAGCTTCGTCTCCTTCTCCCATATCTATTTGCCCAACTCCATAAACAACAGCAATTTTGTCCTTGCTTTTACTTTTATCTGTTTCAGGAACTCTGTCGTATTTGCTTAGCGTTACAAAACGCAATTTTCCATCTTTTTCGATTCCTGATAATTCTTTTAATTCAGCAATAATTTCGTCTTTATATTTTGCATTATCAACAAGCTTATATGTTACTGCACTTTTTGCATTTTCAACTTTCATACTATCAGCCAACAAATTTAATTCAGCAACCGATATGCCTCTTGATACAGAAATTCCTTCTAATAAATGATTCCAAATTGATCCCATATATGTTTGAGTTTGCAAACGATTTGCTTCGCTCATTTTATCATACATAAAAGGCTCAACAGCACTCTTAAACTTATTGTTTTTCCCCCTGATAATAACTGGCTCAACCCCAAGTTTTTCCAAAGCATTTTTGAAAAACATCATTTCTGCTCCTAAACCTTTAAACTCTATTGCTCCTTGCGGATTAATATAAAGTTTATTCGCAACCGACGCCAAATAATATGCTTTTTGTGTATAAATATCACTATAACTTAAAATAAATTTACCCGATTCTTTGAAATCGATTAATGCTTCTCTGATTTCCTCAACCGTTGCTATTCCTGCTGTAACACCTAAGGTTTCGATATATATCCCTTTAATATTATCGTCAGTTTTTGCTTTTTTAAGATTTTTTAAAATATCATTTAGTCCAAGTTTTTTCTCGTTTTCGAACGACATGAAATTAAAATTTGCTAAAGGATTGCTTGAACTGCGATCGACTACTTCATTGTCTAATGTGATTTTAAGAATTGAATTTGCCTCAATAATAGCTGGTTTATCGGAACTGGAACTAGCAATAATTCCTCCTATAATTGCCACAAAAATAATAATCAATAGGAACGATGTAATAATAATTCCCACAATTGTTGCGAGTAAAGAACTAAAAAAACTTTTCATAATAATTTGTTTAAATTTATAAATTTAAGATATAAAATACAATTGGTTTCATTTTTGTATCCCATTCATTTTAACAAAAATACGAGGAAATAATCAATAAAAAATATGTTATCTAACTTGAATCTCTAAATTTATATTTTTTTAACATATTTTTGTAAAAACAATCGGTCATGGCAAAAGCATATTTATTACTTGGTGGAAATCTTGAAGATAGATTTTATTCTTTAAATAGAGCTACTGAATTAATCGAACGGGTTGTTGGAGAAATTGTTGCAAAATCCTCATTCTACGAATGTGCTCCATGGGGATTTACACACAAAAATCAGTTTTTGAATCGAGTGATTGTTGTTGAAACCATTTCAAGTGCACACCAATTATTATTACATTTAAACCGAATCGAAAATATGCTTGGTCGAGTTAGAGGCTCCGATCAATACATTGAACGAAATATCGATATTGACATTATATTTTATGAAAATCAAATAATTCAAGACGAAAATCTAACAATTCCTCATCGTAAAATGCAATTTAGAAGATTTACGCTTGAGCCTCTAAATGAACTTATTCCAGACTTTATACATCCTGTTTTAAATAAAACCGTAAATGAATTGCTTCGCGATTGCGAAGATCAATTATCGGTTACTATTATTGACGAACCGAAAGAGTAAGCCTACAAAAAACGATTTCCTTTATTAAATAATGGATTAGAATTTCACAATTTTTGTTTTTATCATTCTTGTTAATTCATCTTTACACCGTTTTCTAAGTCTGCTTATTGCCTTGTTGCTTTTTTTTAAGGTGCTATCATAATTCGACATCGTAACATCCTGCCCATTTAGTCGAAATTTAAAAAGACTATGTGGGTACATACAATTCAATGGGTCATGAATTAATTCCATCTCTAGTTTATGTATATTCTCATTTCCATCGATATCTTCATATTTCTTTATGTAAGGCTTGCTTATCTCTTTAATTTCTAATATAATAATTCCACAATCATATTTTTCATTTTTAGAATCTGTAAGATTGTATAGAGCATCTTGGGGTTCACTTATTGGGGCACATGGGTTTCCCTGCCTATTAATAGACACATCGGCTAATGATATTTCAGCATATGGATTTGAAAATTTTTCTTCTTTGCATCTCCAATACAATTCTTCGTTTAAGAAAAATTCGTTAATTGCTTTTTTATTATTCCAATGTAACTTTGCAGGAATATAAGCAAGATTACATTTTTTATGTAAGCAAATTGTAGACAAGTTCTTCGGCGTCAAATTTTGAATTTTCATAAAATGTAGGTTCTTTATGAAAAAAATCTATTTTACTTAACATTATATCCCCTTCTTCATCTATTGAAATATAAGACAAATTATCATTATCTTTTTCAAACTTGCTAATTAAAATTTCATCATCAAAAGACTTCTCAAAATATATAACAAAATTGAATTGACTCTCTTTTTTAATTCTAATTAATTCCTCGGTCAATTTATTTAAAACCCATTCTTGATTTCCTGTTAAATTCGAATTTTGAAAAATTTTACTGTATTGTGCAGAAATATCATAGTTATATACAGTCGTTAAAGAACCATTCGCCAAATTAAAAAACTTGCTGTATTCTTGTTCAATTTTCATTTCAGAGACACTTCCCTGTAATAAACACCTTTTTGGAGGAACATTATATTCCCGAATAAGATTTAAGTTAATTGTCATTATTTGTATTTTTTAATAATATGTTTAGATAAACCATTAAAAAAAATGTTGTTTTTAAAATCTCTAATAATTTCAATATCTTCCCATAATTTATCCCAATTAAAATAATCTTTTTCGATATATACCTCGATATCAAATATATAAGGAAGAATATTGTTGTTCGGTGGATTAAATGATTGATTTATAATTGAATAAATATCCTTTTCTTTGTTATTTAGACCTAATTGCATAAAAAAATGATTAACATTTGAGTTTATGCTTTTAGGTATTTTGGGAAGCATTTTTAAATGTTTTTCTAATATTTCAATTTCAGTTAAGTCAATTTCAATTTCATTTATATATCTAATAGAAATTTTTTTTACACAGTTTAATTCAACAGACGAGATATATTTTTCCCAAACGTTATACACAATATTCATAAAATTATTCCAACAATCATATGGTTTAATAATATGAATTGATAGTTTGTTTACTGATATTTGAATTACTTTTTTTTTTGACTCATCACTCAAAATATAACCTTCGATGTTTTTGGATGATTTTACATCAGAAGCTTCAACTCCAAATCGAGCAGAAAGTTGAAATCCTATTTTCTCTTTGATATTAGGATATTCTGTTTCATTTTTTTTTATAAATCCTTTTAAAGCATCAATATCTGAATTCGTTTGTAGGGTTTGGAATTCAATTATTGCTTCCCTTATAGGTGCGTTTTTTAATAGAGGCTCGTTCATTCGTCTAATTATTGTTGCAAATTATAAAAAAACTTTTAGACTTAAAAAAAATTAACACTTTTTATTAATTAATTATTTTAAAGGAGTTCGTCCAAATACTAATAGTTCAATATTACTTACAAGTACAAAATTATGTAGGTTAGTATATTAGACCAAATTGCAACCGACAACAATAAATATAATATTGTTACTTTAAAATTGGGGTAGTATCTCAAACTTAAAAATGTTCCAACAGGAATCGATAGAAAAATAGGAGTTAAAATTGCAAGACCTATTAGTCCGTATTTCCCTTTAATTTTAATAATTAGCCTATTCTTTTTTGAAAAAGATTTACTATTTGATGGAAAAAGTTTATTGTTTAATTTATTCAACGATTCGCTCAATCCTGCTACCTCAATAAACCAAGACCACGCATCAACAATAACATTTGTTAAAAATGCAAAAGTAAGTACGCCCAAAAAACCGCCAGCAGTAGTTATAAGGACAGTTTCGAGGTAACCCAAATTGTATTTTAAAACTGAAAATGCTGGTGCAAAAGCGAATTTTACAGAACTAATGAGTATTAAGATAAAAAAATTGAATAACATAATTAGATTTTACTCCCAAAAGCCAAGTCTCCAGCATCGCCCAAGCCTGGCACAATATACGATTTTACAGTAAGTTCATCATCAATAGCACCTAACCACAAGGTTATATTTTGTGTCGAGAGATTTTTTTGTACATATTCAACTCCCTCTTTGCTAGCAATTACTGAAACTATATGGGTATGCTTTGGTTTTCCGCGTTGCAATAATGCTTTATAAGCAAGTACCATCGAGGCTCCGGTTGCCAACATTGGATCGGAAATAATTACTGTTTTATTTTCAATTGATGGACAAGATAAATATTCAAATTGTATATCGAACGAGCCGTCTTTTTCGTATCGTCGGTATGCTGAAATGAAGGCATTTTCGGCTTTATCAAAAACATTTAACATTCCCATGTGAATAGGAAGTCCAGCTCGTAAAATGGTTGCTAAAACGGGTTGTTCGCTAAGTTTAGGAACACTTGCAATTCCCAATGGAGTTTGAACATCTTCGTTTTTGTAATTCAATTTACGACTTATTTCGTATGCGAAAATTTCACCAACTCTTTCGAGGTTGCGTCTAAAACGCATGCTGTCTTTTTGAATTTGCTCATCGCGAATTTCTGCAACAAAATTGTTGAAAATTGAGTTAGATTCTCCTAGGTTTATGATCATTATTTTACGATTTAAATATTTTATAATACCAAGGCAACATATTCTTTTGAAGGCTAAAATATTCGCAAGATTTTGCTCCAAAACTGGAATAGAATCGAGCTAATCCTTCGATATTTGAGCCTTCAAAATCTAAAGTTAAATTATTTTCTGAATGTTTTTGTATAAAACTATCGATTAATAAAAACATTCCTCCATTTTCTTTTCCTTCAGGAGTTGTTGCTGAGAACAAAAATATAGATTTATTGTGCGAACGAATGAAAAAAGCTCCTCCGCAAAGGTTGTTGTTCGAATCGTAAGCCCCATAAAGTTCTCCGATTTTAAATCGAAGCGAAACTGCCATTATTTTCCGAATGATATTGTAGTGAACTTTGTTTAGTTCAGGGACTTTTTCGCTTATATTTTTGCTAAATAAATCAATTAATTGATTTGGCTGAATTCCATTTGTTATGGATACTTTACTACTAATTGCTTTTTTTATATTGCGTTTTGTGTTTTGAGCATAATTCTCGGCCAATTTTTGATACGGTTGAATAAGGTCTAATTCATATGTAATATTTGTTTTTTTAGCGATTTCAAAATCATCAAGTTTATTGAATGTATTTAAGTTTATTTCATAAAACTTATAGTGTTTTGGAATAGCTTTGATAAAATCAGAAACAATATTAGAATTTAGAACCGTAGTTGAAATAACGCCTAGTTGCTGCGTGAAAAAAGGCTGATAAAGGTATTGTATTCCATATTTTTTATTTCGGGTAAGCGGCATTACTATTGAATAATCATCGGCCATTAAAGCCTCCCACTCTTCATTAACAATATCTAAGTACCACGAATATGCATAAACGATTCCATTAACAGCGTTAGTAATGCAATTGTTCCATTTCTTGGTGTCAATTTCGCTATGTTTCAAGTACTTAATTTCCAGCATGAATTTAAATAATTAGACCTTCGTCAGCAAAACTATAATAATTACTATCGGTAACAATGATATGATCGAGTATTTTTATATCAAAAATATCTGCAGCTTTTTTTATTTTATCGGTTACTTGTTTATCATTTTCACTCGGACTAATATTTCCAGATGGGTGATTGTGGCAGAGAATCAATGACGAAGCACTGCCTTCAATGGCATATTTCATTATTACTCGAGTATCAATTACAGTTCCACTAATTCCTCCCTGGCTAATTTTTATTTTTTCGATTATTTTATTAGAGCGATTCAACAGTAAAATCCAAAATTCTTCATACGGTAAGTCTCCTAATATTGCTTTGAATATTTCGAAAGCATCTTTACTTCCTGATATTTTTTGTTTTTCAACAATGTCGGCAATTTTTCGTCTTCGTCCTAATTCAAGAGCAGCTATAATTGTAACAGCTTTTGCATCTCCAACTCCCTTGTGCTTCTTCAAGTCGGCAACCGAATATTTTCCGAGTTGATTTAAGTCGTTTTGTGATGAACTTAAAATATTTTTTGCTAAATCAACTGCCGATTCGTTTTTTGATCCAGAACCTATTAAAATAGCAATTAACTCAGCATTGCTTAAACTTCCAATCCCCTTCTCAAGAAGTTTTTCTCTTGGTTTATCGTCGTTTGACCAATATTTTATGCTAAGTTTTTCTTCCGACATTTTTCTTCTGAACACAAAAAAAGGTCTTCCACGTTAATGAAAGACCTTTGTATTATTTCGAGACATGCAAATTATAAACTATTAACTCGTTTAGTTAATTTCGATTTTAAATTTGATGCTTTGTTTTTATGAATAATATTTCTTTTAGCAAGTTTATCAAGCATTGTAATAACTTTAGGCAACAATTCGCTTGCAACTTGTTTTTCGTCAATTGCTCTTAATGTTTTTACAGCATTACGTGTAGTTCGAGCAAAGTATCTGTTATGAACTCTTTTGACTTCAGTTTGTCTGATTCTCTTTTTTGATGACTTGTGATTTGCCATTTTATTATTTTTAATTTTGTAGCCCGTAGGGGATTCGAACCCCTGTTACCAGGATGAAAACCTGACGTCCTAACCCCTAGACGAACGGGCCAAGTTTTTATTCTAAACTTCGGACTGCAAAGGTAGTAATAATTTTATTTCGGCAAAATATTTTTTCAAAAAAAACTCGAACTCCGAAAGTTTATTTATTTTATACAAATATTCCTACGCAAATATATTTACCATAGTTCGTAAATTATTTATATTGTTTTGAAAGTCAAAATGTTGGCATAGTTAAACTAATTTAGTTATACTGTTAATTATTAAATATTTATGAATTTATCAAAAACAAATTACCAATTTGACCGAAGTATTGTAATAAATTCTGCAAAATTTTAACTTCAAATCAAGAAAAAACGTGCATTTATAATACAAAAAATGCCTTTTTCAAACATTATTTTACTGAAAATGTGAAGATTGAAGATATATTGAGGATTAATTAATTAGTGGGTGTCGTATGAAATAATAGTTCAGCATATTTTCACAATGTGTTGATTATTAGCCAGATTAATTATATGCATTCGAAATCGTAAAATCCACAATAATCAGCACACTGTCATTTCGACAATAGAAAAAATTTTAAATATTACCGAACCATTGATGAGCCATTTTATCAAATATTTTTTCATTCGGAAGTTTTTTGATGAACAAAAACCGAAAGTCTTAACTCCAAATTTTGATAAACGGGTTTATTTTTGTAATTTTGGTAAACTAAATTAATTGGTAATGAGGCAACTTAAAATTTCAAAGCAAATTACAAATCGCGATACAGCCTCATTAGATAAGTATCTTCAAGAGATTAGTAAAGAAGTTTTAATTACTGCTGATGAAGAGGTCGAATTGGCGAGAAAAATTCGTGAAGGTGATAAAAATGCTCTTGAAAGGCTAATAAAAGCAAATTTACGATTCGTTGTTTCAGTTGCCAAACAATACCAAAATCAAGGTTTGTCGTTACAAGATTTAATCAATGAAGGAAATTTAGGTCTTATAAAATCAGCGGAACGTTTTGACGAAACTCGAGGATTTAAATTTATTTCATATGCTGTTTGGTGGATTCGCCAAGCAATTTTACAAGCTTTAGCCGAACAAGCTAGAATTGTACGATTACCCTTGAATAAAATAGGTTCATTAAAAAAAATCAATCGCACGTTGGCAAAACTCGAACAACAATTTGAACGAGAGCCAACTGCCGAGGAAATTGCTAAAGAGCTTGAAATCGCACCAAGTGAAGTTGCAAGTGCAATGGGAAATTCGTTTCGATATGTATCAATGGACGCTCCTTTAAGCAACGACGACGATAGTTCAATGTACGAAGTTTTACGCGACGAAGACGCTCATAAACCCGACGATAATTTATTGGACGAATCGCTTCGAAAAGAAATTGAACGCTCATTAGCAACTCTGCCAAAGAGAGAAGCCGACACGTTGAGATATTATTATGGATTAAATGGATTGCAACCACATACGCTCGAAGAAATTGGCGATATTATTGGTCTAACCCGCGAAAGAGTTCGCCAAATAAAAGAAAAGGCAATTCATAAGTTGAAAAATAAATCAAGAAGTAAAATCCTACGTACTTATTTAGGATAATAATAATATTCAAAACAATTTTAATTAACCAGACACTGTTTATCATTATATTATGAGTCATTTAGTCGCCCCATCAATGCTTTCAGCCGATTTTGGAAATCTTAATAAAGATATAGAAATGATTAATAAAAGTGAAGCCGATTGGTTTCATATTGATGTTATGGATGGTGTTTTTGTCCCAAATATTTCCTTTGGATTTCCGATAATCGGGGTCATTAAAAAAATGGCTAAAAAACCCTTAGATGTTCACCTAATGATTGTTAATCCCGAACGATATATTGTCGAATTTAAAAAAGCCGGCGCCGATATTCTTACTGTACATTACGAGGCTTGTTCGCATTTACATCGTACAATTCAACAAATAAAACAAGAAGGTATGAAGGCAGGCGTTTCGCTAAATCCTCACACACCCGTTAATGTATTAAGTGAAATTATTTCTGAAATTGATTTAGTTTTAATTATGTCGGTTAATCCCGGATTTGGAGGACAACGCTTCATCGAAAATTCCTATCCAAAAGTAAAAGAACTGAAAGAACTTATCATTCGCAAAGGCTCGAAAGCGTTAATCGAAATTGATGGCGGAGTTGACACATCTAATGCAAACAAACTTATCGAAGCAGGAGTTGATGTACTTGTAGCTGGAAGCTCTGTTTTTAAATCAGAAAATTCGACTAAAACAATTGCCGATCTAAAATTTCTTTAAAATTTCGGTAATGTGGTCAAAAATGATTTATGAGAAAGTATATTACGACTCTTGTGATAAAGATTCTATTTTAAGGTTGAATGGTGTGATTATAAAAGACTTACAGAAACAAGTATTTTCTATAGTTCTGGAGAACAATGTTTATATTCGTCAGTTTTATTTGACTCAAAGGGTAGATTATTAACGAATAGTTCCTTAGATTACAATAATAATGATTTTTCGACTAGGATTTTATTGTATAATGATACTATGGTTTTACCATATGAAATAATTGAATATAAAAATGGTGTAAGAAAACCAGAAAAACATGTTTTTAATCTTAGAGAAGATGGTAGGATCATAAGAAATTAAAACGTTTGGTAGTGATACGTTAGATTATTATCTATACAAATATGAGTTTTATGATTAAGACAAATCTAACAATAACAAACTCCGCCCATTTAAGTTTGCAACTTAAATTATTTGTTTGATTATTTCTTCGTAATTTCTTCGGTTAACACATCAAAGTTGACGAAATACTTTCCAGCTTGCAGGCTTGATACATCAACCGTTTTGCCAACGCCCTTTTTAACTAAATTTCCGTAATAATCGTAAATTTCGTACATGGTTTCGATTGAAAATTCAACTTTATCACTTACTTTTTTAGAAACTAAACTAACAGGAGGAGTCATTGATCTAAATGGAACTTCAGCCGAATATCGAGGTTTATTTGTATAATCAATTTGTTTTACACGAAACTTATTGCTACCCGAATGCACATTAACTTTCATCGTGTAATTCGATGAACTTGGAGTTCCTTTGCCTTCAATAGTTCCTACTTTAACCCATTTATTCCATCTGAATTGCTCTACAACAAAGGGTAATTTTCCTGATTCGTTCTCTGTTGTCCAATTAAGATTTCCCTCTTTGTCAACATTAATTAGTTTTATCTCAAATGTGCTTTTAGCTTTAAGCACCTCTGGATTTAAAACTTTTGGTTTGCAGTTTTCTTTATGTTTAATCGATACTTTTATTTCGCTTCCCAAATTAATGTTAAGCGACGAAAAATCTATTTCAAACGCACTTGAGTTTATTTCATCGGTAGTAACTTTTCCATTTACGGTTACTTCATATACGCAAAATCCAACTCCTGATTGAGAAAATGGATTCATAACATAAATATTTTTACCTTGAAAAACTCCGTCTAATTCAATAGTTCCGGCAATAGAAAAGGTATAGGCTATCGAAAATAGTGCGAGTATAATAAATTTTTTCATTGTTGTCGTCTTTAAAAGATTTCTTCAAATAGCGAATTTAATATCAAATTTTAAAAATTCAAAAAAAATCGGCATTATTCTTTAAAATATTGATAATTAAAATATTTCCTTTGCGATTTTTTTAATATTTTTTGACTTTCCGATTGTAAAATAGTGCAACGATGGGACTCCAAACTTTATGAGTTCTTTTGATTGTTGAATTGTCCACTCGGTTCCAACTTTACAAACTTCGTCGTTGGTCTTGCATTTTGAAACTTCCTTTATCAATTCGTTTGGAATGTCAATGCTGAAAATTTGAGGAATCACTTTTACATCGTTAAAATTGGCAATGGGTTTAAGCCCCGGAATAATTGGAACATTGATTCCCTTACTACGACATAGTTTTACAAAATCGAAATATTTTTTATTGTCAAAAAACATCTGAGTTACAATATATTCGGCTCCGGCATCAATTTTTTGTTTCAAATATTTTAAATCCTCTTCCATGTTCGGCGATTCGGCATGCTTTTCAGGGTATCCAGCAACTCCAACGCAAAAATTTGTAGTCGTTTTATTTTTCATTTCGTTGTCCAAATAAATTCCCTTATTGAGGTTCATAATTTGTTCTATTAAACCCAACGAATGTTCGTGTCCTCCTTTTTCAGGAGTAAATCGACGTTGATTTTTTTGTGGATCTCCTCTCAAAACCAACAAATTTCTCATTTCAAGAAAATGTAAGTCAAGCAATGCATCTTCGGTTTCTTCTTGCGAAAAACCACCGCAGATTAAATGCGGAACGACTGGAATTTTGTATTTGTATTTTATAGCAGCAGATATGGCAACCGTTCCTGGTCGTTTACTTACCGTTTTTTTCTCTATCAATCCATCTTCTCTCGTTTTAAATTCCTCTTCCTGTTGATGATAGGTAACATTGATAAAACTTGGGCCAAATTCGAGCAATGGCTCAATAGCTTGATAGATTGTGTCAATATTATGCCCTTTTAATGGAGGCAAAATCTCAAATGTAAATAAAGGATTTTTCGATTCGTTTATATAATCTGTAACTTTTTTGTTATTCATAATCATAGTTTTACTTATGCAAAAGTATAAAAAATATGTGAATTTTGTTTTTATTACCATCAAGCTATTTGGAAATATAACGTAGGAAGCGTTTCGGTGAAAATAAATGCGACCATTGAACAACAAGTCTTTAGCAATCGCTGTTTCTATTTTTTTACTTTTATTTACCTTATTTTCCTATTATTCAAAACATTCTATTTATTTTTGATTTTAGTAAAAACGGTCGAAAAACAAAAGTATTCAGATGTATAATTTTAAAAATGATTATAGTGAAGGTTGCCATCCTGCAATTATTGATGCAATTATAAAAACCAACGATTCGCAGCAAGAAGGATATGGCGACGATGATTTTTCTATCGAAGCAAAAAACTTTATCAGAAAGAAATTAAATAATCTAAAGTCGGAGATTTATTTTATTTCGGGGGGGACACATGCAAATCTAACTGTAATTGCAGCGGCTTTGCGTCCACACGAATCGGTAGTATGTTGTAACGTGGGACACATCAATGTTCACGAGACGGGTGCAATTGAAGCTACCGGACATAAAATAAATATTATTCATAGCATAGATGGAAAAATTCGTCCGAGCGAAATCCAAGCTGTAATCGACGAACATAATGTTATACCACACATGGTAAAACCTAAACTGGTGTACATTTCTAATTCAACCGAAATCGGAACTATCTACAAAAAACAGGAATTGCAAGACTTGTCGGCATATTGCAAAAGCAAAGGACTGTTTTTATTCATGGATGGAGCCCGACTTGGCTCAGCCCTATGTGCCAAAGATAACGACCTCGACATATCAGATTTAGCAATACTTACAGACGTATTTTATATTGGCGGAACCAAAAACGGAGCTTTACTCGGCGAAGCTATTGTTATAAATAATGAAGCATTAAAAGAAGATTTTGGATTTCATTTAAAACAACGCGGAGCTTTGATGGCAAAGGGTAGAGTACTTGGAATTCAGTTTGCGGAATTGTTTAGAAACGATTTGTTTTTTCAATTAGCCACACATGCGAATACAATGGCTATGAAAATGGCAGATGCTCTGAAAGAAAGAGGTTTTAGCTTTTTAACCCAATCTACTACAAATCAAATTTTTCCAATACTTCCAAACAAGCTTATCGCCGAACTTTCAAAAAAATATGGTTTTTATATCTGGCAAAAAATGGACGAAAACCATTCGGCTATTCGGCTTGTAACTTCTTGGGCAACAAAAGAAGAGGTGATTGCACAATTTGTTAAGGATATCGAATCGATAAAAATAGAATAATAATGAATCTTAAAATTCAACACAAACCGGTTTTAATTATCGGAGCAATATTGTTATGCATTTTAACCTATTCTTTTATTACCGAGAGCTTGTTATCGATGATAAAAAGAGGACAAACTATTTCAGTAGTTACAGAAATTATTGGTTTTTTAATCGTCGTTAAAGGAACCGCATTAATGGTGTACGGAGGCTATTTGCTTTTTATACGAACGGTTGCATTATTCTTAGGAAGTAAAACAATTTATGAAAATATAGGATTGCTAAGAAATCCCAGTACTAGCAAAAGTGATAAAAGAAAAATTAGGAAAGAAAATATTAATCTTCTTATTGAAACATGGAAGCCAAGCTTTGTGTACTTAATTTTAGCTCCTTCTCTGATTGTTATTGGAGCAATACTTATAAATATTGCAGAAGGTACAATCGTTTTTTAATTCAGACATCTCTAAAAACCAAATAATTCAGACAAGATTTATCATGACCTCAATTTTTGTATTATTTGCTAAGCTCTTCTGCTAACACTCATCTGTTGATAAAGAAACCATTTCGACTTTTCAAATACTTAATTCCTTAGTATCTTTATATGAAATTGTTACAAGTATTATTATATAAATTTTAGAAAAATGAGGAATAAAATTTTTCTACTAATTGCCTCCCTTGTGGGATTGATAAATATTGGTTTTTCGCAATTAAACATAAGCACAGCAGATATAAATCCAACTTGCTTTGGCGACAATAATGGAAGCATTGATTTAACTATTTTTGGGGGAACCGCACCCTATACAATTACGTGGACAAAAGATGGTTTTCCGATAGCAAGTAACGATAGCTTGCTAACCGATTTGACCGATGGAACATACATTGCAAATGTTGTTGACTTTGTTGGAACTTCAGCAAATGACACAAGCATTCTTGCCGGAAATAATGTTTATACAGTCGATACTATTGTTGATGCTCCTTGTTATGGAGCTAAGGGAAGTTTAAAAATCACGCCTTACGGAGGAACTTACCAATACGTTGGATATTGGAAACGAATGATTTGGGAGCCAAGTATTAATACAATGATACTCGACACCGAATGGGCTGATACATCGCAAACATATATCGATACTGTTTTTTTTCAGCTTGCCTATCCAAAAGGAAACTATATTTTAACAGTTGTTGATTCCTTAGGCTGTGTATCTACACCCAAAAACATCGAAATTAAAGAACCTACGTCAGCATTGAGTTTACAAGAAACTCATTCACATAATATTTGTAAAAACGACTCAATTGGACAAATAAGTATTCAATCTTATGGAGGAACTGCTCCATATACCTATGCTTGGTCGAATGGAAAAACAACCGCCTCAAACATAACACTAAAAGCCGGAACATATACCGTTACTGTTCGTGATGATAATAATTGCCTAATTTCAGAGTCAATTGATATTGAAGAACCTTTTCAAGATTTAATATTGATTTCTGACATTCATGATGTTTCGTGTCGCGATAATCAAGATGGTTATGTCCTCATCGAAAATATCGAAAATGGTTTAGTTCCTTTCTCGTACGCTTGGTCGAATAACGAAACTGATGAGGCAATTACTGATTTACTTGCCGATACTTATTCGGTTACCATTACCGACGCAAACAATTGTACCATAATCGATACTTTCGATGTTGCATTAAACGATGTCGATTGCATTGTCATAAATAATGTGATAACTCCAGATGATAACGGTAAAAACGACGAATGGATAATCAAAAACATTCATTTATATCCCGATTGCGACGTAAAAGTTATCGACAGATGGGGAAATGTAGTTTTTTCAAAAACAGATGGTTACGATAATTTGTGGGACGCAACGAGCAATGGAAACGTGCTTAGTAGTGGCGATTATTATTACATCGTTAATCTTAACACCGGAAATTATCCGCCATATACCGGCCCACTTAAAATTATAAAATAAACAGATGAAAAAAATAATACTTATAATCAGTATAATAACGATTTGCTCATTGTTTGGCCAAGCCCAGCAAATGAATAGCTTTACGTTGTATCCCTTAAATCGTTATGTTCAAAATCCTGCGGCAGCAGGAACAAAGCCATACTTATTTATATCAACATCTTTCAGCCGTTATTGGAGTGGAATAAATGGAGCTCCTGAAATTCAAGCAATGAGTGCTCACTCTTTGCTTTCGCAAAGAACAGCTATCGGCTTCAATCTTTTGAACGAAAACACTGGACTTAGCGGAAAAACTGGAGCAGAATTTAGTTATGCATACCATTTACCAATTTCTTCGGGAGGAACAAAATTATCATTTGGCTTATCGGCATTAGTTAGCCAATATAAAATGTTTACCGAAAAATTTGTTGTCGATAATATCGATGACGAACTTATTAAAAATTCTGAAAATAGTATTATTGTTCCCGATGCTGCTTTCGGAATGTCGTTGTATCAAGAAAATAAATTTTTTGTCGATTTTTCGATTCGACAACTTTTAGGACGAAGTGTAAATTTTGTAAACCCTGAAAATTTAGAAAACAAACAAATACGCCACTATTCACTAGGCTTAGGCTGCTTATTGTCGATTAACGAAAACATTGAAATCGAACCTTCGGCTTTATTAAAAGCAAGCGAAGCTATGGTTGTTCAAGCCGATTTGGGAGCAAGAGCCATTTTCAACAAATCTATTTCAATTGGTTGTTATTATCGTACTAACGATGGGATTTTTCCTTTCATCGGGTACGATACCAAAAACATAATGTTTGCGTATTCGTACGGAGTTTTAATGGGAGATGTGGCAAATTATTCAACCGGTTCGCACGAAATTATGTTGATTCTAAAATTAAATTATTCGAAATCGAATTTGGAATAAGTTAAAATGACACAAAAGCTGACCAGCATATTATTTCTCATTTTTTTTATAGGTTCTTTTGTTTTTGCACAAGAAAAAAGTTTGATTGCCGTAAAACTCGATGCAATTGGAAGTAAATACAACGAATTTTACCCTATATTTATCGATTCAACAAGCATATATTTTACGTCGGAAAGAGAAAACGGAAAAGGAGAAAAAATTTCAGCCTTTTCGCAAAGCATATATATTTCTGAAAATAAAAATAACTTGTGGTCTTCGCCAAAAAGTCTTTCGTATTTTTTAAATTCCGACAATCACGATGCTTGTGCTGGAGTTTCGAACGATAAAAACAAATTGTTTGTATATAAGCGGTTTAACGGTGGCGATATTTATGTTACCGAGAAAAACGAAAAAGGAATGTGGAATAATTTAAAACATTTAGCAATAAATTCTGAATTTCACGAATCGTCGGTAGCAATGACCGATTCGGCAATATATTTTACAAGCGATATGTCAAACGGGAAAGGGCAACATGATTTGTATGTAGCCACGATTGACGAAAAAGGGAATATTGCGAAACCTCAACCGATTGCAGAATTGAATTCAGAATTAGACGAAAATTATGTGTTTTTAACCGAAGATGGAAACACAATGTATTTTAGTTCAAATCGAAAAGATTCGATTTACGACATTTACAAATCGACCAAAATATATGGAGAGAAATGGGGCGTGCCGCAAAAACTTGAATTTCCTATAAATTCTGACAAAAACGATATTTGTTACAGCGAAGATATATTTGGAAATATTTATTTTTCAAGCGATAGAATCGATAGTTTACAATACGAAATTTTTAAAGTCGATGTCGAAAAGCAAGCGAAAATAGACGAGAAAAAAGCGATTATTAAGTCTATTCCCATAAATTTAATCGGAGAGTCGAAAATAGAGTTAAATCACATTGGCGAAATTGTTCAAATAAAAGACAGCGTAAAAGTTGAATGTTTACAAGAAAATATTCCAGCTTATTTTGAAATTAACAAAGCATTGGTTAACGACACTTCGCGACTAATATTCGTAAGCGATATAATATCGGACGAAAGTTTCAATATTTTAGATAGCCCTAACGAAGCCATTATTAGCATCAAAAAAAGCGAAGGCTTATCACTCGAAGAAGTAAAAGCCGAAATAGATTTTGACATAAAATATTGCAAAATTCAAGTGGGAGCATTTATTAATATTTCTACACTTAAAGATTTTGAAGCAAAATATCCGAAACTCAAAGGGAAAGTCAATATCGAACCATTTCCAAATATTTTCAAATTCGTATTAAAAGAAACTTGTAAAGACTTAGAATGTGCTTCGGCGTTGCAAAAAAAATGTATAACCGAGCACCAAAGCGTAAGCGACACCTTTATTGGTGTGTATAGCGAAGAGGGTGAGCGTATTGTGATTTTTTTCGATGTCGAAAAAAACAAATACATTCTGTTGAAAAAGTAAATGATTCAGCGGATTTAACTTGAAATGCTCATGAATAAAATCGGAATATATTTTACACTTGTTGGTGTTGCCAGCAAATATTTTTCATCAGTAAAATTTAAGAGCTTAACGTATCGGATTTTCGTTTTCTTGAAGATTTTGTAATTTTTGATTAGATTTGTGTAATGTGCTTGTTGGTATTATCACAAACAAGGGCAAAAGAATTATCGGGCATATTGCATACAAATCTTGTATTTATTTCATCTTTGTAGGTGTTCCCAACAAGACCGAAAATTCTAGTATTTTCCACTCGTCTAAAATTATTTCATTTGTTAACAATCTAGGATTTTATTTCATAATTTTGCATGGAAATAAAAATAGGTGTTATGAAAATGTTTTTTCTGTGTTTTGCATTCCTTTACGTAGCGTTTAGTTTTGCTCAAATTCCTGTTGGATATTACGATTCTGCACAAGGTTTATACGGACAACCATTGAAGCAAGCTCTGCATGATATTATTGATAATCATATTGTGGCTTCATACGACGCTCTTCATACACATTACAACACAACCGACAAAAAAGAAAACGGAATGGTTTGGGATATGTATTCTGATATACCAGGTGGAACACCTCCTTACGAATACGCATTCGGCACAACTTGCGGAAACTATAATTCGGAAAACGATTGCTATAATCGCGAACATTCTTGGCCACAAAGCTGGTTCGACGAGTCGTCTCCAATGGTGTCTGATTTATTTCATGTATATCCCACCGATGGATATGTAAACGGCAAACGAGCAAATTATCCATACGGCGAGGTTAATTCGCCAAATTGGACTTCGATGAACGGTAGCAAGCTGGGAACTTGTTCATATCCTGGATACACAGGAATCGTTTTTGAGCCGATTGATGCTTATAAAGGCGATTTTGCACGAACTTATTTTTATATGTCGACTCGATATTACGGCGAAGATGCTGGATGGACAGGAAGCCCTATGGTTAATGGAGCCGAACTTGAACCTTGGGCAATGAAAATGATGCTGGAATGGAGCGACGCCGACCCCGTAAGTCAAAAAGAAATAGACAGAAATAACGCTGTTTATGGAATTCAGAATAATCGAAATCCGTTTATCGACCATCCCGAATATGCAATGGAAATTTGGCGATACGATGAAGTTGAATTTGAAGTTGGAACAAATAAAAACATTACTTGTGGCGACTCGGTTTTGTTAAATCCGACAATTGTTTATTACGACGAAAACGCCTTGATTTATAATTGGCAGCCAAGTTTTGGTTTGAGTAACTCAACAATCAAAAATCCGGTAGCAAAACCTATCGAAACTACAAAATACGTGTTGACTGTAACCTGTCAAGGCTCCTGTGTTGTAAAAGACTCGTTAACTATTTATGTTTCCACCAATTTAGATCTAGACTTCGTTTCCGACAACGATTCTCTTTTTGAAACTCCGTTTATATTTCAATTTGCAAATGCAAGTGCCGATTTAACGAATTATACTTTTGAGTGGACTATCGGAGATTCTACCTTCGTAAATAATAATTCATACTTTAGTTATGAATTTTTCGAGAATGGAACATATACAGTAAGTTTATTAGCAACAAACAATCAAAATGGTTGTTTCGATTCCATTACGAAACCAAATTATCTTTACACAAACGACGATTCAAGTTCAAGCATTGAATCTAAAGAGAATTCGCAGAAATATAATGTGTATCCAAATCCGACAAGAGACTACTTACATATAGATATTAGCAATTTGAAAGAAGCCGATTACGGTATTCAAATTATTGATCCGCAAGGAAAAACAGTATATGAAGAAAACTCAATGAAAAAGGCACATTCAATAGATATTCGGGCATTTAAAAATTCAGGAGTATATCTAATTTCTATTCACGATAAAGCAAAAAATCAAACCGAAATAAGAAAATTTGTTTTTGAGATTATGGAATAAAACATGATGAAGAAAATTTGAAAATGAAGTTGGAGATTAGAAATTAGAAGGATAGAATACAGAAGGTTAGAAGGGGAAAATTGTTAATTACTAATTGCAAATTGCCTTTCAACTTTATAAACTTTATAGACTTTACAAACTTAATATAAGAACTTTTTATATATTTACCTCTCAAGCCAACTAAATTTTTATTACAGGAACAGATAGCAGAAAATACATGAAATTACAATCCGATTTTTTGGTCATAGGTTCGGGAATTGCCGGATTAAGTTTTGCACTGAAAGTAGCAAAATTTGGGAAGGTTTGTGTATTGACTAAAAATAGTATTACCGATACAGCAACCGTTTATGCTCAGGGTGGAATAGCTGCTGTTATAAAAAAAACCGATACTTACGAAAAGCACATTGCCGACACATTGATTGCTGGTGCAGAACTATGCGACGAAGAAGTGGTTCGAATGGTTGTAAAGGAAGCTCCAGCTCAAATTAAGGAACTAATTAGTTGGGGAGTAGAATTTGATAAAACCGACGATGGCAAGTTCGATTTAGCAAAAGAAGGTGGTCATTCTGAACATCGAATTTTACACCATAAGGATAATACCGGATATGAAATTCAACGCAGCTTAACACAAGAAGTATTGAATCATCCCAACATTCGAGTTATGGACGAATATTTTGCTATTGAAGTAATTACACAACACCATTTGGGCAAAATTGTAAAACGAAGCAACGATAATATTGAGTGCTACGGTGTTTATGCGTTGAATAAAAAAAATAATACGATTGACACATTTTTAGCAAAAACTACATTAATTGCAACTGGAGGAACAGGAAACTTATATCAAACAACTACAAATCCAGAAGTTGCAACTGGTGATGGAATTGCAATGGTTTATCGTGCAAAAGGCACAATTGAAAATATGGAGTTCGTACAATTTCACCCAACCTCGCTTTATAATCCAGGAGAGACTCCATCTTTTCTGATTTCAGAGGCTGTTCGTGGATTTGGAGCCATTCTTCGAAAGATAAATGGCGAGAAATTCATGTATAAATACGACGAGCGAGGTTCGCTTGCTCCACGAGATATTGTTGCAAGAGCAATTGATAACGAATTGAAAATCAGCGGAGAAGACCATGTATTTTTAGATTGTACCCATTTAGATTCAACAGAATTGCTAGCTCGATTTCCTAATATTTCGCAAAAATGTAAAAGTTTGGGAATTGATATTACAAAAGATATGATTCCCGTTGTTCCTGCTGCACATTACTTATGTGGCGGAATAAAAGTTGATAAAAATGGTCGGAGCTCAATTAAAAATTTGTACGCTGCCGGTGAAACATCTTCAACCGGAATGCACGGAGCTAACCGATTAGCCTCTAATTCCTTATTAGAAGCCGTTGTTTATGCCGACAGAGCAGCCAAAGATGCCATATCGCTGATTGATAAAATTGAGTTTAATACATCTGTTCCCGATTGGAACGACGAAGGCACAACTCATAACGAAGAAATGATTTTGATTACCCAAAATCTTAAAGAAGTACAGCAAATTATGAGCAATTATGTTGGAATTGTTCGCTCCGATATTCGATTAAAAAGAGCTTTCGATAGACTCGAAATTATTTATAACGAGACGGAAGAATTGTTTAAAAAATCGAAACTATTTGTTCGTTTATGCGAACTACGAAATCTTATAAACGTTGGCTATTTAGTTATAAAAATGGCACAAAAACGAAAAGAAAGTATCGGCTTGCATTACACAATAAATTATCCGCCCAAAAAGAAAGAAGCATAAAAATGAAAATCACGATTAGCAAACGAGAGTTTAATCAGTTTTATGTTTACAACTATTATTTCGGACAACGAGCAATTATCAATAATATGAGACGTTTGATGGGCCCAACTTTGGCTGGAGTTGGATTGTATTTGTATTTATTTACAAGCATTAAAGAAAGTTCTGCTTTAGGATTTTGGTCTATTGTATTTATTCTTGCTTACGGTCTGTTTTATACAGTAAAGCCTTTAATTTTTGTTTTAGCATTGGCTTCAACTGACGAAACATTTGAATTTGAAATCGAAGACGATAATTTATACATTAAAGATAGGTTAAGAGAAGACAATATAAACCTGATTGAAAATAAATTGGAAGAAAATAAAAAATATTTTTTTGTAAAATTAAAAAACAATCAGATAATCTTTTTCCCTAAAGAAATGCTGGATAAAAAAACATATTCGTTGTTTGAAAAACGAATTCGGTAATAATAAAAATGCCGCATCTGCGAGATATCGGTTGAGACTATATACAGAAAGGGATTGCGGGCTGCTTTCCTGTCTGCCGATACCGATTTTGAGCGGGGTAGAATGCTTGAATATCCTCTGAAACCCTTATTTCATATAGCCTTTGTACCACCATGTTATTGTTTTACTGTCTTATAAATCGAAGTTGAGCATCCACTGTCTAAGCCTCCCGCAAAAAGTGCAAATCCCCACATTTTTATGGTATGGTCAACAACTATGTCATTTTCAACTTTTCCAATTCTCACTCGTTCAAAATTATGAACATAGAAAACAGGAAAAAACGGAATTAAAAACATTTTCGGTTTTACATAAAAATATCCATTCTTAAATTTTCCTCTAATTTTCTTAGATAGGAAAATCTGTCCATTTTGATAAGCACTAACATTTGCTTGTCTTTTGGAAATAAATTCAAATTTAACAGTAACATTACTTTCATATGCTTTGTCTGGGAAAAAGATAAATAGTCTGTCTAATAAATTCCTATTATTTTCATTTATACCCCGATAAGGCATGTGTACAATTTGTCCGAATACAGTGTCTTGGGAATTTTTATAAATCCCATTAAGTTTTACAAAATCGTTTTTTTGAAGGTTGTCAATTAAATAATCATTTGAACTCATATTTTTCAAAGGTTGACACCCAGTTGTCGAGTTTAAGATTAAGAAAATCAGCAAACCTTTTATAAGAAGTCTTTTTAATTCAAATATATTTCTCTTCTTAGTCATTCTCTGCCTTGTCTTTATAATTGGTGGTAACTAGTCGACAAAGATTTCTTTTATGATTAACTTAACTTTTGCAATCTCTTTTTCTGTAAGTTTATCAAGTGATTTCAAAACTCGTTGCTTGTCAATCGTTCTAATTTGATCTAAAACTATCCAAGCATTTTTCTGATTGTGTTTTATTTCAATCCTTGTCGGGTAGTTTTTAGACTGAATCGTCATCGGAGCAATAATAAGCGTCTGTAAATGCATATTCATCTCGTTGGGTGAGATTATCACGCATGGTCTCGTTTTCTTTATTTCACTTCCTATCGTGGGGTCAAGATTAACAAGCACAATACAATATTGAATTAACTCCATTCTTCAAAGTTTTCGTCTTCAAAAATGTCTGACATTAAATGCTTGTCGTCTTTATTCTCATGCATCTTCTTAAATGCTTTTTCCCAACCTTTTCTAGGATTTGCTTTCGGTTTAAGAATAATATATCCTTTCTCAAGGATTAGCTCAACAGTATCCTTGATATTATATTTTTCGATAAGGGTTTTGCTAAGTCTTATCCCTTTTGAATTTCCTATCTTTACAATTGAAATATCCATAACTAAAATCTTAAATGTTACTACAAAGTTATTACATTACTTTCGATTTAGCAAAAGCCTTTCGTGAAAATTGTGGGTAACGGCAGCTCGTTTAAAAACCAGTTTCTCTTTTAAATTTTGAGTCTCTCGAATGATACAAACAAATTTCTCTACAATTTAACGATTATGTGGGGTTATTTTTCTGATATTCTATTCTTTAAATCCATTTGTTCGTGAAGAATTCTTATGATTTCTACTTCATTCTTTTCAATCATGCGATAAAAAATGATGTGTCTACCAGCCTTAAACCCTAATAAGTTTTCTGTAACACCTGAATAATTCTTACCTAAATCAGGGCTACTTGCAACTTCTTTGCAGTTTTCAATAAGCATGTGGTAGTAACTGTCTGCTTGATTTTCAGACCATTTATCAACGGTGTAATTCCAAATCTGAGTTAAATCATAAACCGCTTTGTTTGAAAACGTATATTTAGCCATTCGAATTCCTATTCGCTTTTATTTTCCCTAAATGGTTTTCAGGGTTAAAATCATGAGCAATTCCGCTTTCTATCCCTTCTTGAATAGCTTCTCTAAGGGCAATAATCTTATTTTCTTCTTCTTCCAGAAGTCTTAGTCCTGCTCGGATTACTTCACTCGCATTTTTATATCGCCCTTCAGAAATTCTACTTTTTATAAAACTATCAAAATAGTTTCCTATTGATATTGAGGTATTTCTATTCATAGTACATTAATTTTTCTTCAAAGATACCAAATATTGGTACAATTATCAAGTTCGGGTTCATTTTTATAATCCCACATAATGGTAGCTCGTCTAAAAAACCCGAACTATTAATATAAAACAAAAATTTGGAGCAAAGAGCAAAATCTGTATGCAAATCGAACCGCTCCTATAAATCGGAGTGGTGTGAGAGGTGTACTCCGTCAAAATTTACTGGCGGAGCCATCTATTCGATTAACTATAGATATTATGCCTAAAATGGAAAAGTTTACATCTTCTACTTTAATTAATGGAAAATTGTTGCAACGCCCATTTAGTCCATTTGTCCCATTATTTTCACCGTTTATATATTCTTTTGTTGGAGCACTAACGTCTCTATATCTAACTTTATTTATGAGTACATCTCCTATCTGCCCACACTCACCTCTAGTGCCTCCTTTTCCTCCTTCTCCTTCAGATATTTCAAAGCGAAATATAGATTTATACTTTTCTGCCTCAGGTGAAAAAACAATTTTGATATTTCCACAATTACCTCCGCTACCACCATTTCCTCCACGTCCTCCACGTCCTCCAGGTAACCCTGGCACTAATGGCTGTACAGTTTTATTAAGAGTAACGGCAGTATAATAGCCTATACTAAGCTCTCCTTTACCACCATTACCACCATTACCACCATTACCTCCATTACCACCATTTGCTTTTATGATTATTTCACTGAACAATGGGTCTGATAGATAATAACGAATAGATTTTTCTTTTAAATCCATCACCTTTAAACAAAGTAGCTTATTACTAGTTATCCTCTCTTCAATCCTAACAAGAACTTCTATATCCCTTCCATCTTCGCCCTTTAACCCATCTTCACCGTTTAGTCCATCTACACCGCTTAGTCCATCTTCACCGTTTAGTCCTTTTTTGCCATTTCTCTGGGAATAATCAACAATTAATAATCCTTGATAATTTAGGCGAATATTTGTGTCGCATTTTATTTTCCTATCTTTTTTATAAACAATACTAAATGGTATTTCATCAGTATTAGGATATTTTGAATTTTGATGAACAACAAGTTGTCCTTTATTATTAAATGAAGCATCCATTGACTCTAGATCAAAGCATAAATTATTAACTATTCCTTCTGATATTATTGTTTTTTTTCCCTGCATAGCAAATATTGAAATATCAATTGCTTGATTAGTCCTAAATGAATCAGGAAAAACTACATGAATATTTGAAATGTTAGCCTTATTAATCTTCTTTACAAGTTTTTTTTGTTCTTTATCTTGTGCAAATAATTGGTTTAGGGATCCTATTATGAGAAAAATAATTAATATTTGTCTTGCTTTTATCATAATTGTAGTTAACTCATTTATATATGCACCAAAAGTGTATATATACATCTAAATTTGCTTGTATTTGTAAACCTTTGGGGAAATACTATTTTTCAAAAATATTTATTTTTTTCTTATAAATCAACGAAACCCGATTTTATATTTTGTAATCTTTTGCTTGTTAAATTTATTCCAATTTCAATTCCCATTGCAACCATTCAACTGTATGAATTGCTAATACAAATTAGCAGTTGTTGTAAAATAAATTTGCGGTTGCAAATACAAGAAACTATCGAATCAATATAAAACAAAAAATCCTCGAAAATTTCGAGGATTTTTTGTTTTATGCTACCTGATAAATTTTTTGCCGCTGTCGGAATCCTTTCCGACAACAGACCCAAATATACTCCAAAAATTTGTAGCAAAGAGCAAAATCTGTATGCAAATCGAACCGCTCCTATAAATCGGAGAGGTTTACTCCTTCAGAATTTACTGGCGGAAAAGGCTACTCGATTAGGGCTAGTATTTTTATATTTCAAACTATTTTCCATTTAATTATAAACTGGAATCTCAACTAAATAGCTTACTGTAACACGATTCCCATTATTAAATGGAGTGCTAAAGTTGGGTAACTTGCCAATGAGAATTTTAGCTAATTGTATTTCCTCATTATTTTTTGTCATCGCCTCTTTATAAGTTGCTTTTCCTGATTCGTTTATTAAAATATAAACTCCAATTTTTTTAAAATCATTTGATGGCGTTGAGTGTTTTCTAAAAAATTCAAAAAGAAGTGAGTCATTCTCATATTCATTATTTGCTCCTGGGAAAAGTGGTTTTTGGTCAACACTATGAAAACTATAAACAGGTGAATTTTCATCTTTAGTATTAATATTTACTATTGCATTCTCTGTTTTCCAAATACGCTCAACTACAGAAATGAACACAAATTTGTCAGGTTGTTTTTTTTCTATTTTTAATTTTAAACTGTCTGATGAAGTGAAATCTCCCTCTATTTCTTCGAGGTCAAAATGTCCATTATAAATTTTGTTTTGGTAGTCATATGAAAAATAAATTTCACTAGTGTCAATTTTCTGAATTGCAACAGTCTTAGTTGAATATTTTTGAGTGCAGCTTGAAAAAATGACTGTCATGAATGTTAATATAATAAGTGCAATTTTTCCTCTCATTTTTTTATTAATATTTATTCTCGGTGGCTTCATTTAATATTAGCCCTAACAGCGGCCGCTTGGCATTGTGCAAATTATGTCAAACTTTTCAATCCACAAAAACTTTTTTATTTGCATAATGCTAAGCGGCTGTTATAGCCTGAATTTATTTATTTTGAAAGTAATTCAACTATATCTTCTTTTGTCTTTATTTTATTTTTAATTTCAAGTTTCGAACTCTCAGTTAGATTGGGATTTTCTATAAAATAAAGAATGAGACCAACTTCAATATTATCAGATAATGTAAATTCAAGACCTTCATAAAAAATATCATTACCGTATTTTTTATAAAAATAATCGAATGTCTGTTTAGCATACTCTATTCCAAGACTATCTTCAATATTTTCTTTTCTTGTTAGAGTTATCATTTGAGTTATATACTCGTCCTTGTTTTTGATAATTCTACGTTTTAAATATTTTTTAAAATCTTCTTTTGATTTTACACTGTTTCTAATATACTGTTTGATACTGTCTGAAAGTTTTGGGTTCTCAACAAAATAAAGAATCAATCGAATTTCAATACTATCTATTAAATTACCTTTAAATCCCTCATAAAGTAAATCGTCCCCATATTTTTTATAAAGATATTTATATGCTTCATTTGCATATTCAAGTCCTATACTATCAGGAAAATTTTCTTCTTTACACACATTAACAATTTCATTTATATATTCCTCTTTATTTTGATAAATTTTTCTTTTTAAATCCTTTTGAAATAAAAAATATAAGGTAAAAAGGACAACAATGATTGATACTGATAATAAAATAATCTTTTTGAAGAATTTCTTAAGTCTATGCTTTTCAACGTTTTTGTCTTTATAAATGACATTCATATACAATAGTAACATGGTAATTAAAGAAAAAGTAAGCATTAATAAAGCACTAAAAAATATTATCCTTAAAAGTTCAATCATAATTTCAATCTCTAATTTTGGCTCTAACTCGTTTATAACCGTACCATAATATGTAAGCAAATACAGCTAAATTTGGTTGTATTTATGTACCTTTTGGTACGGTTTATTTTTTCAAATGTAAAAATTATATTTTACAAATCAACGAAACCCGATTTTATATTTTGTAGGCTTTCGCTTGTTGAATTTATTGCAATTCCCATTGCAACCATTCAACTGTATGAATTGCTAATTTGTATTGGCAATTGTTGTAAAATAAATTTGCGGTTGCAAATACAAGAAACTATCGAATCAATATAAAACAAAAAATCCCCGAAAATTTCGAGGATTCTTTGTTTTATGCTACCTGATAAATTTAATTAACATCAATCTTATTCGCATTGTCCTTTTGCGACATTAGCGAAACAACAACTAAGGTTAACAAGGCTAAAGTAAACGAAATAATAGCTGGAGCATCAATTGGTTGAATCGCATTTTCGCGAGCTATTCCAAAAAATTGTTCTCCAATGGTTGGTCCGGTCATGATAATACCAAGAGCCGAAACAATACCAACAATAATCGACCATGAAACGCCTTTTGCTGTTGTTTTTTTCCAGAACAACACCATAAGAATTGCTGGAAGATTTGCCGATGCAGCTACTGCAAAAGCCCAACCTACCAAGAAAGAAACGTTCATTCCCTTAAATAAAATTCCTAACAAAATAGCAATAATCCCAACTCCAAATGCAGCAAATTTTCCTGCTCGTACTTTTGCCTTATCAGTTAAATTTTTGCCTAAGAATTTGTCGATAAAATCGTGTGCAATTGCACCCGACGAGGCTACGATTAAACCACTAACAGTTCCTAAAACGGTTGCAAAAGCAATTGCCGAAATTATAGAGAACAATCCAATTCCAAAAGCTTTAGCGAGAAGAGGTCCCGACATATTGCTACTTTCAACATCAAGTACACCATTTACAGCTGCTCCAAGTCCCATGAAAAGAGTTAAAACGTAGAAAAATCCAATGGCCGCAATCGCAACAATGGTTGATTTACGTGCCGCTTTTTGGCTTGACACAGTATAGTAACGAATCAAAATATGAGGCAATGAAGCTGTTCCAAGAAATAAAGCTAACATCAATGAAATAAAGTTGATTTTGCCAATCATGCTATCGTCTTTAATATCGGGAAACTGAAGACCAGGTATCAGCATGTCGGAACCTTTGGTAATGTCTTGTCTCCAGAGGGTTACATCATCACCATTATCTTTAAATTTTTGTTTCAAAAATCGAACTAATTCACTATTTCCAATTGTTGATAAGAATTTGAATGGTCCGATTGCTCCTGTTGCATCAACTTCTTTGCCGTCAACAATAATTTTGTTCATGTGACCAACTGGAAAGAATTTCGCTTTTTCTTTTGGCTCGCCATTATATAATTCTGTACCATCAGCTTTTATTGTTTTCGACAAAACTTCAATATAACCTTTGTCAGTGCTCTCGAACCAACGATCAACGCCTTCTTTCTGCATTTTAACAAAAGTATGACCTTTAATTGTAGTGTCGTTTGCCGCCATATAACCCTGCATGTTGCTATCGTTTAGTACGATAAAATCGTGATATTTTTGTCCTTCATGTTCAGGTTTCAACGAAAGTCCATTGTTAAAAATGTAAACTGCTAAAATCGTAGAGAAAACGATAAGTAAACCGCCTTTAATAAATTGTACATAGGTTGTGGACGTCATACCTGCTGTAGCAACAATTGTAATTACAATTGCCCCAACTATAACAACTCCGACCCAATGAGGTAGTCCTAAAAGTGGCGTTACAAGATCTCCAGCACCAACCATTTGTGGGATTAAGTAAAAAATCGAAACGATAAGTGTGCTGAATGCTGCTGTAAACTGAATTCCTTTTGAATTAAATTTTGCATCTAAGGCATCGGTAAATGTGTATTTACCAAGTCGTTTTAGCGGTTCTGCTACGAGAAATAATGCAACAATCCATCCGGCAAGATAGCCGATTGAATATAAAAAACCATCATAACCAGAATAAGCAATCATTCCGCAAATTCCTAAGAATGAGGCAGCCGATAAGTAGTCTCCTGCAAATGCAATTCCGTTAACAGCCCAGTGAATTGAGCCTCCGGCAGCAAAATAACCACTTGCCGATTTTGTTTTTCGTGCAAAATAAAATGATAAACCAAGCACAAGGGCTACGAATACCAAGAATAATACTACTGCAAATGTTGACGCTTCGTAAATCATAATTATTCCTCCTTATTTAATTTGTTTTCATAACCGGTGCAAATCCAATTGTAGATTAAGCCCATAATAATCGCAAGTACAATTAACCCAAAACCGAATACAACGGCAAGGTTTTGTTGTCCTAGAACAATTTTTCCCATTGTCTCGTAATTTAATACGCCAATTGCTACAAAAATAGCATACACGGTGGTGTATAAAATAAATAACCAGACGCCAAGTTTTGCCTTTTTCCCCGAGGCATTATCGACACCTAATTTTGCTGCTGGTCCATGACTCATAACATTCTGTGTTTTAGTTAATAATTAAAATTCATATTTCTGACTACAATAATAAATATAAATAACATATAAAAAAAACCAATAATCTATATATATAGATTGATTTGTGCTTTTTATGATGAAAGAAATACAAATTATTATAAAAAGAATACTTGATTCGATATATTAAAAAAAAAATATATTTTTGTTCATAAATTAAAAATATATATATGAAAAAACTATTATTTGTATTTGCAGCCATTCTAACAATTCCAACATTTTTGTTCTCTCAAGAAGAGAAAAAAGAAGAATATGGAATAAAATGGGGCGGATTTATTGCTAACGACATGCTTTATAATACTCGTCAGGTTGTTTCGGCAAGGGGTGAAGGCTTACTACTGTTAGTTCCGTCTCCTTTACTATTAGATGCTGACGGAGAAGATATCAATGCAACTCCAAACCTAAATTTAATTGGAATTCATTCTCGTTTGAAAGGAACAATTACGTCTCCAGATGCATTTGGAGCAAAAACATCAGGATACCTTGAAATTGATTTTTATGGAAAAGATGCAGCAACTGCTTTTATGCCGATTCTTCGACATGCATTTATGAAGATGAATTGGGAAGGAGGATCTGAATTATTAATTGGACAATTTTGGAATCCTTCGTTTGTAACAGATTGCTACCCTGGTACAGTATCATACGGGGCTGGCGTTCCGTTTAATCCGCTTTCACGAACACCTCAATTACGTTTTACTAGAGCTTTTGGTGGGTTAAAAGTTTTTGCATCAATTATGTCACAAGGAGCTGTTAAGAGTAGTGCTGGAGCAACTACAGCTATGAATTCAGGAATCCCTGAGGCTCATATACAAATTCAATATGCTAAGAAAAAAGAAGACGGAACAGGAATTTTTACAGGTGCTGGATTTTATATAAAAACACTTAAACCCCTGAATAATGTAACTGCAGATACTAATGGCGTTGCGTTAAAGTATAAAACGGATGTTACAGTATCAGGAGCAACTTCATTTGCATATTTTAAAATGATACTTAAGCCAATTACATTCAAATTATATGGTATGCTTGGACAATTGAACGATAACATGGTAATGATGGGAGGTTATGCAACTCAGTACGATACAACAACTGTATTATCAACCGGAAACAGATATGATTATACATATTCGCCATACAAAACATTGACTACTTGGGTTGATTTTAATACTAACGGTAAAAAAATAGAAGTTGGATTATTCGCAGGATATAGCAAAAATTTAGGAACGCTAGACGACATAACTATTAATGCAAAAGTCGGTAGATGGACAGATGTAGAGTCAATGATGAGAATAGCTCCTAGAGTTGTTTTTAAATCAAGTAAAATGAGTTTTGGTTTTGAGCTTGAATACAGTTCAGTTAACTACGGTAGTGTTTTCGGAGCTAAAGGTGTTGTTGAAGAATTTACTACTGCAAATAATATTAGAGGAATATTTTCAGCCATGTACAATTTCTAAAAACATAAAAGCATAAATAAAAAAGGAGACAGAGGTCTCCTTTTTTTGTTTAACCTAAAACAGAGTATATTTCAAATTTATGAATCGCATCATATCTTCAACTTCGAGCGAAACCTCTTCGATAATTTTCTCTACTTCGCCACCAAATATTTTTCCCATAATTGCTCCATTCATAGTAGATACCAAAACTTGTCCATCAGATTTCTCATAAACAGCAAAAGTTTTAGGCATCATATTTCCGATTTTTTTTCGCTCATCGGATTTGAGCATGCGAGCAGAGTATGCCCCAGAGCAATATTTAATTATTTTATAATTCCCGATTGGAAAGCCTCCATTTTCAATCACTTCTTTGTTTTGGTCAATTATTTCAGTTACGTGCCAGCCGGCTTTGTTGTTTATTCTATCGACAATTACACTTACGGTTTTGTCAAAGTCATATGGACTTTTAAGTTCATTTACCATCATATCTCCTGAAGAAATGCTAATCACAATTCCCGAAAAAATAATTCCGGCTAAAAAGCCAAATATTAGCATTACAATTACAAGTACTTTTGTATTCATTTTATTTCATTTTTAATTTTAATTAGTCTTCGTTTACACATATTTCTCTATTCATAATTTTCTTTACAGTCTCTCGCATAACAATAGAAACAACTACAATTGCAACAACAAAAAAGAAAAATGAGAAATATTTATATATAGCCTGATGCGATATTTGGTATGCCACAACCGATGCAATGGTTACAGCCATTAACGGAAAGGTAAAAGCCCACCACGAAATAAAAAATTTAAGTTTTTTGAAGCTTTTGTACAAGAAAAAAAGTAAGGCTACAAAAAAGTACGACATATAAAGCATAAACACGGCGAAGCTATCCCAACTTTGAGTAATACGCATATAGGCAATGAATCCAATTGCAGGAGGAGCTATTAAAATAAATAATGTTGGTATAAATTTTTGAGGTAATTGATGATGGAAAATTGCTCGATTCAAAAATATAGCAAAAAGAATAATCCAAAAGAAAAAACCAACCGAAAAAAAACCAAAAGAAAAAGCATCTGGTAAAAATTCGACTCCAGCAACAGGAATAAGAATATTTCCTACAACTGGAATAAACCAAGCAGGATTCATCGTTTGAATTTCAAAATTGTGTTGAATCCAAAAACGGATAGTGTGCAACATCAAAAACGAATGGACAATAAGTCCGACCCACCAAAAAACCATCGAAACAAATGGCCAATATCCCATAAAAGCAATTGAAAGCAACAGCATCGAAATGGAAATAGCCGAAAAGAAATTAATTCTTATCGGATGATTAAAATCGGCTTTAAATTCGTTGAAATGAAAAATCGCTTTTCGTCCATAGTTATAAGTAATAAACAAAAAAAGAATAAAAGTGAAAAACAAAAAAAAGTCGAAAAAAAATTTGGGAAGCCACTGCATGTGATAAAATTTGCTAAAAACAATCGTAAGACCCGAAAGCCCCATCACGATTGCGTATGTCGTGATAGGAAAAAACTGTAATTTTTCTTTCATTTTCTTTTATATTTAGTCGCTAAAAACAAATTTTGTTTATTGCTACAAAATTACGATACGAAAAAGCGGAAATCGATTCTTAGGCAAGAGAACTTATTAAGTCATACTATGAAATATCATAGTTTTTTTCATGTTAAATTTCATAAAAAAACATTCTGTAATACCAATTGCCAATAGTATAAAGATTAGAAATAAGCCTCTAACTTTGTTTAGCAGTAAATAAGCCTAAAACACAAGATTGCAATCAATTAATTATCAGTCGGTTATGCTTGAGTTAGATAGATTGTGTTTCAAAATGATTGTTAAAGAAATTTTGGAACAACAATGGTTAATGCCGATATTAAAGCAAAACAAGCATACAGAACGAAGTGAAAGTATGCGACATTTTGATGTTTAATCGGTATAATACAATAACAATTCTCATTCTTAATTTGGTTTTGTATCTTTGTTAAAGATAAACTTGCAGAAGAAATGAAATATGGAATTCGAAAATGATTGTAGTAAAATATCAACTTGCTTTAGATATTTAAATCAGCAACAACTTGCATTTATTGATTCTAAAACCACTCAATTAACCTACTTGAGAGGCGAAAATGTGTTTAAACAAGGTGCTTTTGCTCCATATATTTTGTACATTATCGATGGTTTGGTAAAAACATACTTACAAATCGGCAATCACAAACAACTAAATATCAGTTTAGGAAAAACAGGTGATTTTTTAGCATTCTCTACAATTTTTTCCGAAAATATGTATAATTATTCAGCCATCTCATTAAAAGATTCAACCATTTGTATGATAGACAAAGAAGCCTTAAAATATTTAATGCTACAAAATCCCGATTTTGCCATGCACATTGCGTCAAAAAACGGACGAAACGAAATGCAATTACTTGAAATAATAAAGAATATTTCGTACAAACAAATGAGAGGTAAACTAGCATCTTCCTTACTGTATCTTTCGTCGGAGGAATTTCACGAACATGCTATTTTTCAATACCTTACACGTCAAGATATTGCAGACTTTGCTTCAATTTCAACCGAATCGACAATAAAGTTTATCAAAGAATTCGAAAAAGAAGGAATATTAAGTCTTGATGGAAAAAATATAATTTTCAACAACAAAGAATTATTACTCGAAATCAGCAAAAAGGGTTAAAGAAAATATAATTTTGACGTACTGCTAACAATCTTGTATCTTTGCAAGTTTAACACAATAATGTATGGGACACAAATCGGGCTTTGTAAATATTATCGGAAATCCGAATGTTGGAAAATCAACGCTGATGAATGCCTTTGTCGGCGAAAAAATATCCATCATTACATCGAAAGCCCAAACAACACGACACCGCATTATGGGTATCGTTAATGGCGAAGATTTTCAAATTGTATATTCCGATACGCCAGGAATAATAAAGCCTAATTATAAAATGCAAGAAACCATGGTTGGTTTTGTAAAAGGAGCTATTTCCGATGCCGATATTATTTTATATGTAACCGACCATTACGAAACGATTGATAAAAACGAAGAATATCTAATAAAACTTAGCAAAGTTAATGTCCCCGTTTTTTTAATAATCAATAAAATTGATTTAGCCCCCGAAGAAAAAATTGCGGATTTAGCCAATCAGTGGAAAGAATTTTTGCCAAAAGCAGAAATTAAAATTTGTTCGGCCTTGAAAGGAATTAATATTGCTCAAATTTTCGACGATATTTTAAAACATTTGCCTGAGTCGCCGCCATATTACCCTAAGGATCAGCTTACAGATAAAAGTGAACGTTTTTTTGTTTCGGAAATCGTACGCGAAAAAATATTATTGAATTATAAAAAAGAAATTCCATATTCAGTCGAAGTTGCCGTTGAGGAGTTTAAAGAAGAAAAAGATATTATCAGAATACGAGCAATTATTTATGTTATTCGCGATTCGCAAAAAGGAATTATCATCGGTCACAAAGGAAGCATGTTGAAAAAAACAGGCACTGAAGCCCGATTGGATTTAGAAAAGTTTTTTGATAAAAAAATATTTATTGAATTACACGTGAAGGTAAATAAAGATTGGAGAGATGATAGCCGACAACTTAAAAGTTTTGGATATTAAATAAATAAAAAGATAAATACGAAAAAATAATGGGAAATATTGTTGCAATAGTAGGAAGACCGAATGTGGGGAAATCGACTATATTTAATAGATTTACAGAAAGTAGAGATGCGATAGTTGATGAATTTAGCGGTGTAACTCGCGATAGACATTACGGAAAAGTAAACTGGAGCGGAATAGATTTTTCGATCATCGATACTGGAGGTTATGTTGAGAATTCTGAAGATATTTTTGAAAGCGAAATAAATAAACAAGTCTTATTAGCAATCGAAGAATCCGATGTTATATTGTTTATGGTTGATGTAATCAGCGGAATAACCGACTTAGACGAAGCAATAGCCCAAAAATTACGACGAAAAGGCAAAAAAGTTATCGTGGTTGTAAATAAGGTCGATAACACCGAACGCTCATACAGAGTAAGCGAGTTTTATGCACTTGGATTTGAACATGTATTTGGAATTTCGTCAATTAGCGGAAGCGGAACCGGCGATTTACTCGATGTGATTGTCGAAAAATTTGAAAAAAATGAAATTGACCAAGAAGCCGAAGATAATATTCCCAAATATGCAATCATTGGAAGACCAAATGTTGGAAAATCGTCGTTAACAAATGCATTGCTGGGTGAAGACCGAGCAATTGTTACTCCTATTTCGGGAACAACACGCGATTCGTTTTTTGCAAAATACAACAAATTCGGGCAAGAGTTTTATTTGATTGACACTGCTGGATTACGTAGAAAAACTAAGGTTCACGAAGATTTGGAGTTTTATTCTGTGATGCGCTCAATTCGCTCAATCGAAAGGTCTGATATATGCATTATTATGATTGATGCAACACTCGGAGTTGAATCACAAGATTTGAACATTATTGGACTTGCACAAAAAAATCATAAAGGAATTGTTATCGTGGTAAATAAATGGGATTTAGTCGAAAAAGATACAAATTCGACCAAGAAATTTACCGAAGAAATTCAATCTAAAATAGCTCCTTTTACCGATGTTCCTATTATTTTTACATCAGTAATCAACAAACAACGAATTTTAAAAGTACTCGAAACAGCTGCCATGGTTTATCAAAACATGAAAAAGCGAATACCAACTTCCGAATTAAACGAATATATGCTCGAAGTTATTGAGGAGAATAATCCCCCATCGCTGAAAGGTAAGTTTATCAAGATTAAGTACGTTACACAATTACCTACTCGATTTCCTTCTTTTGCGTTTTTCTGTAATTTGCCACAATATGTTAAAGCTCCATACAAACGATATTTGGAAAATAAAATTCGCGAACGGTTTGATTTTTCGGGGGCTCCAGTTCATATTTACATGAGACAAAAGTAAAAGATGAAGGTTTTTCAGGTCATATTATTTTTTTTAATCGCAGAAATCCTGTTTTCGTGCAAAGCTCCCGAAGTTTATCCTGACGAACCCGAAATCACATTCAAAGAAATTATTGTAAAAGATACAAGCGATTTGTTGAATGATATAAAAATGGTGAAAATAATTTTTTCGCTCATCGATGGCAATGGCGACATCGGACTTGACGAATCAGACACCATTGCTCCTTACAACCAAGGAAGCATATATTACTACAATCTTTATGTTTCGTTTTTCGAAAAACACGATGGAATTTTTGAAGAAATAACCGATTTACAAGTTCCGTATTATTATCGAATTCCAAATGTTTCGAAAGAAGGGCAAAACAAAACGCTTAAAGCTGATATTCAGGTTGATATAGATTATTTATATCCTATAAAATACGATACAGTTTACTACGAAATTTACATTTACGACCGAGCCTTAAATCAAAGCAATACGATTACAACCAATACGATAATTTTAAACAATTAGAATTATGATAGTGAGCACGATGAAAATGGCCGACATGATTCATTTAAATTACATGTTGTTGTCGGTTATCAACCGATTAGAGATGAAACTTGGTTTTGGCGATGCTACTATCGAAGACCTTTGTCGCAAACACAATGTAAATACCCATTTTTTTTTAGAAATCGTGAATACGTTTCATGACAAAAATTATTTTCCTCAAAAGCGAATGCAGACCTTTTCGGTTTTAGATATAATCGATTATTTACGAAAAACTCACAAATTTTACTTGAATCAAAAATTGCCGATTATCGAAAAAATGATAAACGAGTTAATTGACGAAAATCAAGCACAGAAAAAAAGTTTAACCTTATTAGTTTCGTTTTTTACCGAATACAAACAAGAGCTAATCAATCATATCGAACGTGAAGAAAAAAAGGTTTATCCTTATATCCTCGAAATTTATAATGCACTTGAGGCAAAGTCGAAAAATCAAGAATTGTTTAATAAAATGAACGCCTATTCTATCGAAAAATACGAAGGAGAACACGACAATGTAGAGGAAAAACTATTCGATTTAAAAAATATTATAATCAAGTACTTACCGCCATTAGTCGATTCAAATATTTGTAACAGAATACTTTCGGAACTTTTTAAATTAGAAAAAGACCTAAACGACCACTCTCGAATCGAAGATAAAGTGCTGGTTCCTAAAGTTTCGCAAATGGAAGAAAGTTTTAGAAAATTATTCGCATAATCGAAAAATGAGCAAAATTACGGTCATCTTATTTTATCGAAACTATTTGCTTTGTTCGGGACTCGAACACCTTTTAAAAAATGAAATTGGCGTTTCTGCAATTTTTAAATATATTTCGTTTGACGAAATCGACGATTCATTACATGCCCTTTCCGAAAAATTAATCATTGTCGAAGACGAATTGCTCGATTCGTATAAAAATTTTATTGCCGAAAATGCTGGACTTTTTACCAACTCGAAAGTTTTGTTGCTTGTAAAAAGCAAATCAAAAAACGCTCACATGGATTTGTTCGATGGAATTCTAGATATTACATCAAGCAAGACCGAATTAGCCGAAATTATTAACAAACAACTCCGTTTAATCCCTGCTCGAAAATCGAAAAATCAAGACGAAAAATCAGACCTTTCGGAAAGAGAAAAAACGATTGTAAAACTTGTTGCACTTGGCAAAACCGCAAACGAAATTGCCGATGTTTTGTTTCTAAGTTCGCATACGGTTATTACACATCGCAAAAACATTTCAAAAAAATTAGGAATTAAAACTGTTTCTGGACTTACGGTTTATGCTATACTCAATAATATTGTAACGTTTGAAGAAATAAGTGCCTAATCGTATTTTGGCAACTAGGAGATTGAATTTTTAATGTAAAAAAAGCCGTCGGGTTTTCTTTTATCAAAAAATACAATTGCTAATTTTCTTTTTCACTAATTGTCTCCAACCTTTTTTATCTCAGAAGTAAAATGAAATTCGATGTTTGGAAAATTTTGCATAACCACTTTTAAATACCATTCGCTTTCGGCCATAAATACAGGACGGTCGTCTTTATCTACCGTTATATATTGGCTTTTTTGGGTTATGAATTTATTAAGCATCACTTTATCGGTTGAGGTAAACCAACAAGCTTTGTAAAAATTCAAATGTTGAAATATACACGATGCACCATATTCGTGCAACAATCGAAATTGAATAACTTCAAATTGCAACTCTCCAACCGTTCCTATTATTTTAGTGTTACCCGGTTGTCGAACAAACAATTGTGCAACTCCTTCGTCGGTTAATTGGCGAATTCCTTTTTCCAACTGTTTGGTTTTTAGTGGGTCTTTATTTATCAGCTCTTTAAATATTTCGGGCGAAAAGCTAGGAATTCCTTTAAACGACAGTTGTTCTCCTTCAGACAAGCTGTCGCCTATTTTAAAGTTTCCGGTATCGTACAAACCAACAACATCGCCAGGATAAGCCTCGTCGAGAATACTCTTTTCATTTGCCATAAAACCAACCGGACTCGAAAAACGCAATTTTTTATCGAGGCGAGTATGATAATAAAATTTATTTCGTTCAAATTTGCCCGAAACTATTCTGCAAAAAGCAATTCTATCGCGATGATTCGGATCAAGATTAGCATGAATTTTAAAAACAAAACCAGTGAAATTTTCTTCGGTAGCTAGAATTTCTCTTTTGTCGGTTTCTCTCGATAATGGCGATGGTGCAATTCTTACAAAAGTATCGAGTAGTTCTTTTACTCCAAAATTATTAAGAGCACTACCAAAAAAAACAGGCGATAAATATGCATCTCGATAAAGAGTTTCGTCAAAAGTCTCATAAATTTCATCGATTAATTCAACATCTTCTCGAAGTTGATTAGCGGCATCTTTTCCTATTCGTTTATCTAACTCAACATCGTTTAAATTTTCGATATCAAACACATCTTCTGAAATATTCGATTTATTAGGCGAAAATAGTTGTAACTGCTTTTCAAATAAATTGTAAACTCCCTTGAAAGTGCTTCCAATTCCTATCGGCCAACTTAGTGGTCGGGTATGAATGCTTAGTTCCTTTTCTATTGAATCAAGCAATTGATATGGATCTTGACCTTCTCTATCCATTTTATTGATAAAGACAATCACAGGCGTATGTCTCATTCTGCAAACATCCATAAGTTTACGTGTTTGCTCCTCAACGCCTTTTACCGAGTCAATAACCAAAATCACACTATCGACTGCCGTTAGAGTTCTGTATGTGTCCTCAGCAAAATCTTTATGCCCAGGAGTATCTAAAATATTTACTTTGTATCCATCGTATTCAAAACCCATAACAGACGTAGCAACCGAAATTCCACGTTGCTTTTCGATTTCCATAAAATCAGATGTTGCTGTCTTTCCAAATTTATTACTTTTTACGGCTCCAGCAGTTTTAATTGCTCCGCCAAACAACAATAATTTTTCAGTTAGTGTTGTTTTTCCGGCATCGGGATGGCTAATAATTCCAAAAGTTCTTCGTTTTGTTATTTCGTCTTGTCTCATTATGAAATTTTTGTCGATGAAAATATTTTGATACTGAATATAAGTAAGATGTCTGATAAGCTCTAAGTCTTTACTAATTAAGACAAGATATCGATATTTGTATTTTATTGTAAATTAACATATTCCTGCTTTTTTTATTTAATCAAACATGTATTTTAATTGTTTTTGCATAATACATATTTCGGCTTTCTTATCGTAAGACCCTGATTATGAAAAAACAAATATTTTTTTCTTTCTAGAAAAGCATTCCGACAAAGATACAAATAATTTGATAATGGAAAATAGAGTTTGTTTTGCTGTTACGATAAGCAACAACTAAAATATTCTTATACAAATGTACTGAAAAATGAGATTTTTAATTTTACTTAAATAACTTGTATCATAAAATATGTTAGAGTAAAAATCAATAAGATATAAAAGTAACACGGACAAGAATGTCTAAGCTACAAATCATCAAATAAGTAGCTTGTATCAACAGTGAAAATCTGTTTATAACCGATTATTTAACGATTCTGAAAATCACAATTTATTCGGATTAGAAGAAAATAATTCCAATTCCCTTAATCAAGTGCAATAAAAAAAGCCAACTTTGGTTGGCTTTTCTTTATAACAATAGTTCGGTTAATTTTCGTATGTCTCTGATTTTAAGAACTTTGCCAAAGTTTGCATTGAATTGAAATATTACTGATTATCAGCGAGTTATACTTTGGTTAAAATCAACTTTGGCAAAGTTGAACGAACTATAGTTATAAAACATTTCGACTAATTATTTTTTGAAAAATAATCTAGTAATAAAAATACCATTGTTATCGTCTTTGCTACCAACGCTTTCAACTGCACTTGTAACAAAAGCCAATTGCCAACCGGCTTTACACATTTCGTTGATTTTTGATGAAACAATAGCATCATTTGAAGCTATGTTTTGGAAATTGATACCAACTCCACTGAAAAAGTTTAAAAGTTTGGTTTCTTCCAATGCGTCAACTTTTGCATCACCTCTACTAACATCGCCTTGTTTGCTATCTTTTCCGTCTTCTCGTGATGTTGTAAAATTTCGATAATCTTGTGCTTGCGTATGTTCAAGAATTCTCGAACGACCTAATCCCATTGGAATAATTGATTCAATAACAGTTACGATTTTATATTCTTGTGCATTTACATTGAAAATAAAAGACACAGCTAAAAGGCTTAATAGTAATAATTTTTTCATAGATAAAATGTTATTTGTTTATAATTAGAAAATATTTTTTTCGAATATATTATCTTTTCTTGAAAAATCAAACTTACAAGTTAACAAATTTTAAAATCCATGATTTTTTTATCTTCTAAATATGCTTGAAGTCTATCTCCGACTTCAACTTTTCCAACTCCTGAAGGGGTTCCTGTAAAAATTAAATCGCCAATTTTCAAGGTGAAATATTTCGATACATGAGAAATAATTTCATCTATTTTGAAAAGAAGATTTTCGGTATTTCCTTTTTGAACCATTTCTCCATTTTTTAACAAATGAAAAGATGCATTATTTATGTCTGAAATTTCGTTTGTGCTTACAAAATCACCTATGGGAGCGGAACCGTCGAATGCTTTTGCAATTTCCCATGGCATTCCTGTCTTTCTCATTTCTCGTTGAATATCTCGAGCTGTAAAATCGACGCCAAGTGTAATTTCGTCGAAATATCGTGAAGCAAATTTTACAGGGATATTTTTCCCAATCCTATTTATTTTAACAACTAGTTCAAGTTCGTGATGAATTTCGTTTGAAAAATCAGGAATAAAGAAAGGAGCATTTTTTCGAAGAATTGCACTATCTGGCTTTAAAAAAATTACGGGTTGACTAGGAATTTCATTGCCCATTTCTTTTATATGATCAATATAATTTTGTCCTATGCAAATTATTTTCATCTTTTTCTTTTTTTAAGCCTTGCTCCCTATAATTCGAAAATATTCATATTTCAAAAAAACATAAGTTACGAAATTAAAAGCTTAATTATTCGGGGTTATTTCCCAAAACCTCTAAGTTTAATCGCCGTGATAACTTTTTTAGTATATAGCGGAAAATCGCCATTCATCATCCAGGCGTAATATCCTTGGTCTTTTTCAAAGACAGCTTCTACCGATTGCCCTTTGTATTTTCCAAAGTTGAAAACTTCGATTCCTTTTTCGTCAAATATAATTCGACCTAGTAAATCGGCAGTTTTTGATTGTGTAGAAAACTCATCTAAAAATTCAACATTATTTTTAAGATCTTCGTATTTTTCGAGTTGCGATTTCAAAACATCATACGTTGCTCTAATGTCGGCTTCGGCACTATGTGCGTTATCTAGGGGTTTATTGCAATAGAATTGATATGCAGCAATCAGCGTTCGTTGTTCTTTTTTGTGAAAAATTACCTGCACATCAATATGTTTTCGATTCGACATATCAAAATCAACTTCGGCTCTTAAAAACTCTTCGGCTAACAAAGGAATGTCAAATTTTGCAGAATTATATCCAGCTAAATCGCAACCTTCAATAAATTTCGATAATTCTTTTGCTACGTCTTTGAATGTTGGGCTGTTGGCGACATCAATATCGTAAATTCCGTGTATTTCAGATGCTTGAATCGGAATGTGCATTTCGGGATTTATTCGTATTGTTTTAATATCTTCGTTTCCGTTTGGATGTACCTTTAGTATCGAAATTTCTACAATTCTATCCGATGCTACATTTACTCCGGTTGTTTCTAAATCGAAAAAAGCAATGGGTTTTGTAAGGGTTAAATTCATGTATTCTTATTTTTTTTGTAGATATATGTTCTGCTCTATTTCAGAATTAGTATAGTATGTTTCGTAAATTTCAATTTCTTTTTTGTAGGTTATATAACTTTCGCCTTCGACTTCTAAACGATATTCGCCCGGAGGTAAGGTTATAATATACCTTCCACTGGATTTTGAATATGCATACGTTCCAAAAATTTCATCATCAGCTTTATTAAACACAGTGATTGAAATCTCGGGGTTTACATCTTTGAGCTGAATAGGATTTATTGAATCTCCAACTGCAATTACTCCTGTGTAAACAATATTCTGACTTTCTACATTATTAAATATCACTTTGTAAATATCTGAATCGCCAAATCCTCCATCGCGAGTTAACGAAACATAACCATATCTTTTGTTTTGAGTAAATGATATAGTAAGATTATCGTAAGTATCGTTTATCGGATAGCCAATATTTTCGGGTTTGCTCCAAATTCCATCTGTATTCTTTCGGCTTACAAAAATATCGTATCCGCCCATGCTATTGTATCCTGTTGAACAGAAATACATCACATTCCCATCGTTCGAAATATTAGGGTAATTTTCATCTTCAGCGGTGTTTATTTCATTGCCCAAATTCACTGGAATCCCCCACTCTCCGTTAGGCAGTTTAATCGACAAATATATATCCATGCCTCCAAAGCCCCCTTCTTTGTCGCTGGCAAAATATATGGTGTCGCCACTTACGGTTGGTGAAGCTCCGCATTCAATGTCTTTCGTGTTAATTGTTTTGCCCAAAGCAATAAGTTCATTAAACCGATTTTTAACTTTTGTAGTAGAGTATAAATTCAAATACGTATCGAAGCTTTCGGGTTGAATATACAAAGTGTTTCCATCTTTTGAAATACCGACCAAAACCTGGCTTTCATCAGTATTAACCTTACTTCCAATTGATTTCATTTTCTGCCATTTTCCATTCGATGACTTGCTGAAATAAACACTATTGATTAACTCTTGAAAATCGGAAATATATTTTTTGTTAGAAGCATAATATATAACCGACTCATCTTCAATCACAAACGGATTGTAGTCAGCTCGCTTAGTGTTAATCATTTCGCCAAGATTTACCAGCGTAACGTCTAACGGTTTTTTAATTAATCGTTGTGCGTTTTCAGCATACCTAATTTGCTTATTTACCTTTGCTAAAATCGAATCAACTAAGCCCTGAGACTTGTAATTATTTAAAATTGAAAGGGCAGTGTCGAATTTATGGGCGTAATAGTATGCTTGAGCAATATCAAATTGAATAGATTTCTCAATTTTAGGATCTTTTGCCGCATACTCTAAATAAGGAATCGCCGCTTTTTTATCTAGGTTCGTTTTTAAATAACATAAACCTATTCGATAATGAAAAAACGTGTTTTCCTTTTCTGATTTTAACAATTTCAAATATTGAGTCAAGGCAACTTCACAATTGTTGATATCGAAATTCGAGTTAGCTTCTCCCTTTGTTGGTTGAGCCGTTGAATTTTCAATAAATAGGATTAGAAAAACAATTGAAATTACAATCTTAATTTTGTGCATTGATTAAAATTTTACAATTCGAATAATGTTGAAAGAAAAAAAGGAGACTTTCGTCTCCTTAATATTGACTAAACGTTAATCATCATCGGCATCAGGAGCATAAGTACATCCTCGCTCTTATTGTCATGGTCTAGTGGCAATAAGATTCCAGCTCTTGATGGGTCAGATAATTCAACAACAACTTCATTAGATGCTAAATTTGCTAAAATCTCAAGTAAAAATACCGATTTGAAACCTATTTCCATGTCATCGCCTTCGTATTGACAACTAATTCTTTCGGTTCCCGATATTGAAAAATCAATGTCTTGAGCCGATATTGTAATTTGATTTCCAGTGATTTTTAATTTAATTAAGTTGCTAGCTTGATTCGAAAAAACCGAAACCCGTTTAATCGAATTGTATAATTCAGCTCTATCGATAATTACTTTGTTTGGGTTTTTGGTCGGAATTACCGAATTATAATTTGGATATCGACCTTCAACAAGTCTGCACGCTAATTTGTATCCTGGCATCGTAAAAAACGCATTTTTTTCGTCAAACTCTACCGTTACATCTTCGTGTATCTTACCAAGAATATTTTTTAATAAGCCTGCTGGTTTCTTTGGAAGAATAAATGCAGATTCAACTTCTGATTTTGCATCTAAACGTCGGTATCGAACTAATTTATGAGCATCGGAAGCCACAAACGACAAATATTCGCTTGATAATTCCATATAAATTCCGTTCATAACAGGTCTAAGTTCATCGTCGGCTGTCGCAAAAATAGCTTTGTTAATACCTTGATTTAAAACGTCAGAACTTACTGCGATTTTTGAAGTAGATTCAGGATTTAAGTTAGGCAGATTCGGAAATTCATCTCCATTTTGTCCTTTGATTGAAAACTTACCATTTTCAGAAAGAATATCAACATTCAACGTTTCAGAATCAATATTGAATGTCAATGGTTGCTCAGGAAACTCTTTTAAAATATCGTTTAATCGTTTAGCTTCTACGGCTATGTTTCCAGTGCCTTCGGCATTGTCAAGACTTATAGTTGTTATAAGCGTTGTTTCAAGGTCAGAAGCTGTTACAGTAAGTTCTTTCTTTTTTAATTGAAATAAATAATTGTCTAAAATTGGCAAGGTGTTTTTTGAACTAATTACTCTGCTAACTGCTTGTAAATGACTCAATAATTCGGTACTCGATACAACAAAATTCATGTGTTTATATATTTAAATTTAACCTTATTAATTAAAAAAATAATGATGTGGTTTTGAAACCCAACATAGCTAACAAAGGTATAAAAATTTTGTTAATTTGAAAAACTAGTTTGATTTTGCTGGCAACACGCATTATTACTATTCTTTAAATTAATGCGTTTGTTATTTATCTAAATTACAGCGAATAACCAATCTACAGATTCCTCTAAAGGTAATTGAAAATATCACCCAGCCTTGTCATTTTGAATTAAACTAAGATGCTATATGCTTGAATATCTATTAAATAAAACTTACTGCAACTTATAATTCGTATTATTCTTTCTGATTTTACGAAAAAACATATATTCTTGCAGAATGTTTTGTTTTAGCTGAAAATAACATGAATAAACGAGAGCTTTCTAATTAGCAAAAAAATAGGTAATGTGGTCAAAAAATATCATAATCAATTGTCATTTAAAAAAAGCCGTTCGTGGAGTTGAACAGCTTTTTTCGACCAAAGAATATATTTAGGAAAGAACAAACCAATAAGTTTTTAAAACTCGTAAGTTCATTGCAAATATATTTCGTAAATTTCGAATATAATGTTAACCAGAGTTAACAAGTGTTAAGAGTTGTTAAATTGTTAATTCGTAATATTTTATATTGTATTTTTGATGTCAATAACTTAACCCATGACAGAACGGTTTATCAAAATATTGATTGTATCGTCAATCTTGATTATTTCCAGTTTAATCGCTGTTCAAATTTATTGGATAAGCAATGCTATTGAATTGAAAAAATCGCAATTCGAGCAAAATGTATTTAAAGCAATGCTAAATTTTACGGCTAAATACGAACGATTGGAAAATGCATATATGTTTCAAAACCGAGGCGTTTACAATCATTTAAACCAACCTTCACCGCACTCAAAAAATGCAAAACCTAAATTCAAAACATATTCCCTCGAATCAGATACTGACTATAATCGAAAGCGTCATTTATCTGCAAATACCGACAAGGATCAAATACAAGAACCATCGAAAGAGTTAGCTAAACGGTACGGAATAAAAGACTCTACAATTGCCTCTAGTTCTTGGGCTCACATAAATATTAACGATTCGAGTATCAGTGTTGGCGGAGATTCCCTACCAAACATTATTCTCACAGATGCTGACAGTGCTGAGGAGAATCAAACAAAGAAGAAAATGAATAATCCACTTATTGATTCGTTATTGAAAGTTGAACTTAAAAATGTAGGCATTTCAACTCGATTCGAATACGGTGTTTTTGATAAGTACAATTTCCCTATTTGGGGTAAATTTAATGATATTAGTCGGTTGATTCACTCTAGCTATGCCGCAAATCTTTACCCCGCATCAATTTTTGGCAGCGACAAAATAATAAAAGTATTTTTCCCAAATCAAAAGTCTTATATACTGAAAGAAACTGGATTAATTCTTTTAGCTTCAATCGGGCTAGTGTTTTTAATTATTTTTATTTTTTACAAATCCATTTCAACCATCATAAAACAAAAACAATTATCGGTCATAAAAAATGATTTTATAAACAATATGACCCACGAGCTAAAAACGCCGATTTCGACTATATCAATAGCTTGCGAAGCATTAAACGACCCCGATGTATCAAGCAGCGATGATACTCGAAAAAGCTTTACCAATATCATTGTAGAAGAAAATAAGCGTTTGGGCGAGATGGTTGAAAAAGTACTCAAAAATGCAGTGTACGAAAAATCAGATTTTAAACTTAAACTTGAGCTAGATGATATTCACACAATTGTTTCAAAAGCAATTAATAATATTGAAATGCAGGTAAAACGGAATGAAGGACTGATAAGCAAAAATTTGAATGCAACAAGCACAATGTTTTTTGTCGATAAACTTCACATATTTAATGTCTTTTTGAATATTCTTGATAATGCAAATAAATATTCGCCCGAAAAACCCGAAATAAATGTTTCAACGCTTAACGACGAAAAAGGAATTTACATTAGCTTTAAAGATAAGGGCATAGGAATAAGCAAAGAAAGTCAACGAAAAATATTTGAAAAATTTTATCGTGTTCCAACTGGAAATATTCACGATGTTAAAGGTTTTGGATTAGGCTTGAATTATGCCTTTAACATTGTAAAAAAACATGGTGGCGAAATTACCGTATTATCGGAAAAAAACAAAGGAAGCGAATTCATTATCTTTATCCCAAATAATAATATATAAAACCAAAATATATGTCAAAAATAAAAATATTAGTAGCTGAAGATGACCCGAATATGGGTTTAGTTTTAAAAGAATTTTTGAAAGCAAAAGGTTTCGAAATTACACTCGCTGTAAACGGAAAAGAAGCTTACGAAAAATTTTGTTCCGACACGTTTGATTTTTGTATTTTAGATGTAATGATGCCTATAAAAGATGGCTTTACGGTAGCCCAAGAAATTAGAAAAGCAGATAAAAATGTTCCCATCATTTTTCTGACAGCAAAATCGATGAAAGAAGACACCATTAAGGGGCTTAAAGTTGGTGCTGACGATTATATGACAAAACCATTCAATATGGAAGAATTGATTTTAAGAATCAATGCCATTTTGAGACGAACCAGCGAAGTCTCCGAAATTAAAGACAAAAACAACATTCAAGTCGGAAAATATTTATTCAATTATAATCAACAGTTCATTACTAAAGATGACGAAACTCAAAAACTCACTTCGAAAGAAACCGAACTATTATACATTTTGGCGATTAATGCTTTTCAAACCGTTGAACGCTCGGCTATTTTAAAAAAAATATGGGGAGACGATAACTATTTTAATGGCAGAAGCATGGACGTGTATATTGCAAAATTGCGAAAGTATTTCAGAGAAGACGAAACAGTTGAGATTATGAATATTCATGGTTCAGGATATAAATTAATTTACAATCAATAAAACATTTATTTTTTTTTGTATTTTCACGGTTAAATAAAAACAGTGAATTATGAAAAACTATTTTTTAATTATTTTCGTAGCGATTTCGATTTCAGCCTGCAATAAAACAGAGCCTGTACAAGAAACTAAATCCGAATACGAACATTTGCTTATGTCAACAGTTTGGTTTCAACAATCGGCTGAGATGAAAGCATTATATCACCAATGTTATAATTGGGCAACAGTTATGCTCGACAAATATTTAGAGAATATCGACACCACTAAAAAAGCCTGCGTGATTGTTGATATCGACGAAACTGTGCTTGACAATAGTCCTTTCGAAGCAAAATGTATAGAAACAGGAAAAGGATATAGTTCGGAAACATGGAAAGAGTGGACAGACCAAGCTAAAGCAAAAGCCTTACCCGGAGCATTAGAATTTCTAAACTATGCCAAAGAAAAAGGTGTTGAAACCATTTATATTTCTAATCGAAAATTAAACGAATTGGAAAAAACTAGAAAAAATTTATCCGACTTAGGTTTCCCGTTTATTGATGATGCTCATATGTTATTTAAAGACAGTGTTAACAGCAAGAAAGATCGCAGGATAGCTATTGGAAAAGAATATCAGATTTTATTATTAATTGGCGACCAATTAACCGACTTTACTGAAATATTCGAAAAACGAGATTCAACACTTGGATTCGATTTAGTCGAACAATACAAAAATGAATTTGGCGACCGTTTTATTTTACTTCCAAACCCAATGTATGGCGAATGGGAAGGAGCTATTTACGGAAACGACTTTAAAATTTCTGATGCGTTAAAAGCCGAAAAAAGAAGAAAAATACTTAAGAGTTTTTAGTTCATAAAGTTTGTAAAGTTCATAAAGTGAAAAGTATTTTTAAACCGATAAACCCATCAACTTATAAACATATCAACCAATTAATCAAATGATTACACAAGAAGATTTTTTCAAAAAACTGATAGCACACTCAAAAGAGTACGGATTTATATTTCAATCGAGCGAAATTTATGATGGTTTAAGTGCCGTTTACGATTATGGTCAAAATGGAGTTGAACTAAAAAATAACATCAAAGAATATTGGTGGAAATCGATGACACAAATGAACGAAAACATTGTGGGAATTGATAGTGCAATTTTTATGCATCCAACAATTTGGAAAGCTTCGGGTCACGTTGATGCTTTTAACGACCCTTTGATCGACAATAAAGATAGCAAAAAACGTTATCGTGCTGATGTTTTGATTGAAGACTATCTTGCTAAAATTGAAGATAAAATAAACAAAGAAGTTGAAAAAGCTGAAAAACGCTTTGGCGAAACTTTCGATAAAGCACAATTTGTTTCAACAAACCAACGAGTATTAGAAAATCAAGAAAAAATAGATGCCGTTAAAAAACGTTTCGTTGACGATTTAGAAACGAACAATTTAGACGATTTAAAACAATTAATTATTGATTGTGAAATAGTATGCCCCGTTTCAGGCACCAGAAATTGGACAGATGTTCGTCAATTTAATTTGATGTTTTCGACCCAAATGGGTTCAGTTTCTGAAGATGCAAACACAATTTACCTTCGTCCAGAAACAGCACAAGGAATTTTTGTAAACTATTTGAACGTTCAAAAAACAGGACGGATGAAAATTCCTTTCGGAATTGCACAAATTGGAAAAGCATTTAGAAATGAAATAGTTGCACGTCAATTTATTTTCCGTATGCGAGAATTTGAACAAATGGAAATGCAATTTTTTGTTCGTCCAGGCGAAGAATTAAAATGGTTCGAACATTGGAAACAAGCACGTTTGAAATGGCACAAAGCTTTAGGAATTGATGCAAAACATTATCGTTTCCACGATCACGATAAATTGGCACATTATGCAAATGCAGCTTGCGATATTGAGTTTCAATTTCCTTTCGGATTTAAAGAATTAGAAGGTATTCACTCACGAACAGATTTCGATTTGAAACGCCATCAAGAATTTGCAGGCAAAAAAATTCAATATTTTGACCCAGAATTGAACGAAAATTATGTTCCTTACGTGGTTGAAACTTCGGTTGGTTTAGACAGAACTTTTTTAGCAATTATCAGCAATGCATTCACAGAAGAAAAACTTGAAGATGGTTCAGAACGAGTTGTGATGAAACTTCCAGCAGTTTTAGCTCCATACAAAGTTGCCGTACTTCCATTAATGAACAAAGACGGAATGCCTGAAATGGCTAGAAAAATTTTCGATAATCTAAAATATGACTTCAAATGTCAAATTGAAGAAAAAGATGCGATTGGAAAACGCTATCGCCGTCAAGATGCAATTGGAACACCATTTTGCATAACAATTGACCACCAAACATTGGAAGATAATACGGTTACCATTCGTTACAGAGACACAATGCAACAAGAAAGAATTTCGGTAAATGATGTGAATAAAATTATTCAAGATAAAGTTAGTTTGAAGAATTTGTTTAAAAATTAAAATCCCTTTCTGGCTGTCATTTCGAGGGAAGTGTAACGACGAGAAATCTATTTCTTTGAATGATTGAGATTTCTCACAGGATACTTCGACTTCGCTCAGTAACCGAGTTCGAAATGACAACTTGATAGAATTGTATTAAAAATATATGGGAAAGTACAAAATTCAGATTTTTATTGAAAATTTGGTTTTATCGTTTTTAACGATGATCAAAATTTTGTTGACTTCACATTTTTTTCTTCGTAAACCCAAAAATGTAGTAGAAAATAAAGATTGTTTGATTTTAGGAAACAGTCCTTCGTTGGAAGAAACCATTAAAAACAATCCGAAATTTCTCGAAAACAAAGATTTATTTGCTGTAAATTTCTTTTGGAAATCGGAACTTTTTCCGAAAATTAAACCACGAAATTATGTAATTGTTTCTACAAATTATTGGGCACAACATCAAATTATTACGAATAAAGAAGGTCGATTAGCAACTTTTAAGGAAATTGCAAAAATAGTTGATTGGAAAATGTTTTTGTTTGTTCCAGCAATGGCAAAAAATCACAAAACATGGAAAATTGAACTTGAAGCAAATAAAAATATTACAATTGTTTATTTCAATGTAACTCCTGTTGAGGGATTTACTTCGTTAAATCATTTTTTCTTCAAAACAGGTTTGGGAATGCCACGACCACACAATGTTTTAATTCCATCATTAAAATTTGCAATTGATTTGGGTTATGAAAATGCTTATTTAATTGGTGCCGAACATTCGTGGCTGAAAGATTTGTTTGTTGGCGACGACAATAAAGTTTATTTAAGTCAAAAACATTTTTATGATGCAAAAACAGCAAAAGCAGAAGTAATGTACAAAGGCTCAACTGACGATGAACGAAATTTATCAGAAGTTTTAATGAAATTTGTATATTCTTTCAACAGCTATTATGTTTTGAATAATTATGCAAAATCTCGAAATGTAAAAATTTTCAATGCAACCGAAAATTCATATATTGATGCTTTTGAAAGAGTAAAACTTTCAACTTTATAAACTTTATAACTTTCAACTTAATATGTCACAAAGTCAATTTCGAAAACATTTAAAATTTACGTTTAGAAATTCTATTCGTTTATTTTTCGCAAAAAGAAGATTAGAACATTGTGGTGATTGGGTTTTTATTGATAAAAACGTTGAATTTCAACGATTTCCTAAAAATATTTCAATTGATGATAATGTTGCCATAAAAGAAGGAACTCGTATTTGTAGTTGTAACGAAAATGCAAAAATCAGCATTGGAAAAAACACAACAATTGGTTTTCATAATTTTATTTTTGCATCAAACAAAATTGAAATTGGCGACGATTGTTTAATTGCTCCATTTGTATATATTGTTGACAGTAATCATCAAGCAAAAAAAGGAATAAACATTAATCAACAACCAAACGAAACAGCACCAATAAAAATTGGTAACGATGTTTGGATAGCCTCAAATGTTACCATTTTAAAAGGAGTTACAATTGGCGATGGAGCTATTGTTGCAGCAAATTCAGTTGTAAATAAAGATGTTGAACCTTATACAATCGTTGGCGGTTCACCTGTAAAATTTATTTCAAACCGTGAATAATTATTAATTGTTAATTATAAATGGATAAGAACATTGTGAAAAATAAGAGTTTTGATTTTGCAATACGGATAATAAAACTATATCAATATTTACAAATTGAGAAAAAAGAATATATTTTATCAAAACAATTATTAAGAAGTGGAACTTCAGTTGGTGCAATGGTTCGTGAAGCTGAACATGCAGAAAGTAAAGCCGATTTTATTCACAAACTAGCAATTGCTCAAAAAGAAATAAATGAAACAATATATTGGTTAGAATTAATGAAAGCAACAGATTATTTAAATCAAACAGAATTTGAAACAATAAATAAAGATGCTTCAGAAATAATCAGATTAATAACAAGCATAATTAAAACAACAAAAACAAATTTGAAACAATAAATAATTGTAAGTTGTTAATTGTAAATTATTAAACGAAGAGAATAAAATGAAAAAAGGGAGCGAATTCTGTATTAATTTACAATTTATAATTAACCATTTATAATTTATAATTGTGAAACTAGGGTTTATAATATTATGTCGTTATAATTCATCAAGATTACCAGGTAAAATCTTGCGAGAAATTAATGGAAAACCTATTTTGAAATACATTTTCGAAAGTTTATCGCAAGTTGTTTCACCTGAAAATATTATTGTTGCAACTTCAGAAGAAGAAACTGATAATCCGATAGTTGAATATTGCAAAAAAAATAAAATTAATGTTTTTCGTGGTTCTTTAGAAAATGTTGCCGAACGGTTTTTAGAATGTGCAAAACATTTCAATTTAGATTATGCAACACGAATTAACGGAGATAATTTATTTATCGATTTGAATACTATTAAATCGATGCTGGAAATTGCTCGAAAAAATACTTTCGATTTGGTTAGTAACGTGAAAAATAGAACTTTTCCAAAAGGAATGAGTGTTGAAATGGTGAAAGTGAATTATTACAACGAAATTTACAAAAAATTCAATAAGCCCGAACATTTTGAACACGTTACTATATATTTGTATCAAAACGATGCAGAACAAAATTTCTATTATTTTTTCAATCAAACTTGCATAGAAGCGGCTGGAATTCAAATGGCAATTGACGACCAACATGATTTTGAAACCGCTTCAAAAATTATTGCTAAATTTGACCGTGAACATTTTACATATTCTTTAAAAGAAGTTTTTGAAATTTATAAAAACGTGAATGAACAATCCATTTAAAGGAAAATATGGTCCATTATTGATTGCCGAAATTGGTGGAAATCACGAAGGCAATTTCGAATATGCAATGAAATTGGTCGATTTGGCAATTTCTACAAATGTTGATTTCGTGAAATTTCAACTTTACACGGGCGATACTTTGGTTAGCCGAATTGAAAGTCCTGTAAGAAATTCGCATTTCAAAAAATTTCAACTAACCAAAGAACAACATATTGCAATTGCAGAAAAAATTATAAAAGCAGGAATTGGTTATATGGCTTCGGTTTGGGACGAAGAAATGATGCTTTGGATTGACAAATATATGCCAATTTATAAAATTGGTTCTGGCGATTTAACTGCATATTCAGTTTTGAAAACCATTGCAAAAAAAGGAAAACCAATCATACTTTCTACAGGATTATCGACTGAAAATGAAGTTTTAGAAGCTGTAAAATACATTCAATCAATTGATAAAAAATATTTAAAACCAGAAAATTTAGCACTTTTGCAATGCACATCAATGTATCCAATAAATCACAGCGATGCAAATTTGAATGTGATGTCGAAATTGAAAGAATTAACAGGTTTAACCATTGGATATTCTGACCACACAATTGGCTGGAAAACATTAGCTTATTCGGTTGCAATGGGAGCCGAAATTTTAGAATTTCATTTTACCGATAGTCGTGAAGGAAAAGAATTTCGCGACCATAAAGTTTCGCTAATTCCAGAAGAAGTTATTGAATTAGAAAACGAAATTCAATTTATTCAAAGCATAAAAGGAAACGAAACTAAAAAACCTTTGCAAATTGAAGAAGAAAATGGTCACGTTCAATCGTTTCGTCGTGCTGTTTATCCAAAATTTGATTTAAAAGCTGGAACTGTTTTAAGCGAAGAAAATTTAATTTGTCTTCGTCCAAATTCAGGAATTGACGCACGTGATTTTGAAAAACTTATTGGAAAAACCACAACAATTGATTTACTTGCACATCAAAAATTAGATTGGAAAAATATTAAATAAAAAACTTGTGACAGCCGTATTGATTTTGTATATTTGTACGACAAAATTACAATTATGGACTCGAAATTAACAGTTAGATTAGATAGTGCCGTTATTGAAAAAGCAAAAGAATACGCTAGAATTCACAATATTAGCGTTTCTCGAATGATTGAATCATACTTAAATTCAGTTACTCAACAAAAATCAAAAGATATTGAAATTACTCCATTAGTTGAAAGTTTAATTGGTGTAATAATAGTTGATACTGATCATGAATTCAAAAAAGATTATAGTGATTATCTATCTGAAAAATATAAATGAAGAAGCTATTTATTGATACCAATATTGTTATTGATTTACTTGCAAAAAGAGAACCTTTTTACGAAGACGCAGCAAAACTTTTTTCACTGGCTGATAAGAATAAATGTAAATTGTACTTATCAACGTTGACATTTGCAAACATTAATTATATTTTGCAAAAAACAAATTCAGTTACATCTACTCGAGAAATTTTGAGGAAATTTAAAATACTAATTTCAATTTTATCAATTGATGATAAAATAATTGATTTAGCTCTTAACGATAATAAATTCATTGATTTTGAAGACGCAATTCAATATTATTCAGCAATTGAAAACAATCAAGACATTATTATTACAAGAAATTTAAAAGATTTTACACACTCAAAACTTCCCGTAATGACAGCAAGTGAATTTATTAAAACGATAAAATAAAAATCAATGTTTTTATCTATACATCAATATTATACAAGAAATATTTGCAAACTAAAAGGCAAACTTTTTCGCTTTTTAGTTTCATCTAAAAATTTGAAAATTGGTAAAAATTTTCAGTGCGATACATTTCCAAGTTTGATGATTGATAAAAACAGCAAAATCACAATTGGCGACAATGTAATTTTCAAACGCAATGTTGAAATTCGGGCACACGCAACTTCAGAAATGATAATAGAAAACAATGTAAAAATTGACCGAGGAGTTCGACTTTTATCGAATAATAATGCGAAATTACACATTTCGGAAGGAGCAAGAATTGGACTTTATACAGTTTTCAATGGTGGCGACAGCATTTTTATTGGTAAAAAAGTTTTGATTTCGGGATTTGTTTACATTCAAACAAGTATGCACAATCACGAAAAATCGAAATCAATTCAAGAGCAAGGATATTCGCACGCACCAATTGTTTTGCACGACGATGCTTGGTTGGGAGCTCACGTTTCGGTTTTGCCTGGCGTTACCATCGGAAAAGGCGGAGTTGTTGGAAGCAATGCTGTGGTTACCAAAAATGTTGCTGAAAACGAAGTTGTTGCTGGAGTTCCTGCAAAAGTTATTAAAGAACGAGAATAATTTAAAATGAATATTCAAACACCATTAGTTACGGTTTATATCACCAATTTCAATTATGGCAAATACATCAAACAAGCCATCGAAAGTGTTTTAAATCAATCGTTTCAAGATTTTGAAATAATAATTATTGACGACGGTTCAACCGATAATTCGAAACAAATTATTGAAAGTTTTTCGCATCATTCAAAAATTCAAGTCATTTTTCAACAAAATAAAGGTTTAAATGTAACCAATAATATTGCTTTACGTGTTGCTCAAGGCAGATACATAATGCGTTTAGATGCTGACGATTATCTCGAAAAAAATGCTTTGGAATTAATGTCCGAAGTTTTGGAAAAAGATGCTGAACTTGGTTTGGTTTTTCCTGATTATTTTATGGTGGATGCTCAAGGCGATGTAATGAATATTGAAAAACGACATTCGTTCGAAAAAGAAGTTTCGCTTTTAGACCAACCTGCTCACGGAGCCTGCACAATGATACGCAAAAAGTTTCTTCAATCGCTTGGCGGATACGATGAACAATTCAAATGTCAAGATGGATACGATTTGTGGATACGTTTTACAGCAAAATATAAGGTTACAAACATAAACACTCCATTGTTTTATTATCGTCAACACGGTGAAAATTTAACATCGAACGAAAATAAAATTTTAGATACACGAGCTGCAATTAAAGAGAAATTTATTGCAAATAATATTTCAAATTACGATGATGCAATTGCAATAATTCCAATTCGAGGAACAAAATACGACAGCAAAAATGTTGCTTTTATTGAATTGAATGGCAAAAAAGTTGTTGATTTAAAAATTGAACAAGCTTTAAAAGCTGAAAAAATTAATAACATTGTGATTTCATCTCCAGATGAAACTGTTGGTGAATATATTGCTGAAAAATATCCAAACAACAATAAAATAATTTTTCACAAACGTCCCGAAAAATTTGCTCGCCACAACACAAGTTTAGCCGAAACAGTTGCTCACGTTATTCAAATGGAAGAATTAAAACATTTGAAAATTGAAATAATTGTGCTTTTGTCGGTTGAATTCCCATTTATAAAAACACAAACTATTGAAGATGCAATAAACACAATTCGCATTTTCAAAACCGATAGTTTAATAAGCGTTCGCCAAGAAATGAACACATTTTTTCAGCACGATGGAAGCGGAATGAAACCAATTTTAAATCAAGAAAATTTCACAAAACTCGAACGTGAAGCATTGTACAAAAATACAGGTGGAATTATTGCTGTAAACCGTGAATTTTTCGATAAAAATAAAAGTTTAATTTCTGGAACTGTTGGGCATATTGTTGTAAATCAATTATCTTCACTTAAAATCCAAACCAAACTTGATTTGGAAATTGCAGAATTTATTGCAAGAAAATAACGCGAAATTTTCTACTTAAATAAATATTCGTCTAAATTTAGTATTCTATATTTTAAATAGTATATTTGTTATTCATACCTAATTATGAAGCCATTTAAACTGTTTTTAACATTAATAATCAACCTTTTAATTATTTTTTTATCCAATGCACAAATTGGAACTGTGTTATCATACAGCAAAATAAGTTCTACATTTGGAAACTTTTCTGGAACACTTGACAGTGATGATGGCTTTGGTCGAGCAATTTCTATTGGAGATTTTGATGGAGATAATATTAATGATATTGCTGTGCCAGCTTCTGGAGATGATGATGGTGGTTCAAACAGAGGAGCAGTTTGGCTTTTGATGTTGAATGAAGACAAAACTGTTAAAAATTATTACAAAATAAGTTCAACAAGTGGTGGTTTTGGAATAGGACTAGATAATGAAGATATTTTTGGTGCATATGTTTGCAATTTGGGAGATATAGATGGCGATGCTGTCACAGATATAGCTGTAAGTGCATGGGGAGATGACGATGGAGGAACAAATACGGGTGCCGTTTGGATTATATTTCTAAATTCTAATGGAACTGTGAAAAATAAGCAAAAAATTTCTGCTTTAGAAGGCAATTTTATAGGAGATTTAGATGCTGTTGACATGTTTGGAATTACAGTTTCAAGTTTAGGTGATTTGGACGATGATGGTATAACGGATATTGGCGTATCAGCAAGAGATGATGATGATGGCGGGACTGATAGAGGAGCCGTTTGGATATTATATTTATATTCTAATGGAACTGTAAAAACACACTCAAAAATAAGTAATACTTCTGGTGGTTTTTATGGACAACTAGATGATTACGATTGGTTTGGTCGTGGATTAGCCAAAATTGAAGATTTAAATGGAGATGGTATTAATGAATTTGTCATTGGGTCTATGCAAGATGATGACGGAGGAACAGATAAAGGGGCAATTTGGATTTTATTTATGAATAGTGATGAAACTGTAAACTATTACCAAAAAATAAGTGCAACACAAGGAAATTTCAATGGAGTTTTGGATGCTGGTGATAACTTTGGTAGAAGTATTTGTAATATTGGAGATATAGATAATGATGGTATTTGTGATATTGTTGCAGGAGCTTATGACGATGACGATGGAGCTACAAATGCAGGTGCTTTTTGGGTTCTTTTATTAAATAGTGATGGCACAGTGAAAGATTATCAGAAAATAAGTAGTTTATTTGGAGGTTTTACGGGCATATTAGATGCTGGAGATTATTTTGGCGTATCTGTAGAACTTTATCTTGCAAATACAAATTCATTCGAAGTACTAGTTGGAGCTGTTTCAGATGATGATGGTCAAAGTGGAGCCGGTGCTGTTTGGATATTAACAATTGGAAATTTAGAAACTCCTACCGTAGAAATTATTCAAACCTGCGAAAATAATTCTATTTTGTTAACAGCCCAAATCAATTTGAATTGTTCAATATTATGGAGTACAGGCGATACATCATTAAGTATAATTGTTCCTAATGTAGAAAATTCATATTCAGTTATTGCATCTATTGATGGAAATAATGCTACCGATAGTATTTACATTAAAGATAGTTTACAAACATTTAATGACTTACTAATTCTTTCACTCCCATTCAACGGAAATGCCATTGATGAGTCTGGAAATGGGAATAATGGTATTATTGAAAATGGAACGACTTTAACAACAAATAGGTTTGGCGAGGAAAATAAAGCTTATTTTTTTGATGGAATAGATGATTATATTTTAATAACACCAATTACAGATGTTTCTGAAATTGGTGATTTTACAATTTCTCTTTGGGCATATTGCGAAGGTTGGGAAAATCAACCTGGTTTATCAATAGGATATTTAGATCATCAATATATTTTTGATGGTCATTCTCGATCAGGAACTGTAACTTCTGATTTTTTTAGAGACGGCATCCACGTTGATTACAATCAAAAAACTGATTATCACGAAACAACTTATAACGTAACACGAGATTTAGAAACCAACAGTTTTGTAAATGAATTTGATTTTGCAAATGATTTATTATTCAAATGGCATAATCTAGTTTTTATAAGAAAAAATGACAGTACTTACCATTATTTTGATGGGAATCTGATTTCTGTAAAGTTAAATAATAATTCGCTTTTAAATATGCAACACGACTGGCATATTGGAACATTTTCTGCCAATAATCATAATTATAGCTCAATGAATTATAACTTTTTTGGTAAAATAGACGACATATTATTTTATAATAAAGCGTTAAACAATTGTGAAGTGCAAAATTTATTTAATCAAAATTCAACTATCCCTAATATTGGAATAGTCAACAACGATACAACAATTTGTACAGGAAGTTCAATTATTTTAAGAGCTAATGAAAATAGCACATATACATATTTATGGAATACAAGCGAAACAACAGCTTCAATTTCAGTTTCTCCAATCGAAACCACAGAATATTTTTTAACAATTACCAATGGAGCAAATATTTTTGTTGATAGCATAACCGTAAATATAAGTCCTAATCCCGTTGTTAATTTAGGCGGCGACTTTTCACAATGTGAGGGCAATCCTATTGTATTAGATGCTGGTAATGACGGAACATATAATTGGCAAGATAACTCCATAAATCAAACTTTTTCTGTAACTCAAACGGGATTATATTCTGTAACTGTTACTAATCTTTATGGCTGTTCTGATTCAGACAGTGTTTTAATAAGCATTCTTTCAACACCTTCAGTTACAATACTGGGAAATCCTTATTTTTGTACAACAAACACAACAATGTTAACTGCCGAGGGAGGTGATTTGGGAGCATCTTACCATTGGTCAAACGGGTCTGATTTAGCAGAAATTACGGTCTCAATAGGAGGAGTTTACTCCGTAACGGTTATAAACTCTAATGGATGCGAAGATGAAAATTTTGTAACAGTTGTTGAAAGCCTTAATCCGATTGTTAATTTAGGCGACGACTTTTCGCAATGTGAGGGCAACCCTATTGTATTAGACGCTGGTAATGACGGAACATATAATTGGCAAGATAACTCCATAAATCAAACTTTTTCTGTAACTCAAACGGGATTATATTCTGTAACTGTTACTAATCTTTATGGCTGCGAAACATCTGACAATATTTTTGTTACGATTAATCAGTTACCTTCATCGCCTATAGAAAATACCAATATTACTTTTGAACAAGATGTCGACACAGTCATTACGCTAAATGCCGATAATGGAGAAAATAATATGGCCTATTTTTGGGAAGAAACTAATGATACTTCAAAAACAATAATAGTTTCAACAAATGGCATTTTTAATACTTTAAACTACAACGTAATAATAGAAAATAAAAACACGGGGTGTAGTATTACGATTACATATACAATAACTAAAGCCCAGATGGATATTCATCCGTATAATGTTATTACAGCAAACGATGATGGTTATAATGACTATTGGGAGATTGATAATATTGTACTATACCCTGAATCAACTGTTATAATTTTCAACAGAAATGGGAATACAGTATATGGTCCTCAAAAAGATTACGAAAATTCAACTAAATTCGACGGGACATACAATAATAAACATTTACCAGCAGCGACTTATTTTTATATTATTGATCTATCAAAATATTCAAAAAAACAAATAAGAGGTTCCTTAACAATTTTAAGATAGCAAAACCCAACCGAAATTCAACATCTCTTTTCGAAATAAACTTCATTATCTGGTTTTGTTACATATTATAGTATTTACGCACCTCCTCCAAAATTCATCTCCATTCCGTTTTGTTGTTGACGACGTTGATAGTTGTTGATTTTGTAAATTAGCGTAAGCCTTACAACTTGCGATTCACCTTTGAACCATATGTGCGAATCATAATATTCGGTTTTTGAATGCGTAATATAATTTTGTGTTCCAAAAATATCGTTAATGCTTACTGCTATCGATGCTTTTTTCTCGAGAAAATCCTTGTGAAACGAAGCTCCAACCGAATACGAAGCCTCCATTTTACCAATAGCTTCAACGCTCGGACTCGAATAAAAACCGTTTATTTGAAAACGAATATCTTTAGGTAATTTTACGGTTGCTACGAATCTTGAATCCCAATTAAAACTTTTTTGATTTACGTTTCTTTCTGACAAACTACCGTACATTTCGTATTGATATGCGTTTCCGCTGAGATTCATATTTAACCATTTTTTAACATCGTAATTTAACATAAGTTCACTTCCGTAAGCACTTGTGCGGTCGATGTTTTCGGCAATGAGATACAAACAATTGTTTTCATCAATTTGAATATTCATAACTCTCGTATCGTGATTAATTCTATAATACAATCCCACTGAAAAAAATCCTTTTTTAATTCGTTTATAATAATTTAGTTCCATTGCATCAGTATCTTCCGGTCGCAAGTAGGGATTGCCTTTGCTAGAATTGTACGAATCGGAATAATTCGGAAATGGGTTTAATTCCCAAGGCTCAGGGCGATTTATTCTTCGGCTATAACTAGCTTGAATTTGCTGATTTTCTTTCAGTTGTTTTGAAATATGAATGGTTGGATAATAATTAAACAAGTCAACCATAAATTTTTCGTCGGTAGTTTTTTGATGTATTAATCGGTCGGTATATTCTAGTCGCAAGCCCAATTGATATGAAAACCCTTTGAATTCGCTCGAAAAAGTTGAATATCCTGCAAAAATATTTTGTTTAAAAAACATATCGTTGGAAAACTCTTCGTTATTTATCCACGTTTCAGTAGTTTCGTCATAATTTTCAAATATGTATTCAGTAGTTCCCGGATTTAGATGAGCATTGGCTCCAACTTCAAATTTGCTTTTTTTGAACGGATACACATAATCAACCGTTATCTTAAAATTATTTCGAATGCTTTCGGTATTTGTTCTAATCAAAATAGATTGGTCAATCGGATTCCAATTTTCGTCGGCAAATTGCTGATGAGAATCTTCAAATTGATTTCCATTCCACTGCCAAAGAGTTATCGAAGCATCAAGATTATGTCCGTTTTCGTTGAATTTGTGCTGAAAATTTAAGTTTCCCGAATAGTATATTCCATCAACCGAAAAATAATTATCAGACAATATAAATCCTTCTTCAGAAACAGGCTCAGTATATGAATAATATTTTGTATTGAAATCGCGAAAGTATCCAAAACCGCCGTAAGTTCCCGAAATGCTTAACGTGTTTTTTTCATTCATATAATAGTCTATTCCTGAATTTATTTTCCATGGACGACGGGTTTCAACTCGTTTGCTTCGTTCTTCTAAATTCAAAACGGTATCTGAAAGAAAATTTGTACGGTCTTCTCCAGCAGTCATATTGCTAGGATTCTTGTTGTAATCAACGGTTATAAAATAATTTGTTTTTTTATGTCGGAGATTAAAATTGGCACTTCCTCCATATTTTTTCCACGTTCCTCCCGATAAATTTATCATTCCATTAAAACCATCTCGTTTGTCTTTTTTCAATATCACGTTTATTATTCCGGTAGTTCCATCGGGGTCGTATTTAGCTGATGGATTTGTAATAATTTCAATATTTTCGATTATGCTTGCAGGAATCTGTTTCAACGCATCGCTTCCTTTCAATGGACTAGGTTTACCATCAACTAAAACTGTATAATTTGTATTTCCTCTTAATGCAACATTTCCTTCCATATCAACCGTAACCGAAGGAACATTTTCGAGAACTTCGGCAGCAGTTCCTCCTTCGGCATTAATATGCTGACTTACGTTTACAACTTTTTTATCAATTTTAAAATCTACGTAATTTCTATCAGCTACAATTTCAACATCGGCAAGTGTATTTATCGCCTGTTGAATTGCAAGATTTTTTAAATCGACCAATTTGTTATTTTTATTGATCTCTATATTCCGTACCGATTGTTTTTCATAACCAATAAAATTTGTAACCATGTAATAATTACCTGACGGTATTTTTTGAATTTCGAAAAAGCCGTTCGAATCGCTAATTGTTCCAGTTACCATAGTCGAGTCCGATTGTCGATATAGAACTATATTTGCATATTCTACAGCTTGTCCCGAGTTTTTATCAACAATTTTTCCTGTTATTTTTCCATCAAATTCGGGAGTTTCTGTTGCTGATAAATTCAATAAACCAAGCAAACAAAAAGAGATTATAAATAAGATTTTTTTCATTTTTTGTATATTTTTAATTCGCTTTTCCTTGCTAACAATTATGCCAAATCACGCATTTGTCTGAATATTAGTCGTTTTGTTCTATTTATTGTATCTAAACTTATTTATAAAGTGTTTGATTTTACAAAAAACAGTGTTCGAATTTGAACAGTTGTGCCAATCAATTAAAATTTTGTAAGTTTGCACACAATTTTTACGATTTAAGAAAAACCGATATGAATTTTATAGAAGAATTAAAATGGCGTGGCATGATTCACGATATGATGCCTGGAACAAAAGAACAACTAAAAAAAGAAATCACATCAGCATATTTAGGAATTGACCCAACTGCCGATTCATTACATATTGGACATTTGGTTGGAGTTATGATGTTGAAACATTTTCAAATTGCAGGTCACAAACCAATTGCTTTAGTTGGCGGAGCAACAGGAATGATTGGCGATCCATCAGGAAAATCAGAAGAACGTAATCTGCTTGACGAAAAAACGTTGCGTCATAACGAAAATGCGTTGAAAGTTCAATTAGGAAAATTCTTAGATTTTGAAACCGAAGCTTCAAATAAAGCAGAATTGGTTAATAATTTCGATTGGATGAGCAAATACTCTTTCTTGGAGTTTATTCGAGATATTGGAAAACACATTACCGTAAATTATATGATGGGCAAAGATTCTGTAAAAAAACGGATTAGCTCTGAGGGCGGTAGTGGAATGTCATTCACTGAGTTCTCGTATCAATTAGTTCAAGGAACCGATTTTTATCATCTTTACAAAGAAAAAAATTGTAAACTTCAAATGGGCGGTTCCGACCAATGGGGAAACATTACAACAGGAACAGAATTAATTCGCCGAAAACTTGGCGGCGAAGCATTTGCATTAACTTGTCCATTAATTACAAAAGCCGATGGTGGAAAATTTGGAAAAACCGAATCGGGAAATGTTTGGTTGGAAAGAAAATATACAAGTCCATATAAATTTTTTCAATTTTGGATGAATGTTTCTGATTCTGATGCTGAAAAATACATCAAAATATTTACACTTTTATCAAAAACTGAGGTTGAAGAATTGGTAAAACAACACGCCGAAGCACCACATTTGAGACTTTTACAATTGCGTTTAGCAAAAGAAGTAACCACAATGGTTCATTCTGAAGAAGATTATAATTCGGCAATTGAAGCAACAAATATTTTGTTTGGAAACGGAACCAACGAAAGTTTACAAAAAATGGACAATGAATTATTTTTGTCGGTTTTTGAAGGAGTTCCACAATTTAAAGTTGAAAAATCGAAAATCGAAAACATAAATATTATTGATTTATTAGCCGTTGAAACATCAGTGTTTCCAAGCAAAGGAGAATGTCGAAAAATGTTACAAAGCAACGGAGTTAGTTTGAACAAAAATAAAATAGCCCCGGAATATATAATTTCAAAAAACGATTTATTAAACAATAAACATATTCTGATTCAAAAAGGCAAGAAAAACTATTTTTTGATTATCGCAGAGGTTTAATCGGATATTTTTTCTATTTTTGGTCGCTTATTGAAATAATTGAATGGATAATAAAACCTCGCAAGACTTTAATTTCGAATCAACAGACTTGATAACGTACGTTCATTTAAGACGAAAACCGTTATTAATTCTTACTGGAATTGCTTTAGTTATTTCGACAATCGTATCTTTTTTAATTGACGAACGCTTCGAATCTGAAGTAATCTTATTCCCGGCATCATCAAGTTCTATATCTCAGTCGCTGTTAACCGAAAACAATACAAAGAAAGAGCTTTTAAAATTCGGCGAAGAGGAAGATGTGGAGCAATTGCTTCAAGTGTTGTATTCTGACAAAATCAAAAATCGAATTATTCAGAAATATGATTTGATGGAGCATTACGAAATAGATGCTGATGCCAACTATCGAAGAACAAAGCTAAATTTACAATTCGACGACAATATTACGTATTCAAAAACCGAATACATGTCGGTTAAAATCGAAGTGTTGGATACCGACCCTCAAATGGCAGCCGATATTGCAAACGATATTGCAGAGCTTGTTGATTCAACCATGAATAAAATTCAAAAAGAAAGAGCCCTCAAAGCTCTTTTAATTGTTGAAAATGAGTATGTTATTCAAAAAAGATTTATTCAAAAATTAGAAGATTCTATACAATTAATTCGTTCGAAAGGAGTAATGGATTACGAATCGCAAGCCGAAGTCCTAAATGAAGCATACGCAAAAGCCCTATCAGAAGGAAGAACATCAGGCGTAAAAGCACTTGAAGAAAAGCTTAGTATTTTAGCTCAATACGGAGGAGCATACGTATCGATTCGGGATTTACTCGTTCACGAAATAAAAAAATTAAGTATAATAGAATCAAAATATAATGAAGCAAAAGTCGATTATGAGCAAGATTTACCATATAAGTTTATTGTAAGTCACGCCGAAAAATCTGAAAGAAAAGCATATCCGATTCGATGGTTGATTATAACTATTTCGAGTTTATCAACTTTCCTTTTGGCTTTGATTCTTTTAATTTTATTTGACAACATTAAAAAAAAAAAGCTTTAATTAACTTTTATCGAGATTTATTTTATAAATATTTCGATAAACTTAAAAATATTGAAGAATTAGTAAATCAGATTAATTACGATACTATGGAAAATTATTTTAACAATAAGAGTATATTTCAAGTGTTGGGGAAATGGAAGATTCATTTAGCAGCACTTGTCCTAATATCAATGGTATTATCAACGGTTTTTACACTGCCGACGTTTATCCCGCCTAAATATAAATCGTGGGCAATTTTATATCCGGTGAATTTACCAACTTTCTCCGAAGAGTCGAATACTGAGCAAATGCTTCAGATTATTGAGTCAATGGACGTTAAGAAAAAAGTTTTTGAGAAATTTAATTTAGGACTTCATTATAAATTAGACACAACTGACAAATATTATTTTACAAACTTGAATAAAGAATTTGATGCGAATGTTTCTTTTTCAAAAACTGAATTCGAAGCTGTTGAAATCGAAGTTTTTGATACAGACCCAAAGATAGCTTCTGAGATGATATTCTCAATTGTTGACTTTTACAACGAAAAAGTTAGGCGAATGCACAGAGATAAACACGAAGAGGTTGTTGCACTAAAAAAATTACTCCTCGATAAACTCGTTAAAGAAATCGATTCATTGGAAAGCATCAAACGTACTCATCAAAGTGAATTTGGAATTTTTGATTTTGGAACTCAATCAAAAGAGTCAACAAGAAGATATATAAAATTGATTTCTGAAGGAAAGGGTAGTTCTAATTCGGCAGCAGAACTATTACAAATAATTGAAAATTTAAAGAAAAAAGGTATTGAGAATGATGAGGTTGGAAGTTTATTATGGAGTGCAAGAAATGTGTACAACAATACTAAGCTCGAGTACGAAAATGAAATCATTGAAGTCGAAAAAGTAATTACTTACGCACAAATTGTTACAAAACCATTCCCTGCCGATAAAAAATCATCTCCAATTCGTTGGATTATTGTATTATTCAGTGCTATGGGAGCTTTTTTGACGGGGATAATTGCAATAATTGTAATTGAAAGCAAAAAAAGATAATTTGTAATATCCTAAAATTTTGATTAGCAAGCTTAAAATAAAATGGGTTTACATCCTGACAATTATCTTCATCATTGTTAACTCATTTTTGATTACTCAGGAGTTCTATTTTTTTAATATTTTACCTTTCGTTATTCTAATTGTCCTTTTTGCAGTGTTTTCGTTGCAAAAACTCGTATTTATAATTGTATTTCTTACCCCTCTTTCAATCCCCTTACGAGATTTGGTTAAAGATTTAGAATTTGACATGTTTTTACCCACTGAACCTCTATTATTTGGCGTTTTAATTCTTTTTACATTAAAATTGTTGGTTGAGAAAAAATTTGATAAAAAAGTATTTTACCATCCAATTTCGATTGCAATATATGTAAATTTAATATGGATTTTTATGACAAGTCTTACGAGTACGATGCCTTTAGTATCATTCAAGTTTCTTGTAACAAGACTTTGGTTTTTAGCTGCATTTTATTTTATTGCGACCCAAATTTTCAAAAATATTGAAAATATCAAAAAATATGTTTGGCTTTACACAATTCCATTACTTATGGTAATAACGTATGCCATTACAAGGCATCTCGAATATGGTTTAATAGACCAAAAAGCCTCGAATTCTGTCATGACTCCGTTTTATAACGATCACACATCTTATGGGGCTATACTCGCATTTTATATACCAATTTTAATAGGATTTGCCTTTTCGGAAACCTATTCTAAAAATTTCAAAACCATAATTTGGATAGTTGTTTCCATCTTGATATTTGCAACAGTTTTATCGTATACTCGAGCAGCATGGATTAGCTTAATTGGTGTACTAGGTGTATTTATTGCAGTAAAGTTAAAAATTAAGTTTAGAACTGTATTGATAATGATTGCTTCGATTCTTATTTTATTTTTCGCTTTTCAAAAGCAAATTTTAATGTCGCTTGAAGAAAACACACAAGATTCTACGGCCGATTTATCTAAACACGTGCAATCGATTTCAAATATATCAACCGATGCATCAAACTTAGAACGAATAAATCGATGGAAGTGTGCATTTCGAATGTTTGAAAAAAAACCTTTTTTTGGATGGGGGCCAGGAACCTATCAATTTCAATATGCTCCCTTTCAGCTTTCTTCTGAAAAAACAATAATCAGTACAAACTACGGAAATATGGGAAATGCCCATAGTGAATATATTGGCCCACTAGCTGAATCTGGTATATTTGGAAGTTTAACTTTTCTTGCAATTGTTATTACCACTCTTTATACTGGCTTAATGATTCGACGAAAAACGTTAAATAAAGAAGTTAGATTATTATCGTTGATTTTTACGCTTGGATTGATTACTTACTATTTGCACGGATTTTTGAATAATTTTCTAGATACTGACAAAGCATCGGTTCCTTTTTGGGGATTTACGGCAATTTTAGTTGCATTAGATGTATATCACACCGATAAAAAGGAAAATGAAAAAGAAGTTACTGCTCAAAAATAATTCCTAAATTAGAACTTAATTCCAATTACCAGCATATCGTCGATTTGCTTATTTTTCCCTTTCCAACTCATAATTGTTGACTCTAATATTTCTTTTTGAATGTGGCAATTCTCACTTTTTGATGCATCAAACAAAATATTTTTAAATCGACTACTGTTTAGCTTAGAGTTATTCTCGCCTCCGAACTGATCCATACACCCATCTGAAAACATATACAATTCCATATTTGGGATAATATCTATTTCGCGGTCGATAAAATCTTTTTCATATCTCTCATCACTGCGAATAAGAGTTCCTCCTACCGACAATAGATTTGGTTCGTGTGTTTCAATATCACCATCTCTTACAATATATATTGGGAGCATTGCTCCAGCGTAAGTAATCTTTTTTGCTTTCAAATTTATATTACAAATCGAAATGTCCATTCCGTCTTGTGCCACACTATCTTTTTCTTGCTGTAGCGTTTTTAATACCCCAAGGTGCAATTTATTAATAATAGCAGATGGCGACGTAGTTTTAAAGTGATTAACCGCCTCATTAAGCAACATTGAGCCAATCATCGACATAAGAGCTCCGGGCACTCCATGCCCTGTGCAATCGGCAACAGCTATAATTATTTCATCGTTAACTTGAGAAAACCAATAAAAATCTCCACTTACAATATCTTTCGGTAGATAAAAAACAAATGAGTTCTTAAATATAAATTCTAATTCATTCTCTTTAGGAAGTATCGCATCTTGAATTTTTTTAGCATAATTTATACTATCGGTGATATTCTTATTTTTAAGTTTAATCTCATTTTCAGCGTTTTTAATGGCTGTAATATCAGTATCAACGGCTATAATTTTTCTAAGATTTCCTACAGAATCAAAAATTGGGGTTAGAGTTGTTTGAATCCATAGTTCTGTCCCATATTTTGTGCCAGTAGGGCTCTCGTAACTAACTGATTTTTTATTCAATAAGCATTCGTCTAAAATTTCTTTAATGTTTGGATTACTACTTATTCTTAAAATGTTTTTCCCTTTAATAGTTGTAAATTCATCGTGCGAATAGCCGTAAATATTTGAGAACCCAGCGTTTAACCACTCGATATCTCCATTTTTATCAATAATTACAACTGCGTTACTTGTTTCTTTTGCAACAATTGATAGTTTTTCAAGTTCAAGATTAGCAAGTTCTAATTTCACCGATTGTTCGAGTATTTGGTGTGTTTGTGTTGATAGCTGTTTGTTTATTTTCTTGTTTTGATAAAAACTTCTGAGTATTAATAAGATAAAAAATACAATCACAACAAATCCTGAAATCATAATATTCCGAATATAAATTCCTTGTTTAACTTTCGATTCCGTGATTTCATTTTCAATTTTCAACAATTCATTTTCTTTCTCTTTTTGTTCAGTTTCGAATCGTATTCGAAGTTCGGCATAACTTTCCGAATTCATTTGAGATGAAATAGAATCTTTATAATTAGTAAACAATTTATAGTATTTTAAAGCCTCGTCATTGTTGTTGCTAGCTTCATAAATCTCCGATAAATTTTGATAGATATTTTTAATATGTTCGAGTGCACTTATTTCTTTTGCTATTTTTAATGCTTGCATAAAATAATCAACCGCATTTTTGAAATCTTGTTCTTTTGCATAAGCTGTTCCAATATAGTAAAGAGCTTGAGCGATGGCATTTTTATCGTCAAGAGCAAGATTAATTTCATAGGCTTTAAAATAGTATTCGCGAGTTTTTTCAAAATCGTTCAAATCTTGATATACATTTCCAATATTCCCATAGGCTTGGGCAATACCTCTTTTATCGGCAAGATGCTCTGCCATTTCTAAGGATTTTGTAAAATAATCTAGAGCCCTATTAAAATTTTTCTTTTCTCTATGTACCTCTCCAATATTGTTGTAAGAACCCATTATTGAAGAGCTATCTCCAAGTTCTAATCTAATGTTTAGTGATTTTTTGAAAAACTCTAAGGTCTTTTCAAAATTATTGTTGTAGTAATAAATAATTCCGATGTTGTTATACACTCTAGCCATTCCGATTTTATTATTCAGTCGCTCTTCAATTTTTAACGACTTTAAATAAAATTCTAGTGCATTTGCATAATTGCCTTGAAAATTATACGACGCACCAATACTGTTATATATATTTGATTTTACTTCTTCTTTGCCGTGTTCTTCAATATATTTTAAAGCTTTATGAAAATATTCGAGTGCTGTTTTATGAATTCCTTTGAAATAATAATACAAGCCAATGTTATTGTTTGCAAAAGCAACTCCACTTTCAAAATTTAGTTTCTCTGCTAATTCGAGCGACTTTTTAAGATAATCTATGGCTAATTCAGGATTGTTGTTTAAATATTCATTTCCTAAATCATTAAGGATATTAACTCTTGTTGTATCGTCTTTAGCAATTTTCAACTCAACAATAAGGCTATCAATGGTGTTTTGTTTCTGAGCAATACTGAGCATTGTCAAAAATAGAAATGAAAAAAAGAATATGGTAAAAAACCTCATTGGTTAAACTTAATTGCATAAAAGTAATTATTTTTATCACAAACTACTCATTACAACCTTATTAAATTCTACCTAATTACAAGTTTTCGAACTTATTTTGAAGTTTATCGAGTGCTATTTCGGCTGCTTTTTGTTCCGCATCTTTTTTATTTTGACCAAATCCGAATCCAAATATTTCATCGCTAATATAGATTCTAGATTCAAATGCGAATTGCTTATCAGAAGTTTCTTCAGTAATAAATTGAATGCTAAGTTTATGTTTTTGACAAAATTCAATTACTCGACTTTTATAATTATGGTTTGCAATCTGCAATTCTTCAATATCAATAAACCGGTTTATTAACTTATGAATTACAAAATTTTTAGTTTTATTATATCCTCTATCGATATAAATAGCTCCAATTAGAGCCTCAAAAGCATTTCCAAAATGATGCTTTGTTTCAGAATTTTCAGAAAGCTGAATTTTCAAAAACTGATTTAAATCTAACTGCTCACCAATGTTGTCTAAAAAATTTCGATTCACAATTTTAGACCTCATAGTAGTAAGAAAACCCTCTTTTTCGTTCGGATATTTATTAAATAAAAAATCGGTTACAATTGAATCTAAAATGGCATCGCCTAAAAATTCTAGTCGTTCATTATTCATTGCAATGCCTTTAGGAGAAACCAACGAGGCAGAGCTATGTGTAAAGGCGAGTCGGTATATAGAAACATCACTTGGTTTAAAACCAAGCATATTTTTAAGGAATACAAATAATTCCCTATCTTTTTGATTCTTGAAAGGATAAGATAGCTTAAAGAAATTAAGCACGAGTAGTCCTATTCAACAAACTTGCGGAAAATAACCGAAGAATTGTGTCCTCCAAAACCAAAAGTGTTGCTTAATCCTGCATTAACCACTCGCTTTTGAGCTTTTCCGAATGTCAAATTTAATTTATCGTCAATTTCTGGGTCTTGCTCTTTATGGTTAATAGTAGGCGGAACAATATTGTTTTTTATAGAAAGCACTACTATTGAAGCCTCAAGTGCTCCAGCTGCACCCAACAAGTGTCCGTGCATTGATTTTGTTGAACTAATATTCAATTTATATGCGTGTTCTCCAAAAACAGCAACAATTGCTTTTGTCTCAGCTATATCGCCACGAGGAGTTGCTGTTCCATGAACATTTACATAGTCAATTTCTTCAGGTTTCATGTTGGCGTCTTCAAGTGCATTTCTCATCACATTTATTGCTCCCAATCCTTCAGGATGTGGTGCAGTTAAGTGGTGAGCATCGGCCGACATTCCTCCGCCAACGATTTCGGCATAAATTTTAGCCCCTCGTTTTTTGGCATGCTCTAATTCTTCCAAAATAATAGCACTACCACCTTCTCCCATTACAAATCCATCTCTGGTTTTGCAGAATGGTCTTGAAGCACTTTGATACTCTTCGTTGTTGGTTGACAAGGCCTGCATTGCATTAAAACCTCCGATTCCTGCTTCATTTATCGCAGCTTCAGAACCTCCGGTAACCATAATGTCTGCTTTTCCATGTCGAATTAACCAATACGAATCAATCAACGCATTTGTTGACGATGCACACGCTGATACGGTTGCATAATTTGGTCCTCTCAGACCATATTTCATTGATATATGCCCAGAGGCTATATCCGAAATCATTTTAGGAATAAAGAAAGGGCTGAAACGAGGAGTTCCGTCTCCTGTAACAAACCCTCTAACTTCTTCTAAAAAAGTTTCAATACCACCAATTCCCGAAGCCCAAACTACTCCCGCTTTATCGAGATTAATTTGTTCCAGATTCAATTTTGAATCTTCCATTGCGTCGGTAGCTGCTGCAATAGCATATTGAGCATAAAGATCAAGCTTCCTTTTTTCTTTACGGTCAATGCCATACTTTTCAGTATCAAAATTTTTAACCTGACAAGCAAACCTTGTCTTAAATTTGGAACAATCGTAACGAGTAATCTTTTCACAGCCACTAACACCGTTGATTAAATTATTCCATAATTCCTCAACTGTGTTTCCCAATGGGGTTACAGCACCTAAACCGGTTACAACTACTCGTCTAAATTCCATAAAATTAAAAAAAGGTTAAAAAAATAAAACTATTTTGCGTGCTCAGTGATATAATTGATTGCGTCTCCTACTGTTCCAATTTTTTCAGCTTGGTCGTCTGGAATAGCAATATTAAATTCTTTTTCGAACTCCATGATTAACTCAACAGTGTCAAGAGAATCTGCTCCTAAATCATTTGTGAAGCTTGCTTCTGGTGCTACTTCATTTTCGTCAACGCCTAATTTATCAACAATAATTGCTTTTACTCTAGTTGCAATGTCTGACATAACTTTTAATTTTAATTAATAATACTTTTTATTTTCAAATTGAAATGCAAAGAAATAAATTTACTTGATATAATTCAAAAAAAACATGATTTTTTTGTTAACTAATCTTATCATCATGACAAAAATTACTATATTGACGGGCTTAAATTATATTTTATCAAAATGATTAATATTGCTGTTTTTGCTTCGGGTTCGGGTTCTAATGCCGAAAGAATATTCGACTATTTTAAAAATAATTCGTTGGTTAATATTAAAATGTTTTTAACAAACAATCACAAAGCATTTGTTATTGAACGAGCTAAAAAACTTAATGTACAATGCGAAATTTTTAATAAAGATGCGTTCTACAATTCCGATACGATTTTAAACTTATTGAAAAACAACAACATTGATTTTATCGTCTTAGCCGGATTTTTATTACTGGTTCCCGAAAATCTGATTAATCAATATCCAAATAAAATTGTAAATATCCACCCTGCTTTGCTTCCCAAATATGGCGGCAAAGGAATGTACGGAACGAATGTTCATAAGGCGGTAAAAGATGCCGGCGAATCGGAAACAGGAATAAGCATTCATTTTGTTAATAAAAAATACGACGAGGGGGCTATAATTTTTCAAGCAAGTTGTGTTGTTGACAAAAAAGATAGCGTTGACGATATTGCTTCCAAAATTCACGAATTGGAATACGAGCATTTTCCAAAAGTGCTTCAAAAAGTGCTTTTAAAGTTGCTGTAATCAATTTATGCAAAAATATACATACGTGAATATTATTTTTTTAACTTTGTAGAAAAAAAACGAGATGAAAGAATCAGTAAATATTAAATGGCTCGAAAACATGGCGTTTGAAGGCACTGTAAACGGGCATAAAATAGTAATAGATGCAAACTTAGAGGTTGGTGGCGAAAATCGTGGTCCAAGACCCAAACCATTTATGCTTTTTGCTTTGGCTGGCTGCACCGGAATGGATGTTGTTTCGATTCTAAAAAAAATGCGAGTTGATTTGGATTATTTCAACGTGATAGTTGAAGGTGATTTGACTGAGGAACACCCAAAACATTTTACCTCGATGCATGTGATTTACGAATTTAAAGGTAAAGACCTCCCGATGGACAAACTCGAAAAAGCAATAGAATTATCCGAAGAACGATATTGCGGAGTGAGTGCCGTTTACAAAAAAGCGATGAAAATTACTTCTGAAATACGAATTCTTTGAAAGTTTGTAAAGTTATGAAGTAACGAAGTTATGGAGTAATGTAGTAACGAAGTTATGGAGTTATGAAAAAAATCTAACTTCTAACTTCCTTCTTTTGTTTTTCCAAAATTAGCACATTCCCAAATTATCACATTTCTCCTTTCCTCAATTATCACATTATTTCTTTTGCCTTTTCTTCCATTAGCATATTGGCACATTGCCAAATTGTTACATTTCCCCCACATTTATCTACTTAAAAACATAATTCATCAATTACTCTTGCAATTTTTTTCGCATGCTACTTTTTTTTTTTAGCTTGCTGGGTAAAACAAATTTCAAAATCACCCATATGAAAACACTTTGTGCAACATCAGCCAAAAACTTAAACGGATTACGTAAATTTAACTACTCCAGCCTCTTAAACTTTACCAAAAATTGGAACGTTGGCAAAGTTGTGCTAACAATTTTGTTTTGGTCGTTAATTTCTGCAAATAGTTTTGCTCAAATTCCTACAAGTGGCTTAGTTGCTTATTACCCATTCAACGGAAATGCAATTGACGAAAGCGGAAATGGAAATGATGGTGTTGTTTATTTTGCTAATCTTACTGAGGATAGGTTTGGAAATTCAAATAGTGCATATAGTTTTGATGGCGTAGATGATAATATTCTATTACCAAATATCGGAAGTTTTAATGCATTTACAGTAGCAATGTGGATAAACATTGAAACTTTTTCACAAAACAGAACTCAGTCGCCTTTTGGTTCTGCTGATTGGAATTATGGAAGCATGCATTTTAATATAGAACCGACAGGAGACTCTTTACAAGTTGCGGTTAATGATGGCGGAGCAGGATATTTGGCTTCTAATCATTCTTTTGCTAACGATACAAATAAATGGGTACATATTGCTTTTTCTTATATTAATGGTGGAAGCTCTGAATTTTATGTTAATAGAATATTAGATCAGACACATAATTATTTGACTATCGTTAATTTTAATAATATGATTATTGGAGATTGTTATACTCCTGACATTAGAAATTTTAATGGTAAAATAGATGATGTTCGTATTTACAATCGTGCATTAAATGAAAATGAAATTACAGCTCTGTATTTTGAGAATTTATGTGTAACCGGACAAACTGTAACAGATACTATTCAAAAATTTATTTTTGATGGTCGTGATTGCAAATCATACCCAATCGAAAAAATTGGAAATCAATGGTGGATGACTAAAAACCTAAATACAAATAAGTATGCTGATGGCTCTACAATTCCAAATGAAACTAACAGTACTATATGGGATAGCTTAACTACAGGTGCTTTAAGTTATTACAACAATGATTCTGCTCAATATGCTGAAACGTATGGTGCTTTATATAATTGGTATGCTGTGAATGATTCAAGAGGTGTTTGTCCAACTGGTTGGCATGTTGCAAGTGATGATAAATGGAAAATATTGGAAATGGAGTTAGGCATGTCACAAGCTCAAGCTGATTTAATTGCATTTAGGGGGACTAGTGAAGGTGGCAAATTAAAAGAATCTGGTTTTAACCATTGGGCAAGTCCCAATACGGGGGCCACTAATAGCAGTGGCTTCACAGGCTTGCCTTCAGGATTTCGACATGTCGCTGGAACATTTCACAATATTCTGATTAGTACGAGCTGGTGGAGTTCTACTCCATTTAATAATGATAGTACTTACGATCGTTATGTAGATTATCAAAATGCACAAGTTTACCGTATTAATGTTGATAATAATTTTGGGTTTTCAATACGCTGCCTCAAAAACACAGACTCTTTAATTACAACTCAACCTATTTCCCTCTCAGTATGTATAGGAGGCAATACAAGTTTTTATGTTTCTTCGCAAGACGATGCTGCTTCCTATATGTGGCAAATTTATGATGGCTCAACATGGGAGAATCTTATATTTATTGGAGGTCAATATTTGGGTAATTTTACCGATTCACTAGAGATTATTGGAATTACTGCTACAATGGACAATTATCAGTATCGCTGCATTGTTAGCGATGGAGTTATTTCGGACACCAGCGATGTGGCAACTTTAACTGTTCCTAGCTATAATCAAAATATCAACGTCTCCATTAACGAAGGCGAGAGTTACTCGCTTGGCACAACTGTTTACACAAGCACCGGAACTTATGTTGAGCAACTCCAAAGTGTTTCGGGTTGCGATAGTACAATTACCTTAAACCTTAGCGTAATATCTCCGAATATTTGCAATTGGACATACCGCAAACAAGTGTTGGTTGACAACCAAGCAAATGCCGATACACTTACCGATTATTCGGTAATGGTGCTGGTAAATACCGCCGAATTAATTGCAGCCGGAAAAATGAACATCACCGGAAGCGACATTCGATTTGTTACCGAAAACAATGTAACACTAAGTTATTGGATTGAACCCGGTATTCAGGGAGAATATGGAATGAACAAATCGAGTACTCACATTTGGGTTAAGGTTCCTCAACTTTTAGGCTCAAGTTCTGATACAATTTTTATGCTTTACGGAAATTCAACAGCTACCGCAAAAAGCAATATTTCAACTACATTTTTGTTTGGCGACGATTTCGACGATAATAGTCTCGATACAAATAAATGGACAATCGATATTATAAATGCAGGGCAGTTGATGGAACAAAATCAACGACTTGAGCAAAATTCTCCGGCAAGTGATCCCGAATCGCAGTCTAGGTTTATTTCTAAGCAATCGTTTACCGACCCAATTGTAATGGATATGCAATTTAAAAAAGGCGGGTATGTTTACCGTGGTGCAGGATTAGCCGATAGTTTAAATTCACAAAATCGAGCCATGATAAGTTGGTGGGATTCTGGTGAAATATTTTCTTCGGTAACTGTAAGTGGAGTAGACAACACAAATTTGTGGAAAAACGATCATTGGAGTAGAACTGTCAATCCTGAATATTACTTGAAAATTATCAGAAACGAAGACGGAACTTTTTACTTTTCGGAAACCATACCCGCATTTGAAGAAGGCGGTGCAAATTTTTGGGAACAAACAGTAGCCACTCCGATGCCTCTAACGACGAACTTAAAAGTTACAGCCAATGAATTGGTTTGGAAGTTTGCCGGCACACTTTGGACTCGTTACGAAGATAATATCCGTGTAAGAAAATATAATTCTCCCGAACCAACAACGACTATAGATAATAGCGAAGACACATTAAATTATAATAAAACGCTTTACATTGCTCTTTGCGAAGGCGAAAGCTTCACTCTTAACACTACAACTTATAACCAAGCTGGTATTCATACCGATACCATGCAAACAGTTTTGGGTTGCGATAGCATTGTAACAGCAATAATATCGGTAGCAAATATTTACAATATTGGAGATAACGCTTTGAACATTGCTGTTGATTATGATACAATTTGTTCAGGAAGTGCAGTAAACATAAGTGTTTTAAATTCGCAATCGGGCATTAACTATCAATTGATGGTAAACGGAACAGATTACGGATATGAATATACAGGACATGGCGGAACAGTAGGTTTTTCATCTCCGGTTATTGATTCAAATACAATGTTACAAGTAATTGCAAGAGACCCTTCGTCTAATTGCGAATTGATTTTAGATAAAATAATAAACATTATCGTTGTTTCTCCTAATTACGTTGAAGAAAATGTTTCAATTTGTTATGGCGACAGTCTTTTTATTGCCGGAACGTGGTATTCTGAAGTCGGAGCGTATCCTCACTTTGAACAAACTTCATCAGGTTGCAATTATGTAACCACAAATTTATCGTTCAGTTCAACATTCAATGTTACTTTTAGCAAAACCAACGTAAATTGTTACAATGGTTCAGATGGAACAGCGACAGCTCAAACCGATGGCGGAGTGAGTCCATTCACATATTTATGGGATAACGGTTCTACAAATCAAACTATTTCGGGTTTATCAGCCGGCGAATACGAAATAACCGTTATTGACGCTTCTGGCTGTCAATCGTTTTCTTCGCTTATTATTACTCAACCTAATACTCCTCTTAATATAAGTTCCACAACTTATGACGTAACTAGCGGAAGCAATGGAATGATTGATTTATCGGTATCGGGAGGAACAACACCATATACATACCAATGGAGCAACGGATTAACAACCCAAGACTTGGCAGGACTTCAAGGAGGAGTATATTCGGTAACTGTTACCGATAAAAACGGATGTATTAAAACAGGAAGCGTCATTTTGCATACTCAAGGATGTTCAATGAGTCTTTCCTCTATTGTTAACGAAGCATTGTGTTTTAATTCAGCAACAGGAAGCATAGAATTAATCCCCATTGGTGGAACTGCTCCGTACAGTTATATTTGGGATAATGGGGCAAGCACACAAACCATTAGTAGCCTATCAATGGGCAGTTATGATGTTACTGTAACCGACGATAATGGTTGTGTTTCCACACTTAATGCGACAGTAACTGCCCCAACAGCAATTGCAATTGTAGCCTTAGTTCAAGAAGCAAATTGCCAGCAAACCGACGGAGGAGCAAGCGTATATGTTTCAGGAGGAACGTCTCCATATAGCTATCTGTGGAATAATGATATAGCTACAAACTCTATTGAAAATGTAAGTCCAGGTTCTTACTCTGTAAGCATAACCGACGATAATGGTTGTACTGCGGTAAAAAATGTTCTAATCAATAACAATAATTCTCCAATCGTTACTTTTACCGATATAATATCGCCTACTTGTAGCAATTCATCTGATGGAAGTGCAACTATTGAAATTACAGCAGGAACTCCTCCTTATTTAATTTTATGGTCAACCGGAGGAAATGATACTATCGAAACAGGAATTTCGTCAGGCGACATTACTGTAAATGTGTACGACGATAACTTTTGTATGGGCGTGGCTCATGCAAATATAATTGCTCCAACAGCATTAGCAATTCAATCTGAAATTACCGATGTTTTGTACGGTAACGACGGTTCAATATTGCTTAATGTTACTGGCGGAGTTGCTCCTTACACCTATTTATGGGAAACCGGCGAAACGGCAAATTCGCTTACCGGATTATCGGCAGGAGATTATACAATTACTATAACCGATTCACACGATTGTTCGTTGACTGAAACCATTTCAGTAAGCGGAAATCCATGCGATATTACTATTTATTTCGCTGTTGTAGATGCAACTTGCAATGGTTTATCAAATGGTTATGCCGATGTTACCGTTGTAAATGGAATGTATCCTTTTAGCTTTTCATGGAGCAATGGAAGAACAACCGAAGATCTTATAAATGTTAGTGCTGGAAATTATTTTGTTACGGTTACCGATAATCGAGGCTGTGTAGAAACGGATAGCATAACAATATCTGAATCCGAAGCATTAAGTGTTTCGCTTTCGGTATCTGATGCAAATTGCGGAGTCGCAGACGGAACCGCAGAAGTTAGTGTAATGGGGGGAACTTCGCCGTATTCCTACGCATGGTCAAGCGGAAGCAACCAAGCAATGATTTCTGATTTATCAGCTGGATATTACATGCTAACCGTAACCGATGAAAATGGATGTAAAAACATTTCTGTTGCTGTTGTCAATAACAGCAGTACGCTCGATATTAATTTGAATTCAAGCAGTGAAGTTAATTGTTATGGAGGTTCAAATGGAGCTCTTGATATAATTGTTTCGGGAGGTGAAACGCCATATAGTTTCGAATGGAGCAATGGAAATACCACCGAAGATTTACAAAATGTTAAAGCTGGAGTTTACGACGTTCAAGTTACCGATTATTACGGATGCGTAACTGCCGAATCTTTTTCTGTTATCGAACCAAATGAAATGCAAGTTACAGCTATTACCACTCCGTCGAATTGTGGTAATTCAGACGGACAAGCCCTTGCAAATATAATTGGGGGAACTTCGCCATACAACTATTTATGGTCAACCGGAGAATCAACCGACAACATTTCAAATCTTGCAGCAGGAACTTATTCCTTGGTTGTTACTGATGCAAACATGTGTATGAAAATGAAAATGTTTTCGATAAGTAATGATAATGGTCCTGTAATTTCATCAGCAGTAATAACCGAAACATCGTGCAGCGACTCAACTGGAGCTATTGATATTTCGATATCGGGAGGCTCAATGCCATTTACCTATGCTTGGTCAAATGGAACTATCGACGAGGATTTGACAAATATCATCGAAGGTGATTATAACATAACCATAACCGACGACAACGGATGTGTTACAGCTGAAAATTATAATGTAACAACTCAACTACCTGCTGAAAATCCAATTTGTATGGTTTTCGTAGATAGCATTTCGGGTTTAAATAAAGTTGTTTGGGAAAAAGTTCAAGAAACAGGAATTTCTCATTACAACATTTACCGAGAAACAACTACAACCGGATTTTATCAAGTTATTGCAAATGTTCCTTCAGCTGATTTAAGCGAATATTCCGACCCATTTGCAAATCCCAAAACACGTCCTTGGAAATATAAAATATCGGCTGTTGACAGTTGTGGTAATGAATCTCCGCTTAGTCATGAACATAAAACCTTACACTTGACTATTAACGAAGGTGTTGGGCAAACTGTAAATTTAATTTGGGATAAATATGAGGGATTTGATTATTATTCGTTTTACATATACAGACATACAAATTCCGACGATTGGGTTTTGATTGATTCATTACCATCGACATCGTGGACATATACTGACGAACCTACTAACTTTGGACATTTGTGGTATGTTGTAACGGTGAAAAAAGAAGACGCCTGTTATTCATCAAGTTTGGATAGAACGCAGCAAGGACCTTACAGTCAGTCAATTTCCAATCTCGACGATAATATGATTGAAGTGGGAATGGCATCAATAGAGCTACATCCGCTTAATATTTATCCAAATCCATCAAATGATATTGTAAATGTTGCATTTGATAATAAAAATCAGACTAAATACCTGATGCGAATGTTTAATGTAACCGGACAAGAAGTAATGCGAATAGAAAATATTACGGATAGTAAATTTGTAATCGAAAACGAAAACCTTTCGTCGGGATATTACACCATTGAATTAAGCGGAGATAAAATTTTTAGAGGGAAAATAGTTCTGAAATAATAGGCTGATATAAAATCGGGGAAATTTATGAAAAAACCGAAAACTCCATCGTATATATTTTTCAGAGTTCTTATTTCAATTTCTCTGCTCTATGGGCTTTTGATGGCTCCGATAGCCTTGTTTTTATTTTTAAGTAATGCCCCTGAATTTGCAAAACTTTATCAAGAAAATGAAACAAGTATAGCCGATTCTTTATCTATAAAAAACCAATCAAATTTTGAAATTCAGCTCAATGGAGAAGGTGCTTCAGTCGGTTGGGACATCGATAGCGACGTTAATAAATCGTTCAATAAAAAACATGAACACAAAACATTTTTGTTTACTTTTTTAAGCATTATCATTGCATTTGTAATAAATCTTCCGTTTAAAAGATATTTGCGAAAAAAACGAAAAAACAAACCCATATCCGAACGACTCAACCAATATTGTAAACGATTTTTACAATATATGCCTCTGATAAACACGGCAATACTTGTTGTTGTTTTTATTGTATATCACATTGCAGAATATTTTAGCATTACAAATCCAGAATCATATTCCTGCGAATTAGAGCATAGTTTAAGTAAGGCATACTTTTTTATCTCAACCATCACATCTGTCCTCGTTGTTTTGTTTACTTATTTTTGGCTTAAACATCGATTACATTTTAAATACGTTCATCATTTTTTCGACGAAAAAACATTGCAAAAAAATGTATTTTCGTACCGGTCAGGAAGTATTCTTTCTCGTATTTTAAGCTTGAGCGGCATGACAACTTTCTTCCCCATTGCAGTTATTTCAACCTACATAGTATTAAGTATTACAACTCTTGCCGATGTGAATATATCTAGTGTTAGTGATGATCAAACAAAAGTTCTATTGGGTAGTTTTTACAATTTGGTTACTAGCGAAAATATTGAGGTTAATAAAAACATTCAGTGGTTTCCATATATTCCCAGCTTGAATACAATCATTATGCTGATGGGAATTTCGATGAATATTATTGTTACGCTGATTTACATTCTCTTCTTTGTCAGGTGGACAACCAGTTCGATAAAAATCCCAATAACCGATTTATTGAATAAAATGAAAACGGTTAGTTCTGGTAAATGGGGCGAAACAACCATTGTAAGAACAAACGATGAGTTTGGTGTTTTATCAGAAGGATTTAACGAAATGTCGCAACAACTCAAAAGCTACTTCGACGAACTTACCGATTTGAACAAAAATCTGGAACAAAAAGTCGTTGACCGAACAGCTAAAATTGAACAACAAAAAGAAGAAATTATTTCGCAACGTGATGAAATTGAAGCTCAACGCGACGAAATTGAAGCTCAACGAGATTCTGTAACCAAACAGCGAGACGAGATTATAACACAGAAAAAAGAAATTACCGATAGCATCGAATATGCTCGACTTATTCAATCGGCTTTGTTTCCTCCTGAGCAAATTTTAATCAACATGTTCCCTGAAAGCTTTATTCTTTTCAAACCAAAAGACATAGTAAGCGGAGACTTTTATTGGTTTCACAAAAAAGAAAACCAACTAATCATCATGGCTGGAGACTGTACCGGACATGGTGTACCCGGAGCATTTATGAGTATGCTGGGGATTTCTCTGCTAAACGAAATCGTTCATAGCAGTCAAGATTTTGAAGCAACTGAAATCCTAAATCAATTGCGAAAACAAATTGTAAATTCATTTCATCAAAAAGCCGATTCGGAAGAAACAAAAGATGGAATGGACGTAGCTCTACTTATAATCGACACAGAAATCAAAAAAGAATCGGAACTCGAATATTACGATTGTCAATTCGCTGGTGCAAATAACCCGCTCTATATAGTTAAAAGTGAAAAGTTAAAAGTTAAAAGTGAAGAAAATACTAAACTTGATGAACTTTCAACTTTTAACTTTCAACTTGACGAAGTCAAAGGAAATAAAATGCCAATTGCTATTCACGAAAAAATGGATTCGTTTACAACACATAAATTAAAGCTTTATAAGAACGACACTGTTTATTTATTTTCAGATGGCTACGCTGACCAATTTGGAGGAAATAATGGTAAAAAATTCAAATATCAAGCACTCAAAAAAATGTTGCTCGAAAATAATCATTTGCCTATGCAAGAACAAAAAAACATACTTTTAAACACTTTCGAAAATTGGAGAGGCGAGCTCGAACAAGTCGATGATGTTTTAGTTTTAGGGATAAATATTACATAATTTGAGCACAAAGAAATACATATTAATATTAATTTTTCTCTATAGTTTTATTCAAATTGTAGCACAAAATCATAAAATAGATTCGTTGAAGAATTTATTAAACTCATCGCAAATTGATACGAATAGAGTTAAGGCATTGGTTGGTTTAGTTGAAGAATATCAAACCGTTGATTTACACACAGCCCTAAATTATGGAAAAAAAGCCATCGAAGTTTGTACTGTAATAAACGACGCCAGAAGCTACTCATTAACATACACCGAAATTGGTTATGCTTATTATTTCAACGATGACTTCGAGTCCGCATTGGAATATTTCATGAAAGCCGTTCGTTATTACGAAAAAAACGATAATATTCTGTTGGTTGCTAAAACAGATAAAAGAATATATAGCGAGCTAAACAATTCGATTGGAACTGCATTTTTTTATATGGCGAACTACGAAAAAGCCTTAGAATACTTTCTGAAAACACTCGATATTCGCGAATCGATTGAGGATAAAAATGGGGTTGCCGATTGCTACAACAATATTGGTGTGATATACAACAATATGGATGATCTTAAAAAAGCCTTACAATATTATTATAAAAGCTTAGACCTCAAAATTGAAGCAAAAGATGAACAAGGTACAGCAACTTCGTATAATAATATTGGTGAAATTTATCGCCTCCAAAAAGATTATACTCTCGCTTTAGAATATTACGAAAAAAGTTTGGTTATTAAAGAAAAATTTGAGGAAAAGAGAGGAATATCAACAACTTTAGGAAATATAGGGAGCATTTTTATGGAAACCGGAAAAATGAAAGAAGCCCTCGAATATCTCGAAAAAGCGTTGAAAATAAAAGAAGAAATAAAAGATAAATTCTCGATTGCCGAATCGAATATTACACTTGGATTGTATTATCGGAAACTCGAAAATTTTAAACGAGCAATCGAATATTACAATACAGGGCACGAAATAGGACACGAAATAAATGCCCCTGAAGTTCTTTTAGAATCTGCCGAAGGACTTTCATTCTGTTATTCAAAAATTGGAGATTATAAAAACGCATATGATTTTTTTATTGAACACAAAAAAGTTGACGATGAAGTAAAAAACGAGCGAAAAGTAAAAGAAGTTGCACAAATGGAAATGCAATACGAATTTGACAAAAAACAAAAAGAGCAAGAATTTCTTCAGCAACAACGTGAATTAAAACAAGATGCCAGACTCACGCGTCAAAAACTTTACAGTTATATTTCAATCATTGGTTTTTTACTGATGCTTATTTCAGCATTTCTGTTATATCGCAACTACAACAATAAAAAACAAGCCAACTTGCTACTCGAAATGCAAAAAGATCAGCTAGCAGAGGAAAAGAAAAAAACCGACATACTTTTATTAAACATTCTACCCACAGGAATTGTTGATGAACTAAAACGTACAGGAAGAGCAAAGGTAAAACAATACGAAAAAGTATCGGTTTTGTTTACCGATTTTGTAGGTTTTACAAATATGTGCGAAAAAATTTCGCCAATTGAACTCATCGATAAACTTGATAAATATTTCGAAGCTTTCGATAATATTATCGACCAATTTAAACTCGAAAAACTCAAAACCGCAGGCGATTCGTACATTTGTGCCGGAGGAGTTCCTGTTGCTAATCATAGCAACCCCATTGAAATCGTAATTGCTGGTCTTCAAATGCAAGACTATGTAAACCAAGAGTTCGATAAACAAGAAGATGAAGATAATCCGGCATGGCTAATTCGATTGGGAATAAATACAGGCCCTGTGGTTGCAGGAGTTGTCGGAAAAAAGAAATTTGCATTTGATATTTGGGGCGATACCGTTAATATCGGAGCACGAATGGAAGCAACTGGAGAAGCCGAAAAAGTAAATATAACCGGAAGTACCTACGAATATATCAAAGACTACTTCGACTGTACATTCAGAGGTAGAATTGCCGCAAAAAATAAAGGCGAGATTGATATGTATTTTGTCGATAGAATCAAAAAAGAATACTCGCAAGATTCAAAAGGAATTTTCCCAAACGAAAGGTTGAAACAGATTATTATTGATTTAGACTCGGCAACATGAAAGGAAAGATAGAAAAACAGATTCAAGAATCAATGAGCAAAAACCCAAATAAATGGAGAGGAATTTTTTATTATAATCCTAAAGACCCTCGCATAATTGTTCCAAAACTAAACCCAATGTTAGGCTGGACAGTCAATTTTTCAAGCCCATATGCTTACATTACAATAATCGGAATAATCGTTATTGTAATTGCTTCAACATACTTTTTCTAACTGTTGTTCTGACTTAAAGCAAAACGCTTAATAGTATTTCCTCTTAATCCAAAACGCAACATTTACCAAAGCAATCATAACAGGAACTTCAACCAAAGGACCAATCACAGCTGTGAAAGCTTCGCCTGAATTCATTCCAAAAATTGCTATGGCAACAGCAATTGCTAATTCAAAATTGTTACTTGCAGCAGTAAACGAAAGTGTAACTGATTGTTCGTAATTTGCTCCAATTTTTTTGCTCATTAAAAACGAAAGTAAAAACATTATTACAAAATAAATCAACAAAGGAATTGCAATAATAATAACATCGAAAGGAATTTTCACAATGTATTCACCTTTTAATGAAAACATTACAACAATTGTAAAAAGCAACGCAATAAGTGTTAATGGACTTATGCGTGGAATAAATTTTGTGTTGTACCATTCTTTTGTTTTTAGTCTAATTAAAGTAAATCGAGTTAAAAATCCTGCAATAAATGGAATTCCTAAATATATGAAAACGCTTTTTGCAATTTGTAAAATAGTAATATTTTCGACCAAAGAATTTGTTGGAATTCCAAACCAAGATGGCAAAACAGCAATAAAAAACCAAGCATAAACAGAGAAAAATAAAACTTGAAAAACACTGTTAAACGCCACTAAACCAGCAGCATATTGAGTGTCGCCTTTTGCTAAATCGTTCCAAACAATTACCATTGCAATGCAACGAGCTAATCCAATCATAATAATTCCGTACATATACGGAAGATTTGCATTGTTTTCTCCCGGAAATATTTTGAAAAACAAAATTGCAAGTGTAAACATCAAAACAGGTCCAATAATCCAATTTTGTATTAATGATAAACCAAGAATTTTTGTGTTTTTGAAAACATCGCCCAATTCTTCGTATTTCACTTTTGCAAGTGGCGGAAACATCATCACAATTAATCCAATTGCAATTGGAATATTGGTTGTCCCCGATGACATATTATTCCAAAATTCTGCAACTTTTGGATTTATCCAACCTGCTAAAACGCCTATAAACATTGCTAAAAATATCCAAAGCGTTAAATAACGATCTAAAAATTTAAGTTTTGTTTTCATAGTTTAATGTGCTAATTTGTTGATGTGCTAATGTGCTAATTCAATGTGCTGATTTATTAATTTGCTGATGTGCTAATTATAACAGCCGATAGTTTTTCAATTGGCATATTAGCACATTAAATCATTAGCAAATTATTTGTTTTTTCTTGCAGATGATATTATTGCTGTTAATAATTTTTGAATTTCTTCAAGTTTAGGCAGTAATTTTTCATCGTATTTATATGATTTTGAATGTTTACATAATAGCAACCAATACTCGGTTTCATCTGCTTCTTTAGCTGAAATTTTAAGTTTATGAATAAAATCGGCTCTACTTTCGCAAGATTGTGCTTCTCGAATATTTGCTCCAATTGATGTTCCTGATTTCAGAATTTGTTTTGCAATTACAAACTTTTTTTGATTTTCAAGTTCTTCTGCAAATTCAATTATTGATAAAGCAAAATCAAAACTTTTTTCAAGTATAATATTTCGTTTCTCCATTGTTTTTAATTCTTTAAATTAGCATATTAGCACATTAAATCATTAGCATATTATCTATTTTTCCGCATAAACCGTAATACTAATTACTCCAACATTGTCGGTTTTGAGTTGATTTAATTCAGTTTGCGAAATATATTTCAATAAAATTTCATCGGGAATTGCAATTAATTTTTCTTTTTGAACTTTAATATTTTTGAAACCTGATTGTTTCATAATTTCCAAATATTTTTCAATTTGAATTGCTCCTGAAACGCATCCTGCATACATTTCGGCTACGTTTTTAAGTTTTTCGGGAAGTTCGCCACGCAAAACAACATCGGAAACCGATAAATGTCCGCCAAGTTTCAAAATTCTAAAAATTTCAGCGAAAGCTTTTTCTTTATCGGGAACTAAATTTAATACGCAATTGCTTATTACAACATCGGTTGAAGCATTTTCAATTGGCATATTTTCAATATCTCCTAATAGAAATTCAACGTTTGTGAAATTAAGTTTTGAAGCGTTTTGTTTTGCTTTTTCAATCATTGCTTCGGTCATATCAACGCCAATAACTTTTCCGGTTTCGCCAACTAAAGCTCTTGCAACAAAACAGTCGTTTCCTGCTCCTGAACCCAAATCCACCACAGTTTTGCCTTCTTTAATTTGTGCAAATTCTGTAGGAATTCCACATCCTAAACCTAAATCCGCATCAGGATTGTAACCTTTCAATTTGTCGTAACTTTCGCTAAAAATTGTGTAATCAACTCCGCAACAACCCGAAGTTCCACAACAAGAAGTTTCATTTTGTGTTTTCGATTGATTTGCAATTTCACCGTATTTTTCTTTCACTACAAGTTTTAAATCTTCTGCTTTCATCTGTTTATTTTTTATTTATTTTTTTATTTGCCAGATGGAATACGACAACAATAATCATATTGATTGTTGTTTTATTCTCAATTATGGCTATTTCATATTTTAATTTTTTATTTTTCCCTTGATTTTAATTTATATTTTTCTCGGACAAGAATGTCCGAGTTACCAAATAGCTCTGCTTTTACATTTTTAATTAGCACATCAGCACATTAACCAATTAGCACATTATTTTTATAAAATTCATAAAATTTCTCTTTAATTTCATCTCTCACTCTTCTAAAATCTTTCATTGTAAATTCCTCTGAACCAACAGTATGAGATGGATCATCGAAACCAATATGAATTCTGCTTTTTACATTTCCTATGAAAGTTGGACAATTTTCATTTGCTCCGCCACAAACTGTAATAACAAAATCCCAAGTTTCATTCAAATAAATTTCAACCGAATTTGATGTATGATGCGAAATGTCAATTTCAATTTCTTTCATAACCAAAACAGCTTTTTCGTTGAGTTTTCCTGTGGCTTCAGTTCCTGCCGAACGAACCATTAAATTTTCGTCAAACGATTGTAGAAATCCTTCTGCCATTTGACTTCTACACGAATTTCCTGTACATAAAATTAAAATTTTCATCATCAAAAAATCCAATTAAATAAAAATCCTACAATTAAAATTCCACCACCAACAATTCCAACAAAAGTGAAAATCAACGGGAGTTTTAGAACTTTTCGCAAGATTATCATTTCAGGAAGTGAAAGTCCAATTACCGACATCATAAAAGCCAAAGCGGTGCCTAAACTTGCACCTTTTTCAATTAAAACCGAAACAATTGGAATAATTCCTGCGGCGTTTGAATACAATGGAATTCCAATCAAAACCGAAAGCGGAACCGCATACCAAACATCTTTTCCCATAATTGAAGCCATAAATTCAGCCGGAACATAGCCATGAGCTCCTGCTCCAACCACAATTCCCAATGCAACATAAAGCCAAACTTTGCCAACAATTTCTTTTATAGCATTGTATCCTAAATTAATTCTATCGCTAAATTTGATTTTTTCGATATCCGACGCATTTTGACCAACTTTTGTTTTATAAACCCAATCTTCAACCCAATGTTCGAGTTTAAAAAGCCCTATAACCCAACCTGCAAATATTGCAATAAACAAACCTGTTAAAACGTATATTAAAGCAACTTGCCAGCCAAACAAACCATACAAAAGCACAATTGCAACTTCGTTAATCATTGGAGCGGCAATTAAAAACGAAAAAGTTACGCCAAGAGGAACGCCTGCTTCAACAAATCCTAAAAACAATGGAATGGCAGAGCATGAGCAAAATGGAGTAACAATTCCCAGCATTGCTGCCAGCACATTTCCTGTGAAAGTTTTTTTGCCTTCAAGGGCTTTTCGTGTGCGTTCGGGAGTAAAAAAAGTTCTGACTATTCCGACAAAAAATATAATGAGCGTGAGCAATAGCAATACTTTCGGAAACTCGAAAATAAAAAACCATATTGCTTCAGCTAGGTGTTCTCCTTTGGTCATCCCCAAAACTGAAAACACAAACCAATCGGTAAAAGCTTGTAGATTGTAGTAAACAATGTACCAAATAGGAATCAACAATATTGGCAAAATTATTTTGCCTTTTGAAGAATTAAAAAAATTCATCTGATTTTATTTTTTAGAAACATCAACTAATGAAAAATGTATATACAAAATATAACCCAACTAAAATAAATACAACCGCAATTATCTTTCGAAACCATTTTTCAAAAATTTTAACCTTGTTGTAAAATCCACCAACACTCGACAGGCTGAAAGCCAATAAATATGCAACAATTATCACGGGTAATCCGGTTGCAACAGCAAAAATAAAAGGAAGAAACAAGCCTGATGTGCTACTGATTGTCATAGGAATTAACATCCCAAAATAAAGCACTCCACTGTATGGGCAAAATGCCAAAGCAAAAATAATCCCCAATAATAAAGCCGACCACCAATTATCCTTTTTTTCTTTATTTTCCATACCTGAAGTCAGCTTGCCTAAACCTGGAAATTTTATCTTAATTATATCAAGCATCAATATCCCAACAATAATCAGCAAAGGACCTAAAAATTTCTCTCCGTTTGCTTGAAAAATTTTAGAAACATGGAATTTACTTGCTCCAAAATAAAGAATTACTCCTAATGCCGTGTAGCTGATTGCACGACCAAGTGTGTACCAAAGCCCGTTAAAAAAAATCTTCTTTCGGTCTTCCAAATCCTTGCTGATAAACCCAATAGCCGTAATATTTGTTGCCAACGGACATGGACTTATGGCAGTCATCAATCCCAACAAAAAAGCCGATAAGAAAGGGATATTAGTAACATCTAATAAATTTTGCAAATATTCCATTTTTTTGAGTTACAAGTTATAAGTAATGAGTTATGAGTTATGAGTAATGAGTTAAAAGTAATCATAAAACAGTAATCGGTTTTTAAAACGATAAAACAATCAACGAGTTCTTTCAACTTTACGAACTTTACGAACTGTCCACTACTTAATGGCTTCGTCTATTCGCTGTTTCAATTCTGAGGAAAAGACTTTTTCGTCGTTGATTTTCGAAAATGCCATTCCTGTTAAATCTTCAATTCCGTTTTCAGCTCCGTTTACAATGTATGTAAAAGCCAAGGTTGCTCCGTAAGCTTGATATTTTTTAACAAGTTCTTTGTTCTCGGGCAAATCAACATTAAACGATTTGAATACGATGGTTTTATCTTCGAGCTGTTTAGCGTACTGTTGTTCAAGAATTGCTTTTGTGCTTGCCTCAATTTTGGTACAAGTTTGACAACGGTCGGTAATGTGAAAATAGTAAACTACCAATTTGGTGTTTTTACTCATTTCTTGTTGCGACCAAGCAGGAAAAATCACAAACAACATGATGATTCCTAAAAATATGTTTTTCATTTTTTTCTTTATTTTAAATAATTATCAATCGTAACTTTCAGTTTTTCTTTAAACATATCAGGCATGTTCATCGCTAATTTAAAACCATCGCCGGTTAGGTCAGTAACTTCTTCTTTTCCCGCCTCTGTTTTTACAACCAAAAGTGCAGAACCTGCAACCTGATATTTTTCGGCAAGTTTTGCGTTTTTCTCATCGTCAACATTTATCTCGACAAAGGCAATCGTGCCTGATTTTACATCTGCATCGAAGTTTGCTTTTAATAAATTTCCTGTTTCATCGCCAATGGCTATACACGAAGGGCAGCGTCGGTCGCCGTGAAAATACATTACTTGGATTTTGGCAAGCGAAACTGATTGTGTAAGCGAATCAATATCGGTTGATTTTTTAGACTCTGTTTTGCTCTCGCAGCCCATTAATAAAAGAGCTCCGAATAATATTAAACTATATGTTAGTGTTTTCATAGATTACATTAAATTTTGCTTAATAACTCGTTTAGTTCTTTATCTGACGGAAGACGACCGCTCATTACAACCTTATCGTTAATTACCAATCCGGGTGTGCTTAAAATGCCATATCCCATAATTTTAACAATGTCTTCTTCTTTTGTTACATTCGCATCAAGTTTTAACTCTGCGACTTTTTCTCGTACCATTTTTTCAAGCGATTTACATTTTGTACATCCGGTTCCTAATACTTTAATTTCCATAATTTTGTTTTTAGTTTATAAAGTTCGTCAAGTCCATAAAGTTTGTAAAGTTGAATGTTAGTTCGTAATTAGTAACTTGTAATTAGTAATTAGTGCCTTCTTCCTTTTCATAAATTAGCACATTCGCATATTAACAAATTAGCACATTTTCTTTACGGCTTCAGAATTAAACATTGTACTGAATAATTCTTTGGCCTCGTTCCAATTATCGCGGTTTAAGCAATATTTTATTTTTGGAGGATTGTATTCACCTTGAATTAATCCACTATCTTTCAACTCCTTAATATGTTGCGATAAGGTTGAGCGAGCAATTGGCAATTCGTCGCTCAAATCGCCGGTATAACAGCACGATTGTCCAGCCAATAATTCTAAAATATAAATTCGCACTGGATGCCCTAGAGCTTTAGCATAGCGAGCTAATTTTTCTTGTCGTTCGGTAAAAATATTTTCTTCCATGTAGCATTTCATATTTCGCAAAATTACGAAATGTAATTTAAAAAAATGTTCTTTTTTAAAAATAAATCAGCAACATGTTGTGATTTATACCAATTGCCAATAGTATAAAGATTAGAAATAAGCCTCTAACTTTGTTTAGCAGTAAATAAGCCTAAAATACAAACTTGCAATCAGTTAATTATCAGTCGGTTATGCTTGAGTTAGATAGATTCTATTTCCATATGACACATATGTGATTTTTTAGATTCCCTTTTTCAAGGGAATGTGCTTCAAAAAATTACCACATACCCGCAAAAGCGGGTATCTTATTTTTAAATTGTGTCGGTCACATTGAATCGTAATTGGTATTATTTCTCAGTGCAGCCCTTATTATTTTCATAATATGTTGATTATTAGCAGCATTGTATATGCCAGTTCGGATAATCAACACATTGTTACTTCGAGGATAGGATGAATCGTTGGGAATGATTAACAATACATAAATTTTTATTGTTAATCAGTAAGCAACCTTTTGATAATTAGCTACGTCTTGTTTCAACAAGGTCTTTTCTTAGTATTCCGATGGTAACGATTGGTTTACAAGTTAGGTTAAAGTAATGCTGTCTTAAGGGGGTTTTTTGCCCCCTTTTTTCTTTTGTGGTATTTTTGCAGCAAAAAAAAAGAGGATTTCAAATGAAATCCTCTTTTTAAAAAGAAAACGATATTATTTCACAATCAACTTTCCGGTTCCTAATTCTTTATTTTCAGAAATAATTCTAAAAATATAGAACCCTTTTGGAAGTTGAGTTCCATCAATAGTGAAGGTTTCAGAAGCAATGTTGCTTGCTTTAATTACTGTTTCGCCAATCATATTTACAACATGCAAATCATACTTAAATATTGAAGCTGGCAATGAAACACTAATCGTTGTAAATTCGCTAAACGGATTAGGATAAGCCGAAATTTTATATTTTTCTTTGCTCTGCTCATCGACACCCGTAATAACGTAAACTATTTGAGATTCGCTTTCGCAACCATTAAGGTTGGTTACAACAACTTGATAATTTCCTTTGTGAGGAGCTTTAATATCTTGTGTCGTAGCATTTACCCACGCAACACCATCAATAAACCATTGGTAATCAACATTAATTACGTCTGCCATTAATGAATCTCCACTTTGGGTAATTACAGGAACCTCAGGAACATCGTAAACAACTACAGAAGTTGTGTCTGATTTGCTTCCACAACCAAAGGAATTGAAAACGGTCAGAAAGTAATCTCCTGAAGATATAACAGATATGTTTCGACTAGTATCTCCAGTTGACCATGCGTACGAATCAGATACAGTTGAAGTTAACACAAGAGTGTCGCCCATACAGAAACTTGTACCCCCCGAGCTTGTAACTATTGGCGTCGCCGGATTTGGATTCACAGAAACATTAAATATTTCAGAAGTAGCCGTACAGCCGTAGAAATTAATAGCTTCAACAAAATATGACCCTCCAGTTTTAATTACAACAGAATTTGTTAGCTCTCCTGTCGACCAAATGTACTCTTCAGAAGGTGTTGAAGTTAATGTGATGCTGTCGCCTTCACACAAAATCGTATTCCCTACAAACGAAATTTCAGGTATTTCTTGTGCCGGATTTACCGTAATGCTTGAATATTGCGACGTTGCTTTGCAGCCATACGAATTTGTAACCCTTACATTAAACATTCCTGTTTCGTAAACCAATATATTTCGGCTTGTATCTCCGGTTGACCAAAGATACTCTTCTTCAACTGACGATGAAAGAGTTACAGAGTCTCCATAACAGAAAACATATTGACCATTAACCGAAATAATCGGAGTATTCGGACTCTCATCAACAATAATGTTTTGGCACGCTGAAACTCGTTGACAACCATTTACATCGGTAATCATTACCGAATAGCATCCGGCATCGAAAATTGTTGCAAATGAATTGGTGCTTCCATCGCTCCATAAATACGACGAATACGATCCTGTTGACAAAATAACACTGTCGCCGTCGCAAAAATGAGTCGTGCTTCCGGCAGTAATAATAGGAACCTCCGGTAAGTCAAAAACAGTAACAACTACCGAGTCGGAAACTCGTTCGCAACCATTTAACGAAACCGTAACTAAGTAACTTCCACTTGTAATTGCAGATATACTTTGACCTGTTTGACCTGTTGACCAATGATACGAATCAAAACCAAGTCCCGCATCTAAGGTTACATTGCCACCTTGGCAAAACGCGGTACTTCCTGATGAAGCAATCATTGGATTAATTGAAGTAACAGTAATTGTCAACGGATCTGACGTTGAATAACATCCATTTGTATTGAACGATGTTACCGTATAATTTCCGGTTTCAATTACAGAAATAGCTTGCGTAGTATCTCCAGGTGACCACAAATTGCCATCAACTATACTTGAAGTTAGTGTTATGGATTCACCTTCGCAAAACATGGTATTTCCCGAATACAAAATAATTGGTTGCGGATTGTCCAATACAGTTACATCAACAGATGCTGACTGTGCAGAACATCCAAAACTATTATATGCGTATACCGAATATGATCCAGTATTTGTTACATTAATTGTTTGCGAGGTTAAACCATTCGACCACAAATAACTATCTGAAATGCTAGACGATAGAACCAATGTATCTCCTTGGCAGAAAGTTGTTGTTCCAAACTGACTAATTGTTGGATCCGAAGGATTTGGATTTACAACTACCGTAACTCCATCTGAAACAATGTTACACGATTGGTTTGTAATCGTTACATTGTAAACTCCACCTTCAAAAACTTTTACAAACGATTCTGTGCTTCCGTTTGACCAAACATATGAATCGTAACCAACAGAAGCTCCAATGATTACAGAATCGCCTTCGCATAGATTTGTACTTCCAGAAACCGATAAATTGCTGTTTGTTTCAATAGCATCAACCGATATAACATTTGATGTAGCATAACAACCAAAGCCATTGTAAACATTCACGTAATAGTTGTTAGAACTGTATGCAACAATGAAATTAGAAGTTTCGCCAGTTGACCAAACATTATTGTTAAGTACACTTGAAACCAACAACACGCTATCACCACTACAGAATGTAGTTGCTGTCATTGCTGTTATGGTTGGAGAAATAGGCGACGGGTAAACCGATACGGAAACCGTGTTTGATTCTCCTACACAAGCTACATTCGTAACTGTAACTTTATAGGTTCCCGCTGTAGTTGCACTAATCATTTGCGTGGTTTCGCCTGTTGACCAAAGATAATTTGAATAACCATTTCCTCCATCTAAGATTACTTCGTCGCCATCGCAAATGTTCAATGAGCCGTGAACAATAATATCAGGATTGGAAGAGGTTGCTGTTACCGTTTGAACAACTGAAGACGTAGAACAACCATAACTATTAATTGCTGAAACCGTAAAATTACCAGACGAATAAATGGTAATTTCCTGAGTTGTGTCTCCAGTTGACCATAAATATTCGCTAGCCGAAGATGCGGTTAATTTTACGCTATCGCCAATACAAAATTCGGTAGCTCCATCAGCTGTAATAGTTGGCATAGCCGGATTTGGATTTACAGTAATCATTTGAATTGGAGAAATTCGTTGACAACCGTCGTTTGTAACAGTTACCGAATACGCTCCGCCTAATGTTACGTTAATAGATGTTGTTGTCGCTCCATTTGACCACTCGTATGTGTCAAAAGCATTTCCTGCATCAAGAGTAACGCTTCCCCCGTCGCAAAATTCGGTTTCACCATATACAGAAATGTTTGGATAAACAGGAATTACATTTACTATGGTTGCAACTGAAACACCTGGACAATTATCTCCATCAGTTACAATAACTTTGTAATAACCAGCTTCTGAAACGTAAATTGCTTGTGTTGTATCAGAAAGTTGAGTGCTTCCTTTCATCCACTTATACGAAGTGTAGCCCGCTTCTGCAGTCAACAACAAACTATCGCCTTCGCAAATTGTTGTTGAGCCTCCGGCTGTTATAGTTGGCACCGGACTAGAAGAACATGCGTCAACAAAAACAGCAGACGTATAAACTGGACTCCAATCTCCGCTGGCACTTTGAACCCTTACGCATAGCTTGTGAATACCTACCGATAAATAACCGGTAAACATTCCTAGATTAGCTTGCTCGACCGCACTGTTGAAATCGCCATCGAAAGCCAACAAAGGAATTCCTGCACCATAGCCGGGATCTGTATCCCAATATGCTTCGGCAAGAGTAATGCTTAAATCACGAGGAGAAAGTAAGTTTTCGACAGAAACGACTGTTGAAAAAACAGGTCCCCATTGATTAGTAGCGTCTTTAACTCGGATATTTAAGGTATGAATGCCTGCGTCGGTTGGAATAATTGTCGTATTTTTAATTACAGCCTCAATCGCATTTTCGAAATTCCCATCAAATGCAATTAAAGATGTTCCTGAGCCTTGTCCGGGATCGGTATCCCAAAATAGTTCTCCTGCAACAATATTTGTATTTCGAGGAGTAAGTTCATCTTCAATACTCACTACGGTTGAGAAAGCAGGTCCCCAAGAGCCATCGTGTCCTTTAACTCTCACTCCAAAACGATGCAAACCAGCAGATGGTTGCGACACGTTTGAGCTGAATAAAGTTTCAATTGCTTGATTAAAATTTCCATCGAATGCCAATAGTATAGTTCCCGAGCCTTCGGCATCGTCGTCGTCCCAAAAATATTCAGCTAATGAGACTTTTATATTTCTTGGATTTAAGACGTCTTCAACAGAAACAATCGTTGAAAAAACAGGTCCCCAATTGTTGTTGAAATCTTTTACCCTCACACCAAGTTTATAAATTCCGGCAGATGCTGGAATCGAAACCGAATTTTTAAGTATCGTTTCAATTGCCGAATCAAAATTACTGTCAAAAGCTAATAATGCAATATTATTGCCTTCGCCAGCGTCAGTATTCCAAAAGTATTCGCCTGCAGCAATGTGAATATCAGGAACAGCGATAACATTTTCAACACTAACAATTGTGGTAAAAACCGGTCCCCAGTTATTGTTGATGTCCATTACACGTATTCCCAATTTATGTACACCCGGTGTTGCCGGAAGTGCGAATCCATTTTGTAGTAGAGTTTCTAAAGCGTTGTCGAAATTTCCGTCGAATGCTACCATCGGAATTCCTGCTCCTTCAGCTGGAGTTTCGTCCCAAAATATTTCAGCTTGTGAAATATGGATATCATTCGTTGTTAATGTATTTTCGATACTAACCACTGTTTTGAACACAGGTCCCCAATTTCCGGCATTATCTTTAATTCTAATGCTGATGGTGTGCATTCCTTGTGTTAGTGAAATACCATTTCCTACAACGCTTTCAATAGCACTGTTCAAACTTCCATCAATTGCGAGCATTGGAGTATTTAATCCTTCTCCATTATCGTCTGCATCGATAAAATATTCGGCTTGAATTACTTGTGCCATGGCACTATTTCCTATCAATATCATGATAAAAAACAGCACACGTTTTAATTTGTTAAGCATTTTCATATTTTGTTACTTTAATTTATTAATCTGTAAATCAGAAAAAAATCATAAGTAATCATTATATTATCTGTCAAATGCTTCGGCTTTAATATTCATTGTGTTACCAACTGTAATTCTTCGAGGAGCCATTAATAAATATACTCGAGCTGCTCCTGTAATTGGGAAATAATTGTCCAAGGTATATGAACCACCATAACATCCAATATCGTTTCTTGTTAAGTCAATATCATAATAAATTGAATCGGCATTACCAGCATTAATTGCGTCAGAAGCTAGAGCTAAATTTCCGTCGATATCAATGGTTGCGTTTGAAGCAATTGAGTTTGTTCCATTATCGGTTAAACCATTAAATGGACTTGAAACGTATGAATTCATGTATGTATAAGATGCACTTACAATTCCTGAATTGCTTGCAAAAACTAATCCCCATTGAAGAGTTTCTGTGCTGTTTGCAATAATTAAATTATTCATTAAAGTTACTGTAGAATTTACCGGTGTGCTTGAAACCTGAATCCCTCCAGAGTAGTTTGTTCCACCTGAACCAATGTGGCGAGATAAAGTATTATTTTCGATTACATTCACGCCAGTATTTGAATTTTTTGCTGTAACCACGTTAATTCCGTAAGAATAAGTTGCCCAGCTACTGTATGCATTTGCAATTTTTACATAATTGTTCATCATTGAAAAATAATGTGAAGAGCTTCCCCAATAAATTCCGCCATGAGTATAGTTTGGATAATTTGAGATTAATTTGTTTGCAATAATCATAATAGTATCGTTAGTAATGTTTGCATCTGAAGCTATTGTAACGCAATATCCATCAACTGCAGATATTTGATTGCCAATAACTTTACCATATTTCATTGCAACTTTACCGTTGATAACAGTCGATACCAAATTCAAATCGTAATAATCGTAACTGAAATTCAAATTTCCACTTGTAAATTCGCAATTCATTATATTAACCACACAACGACTTCCTGCGTTGTTTGAAGAACCGTCGATATTTCCAAGTAGATTTTTCATTCCAATAAAAGTTACCGTTCTGCCTGATGCAGGAGTTATGGTAATACTACCTTGCATAACAAACATTTCGCCTTCGTTGTTGCATAAAAATTGTAAACTTTTATCAATTGTTAAATTTTCAGAGTATGGAGCTCCACCCGATTTAGGACTGACAATAATTCTGTCGCCATCGGCAGCAGCATTTATTGCCTCTGTAATTGTTGCGTATGCACCACCGGTTCCATTTTCGGCTACTGCTAAATCAGTAGCATTAACGCCTGTAATAAATCCAAAATAAGCTACAAAGCTTAAAAATAAAGTAAAACTCTTTTTCATAATAAATTAATTTTAGTTAATGATTGAACAACAAATTTAAGAATTGAATTTAAGCAATTTATTTAAGGCTGTTTTTTTTGATAAGTTCAAAAAAAACGATGATGAAATAAATGAATTCTGTCGTTTATATGTGGGTTTTTTATCGAAATCTTAAAAATGATTAACGAGTAAAAAAACAAAAAAGACCTTAACAAAAATGTTAAAGTCTTTTTTCGGGGAAGAACAAAAAATTATCTATAGAACTCCTTCGTCGTAAGCTTTTTCGCCGTGTAAAGCGGCATCAAGTCCACCTTTTTGAGCATCGTCATCAACTTTTACAGGAGTAATTAAATTTATTATTACCAACATAACATAGGTAAAAACAAAAGCATAAATTGCAGTACCAATAACTGTTACGGTTTGTTTTACTAAGAAACTAGAATCTCCAAAAAGCAAACCATCAGCACCAGCTGCATTTACTGTTTTAGTTGCAAAAACTCCAAGTAAAATACTTCCAAGAACTCCACCAACTCCGTGAACTCCCCAAACATCGAGAGCATCGTCCCATTTCATTTTGTTTTTGAACTGCACTGCTCCGTAACAAACTAATCCGGCAACTGTTCCAATTATTGGCGATGCCCAAACCGGAACAAATCCTGCACAAGGTGTAATTGCGGCTAATCCGGCAATCGAACCGGTTAACAATCCGACAAATTTTGGTTTTTTCTCACGGCTCCATTCAATAATTAACCAAGCAATAGTTGCAAAAGATGCCGCAATATCGGTATTTAAAAATGCTGTTGAAGTTATAAAATCAACCGCAACTTCGCTACCTGCATTGAAACCATACCAACCAAACCACAAAAGTCCGCTACCAATTGCAACTAACGGAATACTGTTTGGAGTTGAATCTTTGTCAACACGAGCCTTAACATAAAATACTGAAGCCAAGGCAGCAAAACCAGCTGTAACGTGAACAACAATACCTCCAGCAAAATCTAAAACGCCCCATTGAGCTAATAAACCACCGCCCCAAATCATGTGTACGAATGGATAATAAACTAAAATTTGCCAAACAGTTAAGAAAATAAAATATGCTTTAAACGAAACACGATTTACAAAAGCTCCGGTAATAAGAGCAGGAGTAATAATTGCAAACATCATTTGATAAGCGAAGAAGACATATTCAGGAATTTTTCCATTCGAATACATTGAAGTTGGAGAAATGCCATTTAAAAAAGCTTTTTGGAAATCACCAATTATTCCACCTTCGCCACCGCTAAAGCAAAGCGAATAACCAAAGGCAACCCAAAGCACAGTTGTCCAGCCAAGCGAGACAAAACTTTGAATCATAATACCTAAAATGTTTCTTTTTGTTGCCAATCCGCCGTAGAAAAATGCTAATCCGGGAGTCATCAGCATAACTAAACTTGTTGCGAGCAACATAAACCCAGTTGAACCAGTGTCTAACATAATTTTTGTTTTTTAATTATTAATTTGAAAGTTTATAATATTATCAAATTTGCAAAGCGAAAAATAAATTCGAATTCAAATTCTTATTTTTAATTTTCTGTTTTTTTAAAAAGATATTCCCGCCACCATATATATTTTTTCGGCTTGCGGATTTGTAATTAATGATACTGATAATGGTAGTTTATATTCGTCGGTAATTTTAATTTCTTTGGTTGAGGTAAATCCTAAATTTGTAATCCCATAATTGTCGCCATAAAATCCTGATTCGCCCTTGTTTTCGTCGGGATTCGTTAAATTAAATCCAATAAAAACAGAAAGGTTTTTGAAAGAATAGGCTAATTGCCCATACGTTGAATACTGTATGCTTCCGGTAGTTCCATCGGTATTAATTTTTCGGGCGTCGGCTCCCCAAACATTTGCAGCAATAAGGACTGATAGTGGTAATTTTTCGGTTCCATTGAAAGCCAATGTAGTTTCAAAAACATGTCCGGTTGATGCTTCGTGAAGCTCAAAATATTTATAATCGGCTGTTTCGTCGGGGAAAAAGTAATCGGTAAATGTGATTGAAAATTTTTCGTTAAAAGTGTAAGCTGCATACAAATCGGCTTCTTGAGCACCCGTAAAATTTGTTGCAAAAGCTCCCCATGCACCAAATGCAAATCCGTTTTTGCTGTATTCTATTCCGGGTTGAATGCTAGGCGATCCTCCAAAATCGATTCCTCTCCACACGTATCGGCTCATTAAATCGCAACTTGCACTAAATGGATTTGTGCTTTCTTCTGTGGTTTCTTGCGAAAAAGCAAAACTATTTATAAGAACTAAAAAAAGAGTAGAAACGATGATTAATTTAACATTTTTCATTGCCTAATTTTTTTATTTTAAAACTAAGCAAATATGAAAGAAAAACCGTTTTTAGTCAATTGTGTGATTACGTAAAAATAAGTACGTGTTTTACTTATTTTTACTGACCGAAAGATTTGTAAAAGGAAATTAGATACGGAGGTCTAAACATAGAGTTTACTCGCCATATCTTAAAATACTAAATTTTGCTCTTTGCTCCAATTCTCGTGTATGCTTTGGTCTGTTGTCGGAAAGGATTCCGACAAGGGCAGAAAATAACCTCAATGTATTTTGTAAACTCGTATAATCGCTTTAATTTAGTCAAAAATTAAACTTTGATGAAGGTTCTTGACGAAATGATGTTGCACATGATGCAAAGAAGAAACAGCTTTTCATAAATTAAAACCTTGATTTGAGATAAAATTTGTATTTTTGTAATATGGCAGAAAAGGCATACATAACAGCAAAAGTCTTTAAATGGGCAAGAGAATCAGCAAAGATGACTGAAAAAATTGCTGCATCTAAAGTTGCCGTTTCTATTGATAAGTTCAAGGATTGGGAAAATGGAGAAGATTATCCGACCATTAGACAGGCACAGACTTTAGCGAAAGCGTATAGAAGACCATTTGCATTATTTTTTCTACCTGATGTACCAACAGATTTTCAACCTCTTCAAGATTTCAGAAAAACAGGCTCAAAAGAATTAAGTACATCTTCAATTTTCATAATTCGAGAAATACAACAAAAACAAGCTTGGATTAGCGAAGTAAACGAAGATAATAATGAAAACAGAGTTCCATTTATTGGCAAATTCACTATTAAAGATAATCCAGTACTTGTTGCTAATGATATTCTTGCTACGCTAAATATCAACCCATTAAATTATAAATCTAATAATCCAATCATTGAATGGATTGATAAGGCTGAATCAAATGGGATTTTTATTTCAAGGACTAGTTTTATCCATTCAAGGCTAAAGTTGGACTCAAATGAAATTCAAGGTTTTGCAATTGCAGACAACTTTGCTCCTTTCATATTTATTAATTCAGACGATTGGAATGCTCCTCAATTATTTACTTTAGTTCACGAACTTTCTCACCTTTGGATTGCCGAGACGGGAATATCAAATGACGTAGAGCCATCAATAAAAAATGCTGGTGATTATAATCCAATTGAATTATTCTGCAATGAAGTTGCTGCAAACGCATTAATGCCTAAGAGATTCATTGACAGTCTTGATGATAAGGCTTTTGATAATGCTAAAGAAATTTTTAAAAATGCTAAAATAATTGGGGTTAGCTCTTTTGCATTATTGGTTAGAGCATTCAACCTTAACGTTATTTCATTAAGTGCATATAAACAATTGAAGCATTTAGCCGACATTGAATATAACGAATTCTTAAAAAGAGAAGAAGCAAAGAAAATTAAGCAGAAAGAGAAAGAAAAACCAGGCGGACCAAATTATTTTTTACTGCAACTAAACAGAAATAGTCGATTATTTACACAAACTGTATTAGATGCTTTTCGTGGAGGTGTAATTGAACCATCTATGGCAAGTAACTTATTAAATGTTCAGGTAAATAAATTTCCCAAACTTGAAGCACAAATGTACAGATGAGTATAATTGATAAAAAATTCTGCTTAGATGCTAATGTGCTTATTCAAGCTTGGCAAAAATACTACTCACCCAAAATATGTCCAAGTTATTGGGATATGCTTAATATGTTGGGTTCTAATAATATCATCTTTATGCCAGAGGTGGTTTATGATGAAATTGTTCGAACAGATGATGATTTGTCAAAATGGTTGAAGTCAAGTAAAATTCCGATTAGAAAGATTGACGAGCAAGTAACAAAATGCCTAAAAGACATTTATTCTGCTGACCCAAACCACAAGTATTTAGTTGATAATACAAAGGCAAGGTCATTGGCTGACCCTTGGGTAATTGCACATGCATTAAGAGAAAACGCAACAGTCGTTACAAAGGAAGAAAAAGTAACAGCAATAAATACTACGAAAATTAAAATTAAAATTCCTAATGTGTGTGAAAAAATGAATGTATCTTGGATTAATGATTTTCAATTGATTATTGAGTTAGGGATTATGTTTAAATGTGAAATAAAAACAAAATAAAGCACGAACGCACAGTCGAGTAGATGCCTGACGAAACGGTTTCCGCCAGTAGATTTCTCTCACCACTCCGATTTGCATACAAATTTTGCTCTTTGCTTCAAATTTTTTTGTGATAATTTCGGATTGTTGTAGAAAAGATTCCGACTAGGGCAAAAAATAACCGTTATATATTTTGTACACTCGTATAATCGATTTAAATTAGTCCAAAATTAAATCTTATTGAAGGTTTTTTAGACGAACTGCATTCGGTCGTTTGCAAAATTTGGAGTTATTTAATTAAGAAAACATGTTGAGACGAGTTGGTATAACAATTTATATTATTGCAATATTTAGCAATAATCTTTTTTCTACGGCTACTATTAAAAAGTTTAACCACACAGGTTGCATAGGAGATTGTAAATATGGTATAATTGAAAATATTAGAAAAAATGAAAATATTTCAATTTCAATTGGAGTCCATTGTGTTTGCTGTACTTCATTTAATCCATTTTGTTATGAAAATAATGATACCTTATATGTTGGATTTAATACTTATGGTCTTGCATGTCGTTGTGATTGTAATTATGTGTTATATTACAAAATAGATGGCGTAAATGCAAAAAACATCAAATATGTTGAAAAAACAGACGTTCACCCTGAATGGAAATATTCTAAAAGCAATAGAGAAACTATGTGTTTACTTAAATATTGGGGAGCAGTTGATCGTAAAAGGATTAATAATAAACTTCATAAACTTGGAGAATATACAACAGATGAAAAAGATTATGTAAAATTTTTATTAGATGAAATTGGGAGCCCAATGAAAAAAGATATTTTAGAATCTTTTAAAAAATACAGAAAAAAACATAGATATTTATTTATTAAATATGATAATAAAATTGAATATAGACCAACAAGACGTAACGAGAAAGATATAAAAGATATAGACTTTGATTTAATTTTAACAATATATCCTCCGAAAGAGGAAGAAAAATTAAATAAAATGAAAAATTAAGCAAAAGAAATTAAAATAACCCTTTCTTAAAGCCAATTGCTAATCAAGTAGCATCCATTCAATAAATAGAAACCTATTAAGGTTCGAAATTATAAATTTCAACGAATGAGATTTAACTATAGTTCGCTCAACTTTGCCAAAGTTGATTTTAACTAGAGTATAACCTGCAGATAATCAGCAATATTTTAATTTGATATAAACTTTGGCAAAGTTCTTAAAATCAAATGCTTAAAAAAATTAACCGAGCTATTGATTTAAAGTTCTATAATTTTGTTTTTTATAGCAAATTTCACCAAATCAACGGTGCTATTCAAATCAAGTTTTCGCATGATGCTAGTTTTGTGAGTTTCGACAGTTCGTATGCTGATAGAAAGTCGCTGAGCAATGCTCGGGTTGCTCATTCCTTCAACCACGTACAAAAGTATTTCTCGCTCACGATTTGAAAGGCTCGACATTTTATCGTCGGAAACACTGTTCCCTTGTTTGGCACTTTTTACGTAACTTTTCAAAATCGTATCGGAAATAGCTTTGCTAAAATATTCGTTTCCGTTGTAGATTTCGTTAATGGCGAGTAGCAATTCTTTTCGAGTAGTATTTTTGGGTAAATATCCATGAATACCAGCTTTCAATGCATTGAAAATAAAATCTTCTGAGGTGTACATCGACAGCATTAAAATTTTAATTTGTGGATATTCGACCGCTAATATTTTTGAGATTTCGATACCCGACATGGTTGGAAGCGATATATCGAGGAGAACCATCGTTGGGATTTTGGTTTTAAGAATATCGAAAAATTCGTGAGCATCTTTGGCTTCTCCAATTATTTCTATTTCGGAGTTATCAGATAATAAGGATTTAATTCCGTCACGAACAATTTGATGGTCGTCGACCAATATGATTTTTATTTTACTCATAATATTTTTTTTCGCAAGGGTATTTCGATATGTATTTGAGTTCCTTTTAATGTTTCTGATTTGACAGAGCAAGTTCCTTTTAATAATGCAACTCGATCTTTTATATTATTTAACCCATTCGAGTTTTGTGATTTTATGTTGGATTTATCAAAACCTACTCCATCATCTTCGATAAGCAATTTTACAAATTCTTTGTCAAAAAATAGTTGAATGCTTGCACTATTTGCTTGCGAATGTTTTAAAATATTTGTCAGAGCTTCTTGAATAATTCGGAACAAGTATGTTTTTATTTTCGAATCAATGTCGTTGCTATTTCCTTCTGACTTAAAAAGAATATTAATTTTAGTTGTTTCGGATATTTCGTTACAGATGTTTCGAACGGCAGATACTAAACCAAACTCCGAGAGGGCTGCCGGCATTAAATTGTTCGAAATTCGTCGTGTTTCTTCTATGGTTTTATCGAAAAGCAAGCCCAATTCATAAAATTTATCCTCCGTTTCGCTTGTCAATTTCGATTGATCTAAGCAGCTTTCGTATTTCAACTTGAGACCGATTAGTAATTGTCCTAAACTATCGTGCAATTCGCGTGAGAGCCTCATTCGTTCCGATTCTTGCCCGTCGATTAACGAGCTAAGACTTTTTATTCGTTCGGAATTTAACTCTTCGCTTTGCTCTTTTAATTTATTCGCCATTTTATTAAACGAATCGGTAAGTTCGCCAATTTCGTCGTTCAATTTATGTTTAATTTGAATCTCGAAATTTCCTTTGCCTATTTCGTGAGCAGCATGGTTCAATTTTTTAATTGGGAGTGTAATTTTTTGCGAAACAATAATAACAACCATTAAAACCATAAAAAAAATAAAAACGCTGATAAATAGTATTTCGTTTCTGATTTTATAAATCGGAATGGTTGCTTCTTCATAATCAATTTCGGCAAGAATTGCCCATTCGAGGTTTGGAATATTTATTTTGCTATACGAGCTCAAAACCTCTATCCCTCTGTAATCTTTTATAATTTGAGTTCCTGGATTATTGTTAAAAGAAGCGATACTGGCTTCAGTTTTAACAATGGTTTTCAAAACCGAATTCGATTGAAACCGAGAGGAGCTTCGCATTAAATAATCGTGCCCAACTAAATACGATTCTCCCGAAATTCCAAGCCCATTCGAGGGATTATCTTCAAGCATAATAGCGTTTATGGCTTTTAGCGAAATCTCAAAAACAAGAATTCCAACTACTTGATTCGACGAGTCGGTAATTTTAGAACTAAGTGTAACAAGCGGCTGACTCAAGTTACTGAGTTTTGTCAAATCGTTAATGTAAAGCGAGTCGCTAATTATTGACTGCTGCCACAAAAAGTCGTAATCTTGATTTGTGTTATCTGCGTTCGATTTTAAATGAAATACCTTGCGATTCTTTCCAATTATAGTTATCCGATTGTAATGTTTTTTCGACAATTGATTTACAAATTCGTTTTCCAAATTTCGTAGACTATCGTTGATTATTTCGTAGTTCGAACATGAATCAGATTCGTTTATTTGAGCTAATATTTTTTTTATATCGGAAGATGAATTTACAAGTTGAATTTCTTTGATACAATCGTTGAAAAACTTCTCGACCAAATGAGTTTTCACAACTCGCACCGATGTCAACTGATTAAATGTACGTTCTAAGATTGCTTTTTTAGCATGATAAAACGAATAATACCCGATTATAAATATGCTTATCGTGCTCACAAACAAGAAGACCAAAATTAACTTATCGGAAATCGAAATTTTTCGCATGAGTATTAAATCAAAAATCTAAAGTAACATTAAAGCGTTAAATTTTATCATAAAATTTTTAAAATTTATGACGATTGGTAATCTTATAAAAAAAAGACGTTATAAAAATGAGAGCTATACTCGTTGAAAATATAAGCTTACGACTTTCTGTTGAACAAATAAAAAACTCGAAAAATCAAGATTATAACATAGCCCTTTTTCTAATTATCTTGATGAAATAATTGAAAGACAGTGAAATACAAAACAGGAAAAACAAACTGGATTTATACTCCCCAAAAAAAACTCACCTTAGAAGTTCTAAGTTTGGTCAAGAACATCTTCGCTATATTGCGTAGTCCATGGGAAATTGTACAAACCTTTAATTAATCGTTCTTTTTTCTCTTCAGGTGACATTTTTAAATATTTTTCACGCTTTTCGAGATATTTTCGACGCTTTTCGTCCTCAACTCTAAATATTTCGTTATAGAAATGTTCTTCGGCTCTCTTTTTCAAAAATGTATTTGCCACTTGTGGAAATAACTCAAGCAGTAATTCATCTTTTTCGTTTTGAGCTAGACTAACTCCTCCAAATTCTTTTAAAATAGGATTTTCTTGCTTTACGTATGCTTTTGTATCATACGGAACTTCTTTTTTTGTTCCGGCTAATTTTAATCTAAAATTCGGGTCAACAGGTATTGGGGTTTTTCCATACTGCCCTTTTACCAAATTCACAAACTGAACTGATTTATTGCTGTAATATGGCATATTTTTATTTTCATCAATAACACAATTAACAGCCTGCACTCCAACTATTTGACTAGTAGGCGTAACCAGTGGAGGACAGCCTGCGGCTAATCGAACAACTGGAACTAACTCTAATACTCTTGGTAAAAGAGCTTCTAATTTTAATTGTTTGAGCTGTGCCAACATATTGGTGTACATGCCACCAGGAATTTCAGCTTTTTTAACTTCAACATCAGGTTCAGGGTAGTTAAAATATTTTTCTATTTCCAAACAAGTTTCTAATAAATCTTCTTCTGAGCCAAGCGTTGCTTCCGAAATTGCCAAATCGAACAATTTATCAATCTCTATCGGAAGTTTGGTGCTGGTAATATCAAAGTCTATAGGGAACATTTGATACGAATCGAACTCGGTAAGTTCTTTTCTTATGACTTTTAATTCTTTATTGATTTTTGAAACGGCTTCTAAATTTACATTCGTTTTAATTTTTAGCTTATTGCAAAACAATTGAATAATTTCGAACGATGGAGCCGCAGGACCTCCTGCAAAACAACCAATTGCTGTGTCAAGAATATCAACTCCATTAAGAATTGCCGTTAACGATGATGCCAAGCCATATCCAGGAGTACAATGTGTATGAAAATCAATTGGAATTTTCACTTCTTTTTTCAATGCTGAAATTAACTCGCTAGTTTTAAAAGGAGTTATTAATCCTGCCATGTCTTTTATGGTAATCATGTCAGCACCAAGCTTTTCGAACTCCTTAGCCAGATTTACAAAATAATCGACCGTAAATATTTTCGAAGGTAGTTTTTTAGCATGAAGCATCGCTTTTACACGTTCTTTGGTCGAAAATTTAGGATCTACGGTGTAACAAACCGTACAGTCGGCGATTCCATTATATTTTTTTACAAATTTTACGCTCGACTTTATATTTTCAACATCGTTTAAAGCATCAAAAATTCGCATAATTCCAATACCCGACTCAATAGAATTTTTACAAAATCCTTCAATAACTTCATCGGGATATGGATTGTAGCCAAATAAATTTCGTCCTCTCGACAATGCAGTTAGCTTAGAAACATCACCAATTACAGCTTTAATTTTTTCTAATCGTTCCCAAGGATTTTCGTTCAAATATCTCATTACTGAATCTGGAACCGCACCACCCCACACTTCCAATGCATAAAAATTTGCCTCTCTAAATAAAGGAAGAACTCGGTCGATTTGAGTCTGATTCATACGAGTTGCAAATAACGATTGATGTCCATCTCGCAAGGTAACATCTCGAATTAATAAATTTTGTCTCATTGTTTTCTTTATAAATGATTTTTCATTTCCATTTGCAAGAATCTAATGCTTGTAGATACCTTATTTTTTTGAATTGAAAAACTCCTCAAAATTATATAGAAAAGCGACGGGTTTAACCGAGATATGTTTTATAAATACATTTTTAAAAACACATTTATATTCAGGTTGCGAAAATTAAATTATTCGTCATAATCAGGTTCGAAAAAAACCCATTGAATTGCAGGAATTTTCTTTTTCAATTCTGATTCGCAAATATTAATGCTTTGTATCAACTGCTCGGCAGAATCAACTTTTGTCATTTTTGCTTTTACGGCAACCATTACTTGAGGACCTAATTGAAGCGTGATTAAATTCAGTATTTTTTCGACTTCTGATCTAGCTTCCAACATATTTTTTATTTCAATATTTGTTTCGCTGTCGGCACTTTGTCCAATCAATAAACTTTTGATTTTTACAGCAAGAAATAAAGAAATTATAATCAATAAAACACCAATTCCGATACTACCAATTGCGTCGAAAATCGGATTTCCAGTTACGACAGCCAGTACAACCGAAATGAGTGCAAAAAATAATCCCAGCAATGCTGCAATATCTTCGCCCAACACTACAACCAATTCGCTTTGGCGACTATTTTTAAACCATGTCCAAAGCGAAACTTTATGTCTCAATTTATTAATTTGTGTGATACAACCATAAAGCGAAGCCGCTTCGAGAATCATACTAACCGATAAAACGGCAATTGCAATCATTGGGCTATTCAATCCTTCGTGAGAACTTAGTTTATGAACGCCCTCGTATATCGAAAACAATCCCCCCATGCTAAACAAAATCAAGGACACAATAAATGACCAAAAATAAATTTCTTTTCCGTAACCAAGCGGATGCTCAATATCTGGTTTCTTCTTCATGGCTTTGAGCCCAAAAAACAAAAGCCCCTGATTTCCACAATCAGCATATGAGTGAATCGACTCTGCCAGCATTGCTCCCGAACCAGTAATTACTGCGGCAACTGTTTTGGTTATAGCTATCCCTAGATTTGCCAACAAAGCAAAAAGAATCGATTTTGTTGATGTATTTTGATGCGACATTTTTATACTAAATTATTTTTATTCACAACTGCTAGGCATCTTACATAATGGTTGGCATTGTTTTTTCAAAAGTATAAAACATTTCCAACATTAAATAAAAACACGGTGAATTTTATAAAAAATCTCGAAGGAAAGGTTTTCTGAAATAACCATAAACGATAGATATTTCAAAATTGACGTTGGTTTTTGAGTTGCAGAATGAAGTTTCAAAATGATTTTTCATTCTTCGCATTTCATTATAAATTATTAACTTTACAGCCTTAATTGTTAAAAAAATCCTAGAAAAATGAAAAAATACAGAACAGGGATTGTTATTCTGATTTTGCTTTCGATTACTGCTGGAATTATATTTTTTACTCAAAACAAATCTTCTATAAAAAAAGATCTTCGCGATTTTGCTGTTGAAGATACTTCGTCGATTGATAAAATATTTATGGTTGATAAAACCAATCAACAAGTTTTGCTTGAGCGAATAAACGGAGTTTGGATGGTAAACGGAAAATATGCTGCAAGAAAGGACGCCATCGATATTTTGTTAAAAACAATCAACCGTATCGACGTGAAAAGCCCAGTGCCGAATTCTGCTTTCGAAAATGTGGTTAAATCATTGGCTACCCTTTCAACAAAAGTTGAAATTTACCAAAACAACGAATTAACCAAAACCTATTATGTTGGAGGAGCAACCCGAGATAATCAAGGAACATATATGATGCTAGAAGACTCGTCAACCCCGTTCATTGTTACCATTCAGGGGTTTAATGGATATTTATCAACACGATATTTTTTAGATGAGGTTTTATGGAGAAACACAACAATTTTTAATTATCGTTTCGAAGATATTGCTTCAATAACACTAGAGCATCCGATGGAACCCGAAAAATCGTTCAAAATTACACGAGTTGACGAAAATAATTATGTTCTTGAAAAGTTTAAAGAAAATATTATAGCCAACTTCGACACCATTCGTGCAAAAGAATATTTTTCATATTATAAAAGAATAAATTTTGAGGCGTTGATTCCCAATATGGAAAAGAAAAAACAAGATTCGTTAAATGCAGCTACACCTAAATATATCTTTACTGTTGAAGAAGTGAGCGGAATAAAAAAACAATTCAAGGCATATTTGCGAAAAGGGAACGGATTAATTTCAGAAAGTGGAAAACCTTTTGAATACGACCCTGATAAAATGTATGGAGTATTTGAAAACGGCGAATTCACACTTATTCAATACCATGTTTTTGACCCACTGTTGAAAGAATATAACGATTTTATCCAGAAATAGAAACAAGGTATTCGCTAAGAAATCATACACTTCACTTAAATTTACGACACCTTTTGAGTTCTCTGAATTTTAAAAGAATGATTCTTTTACATTAATTTTAGAAAAAATATAACATATGAATTACGCATTAGTAACAGGAGCTTCAGGAGGAATAGGATACGAGTTAGCTAAACTTTTGGCTAAAGATACCCACAACTTAATTTTAGTTGCTAGGAACAAAAACAAACTAGAAGAGGTAAAAGCGGAATTGCTCAAAATCAATGAAAAAATAGATGTGAGATTTATACCAAAAGACTTATCGGAGAATAATTCGGCTGAGTTTATTAAATCAGAAATTGATAAACAAGGATTATGTGTTGACACAATTATAAATAATGCTGGATTTGGCGATTTTGGAAAATATTGGGAAACAAGTTTTGAAAAAGAGGCTCAAATGATACGATTAAATATTCTTACGTTGACTCAGATCACAAAACTATTCTTGCCCGATATGATACAACGAAAATCAGGAAAAATTTTGAATGTTGCATCGGTTGCTGCTTTCATGCCGGGTTCATACATGACTGTCTATTATGCAACAAAAGCTTTTGTGCTTTCATATACCGAAGGGCTTGCAGGTGAACTTAGAGGAACAGGGGTTTGTGTTTCAGCTCTTTGTCCAGGGCCAACCAAAACTGACTTCGAAAACAAAGCTTCGTTGGACGGTTCCGATTTGTTTAAAAAAATGCCCGTTGCTTCCGCCGAAAGTGTTGCAAAAATAGGATATAAAAGACTTCAAAAAGGAAAAGTAATTACCATTACTGGGTTTATAAATAAACTATCGGTGTTGTCGGTTCGATTTGCACCGCGTTGTTTAGTTCGAAATTTAGTGAGAAAAATACAAAAAGGAAGTCTTAAGTAAATACCTTTTTTCAAGTTTTTACTCGTGATTCATAAACCCTTGTTTGCTGATAACATCTAAATATTCTTTTGAAAAATGAATATTATTTGTTTTTGTGTATCGTTTTTCGGTAAATATTTGAGCTAAGGTTTCGGTTTCGTTTACCTTAATTAAATCTTTGGTTTCGTCGAGATTTTCTTTTTCTGAATACAAATTATTGATATCGTCTTTTGTATAATCGTGATAAACATTGTTGTGTACAATTGCTTCTAATGGAAGTCGGTCGGTTAATTTCGGCTGTTCGTCGGCATAACCCACAACTAAGGTGGTAACCGGAACAACTCCCTTGGGAAGTTTAAGAATTTCAACAATTTTTGCAGCAGTGTAATTCGTTGTCCCTAAATAACAAATTCCAAGACCTTCGTCTTCGGCTTGAATTGCAGCATTTTGGGCGGCAATTACGGCATCAATCGATGCTGTGTAAAATGATAAAAAGTTGTCGTATCCAGGTTTCGCATTTCTACATTCACACCATTTATTAAAACGATTAAAGTCGGCACAAAAAGTTAATACTACAGGAGCATCAGTTACCATTTTTTGATTAAAATGACAGCCCAATAATTGCGATTTTATATCAGAATCTTTGGTAACGATAATGCTATAAACTTGCATATTCCCAGTGTTCGAAGCTCTTGATGCTGCTTTTAAAATTTTATTTAATTGTTCGTCTTCAATCGAATCCGATTTGTATTTTCTAATGGTTCGATGCTCAAAAATTGCTTTAATCATAATCAATAATCTAACGTGATTTGAAACAAAATTAGATATAAAATTCGATTCACATCTAATGTATTTTTAAAATTACGAATAATCTTATTTTAAAACATAGTTTGTGAAGCATAATATTTCGAAAAAAACAAATAATTTATAAATAACCATGTTTTTTTTTTGAAGTATTGTAAAAAAAAAGTATGTTTGTGCATCAAATGATTATGATTGAAGAATAGTAAAATGAAAAAATTATTATACGCAACATTGGTGCTAGTGGTTATGAGTATAGTTTTTAGCTCATGCAAAAGCCACGAAAAATGTCCAGCTTACGGACAAGCAAAAACTGAACAAGTTCAGGATTTAGCATAATCATACTACTCAATTTCTTTTCTCTTCCATTTTTTTTAGTAAATTTGTAATTGTTATCAATTGCGTTTTTTATGTTTAAGCGAATATTTTTGCTTATTTCTTTTTGTGTCCTTGTCGGCAATTTGTATTCTCAGGGTGAAATTGACGATCAGCGAAAAATATTTTTTCGTAACGAGACTTCATTTGGAGGCTATCTTAGTTCTACAGGATATGGAATTGGCTATCAACATGCCAAAAGGCTTGATGGATATAAAAAAAATCTTATCGAAATTGATTTGGTAACGATTAATCACCCGAAAGAAAAAAAAACTCAAAATCCGTATATTGATCAAAATCAGAAACGATTTGTTTTCGGGAAATTAAATTCACTAATGTCTTTAAGAGTTGGCATTGGACGACAAAAGGAATTATATTCAAAGTTTGACAAAGGAGGAATATCGGTTCGCCGCTATTTTACTTTTGGTTCATCGCTCGGAATTGTAAAGCCAATGTACTACGAAGTATTGTACCCAACTGGAACACCAAATGAATACTATGTTGTAACCGAAAAATTTAATTCAACCATTCATAATGTTACCGATATTTATAGCCGATCATCGTTTTGGATAGGAATTGATGAGTTGAAATTTATTCCAGGTGCTTATTTCAAATACGGATTTACTTTTGAGTTTGGAGAATACGATGAATTTTTGAGAGCCATTGATTTAGGAATTATTCTAGATGCTTATATAAAGGAAACTCCAATAATGGCTATTGAAGAAAATAATCAAATTTATCTATCATTATTTCTAAGCTATCGAATAGGAAAGGTTTATAGCAAACGCCAAAAGAGTATTGATGAATCGGAATTTTGATAAATCGCCACAAAAATTAATTATAAAAAAATATCTTTGTCGGCAAATCATACCAAAATGACAATGAGAACAAAACCTTCGTGGTTAAAAGTAAAACTTCCTATAGGAAAAAGTTATGTTGCTGTTAAAGAAATTGTTTCATCCCACAAATTACACACAATTTGCCAAAGTGGAAGTTGTCCAAACATTGGAGAATGCTGGGGAAATGGAACAGCCACTTTCATGATTTTAGGAAATATTTGCACTCGGTCATGTAAATTTTGTGCTGTACAAACTGGGAAACCCGATATTGTTGACGTTGAAGAACCAATGAATGTCGCAAAATCGATTCAATTGATGAAACTAAAACATTGCGTAGTAACCTCTGTCGATAGAGACGACCTTCCTGATGGTGGAGCAGAAATTTGGGCTCAGACCGTTCGTGCAATCAAACAATTAAATCCACAAACAACGATTGAAACATTGATTCCTGATTTTCAAGGAAATAAAAAATTACTCAATAAAATTATTGAAGTCAAACCCGATGTTGTATCACATAATCTTGAAACAGGAATTCGAACCACGAAATTATTGCGTAACCAAGCAATTTATGAGCGAAGCTTGGAGGTTTTGCGATATTTGAAAGAAAACGGAATTATAACAAAATCAGGAATAATGGTAGGAGTAGGTGAAACCGATGATGAAATATATCAAGTTATGGACGATTTATTAAAAGTTAAATGTGACATCATGACGATTGGACAATATTTGCAACCAACAAAAGAACATTTACCTGTCGAACGTTATGTAACTCCAGAACAATTTGACCAATACAAAAAAGTGGGATTAGAGAAAGGGTTTAAGTTTTTTGAAAGCGCCCCTTTGGTGCGTTCCTCATATCATGCGGAAAAACATATTTAACTCGTCAAAAAACCTTTGATTTTTTTCAAAATAGATGTATATTGGTGCTCTAAATATGTAATAATTAGTTAAGTAAATATAACAACATGAAAACTAGAATTTTACCATTATTTTTAATCGCATTTGTCGCTGGAATTTTTGGCACTTATTCTTTGTCTAAAGAAAAAAGTAGCGTTTATGTTCCTCGAGAAAAGTCGGAGTATGCTAAAAAAAGAGATATTTCGGGAGCTATGGAGTGGAGAAATAAACGTCAGGCAAACTTTGTAACTGGCGAAATTGACCCTAAAGATGTTATTAAAGCTCAACAACAAGCAAGGGCATTACGAATGAATAAAAACACAAGTTCAATAGTTCCTGAGTGGATTGAAATGGGACCTGATAATGTTGGTGGTAGAACAAGAGCAATTCTTATTGATAAAGACGATCATGATTTATTATTTGCCGCAGGAGTTTCTGGTGGTATATGGAAATCTACAAATGCCGGTCAGTCATGGAACAAAATTACCGATGAAAGTGATTCTTGGGACAATTTGAACTTTGTTTCGATTTGTCAAGCTGCAAATGGTGATATTTATGCAGGTACAGGCGAGGGAATGTATCATCCAACAGGAGTTGGAAGTGGAGGTTTTTATGGACAAGGAATCTGGAAATCGGAAGATTTAGGTGTAACTTGGACTCAATTAGCATCAACTTGGACTACCGACGATGAAAAAGATATTTTTATAGAAGTTAATAAATTAGCAGCTGACCCAACCAACGAAAATAGAATTTATGCTGCAACAAAAAAAGGACTCCGAGTAACCGACGATGGTGGAGCAACTTGGGTTTGCCCATTTGCATTCACATATCAAAACATGAGAAGTTCTGACGTAAAAGTTGCTAGCGATGGTACTGTTATTACGGCTGTTGGAGTTTCTTGTTTTCTTGCTCAAGCTAATAGTGATGCTGATAGTTTATCATTCGTATTAAAATCAAAATCTTCTGGCTATCAAGCAGCTGAATTAATTAATTCTTCGGGGGTTGGTCGCATAGAGTTTGCTTTTTCTCCTGACGATCCAAACTATGTTTATTGTGCTGCTGCAAAGAGTGATGGCACGATGGATCATGTTTACCGTTCAACGGATAAAGGACAAAAATGGAGTGTGATTGCAACTGGTGGCGATTATTTTCAACCATATCGTAATCAAGGCGAATATGACAATGTAATTGCAGTATTTCCAGGAAACAAAAATAAAGTTGTGTTAGGAGGTATTGATTTGTGGGTATGGGAAAATGGAGGTTCTTTTGAACAAACAACACTTTGGAGTTTAAGTCCATATCACCCAAATTATGTTCATGCCGATATTCACACCATCGTTTTCCATCCTGATTATGCAAATCATTCAACATTCTATGTTGGTTGTGATGGAGGAATTTCTAAAACTGATGATGGAGGAACAAGTTTTTATACTGCTAACAGAAACTACAATGTAACACAATTCTATGCAATTGCTTTTTCTCCAACTGGCGAAGTCGTTGGAGGAACACAAGACAATGGAACACAGTATATTTCTCGCGAAGGAAATACCGATCAAGCAGCTGTTGAGGTTTCTGGTGGAGACGGAGGATATTGCGAAGTTTCTACATTAAATCCAGATATTTCGTTTGGTTCTGTTTATTACACAGATGTTCGCATTGGATTTGCTAAAGGTGAATATATGAGTAGTTATTATTATGGAGGTGGTGGAAACTTTGTAACGCCATTAAAATTATGGGAATCGTTTAACGATGTTTACAGTACTGATTCTGTAGAGTATATACTGCCTAAAGAATTACCAGATTCAATTACAAATCCGACTCATGAAGATTCTGTTTACATCGAATTGGGAGATACATTGCATTTGAAGAGCAGCATTAATGAGTTGCCAATTTTTCATATTACTGATAAGGAATATCTATATGGTGACACTGTTCGTGTTCAAGATACTTATCAAGCAGCGATTGCTATTGGATTCGACAATAGTGTTATTTTTGCTAGAGATCCGTTGAGTCAAGCATCTCCAACTACACATTTCATTGGAACAAATATGCTTGGAACTGTTGAAACATTGGAGTTCTCAAAAGATGGAAATTATTTGTATGTCGCAACTGATTATGGGTATTTATATAGAATTGACAGTGTTCTTTATGCAAGAGCCGAAATAGATTCAGCTTTAGCCGAGGCAGACTTAATCGCTTCGTTTAGCCAAATAATTACAGGAATTGCAGTTGACCCAGAAAATCCAGATAGAGTTGTTATTTCTTTAGGAAACTATGGAGAAACAGAATATGTATATTATTCTGAAGATGCAACTTCGGCAACTCCAACATTTGTATCAAAACAAGGAAACTTACCTGAAGCTCCTGCCTATTCAGTTCTTATCGACTGGGATTTAGAAAACTTTGTTATGTTGGGAACCGAAACGGGTGTTTATTATACCGAAGATATTACGGCTACTACTCCTGTTTGGATTGCCGCTGAAGGATTTCCGACAGTTCCTACTTACATGCTTCGTCAACAAATAAATCCAAATAGCTGGAAAACAGGAGTTTATAATCATGGATTTATATATGCTGGAACGCATGGTAGAGGAATTTTCAGAACAGAAACTTTAAAAGGACCAACAGCTGTAAAAGAAATTAAAGATATCGCAAGCAAAGCAGCAGATAAGTTTATTAATGTTTTTCCAAATCCTGTTGTTGATATTGCAAATGTTACATTAACAATTAAAGAAAATACAAATGTTCAAATAGCAGTTTACAACTTACAAGGCAAATTGGTTGCAAAACAAGTTTACGACAACCAACTTAAAGGGAAACGTAATTATAGCTTTGATGTAGCTAGCTTGAATAATGGAACTTATATTGTTAAAGTTTTAGTAGGAACAGAAGTTAAAACTTCGAAGTTCTTAAAATACTAATAAGAGCCAAATATTAAAAAAAAGGTCTCTTTTTTGAGACCTTTTTTGTTTATAGATATTTAAAAAACAAGTTATTTTATTAACTTTGTTAGCAATTAAAAATAGATTTAACCTTATAATTTAAATGATATGTCAAAAATAAAAGTAGGTATTAACGGATTCGGTCGTATCGGACGTTTGGCTTTTCGTGCAGCAATGGAGCGAAATGATATGGAAATTGTTGGAATCAACGATTTAATAGATGTTGAATATATGTCGTATATGTTACGTTATGATTCAATTCATGGAAGATTCAATGGAACAGTAGAAGTTAAAAACGGTCATTTAGTAGTGAATGGAAAAACAATCAGAGTAACTGCTGAAAAAGACCCTGCAAATTTGAAATGGAACGAAGTTGGTGCAGAATACGTTCTTGAATCAACAGGACTTTTCTTAACTAAAGAAAAAGCAGAAGGACACCTTAAAGCAGGTGCTAAAAAAGTGGTAATGTCAGCTCCATCGAAAGACGATACTCCAATGTTTGTAATGGGTGTTAATCATGAAACCTATACTAAAGATATGCATATGGTTTCTAATGCATCTTGTACAACAAACTGCTTAGCTCCTGTGGCTAAAGTTTTACACGACAATTGGGGTATTGTTGAAGGTTTAATGACAACTGTTCATGCAACCACAGCAACTCAAAAAACGGTTGATGGCGTTTCGGCAAAAGATTGGAGAGGCGGACGTGCAGCAGCAGGAAATATTATTCCATCATCAACCGGAGCAGCAAAAGCTGTTGGTAAAGTTATTCCTTCATTAGCTGGAAAGCTTACAGGAATGTCGTTTAGAGTTCCTACCTTAAACGTATCGGTAGTTGATTTAACCGTTAGACTTGACAAACCTGCTACTTATGCTGAGATTTGTGCTGCTATGAAAAATGCCGCAGAAGGTAAACTAAAAGGAATTTTAGCTTATACCGAAGATGAAGTTGTTTCTAGTGATTTTATAACCGATGCTCACACTTCAATTTTTGATGCAAAAGCAGGGATTCCATTAAATAACAACTTTATCAAAATTATTGCTTGGTATGATAATGAATGGGGATATTCAAACAAAATTTTAGACTTAATGGCTCATATGGAAAGCGTTAAGTAAAAAATATTTTCTAAATATAATTAAAAGGAGAGCTGAAAAGTTCTCCTTTTTGCTTTTGCAAAAGGGAAGTTTTAGGTTTGATTTTTCTTGACCTTATTGAAATACACAACATGTAATATTTCGAGAAACGAAGATGCAAAATACAGTGCGACGAATAAAATAATAATTTCGTTTATCTGTTTTTCAGGAGCATAGAACAATATAAAAATTGAGGCTATCAGGTAAACCAATAGCTTTATTACTCGAAAAACTAGGCTTAAAAATGCTCGTTTTTTTTCGTGATGTTTTTGAATACTATCGAGAGCAAAATAGCTGATTAATGTTACAAAAAATGTAAACAACATTAGATTGCAGGCAAATCCAACAACCGATTTTTCCGCTCCATAAAACACGTATAGAAAAATAAGAATCGAAATGTAAAAAATAAGGAGAAGTATATAACTTATGACTCGTCGGGTAATCATTATTTTTTGATAAAATCTTTCAAGACTAGATAAATAGAGCCCATAACGGATATTAGTGATAGAAAGATAGTAAATATAGGCGTTTTAAATTCAAAATATTTATCTAGCCAATCACCACCAAAAACTCCGATTAAAATTACAGCAACCATCTGAAATGCAACAGATGAGTACTTAACGTAATTATTTAATTGATTTTTCGAATGCAGGTTTTGCCTGTTGGTTTTTTTGGTCTCCATTTAACGATGCCGAATTAGCTGACATATTGCAAGTTCCTGTAAAAACAGCACCTGGTTCTACGGTAAGTCTATTAGTTATAATGTCGCCAAAAATTTTAGCTGTAAGTTTTAGTGTAAGTAATTCTGAAATGGTAATTCTTCCTTCAACTACTCCTGAAATATCAGCATTTTTGCAAATTATTTCCCCTTTTATTTTACCGGTTTCTCCTATTACAAGCTTACCTTTTGTATTCAAATTGCCATTGAGACTTCCGTCGATACGAATATCTCCGTTCGACTCAATATCGCCAACAATCGTAGTCCCAACACCTATCAGGTTGATTGCTTTTACTTCGGTTTCATTATTTTTTCCCATAATATTTTTTTTACGAAAAGCCTATAATCTTTTCTAATGAAACAATTATAATAAAACAAATATAAACAATTTTTGGATATAAAAAGAAAGCCTGAAAATTCAAGCTTTTTATGTTTTATGAGTTATATGCCCATTTTAAATAAATGGTTCCCCAAGTAAATCCAGCACCGAATGCAGATAATATAACATTATCGCCTTTTTTCAATTGATTTTCCCAATCACATAAACACAATGGAATTGTTGCAGCAGTTGTATTCCCATATTTTTCAATGTTAATCATTACTTTTTCTTTCTCTAATCCCATTCTTTTTGCTGTAGCTTCAATTATTCTCATATTTGCTTGATGGGGTACAAACCATGCAATATCATTAGACGTAAGATTGTGTTTTTCCATCATTTTTACAGATGTGTCTGCCATTCTTGAAACAGCATATTTAAAAACCGTCTGACCATCTTGATAAATAAAGTGTTCTTTTGCATCTACGGTTTCGTGCGATGCAGGTTTAACAGAACCACCTGCTTTTTGATGTAAATAGTGTCTTCCTATTCCATCGACTTGTAAAATGGAATCAATGACTCCCAAATTTTCAGTTGTTGGTTCTAACATAATCGCTGCTGCTCCATCTCCAAAGATAGGACAAGTACTTCTATCTTCATAATTAACAATTGAAGACATTTTTTCAGCTCCAACTACAATAACTTTTTTGTTCGAGCCTGTTTCAATAAATTTAGAAGCTGTGGTTAAAGCAAATACGAAACCTGAACAACCTGCATTTAAATCGTAACTAAAAGCATTTTTAATTCCTACTTTGTCACAAATAATATTTGCTGTTGCAGGGAACTGCATATCAGGTGTTACAGTTGCACAAATCAATAAGTCAACTTCATCGGGAGACGTGTTTGTTTTTTCTAAAAGTTTTTTTACTGCTTCTGCACCCATATCTGAAGGTCCCTTCTCCCCTTTTAAAATATGGCGTTCTTTTATCCCTATTCGGGTCATTATCCACTCATCAGAGGTATCAACCATTTTACTTAATTCTTCGTTTGTCAAAATATATTCTGGCAAATGATCGGCTACGCCTGTTATTGCAGCATTAATTTTTGTCATTATTTAAATGATTCTTTTATTTTTTGAACTATTTTTGATTCTGCCATACTTTGTGTATGTAAAATCATATTTTTTATAGCTATTTCGCTTGATCCACCATGACCAATCATCACAACAGAGTTTACTCCTAAAACCGGAGACCCTCCATGGCTTTCAGAATTAAAACGATTGAGATATGCATCGTTTATGTTTCTTTTTTGAGCAACATTGTATATCGATTCAGCAAATTTAAGAAGAACATTACCAGTAAATCCATCGGTGATTACAACGTCTAAGTCATTTTTACTAAATAAGTCAGAACCTTCAACATTCCCTATAAAATTGAACTCTTTAGTTCCCTTCATTAATTCGTGTGCCGATTTCGTCAATAAATTTCCTTTTTCCTCTTCCGAACCAATATTTAATAACCCAACTCTAGGATTTTTTATACCATAAACATTTTCAGCATAAAGCGAACCAAGTATTGCATATTGATACAAAATATCGGGCTTGCAATCAACATTAATTCCAACATCGCAAACAATTAAATTGCCTCCGTCCAATTTAGGGAAAGCAGCTGTAATTGTAGGTCGTATCACGCCAGGAATAGATTTAATGGTGTGCATTGCACCCACAAGCATAGCACCAGTACTACCAGCACTTGCAAAACCATCAATATTTCCTGCAAGCAGTTCTCTAAACCCTACAGCAATGCTCGAATCTGGTTTTTGTTGAAAAGTTTTGGCAGGATGCTCTCCCATTCCAATAACTTCGTTTGTATTATGAATTTTTACGTTGTTAGGATTAAAGTTAACTTCTTTGAAAATTTCAAGTATCTGTTCCTTTTTTCCAAACAATACTAATTCAACATTAGAAGGGAGTTGCTCGTATGCTTTGATAGCACCTAAAGTAGTTAGTCTGGGAGCAAAATCGCCTCCCATAATATCAACTCCTATCCTCATCATGATATAATTATGCTGTTACTTGCTTCTCAACGGCTAATTTACCTCTATAATATCCACATTCTGGACAAACTCGGTGATATAAAACAGTAGCTCCACAGTTTGAGCAGCTTGCAACTGTTGGTATCTCAGCTTTGTGGTGAGTTCTTCTTTTATGTTTTCTCTGCTTCGACGTCTTTCTTTTTGGATGTGCCATTTTTAATATATTTAATTATTCAACAAATCTTTTAATTTATCCCATCTAGGGTCTGTTATTTCAGTTTCTTCTTCTATTAAGAGTTCTTCGAGTTTCGTAATCATTTCTTTATTGCACATTCCTTCTTCGTGTACTTTTCTCAAAGGCATATAGATAGAAATAATTTCGTAAATGTATTGTGATACGTCAATATCGTTATCGTCTGACGAAATTGTAATAAAATCATCTTCTTCAATTTCTGTATTACTGATTTTAGCATAAAGGGTTTCTTGAATATCTAGTAAAACATCAATGTCATCGAGACATCGATCGCATTCGGAAACAACTTTTCCCTTTATGTCAAATTGTAATGTAATAATATTGTATTTTTTTGTCAATAAAACATCAACATTAAAATTACCAGATTTAAAATCAGAATCTTCTCCACAATACTCTTCAAAGAACAATTTGCTAACTTCAAACGTAAATTGGTGCTCTCCGTCGGCTAGTCCCTTAAAGGGGACAACAAAGTCTTTTTTTATTCTCACAAACAAAAAATTAAAGTGGTGCAAAAGTATAAATTTATATTATAATAAAAAAATATGATTTAGCAACCTTTGTATTCGGTTTTGTTATAGGCGTATAATATGCTTGTTTAAATTTGATATGTTTACGTGTTTATTTATCTTTTTACTACTCTATCAAATTAAAAGCACAGTATTTTGCTTGAATGATTGGAAAGTTATGTAAACGTATTATATTTGTAAAGAGCAAATTAAGATGCTTGTTTTTATGGATGGAACAAAAAAGAAGTTGCCTAAAAAAGAATTACTAATCTTGGTTTTCCTTTTTTTCGCTGTGCTATCGGTTATAGTCGGCTTGGGCTTGACTTTTCAATTCTTTCGCTTGGTAAAAGAATACTATGAATTTAAATCAATAGGATTATTTTCGATTCCAAAAGAATGGCAGGAAGTTGATTTTATGACAGGTATTTATGCAGCTTCATGGCTCATTGTTGGATTATTTTTACTATTTATTGCACAATTATTAAAAATTAAGCAATTAAAATTTCAGATTGAATCGTTAAACAACAACGAAAAAGAAATGTACATTTTCGAAAAGTTCGAAATAAAATTTATGAATTTTGCTAAACAACACGATGATTTATACAAAAGATTGGAACTTGAATTTCGAAATGAAAATCTAAATAAAAAAGATTACCGAACAATTTTTGAACTACTCCTCGATATTTTTTCTTTAAAAAATGAAAATAAAGTGCAGGAAGAAATCTTAAATAAAGCGGTATTTAGCCAAAAAGAAGCTGAATCGATTATTAATACGCTGAATAAAATATCAACTATTGATGAACGTAAAAAGGCTTTTTCAGCGATTATTTTCAAAAAGTTTCACTATTATCTACACACATATTTCGAAAGTTTAAAATCGATTTTAAAACTTGCTTACGATTACGAAAAGAAAGAATTTGGGCTAGATAAAATTCTGACTCCTGAATCGAAATATATAAAGCAGGCAGATTATTTAAAGAAACAACTTTCGAAAACCGAAATTTATTTGATACGGCTTTTTTGTAGTCAAGACTCAGAATTGGAAAGGCTTTGTCGATTATATCGAATTCTCGATTAGTTAAAATTTGATAATCTCGAAAGGAAGTTTGAGTAAACTTTTAATTTCTTTTCCTCGAGCTTCCATAAGTTCGTCAGATTCACTAAAATACCATTTCGCTGTAATGTTATTTCCTTTTAGGTGTGCATTTTCGAGAAATAACAATATTTGTAAAATTTGTTTAGCTGATGATGAGTTAAAATATTCTAGTTTGAAACATAATTGAAACGCACCAGAAAAATTTGTAATTTCTTGATTTAGCCATTTTATAATGGGTTGGTAAAAAGTAGTTGCATCTTCGGGTAATGAACGTCCTACAATCTCAAAGATATTTTTTTCGGCGTCGAAATTTACTTTTGGTGTATCTTCGGTCTCGGCAATGAATAATTTATTCATATTTTTACAATTAATGAGAAAAACATTAATGAATCATTAAATGGGACAAACTCATATTCAAGTTTATCGGAACTTTCGCGTGCAACATCAATTAATCCTAAGCCAGCACCACCTTTTAGAGTTTCTTCGCCCGACATTAGGGTTTTTTTATATAATTCGTTTAACTCTTCTTTTGACAAACTACTAATTAATTCTAAATGAGATTTTAAGAATACAACGTCCTCATTGTCAATTAAATTGCCAGATGCAATTATATATTGACCTTTCTTTTTCCCCATTAAAAACACTCCTTCTTGTAAACCGTTGATTGATTTAGAGTGCTTTAAAATATTTTGCAGCGTTTCGACAAGAGCTAAATAAATAACTTTTTTTACTCTTAATTCTTCGAGTTGATTCGACATATTGTTTTCAATCATTCGAAGCACAGGAATAATTGAACTTTGCGAAAAATCGCCTTTATAAATCATCAATATATTCCACGAAATTACCTTTTTATGAAACTCTTTGGCAACATCTAAGGGAATACGAACCTTTTCGTTTTCTTCTTCGCTATTGTGGATGTTCGATTGCAAATAAAAATACGAAAGCTTATCGTTTAAGCTATCGAACGAGTATTGAAGTTTTTCGCCCGATTTTCGAGCCATTTCAACCAAGCCAAGCCCTGCTCCTCCTTTTTTTGTTAATTCTTCGTTCGAAAGTATTTCCATGTAATAATCTTTCAACTCCTCTTTTGAAAAACTATTTATAGTATCTAACTTCTTTTGAAGATTTTCAATATTTTCATTTTCAATTAGGTTGGCAGAACTTATGATGTATGAATTTTTTATATTTCGAGCGATAAAAATTCTCGATTGAGTGGTCGTTCTTGGCAATTTAGATTTATCAACATCTTCGCCATGACGAACAATATTCTGAAAACATTCGACCATTATCAATGAAACTTTTTTCTTCATTTTCGATATTTCGGACGAGTTCTGAATATTAAACTCGCTAAGATTTATAATTTTCGCAGTAATTTCGTCTTTGAAATCGCCTTGATATATAAAACAAAGTCTATCCTCAATAAGAATCAAAAATGTTTGGTATAAGTCTCTAATTTTCATTTTTTTAAAATCGGGTAAATATACATAATGTCATTATAAAAAACAATTTTAAAACAAAGTAACAGAGCCAGAACATTCAAAAACTTGATTTTCGGCAGTCGAAAATTTTACATGATAAACATAAACTCCTTGTTCAACTTTTTTATCGTTTTTCTTTCCATCCCAGCCTAATTGAGGATTATCGGTTTGAAAAACAACATTTCCCCAACGGTCGTAAATCTCAAAAATAAAATCGCTCAACGAAGGGAAAGTTACATACGCAAATAGTCGATCGTTAACATTATCGCCATTTGGAGTAAAGGCATCGGGAACAAACACTCTTGGAAATTCTTCGGCACACGATATATTTGAAGTGGAACTTCCTATAATTCCAAATGGATTTTGATTATCTTCGATTGCCTCAATGTAGTAGCAAAATTTCCCTTCCAGCCCAATCAGGTTAAGGTCAGAAATATCGTCAACGAAACCGGTACTTCCCCAATTTGTGCTTCCGATTTTTAAAGGCAAGCCATCATCAACAATTCGGTATATATCATATCGTTCAACTCCGCCGGCGAAGCCGTTAAAATGTTCCCACAACAAAGTGTGTTTTAAATTTGCCGAATTAAAAGTTTTGAGCACAATTGTATTTATCACATTTGACTCACGTACATTAATATTGCAAACATTTTCTGCGACAATTTTATAATAATATTGTTGGTGATACACTTCTCCATAGTCAAGGTGAATAATTTTGCTCGATTCGCCGCCATTGTACCTAGCAATGGTATCGAAAACGCCTTCGGCTGAGTTCAATTTTAAAATTTTATACTCGTCTATTTCGGCTAAACTATCTACTGAAAATGTTAGCGTAATTTCGTTATATCCAGAAACAGATGCTGCATTTGCATTTAGTACTTGAGGCGAACTTGATATTCCGGTTGGCAGGCAAATAATATTTGAATACGATGTAATGGTTTGGTCTTCGTTGTAAGCAACGATGTAATAACAATATACTTTGTTTCCTGTTAAATCGTTATGCACATATTTCGATGTATTGCCATCAACGGTTGCCAAAAATGCATATTCGCCAGTACCAATTTTATAAAAAATATCGTATCTCGAAACACTAAGCCAACCTATATATTTATTCCATTTTAAGGTGTCGCTGGACGAACATTCGTCGTAATATGGAAATGCATGCATGGTTTCGTGATAGGAGGTAGGTGCTGATTTGTTTTGACAAGAGTCGAAAGCAGCGATTCTGTATCGTTCAATTTTGTCGCTGGCACTTGATATTAAATTTTCGTAAAAGGTATTGTCTGCTCCATGAATTGTGTCGGCTTGAGGCCAATTACCTTGTGCGTCTTGAACATAAATAATGTAACCCAACACATCAGACGATGAACTTTGACTCCACGTTAAAACAGCATTTCCAGAAGTTGTATCAACACTTACCGATTGTAATGTGGGTTTTTCGGGAGGAATAGCGTCTTGAAAAAAATCGGCGAAAATGTTTGAACTAGATTCGCAAAACGTGCTTGAATATGTTGTGATGCTGTACGAAACCGAATCTCCGCAAAGATGAAGGGTGTCGACATATTCAAAAACATTTCCTTTTACCGAGTCAATTACTTGCCAAGTTCCTTGTGGATATAGGCGATGGATATAATAATATTTATGGCTTGCAATTGGTGGTATAATTGAAGTCCATTCAAGTTTTGCAACTCCATTTCCGTAGTTGAGAATATCCAAATTTATAGTCCCAATGGTATCAGAGTATATTTCTCCACAGGTACTAGTTGTTTTAATGTAATAAAAAACTTGCGACTGGTTTGCCATGATTCCTATGTGTAGAAAATTGCTTGTTGCACTTGTGGCAATAGTTTGAACCAGTGTGAAATTTGAAGTTGATGTGAGTGAGCAATAAATTTCGTAAGATTGAAATGTTCCAGTACAAAAAGTTGTGGCAGGTTGCCACGTTAATGAAACGTTTCCTGATTGGTCAATATTTGAACACGTAATCCAAGCTGATGTTCCTGCTAACGAACTCAGCGAGATAAAGAATGATATAATGAGATAAGAAAATCGCATAAATTTATAGACAAAAATAGCGAATATTATTTACTTTTTACCAACGGTAACTTCGTAAAAACTATTTTGTTGCAAGTATTTGTTTGCTAACTCCAACATATCTTTTGCTGTAATGTGTTTAACGGTTTCGATATATTTTTCGTAGTATTCGTATCCAAGATTGTAATTTGAAATAGCCCGATAGCTGTCGAGCGTAGCAAAAGGACCATCGAACATTCTAACGAATTCTCCAAGAATATAATTTTTTACCAATTGCAATTCTTTAGCTGAAACTAAATTTTCTTGTAATTTTTTAATTTCAAGGTAAATTTCTTTAATTGCAGCTTGGGTTACATCGGCACCAACTTCAGTAGAAATGACGAAATATCCTGCATTTTTCAACGAAACTAACATAGAACCAATTCCATAGGTATAACCTTTTTCTTCGCGAATATTTGCCATTAATCTCGAACCAAAATATCCTCCTAAAATGGTATTTAAAACCTGCAATCCCATATAATCTTCGTGAAGTTTATTTATGGTTCGTTTCCCGATTTGTAAAGCAGATTGAACTGCATCGGTTTTTTCAATATAAATTATTCTTTCTTGTGTTGTTTCAAAGTTGTACGATGGAACAAGCAGTTTATTTTTTAGCATCCAATCGTTTTTCCCAAAGCGAGTTTCGATTTCTTTTATGATGCCGTCGTGTGCCTTTCCGGCAACAAATATTCGACAATTGTCGGCACCGTAAACCTTTGTAAAAAACTTTTTAATGTCAGCAATTTTAACATTGTCGAAGTCGCATTCTTCCAAATAATTAGCGTATGGATGAGCTTTTCCGTAGATTACTTCTTTAAATTTACGTCGAGACAAGGTTTTAACTTTTGTACTTTCGACCGTAAATTTTTGCTTTTGTTTTTTGGTGTACATCTGTAATTCTTTTTCGGGGAAAACAGAATTTTTAATCATGTCTTCGACGAAAGATAAAACGGGCGAAATGTTTTTGTTAAGAGTTAAAACTGAGATGCTTGCAAAATCGTTATCGGTGCTGAAACTGATATATGCTCCATAGAAATCGAAATGTTGAGCTATTTGAAACGAACTGTGTTTTTTGGTTCCTTCGTTCATTAATGAATTTGTTGCTGAAGCTACAATCGGTTTGTCGGCATACCATGTTCCAGCACTAAACAGAAAGTCGATTCGAACTACATCTTGACTTCCGGCATTGATAACATGAATTGGAGTTTTGTTTGATAAAAAATCGCTCGAAACTTTGTTAATATTGATCTTGTCGATTAGTTTATATTTTGGTGTGTTGGCTCTATTTAAAAATGTCATGTTTTTATTTTTTTGCGTAATAATACAAGGTTGAACAATTTTCTTTTACAAATACTTTTTTGGCAAGACGTAAAATATCTTTTTCGTTAACTTTTTGATATTTTTCGATTTCTTCGTTTATCATATTTGCATTGCCAAGTAATTCGAAATGAGCAAGATTCATGGCTTTATTCAAAACATCAATTTCCGAAAATTGAAGATTTGCTTCGGTTTTGTTTTTAACTTTAATTAAGTCTTCGGGGTTAACTTTTTTGGTCGAAATTTCGTCAATAATCTCTTGAATGGCATTTTTGGCAATTTTCATATCAACTCCGCCATGCAAGGTTCCCGAAATAATAAATAGTCCAGCTTCGATACTTCCTGAAATGTAAGCATCAATATCGGCAAACAATCGTTTTTCTTTAATAAGTTTTTGGTATAAAATCGACGATTTTCCATTTGAAAGAATGTCGGACAATAAATCGTAACCATAATAATCTTTGTGCATTCGTCCACACATGTGATAAGCCATTGTAATCGAATCAAATGGAACGTCACGCTCGACTTTTAACTCACGATATTCGTTTTGTTTGGGTTCTTGCGGAAGCATCCGCTTTTTAACTTTTCGTTTCGGAATGGGGGAAAACCATTTTTCGGTTAATTTTCGTATTTCGACTTCAGTTACATCTCCGGCAACTACCATTATGGCATTGTTTGGAGCATAATGCTGATAAAAAAACTCTTTTACATCTTCGATAGTAGCATTTTCGATATGCGAAATTTCTTTGCCAATAGTTGCCCACTGATATGGATGAACTTTGTAAACCAAGGGGCGAAGCAATAACCAAATATCGCCGTAAGGTTGATTCAAATATCGTTGTTTAAATTCTTCAATCACCACGTTTCGCTGCACATCGAGACTTTTTTCGGAGAACGCCAGACTCAACATTCTGTCGGATTCTAACCAAAAACCTGTTTCGATATTTGCTTTTGGCAGGGTTAAATAATAATTGGTAATGTCGTTGTTGGTAAACGCATTGTTGTCGCCGCCTACTATTTGCAATGGCTCGTCGTAAATAGGGATATTTATTGAACCGCCGAACATTAAATGTTCAAACAAATGGGCAAAACCTGTTTTTTCGGGATTTTCGTCTTTTGCTCCAACATTGTAGAGCATATTTATGGCAACAATTGGTGTCGATTGGTCGCGATGAACAATTACTTTTAGTCCGTTTTCGAGGGTAAATTTTGAAAATTCAATCATGAGTAGTGTAAATTTATGAAACTAAAGATATGAAAATTTATTTATTACAAAATTATTTGAAAAAGAAAGCTAAATGATAGGTTGAATTTAAACGTTAAATCTGCATAAAATTATAAAGTTTACGAATTTATGGTAAAAATAAAATTAGTGTTATGAGGGCTTTGTGAAAAATGTTTTGTCGTTTTAAAAAAAACTTAATAAAATGTACATAAATAAACAGGGACAACTATTTTAAGAAAAAATCTGAACAAATTGACAATATTTCAATATTTGTACTTATATTTGTACTCCTAAACGTACAAATAATTAATATCATGTTAACAACGACAATTTCCGATTTTCGAAAAGATATTAAGCAGTATCTTGACCGTGTAACAAAAAACTTTGAAACCCTGATAATTAACAGAGGCAAAGATAGTGGTGTGGTTATAATGTCATTAGACGAGTATAATTCTCTTAATGCAACTTATCATGAGTTTTCATCCAAGACAAATGAAAAACGATTAGATTCGGCCATTGAAAAACTCAAAGCAGGGTCATCGTTTCAGAAAGACCTAATTGAGCAATGAGATACATATTTGTAGATGAGTCTTGGGAGGATTATTTGTACTGGCAAAAGACAGACAAGAAAATTTTATCGAAAATAAATGATTTATTAAAAGACATTTCACGAACTCCTTTTTCGGGCATAGGAAAGCCAGAACCTTTGAAACATAAATATAAAGGATTTTGGTCGCGTAGAATTGATGGAGAACATAGATTGATATATAAAGTGAAAGATGAAGAAATGTTAATTGCAAAATGCAGATTTCATTATGACTGAAGTTAAATTAGAAAATTATACCCAATATATTTTGAACCCTCATATAATCGCTTTAATTTAGTCAAAATTTAAACTGTGAAGCTGGTTTTAAAAGAACTAACGATAGCGGGATTTAACAAAACTTCATAAATTTGACAACTATGGAAATATTAGAAAACGTTGATACATTACTCAAGACTTTTTGGTTTGTAGCAATTCCGACAAGTTTGATTTTTATCATACAGACCATTATGACCTTTATAGGTGCAGACTCATCAGACGGAATTGAGGCCAACTTTGATGGTAATTTGGTTGAATCAGACGCTCCATTTCAACTTTTTTCGCTACGTAACTTGATTAACTTTTTATTAGGTATTAGCTGGACAGGGATTTCATTTTACACTACCATTGCAAACAAACCATTACTTATCATTTTATCGTTGGCAATTGGAATTTTATTTGTCTTTTTGTTTTTTATCATTATAAGACAAGTGCAAAAACTAGCGGAAGACAATTCGTTTAAAATAGCCAATACATTAAATAAAACAGCAGAAGTTTATTTGACAATTCCAGAAAATAAAAAAGGAAAAGGCAAAATTATGATTAGCGTAAACGGGGCTTTTCATGAGTTAGAAGCAATGACAGAAAATGACAAAATACAAACAGGGTCAGTCGTTAAAGTCGTTAAAATAGAAAACAATAATATATTAATAGTAGAAACAATTTAAACAAATCAATATGACACCAATAATTATGATTGTAGTTGCGGCAGTAGTTCTATTCGTAACAATTTCAGCTTTAATATCAAGGTATAAACGCTGTCCGTCTGATAAAATCTTAGTTATTTATGGACGAACAGGTGGCACATCTGCCAAGTGTGTTCACGGTGGTGGTGCTTTTATTTGGCCAGTAATCCAAGATTTTGCCTTTTTAGACTTAAAGCCTTTATCTATTGAAGCTAACTTGACAAATGCACTAAGCCGACAAAACATCAGAGTGGATGTTCCTTGCCGTTTTACAATTGCAATTTCGACTGAAACCGACAGTATGAATACAGCTGCTGAAAGGTTATTAGGTTTATCTTCTGAGCAAATTCAAGAGCTAGCAAAAGATATTTTATTCGGACAGTTGCGTTTAGTAATTGCAACAATGACAATTGAAGAAATCAATTCTGACCGTGATAAATTCCTTGATAACATTTCAAAGAATGTTGACAGTGAACTAAAAAAAATTGGGTTGAAGTTAATCAACGTAAACGTTACCGACATTAAAGATGAATCGGGATACATTGAAGCGTTAGGAAAAGAGGCAGCAGCTAAAGCAATTAATGAAGCAAAAATTAGTGTTGCCGAACAAGAGAAAATTGGAGAAACAGGAAAGGCATTAGCTGACCGAGAAAAAGACACCCAAATAGCAGAGACTCATAGGGACAGAGATGTAAAAATTGCCATTACCCAAAAGGACAAAGAAATAAGCATTGCAACAGCAGTTAAAGATGAAACCATTGGAAAAGCTGAAGCTCAAAGAGATACTAGAGTCAAGACTTCTGAAGCAAACGCTATTGCAATTCAAGGAGAAAACGAAGCAAAAATTGCTATAGCAAATTCAGAGGCACTACGCAGAGAGAAAGAAGCCGAATCATTAAGAATAGCAATTACTGCCGAAAAAGTTCAACAAGCAAAAGCATTAGAAGAATCCTATGTTGCAGAACAAAAAGCTGAATTGGCACGTTCAGAAAGAGAACGCTCAACACAAATTGCGAACATTGTAATACCTGCTGAAATAGCAAAACGAAGAGCCATCATCGAAGCACAAGCGGCGGCAGAAACAATAAGAGAAAATGCAAAAGGTGAAGCTGACGCAATTTTTGCAAAAATGGAAGCCGAAGCAAAAGGTTTATTTGAAATACTCACTAAACAAGCAGAAGGTTACAAAGAAGTTGTTGCTGCAGCTGGTGGAGACCCAAATAAAGCATTCCAGCTTCTATTAATTGAAAAATTACCTGAACTCGTTAGAACACAAGTTGAAGCGGTTAAGAACATTAAAATTGACAAAATTACCGTTTGGGATTCGGGCAATGGGCAAGGTGAAAACGGAAATTCCTCGACTGCAAACTTTGTTTCTGGTATGATGAAAACAGTTCCTCCACTAAATGACTTATTTAATATGGCTGGACTAAATCTACCTACTTATTTGAAAGGTGCAGACAACCAAACTAATAATAAAAAAGACGAAGACAAGAAAGAATAATAAGTGGGTAAGTAAAGGTGAATTTCAAAGTGTTCAAAATCGGAGTTATGCTTCAAGAACTCCGAAAAGAACTAGGCTTGACACAAGAATAGTTATACCAATTACGATTCAATGTGACCGACACAATTTAAAAATAAGATACCCGCTTTTGCGGGTATGTGGTAATTTTTTGAGGCACATTCCCTTGAAAAAGGGAATCTAAAAAATCACATATGTGCCATATGGAAATAGAATTGGTATTAGTCGATAAATGTGGTACTTCTAAAACTTACATTTCCCAAATTGAAAATGATACAAACAACATTAAACTTTCAACTCTAATGAGAATCATTCGAAAAGGATTTGGTGGTCATTTATGTTTAATTGTGGAAATGTAGGAGCTCGTTATTTCTTTCGAACATTAGTAGTAATATTACCCACAAACATTCTGTACAAATCCTATCAAAATTTACAAAGTATTCAAAAAAAAAATTCGACATTTGAGTAGAAATTATTTAACCTCCGAACCTTCTTTTACTTTTTTAATTGGGCTTGCAAAAACCAATTCGCCGTTGGCATTTTCTTTTCAAGCAGAGTTTCAGTTCCTTTGAACTCTGCGTTTGATTAAGCAGCGTCCCTTGCAGGAGACACTGCTTGGAAATAATTTTTAAGTTTCGTAAATTACCCAACAGCACTATACATTTTGTTATAGCATGTATTTAATTTAAGGTCGCCATTCGTAATCATCTTCATCATATTTATAATGAGCAATCTCTTTAAGCGTTGTTACCAAATCAATATTCCTGCTTTTTTCTAATAAATATCTTGTTTTATTGGAATGTACAAAGATTATATAATCTTTTAATTCATTTGTGTTTGTAGAGTCATCTTTTAAAATGCAAGATACTTCAAATTCTTTAAATTTCTTTGGAGCATTCTTAAATCTCATTCTTAAATATATCCATTCATATTCCCCTGGATCATGATCTCCAAAATCCTTATAATCTAATGAATCATATTCTGCTTTTGATATATATTCAAAAATAGAATCAAACTTCTTTTTTATTCCAATATCATTTAAGTCTTCACTATCACTTCCTGAAACGGCATAAAACCCATTTTCGTTTCTAAATCTTTTGTTAGTATAAGTTGTACCATCATACCATATTCGAAACCATTTGATATTCTCTGTTTTTAAAACAATTTTCTCTAAATGAGGTTCTTTATGTCGTGATGAAATAAAATTTAGACCTGGATGCAACTTACTTAAAGATATATTTTGGATTTCGCCATTTGTAATAGTAATATAAAAATATCTCGTTGAATCTGTGCTATTTTTCAAATCAAATGGGAAAGAAAAAACTTTACTGATTTTTTCACCCATCATAGATTTATTTGTCGATTTAGTTAAGTTTACTAAAGAGTCTTCAGGGTAAACATAATTTGACAATATATAATCACCATTTTTAAATAATCTTTTAAAATCTTTTAATCTAATCCTCTTTTTTGCATCTTGATTGTAAAGTAAAAGCAAACTATCAACTTTATTATTTTCAATATAATTTAAAGCCTTCTTTGCTAATTGGAAATCTACTATATTATCCTTACTATTTACATCTTCAAAAGGGTTACTATAATTAAAATTACAGGCATTTGTAATTAAAATTAAAACAGAAAATATTGCAAATAATCTAAATGGGGTTTTCATATCATTGTTTTATATGCTATAACGTTCCGCAGCTACCCAAAGGCAGGGTTTTTAACCACTGAACTTCCTTTGAAACGCCACATTACAAATATAACTTTTTCCGTCTACCGAAGCACAAAACCCATGCTTGCGGGTAGGTGCTGTTATGCACAGGGTTTAGTTGAGTTTTCTAATTGTATTTTCTTAAAATACTCAACGATTTCTTCCTTTGTCATTTTTGACAAAATTTGACTTAATTTAACTCGTTGTTCACGCATAAATTTCACTGCGTCAAATGATTTTTTAGACGTTTTCTTCATAATTCATAAAGTCTCTAGGTGAACGAATCTCTAATTGCTTATAGCCATTCTTTATATTAATAGCATTGTATCCTCTTATTCTCTGAACATTTACAATATGTTTGAAATTCCAACTTATTAAATAGTCTGCCCGATTGATTGTCGCCAAAGCAATATGTAAACAATCATAAAAGCTTGTCTGTCCAACAACTTTTTCAGCAATGTACTGAGTTGCTAAATCAACAGATTCGTCAGTTGTCTCGATGAATTCTGTATTTTCCACTTTAATCCCTGTCACCAATTTTTTTACATTTTCTGGTGCTGGGCTTAATTCGTCTTGTGTCACTGCAGAAAATAACAATATGAATTCTCCTTTCCGAATCCTTTCAAATAATGGTTTCGTAAATTCTGAAAATTCTTCATCAAAAAAACCTCCAAATACAGAAGTATCTATATAAAGTCTTTGTTTCATATTACAAATTTAATAATTTTTTTTGATTTTATCTCAAATGTAGTTGCAAGCTCTGTCAACCTTGTGCATAACTCGTTTATAACTGTACCAAAAGGTACGCAAATACATCTAAATTTGATTGTATTTATGTACCTTTGGGTACGGTTTATTTTTTGTAAACTTTTAGTCGAAACATGAGTGTAAATTTTAATTTAAAAAAAATCTATTCTTTTCAAGCAGAGTTTCAGTTCCTTTGAACTCTGCGTTTGATTACGCAGCGTCCCTTGCAGGAGACACTGCTTGGAAAGAATTATTTTTATACATTGTTGTGTGGCATTTTATTCATTCTTTCTTTCAAATTGCATTATCTTTCCTTCATGATGTAATACTGTAATCATGCTAATTTCAGGACAGACGAATATAAAATCTTCTGGCTGAAAGAAGTCAATATCGTGAATGTCAGGATAAATATTAGAAATAAAGTTTTCAAGGTTTTTGCCGTCTACCAGATATGCCTCTTTTTCCCTAAAGCATTTGTCAGTAACAATAGCTATTTGTCCTACTGGTTTTATATTTTTAAAGATTATTTCAAGAAAATCTTTTTCGTCAATATCAACTTGTCCATATTCAAACTTTGTCCAGTTTTCAATTGGTTTCCAGTTTAATTTAATTCCATTGTTCTCAGCTAATCGATGAATTTCGTCTGGGTCAAGTTCCAATTTGTCCTTTATTGAGCAACCAAGTATTTTTTCGATAATACTCCTCACTTTTTCAAACGATATTTTTTTGTAGGTTTCTGTCATATTTTAAATGCCACACAACTCGTTTATAACGGCACCAAAGGTACGCAAATACAGCTAAATTTGGTTGTAACGGTTTATTTTTTCAAAAATATTTATTTTTGCTATAAATCATCAAAAGGTTCGTTTATTTTTTTTAAACTTTTAGTCGAAACACAAGTGTAAATTTTAATTAAAAAAAATTCTATTTAACCTCCGAACCTTCTTTCACATTTTTCACAGGGCTTGCAAAAATCAATTCGCCGTTGGCATTTTCGGCCATCAAAATCATTCCTTGCGACATAATTCCTTTTATTTCGCGTGGTGCTAAATTGGCAATTAAACATACCTGTTGTCCAATAATATTTTCGGGTTCATAATATTCGGCAATGCCCGAGACTACTGTACGTTTGTCAATTCCGGTGTCGATTAAAAGTTTTAAAAGTTTTTTAGTTTTTGCAACTTTTTCGGCTTCAAGAATTGTCCCTACTCGAATGTCGAGTTTTGTAAAATCGTCAAACGATACATTTTCTTTAAGCGGTTTTGCAGTTGACTGAGTCATTTCGTTTTGTTTTTTAATATCGGCTAAACGCTGAATTTGTTTTTCGATTTCGGCATCTTCAATTTGCGAAAAGAGTAATTCCGATTTGTTTAATTGATGTCCGGCTCGTAAAATTTCGCCACCTACATTATCCCAACTTATTTTTTCCAATGCCAACATTTGCAATAATTTTTTTGAAGTATTCGGCAAAAATGGTTCAGCCAAAACAGCAAGGTTTGCACTTAGTTGCAAACTAATGTTTAAAATAGTTTTAACCTTTTCGGGATTTGTTTTTATCAATTTCCAAGGCTCGGTATCAGCTAAATATTTATTCCCTAAGCGTGCCAGCTCCATTAAATTTTTCAATGCTTCTCGAAACTTATAATTTTCGATATTATTTTCGATACTTTCTTTCAACTTCGATATTTGAATAAAGATTTCTTGTTCAGCAGCATCAAGGTTTTCCATTGGCTGAACAATGCCTTCGTAATATTTCCACGAAAGCACCATGGTTCGATTTACAAAGTTTCCAAAAATGGCAACCAATTCGCTGTTGTTCCGAGTTTGAAAATCGCTCCACGTAAAATCGTTATCTTTGGTTTCGGGAGCGTTTGCACAAAGCACATAACGCAACACATCTTCCTTTTCAACAAAATCGTGAAGATATTCGTGAAGCCACACCGCCCAATTTCGTGAAGTTGAAATTTTGTCTCCTTCGAGATTTAAAAATTCATTCGACGGAACATTATCGGGTAAAATATAGCTTCCTTCAGCTTTCAACATGCTGGGAAAAACAATGCAATGAAAAACGATATTGTCTTTTCCGATGAAATGAACAAGCTTGGTGTCATTGCTTTTCCAATATTTTTCCCAATCGGCTGTAAGTTCTTTGCTTGCCGAAATATATCCGATAGGAGCATCGAACCAAACGTACAAAACTTTTCCGTCGGCTCCATCAATCGGAACAGGAACACCCCAGTCTAAGTCTCGACTTACGGCCCTTGGCTGCAAACCTGAATCAAGCCACGATTTACATTGTCCGTAAACATTTGGTTTCCATTCTTTGTGTTCTTCTAAAATCCATTTTTCTAAAAAATCTTGATATTTATCTAAAGGCAAAAACCAATGTGTTGTTTCTTTCAAAATTGGTTTGTTGCCCGAAACCATCGATTTTGGATTTATTAAATCCGTAGCATTTAGCGATGAACCGCACTTTTCGCATTGGTCGCCATAAGCACTTTCGTTTGCACAATGTGGACAAGTTCCGGTTATGTAACGGTCGGCTAAAAATTGATTTGCTTCAACATCAAAATATTGTTCGGTAGTTTTTTCAATAAATTTATTTTCAGAATGTAATTTTTTGAAAAATTCTGAAGCTGTTTCGTGATGAATTTTATTACTCGTACGCGAATAAATATCGAATGAAATTCCAAAATCAGCGAAAGCTTTTTTGTTTAATTCGTGATACTCGTCAACAACTTGCTGTGGGCTTACTCCTCGTTGTTTTGCCTTCAACGTAATAGGAACTCCATGCTCGTCGGAACCACATACAAAAATCACATCTCTATGTCGTAGTCGTAAATATCGGGTATAAATATCGGCAGGAATGTAAACTCCGGCAAGGTGTCCGATATGAACTGGTCCGTTTGCATAAGGAAGTGCTGCTGTAACTGTGTATCGTTTAATATTTTCCATCTTAAATAAATTCTCTTATTTTATGCAAATGTATTAACAAATGCCCAAATTTCAGCCAAAGTCAGAAAAATTGTTTTATTATGAATCAACGAAAGCCCAATAAATTTAATTCTTATTTTTTTCATAACTTTTTCATAACATTAACTTAACATACAACTCATACTTTCGCAACGTTTTGTTAATGTTAATTTAATAACAAGTTTTCATGACGAATAAATCAGTCGGAAGTCTTTTGATGTTTGTATTCGGATTTTGTTTTATATCATGGTCGCAAGAAGACAAAAAAGAAGCGATAACCAAAGGCACTCCATATGCTGAAATTTTCACCAACTTTCATGCGGACATTAATCCTCAACAAAACAGCTTTTTATTTGATTTGACTAGAGCAAATTTGGGATACAAATTTTTTATTAATGAAAATTTTTCGGGAAATGTTTGCATCGATGTGGGAAATCCCAAAAATGGAAGTAATTATGAATTTGTTGCTTACCTTAAATATGCAGCCATTGTTTACGATAAAAATAAGTGGAACATAGCTGGCGGAATGATTGGCTTAGACCATTTTAGAACACAAGAAAAATTTTGGGGATATCGATACATTTTCAAATCGTTTCTCGACGAGTATTGCATAAGTCACAGTGCTGATTTAGGTGTAACTGCGAAATATCAATTTTCAAAAACCTTGCGATTCGACGCAACATTACGAAATGGCGAAGGTTACAAAAAACAAGCCTCGGACAATACCTTGCGATTCGGAACAGGTATTTTGTTTGAACCCAATAAATCGATTACGATAAGAGGTTATTACGATTTATACGACAAACACGTTGCTCAATCGACTTACTCAATTTTTGCTGGATACAAATTTTCGGAAAATTATCGCTTGGGGCTTGAATATAATATTGTTACAAATGACGGATGGAACGAAAAAAACAATAAATACGGTTTTTCGGTTTACACAACGTATCAAATTTCTGAAAAAGTCGCTTTTTTCGGGCGTTTCGACCAATTGGCATCGAATATATTATTCGAGCAAACAGATTCGTGGAATATTGCTAAAGATGGATCTGCAATCATTGGTGGAATTCAGTATAAACCCAACAAAAACATTAAACTTTCGTTGAATCATCAAGGATGGATTTCAAAAGTAGCTGGCACGCAATATCAAAATCTTATTTTCATCAGTGCAGAGTGTAAATTTTAGATGCTTTGTGTAAGCAAACAATAATTCTTATTTTATAAGACCCTACTCTAATCCTATACTCACAAATACTTTTCGCATCTCACGTTCAAAAATATTTTTAGTGAATTTTGAATCAAACGTTTTCCTTGCAGCATTTCCAAGTTTAATTCTGAGTTGTACATCTGAAATCAACAACTCAAGCTTTGCTTGAAAAGCAGATTCATTTCCAAGTGGTTGCACAAATCCATTTTTTTCGTTTTCGACAATTTCCGAAACACCTCCAACATCGAAGCAAACAATAGGAAGTTTGTATTGCATGGCTTCGAGCAATACCAATGGAAAACATTCTAACAACGAAGGAAAGGCAAAAATATCAGCGGTTTCAAAAAAAGTAGCCTTATCCTTACCATATATATTTTCATGATACGAAACGACTGATTCAAGACTATTTTCGTGAACATAATTATTCACCTTTTCTTTCTCGTTCAAATAATTATCGCCCACAATGTTCAATCTGATTTTCGAATTCGTCTGGTGCAAATTTTTAAACACATTAAGCAAAATAAAAAGCCCCTTTTCGGGGAATAAATTCGACAAAAACAGAATATTTAACTCATCATTGCTTTTATTTCTTTCGATATATTCTATCGACTCAACACCGTTATTGACAACAAAAAAATGCGTGTTCTTTAGTTTCAAATTTTTAAACTCGCTGTTTAATAAATTGTTTGACAGCATTATAACATTCGAATTGTTAAAAGTTATGGTATAAAAGAATTTCCAGTATTTATTTTTACTATTGTCAGCGATTCCCGAATTATGTAAATGATATATCAATTTACACCTGAATAATTTAATTAATATTACAAACAAAAAATCACGATAAAACCCTTTTCCAATTGGCATTAGTGAAAAATACACATATTCGGGTTTAACTCTAATTAATGTGTATAAAATTTTAATGTATAGCCATATAAAACTAAATATCTTTGCAATATTAAATTGTTTTAATTCTGAAATATGATTCGAAAATTTTATTTCGAGAAAATGCTTTTCTAAATCTTCATTAATTATTTTACTCTCGAAAACGTATTGATTTATTGTACTTACACCGTGAATTGGTGGTGGTAATTGAACAAAGTATAGTATTTTTTTCATGTTAATTTTCGGGGAACAATAATAATCAATAATTCACTGATAAAAATAATCTAATTTATTAGATTTGCATAATGAAAATAGCTATTCTTGGCACTCGGGGCATTCCAAATAAATATGGAGGATTTGAACAATTTGCCGAAAATTTGTCCACACAACTTGTACAACGTGGGCATCGGGTAATCGTTTATAGTCCGCATTTTCATGATTCTAACGAACCATTGTACAAAGGTGTTGAAATCATTAAAATAAATAGTCCTGAAAAATTTCTGCATGGTGCTGCAAATTTTGTTTACGATAATCGTTGCATCGACAATGTAATGAATCAAGATATTGACATTGCGTTGGTTTGCGGATATGCATCGTCGGTTTTTTCAAGCAAAAAAATGAGCAAAAGCAAAAAACCTATTTTTGTTGTAAACGTCGATGGGCTTGAGTGGGCTCGTCCAAAATGGTCGTTTATAACAAAAAAAATGATTCGCTGGGCAGAAAAAAGAATTGCAAAATCAAATATCCACCTTGTTACCGATCACCAAATCATAAAAGAATATTATCATAATACTTACAAAGTCGATTCAAGCTATATTTCATACGGTGCAGATGTTCCAATAAATTTTGACGAATCTGCTTTGTTAAAATACAATCTGAATCCTCAAAAATATATGTTGGCCATTTCGCGTATCGAGCCCGACAATAACATTGAATTAATCATTAATGGTTTTTTATTGTCAAAAACCGATAATCCCCTCGTAATTGTTGGTAATTGCAATACAAAATTCGGAAAAATTCTGACAAAAAAATACGCATCGTTCAACTCAATTAAATTTATTGGTTCTGTTTTCGAAAAACCGATTCTAGACAATTTGCGATATTATTCAAATATATATTTTCATGGACATTCTGTGGGAGGAACAAATCCTTCGTTGCTCGAAGCAATGGCATGTGGGACATATATAGTTTCACACGATAATATTTATAATCGAGCAATAATTGAATCGAATGGAGCTTTTTTTAAATCTCCTTCAAATATTTCCCAAATAATTAATAATCCAAAAGCAATAGAAGATCAAAGAAGCTCGTTTGGAGAATTAAATATTCAGAAAATTAAGAATGAGTTTTCGTGGAAAAAAATTGTTGATGAGTACGAAAATTTATTTTTTCGGCTGTCGAACACACAAAAAGCCGTTTAAATTTGTAAACTTGCAAAAATATCAATCATTTATAAAAATGTTGCAAACATATACCATTTTGATTATCGTATTTCTGTTGGGATTTAATCTCCAAGCCCAAGAAAAATGGACTCTCGAAAGTTGCATTAACCACGCAATAACCAATAACATTCAGATCAAACAACAAGAATTAAATACAAAATATTATCAAAATCTTGAACGACAATCAAAATTTAGCATTTTACCAAATTTAAACACAGGAGCAAATCAAACCTACACTTTCGGTCGTTCAATAGACCCATACACAAACGAATTTTCAACTGATAATTTTCGCTCAAACAATTTTAGTGTAAACAGTTCGATGACTATTTTCGGTGGATTGCAAAAAATTAATAATGTTCGCAAAAGCAATTTCGATTTACAAGCTAGCATTCAAGACTTACAAAAAGCAAAAAATGATATTGCCCTCAACATTGCAGCAGCTTACCTTCAAGTATTATATAACGAAGAAATGTTTAAAGCTGCCGAGTTGCAATTGGGAGTAACCAAACTTCAACACGACAAAACTCAGCGACTTGTTGAAGCCGGAAGTCTTGCAAAAGGAAGTCTTTTGGAGGTCGATGCACAAATAGCCAGCGAAGAATTACAATTAATTAATCTCGAAAATCAGTTGCTCATTTCGAATTTGACTTTAAAACAAATTTTAGATTTGGATTCTGTTGCGAATTTTAATATTGACAAACCAATAATCGAAAATCTCGATGGTAAATTGATTGTTTATAGCGTTGACCAAATTTTCAATGAGGCTATTACAAATTTACCTCAAATAAAAAGTGCTGAATACAAAGTAAAAAGTAGCGAAGCTGATTTATGTTCAGCAAAAGGAGGAATGTCTCCTCGCTTATCGTTAAATGCAGGATGGGGAACTGGATATTCAGAGGCTCGTACAAAAGGGCAGTACGTGCCAACTACAGTAGAAATAGGATATACCGAAAGTGGCGAAAGTGTTTTTGCAGATTCATACAGTTATGTTTCTGAAAATTATCCATTTAGCGAACAATTTAAGGATAATGCAAGCACAAGTTTATCGTTCAATCTTTCGATTCCTATTTTCAATAATTGGCAAGTTAATACGAACATTAGCAATGCAAAAATAAGTTTACTTAATTCAAAACTTTCACTCGATTTAACCAAACAACAACTTTATAAAGAAATCCAGCAGGCATATGCTGATGCAATAGCGGCATTTAGAAAATATAACGCTGCAACAAAAGCATTAGCGAGCATTCAAGAATCGTTTAGATACACACAACAAAAATTCGATGTCGGCATGGTTAGCTCTTTCGATTTTAACGCAGCAAAAAACAATCTTTTGAAAGCCGAATCCGATGTTTTACAAGCCAAATACGAGTACGTTTTTAAATCAAAAATATTAGATTTTTATCGCGGAGATACCATAAAATTATAGCATATCATGAAAGGAAAGAAATTAAAAAAATATATCATTATTGTAACAATCATTCTTTTGATTTTAGCATTTGTAGGAAAAAGAATGGGTTGGTTTGGAAAGTCATTAGTAAATAAAGTACTGGTTGAACAAGTTCAAATAAAGACAATTACCGAAATTATAACGGCCAATGGAAAAATTCAACCAGAAAAGGAAGTTAAAATAAGTGCTGATGTTTCAGGCGAAATAGTTGAGTTATATGTAAAAGAGGGGCAAGAAGTTAAGCAAGGTGATTTATTGTTAAAGATTAAGCCTGATATTTATGTTTCAAATCTTGACCGAATGGAAGCGTCGTTAAATAGTGCAAAGTCAAATTTATCGAATGCAAAGGCAAGACTTTCTCAAGTTGAAGCTAGGTTTATTCAAGCCGAACAAGCATATCAGCGAAGCAAAAAACTTCACGAGCAAAATGCTATTTCAGAATCCGATTATGAAAATGCGGTATCGGAATTTCAAGTTGCAAAAGCAGAAGTCGATGCCGCAAAAGAAACCGTAAGTGCATCTGAATTTGCTGTATTAAGTTCAGAAGCCTCGCTAAAAGAAGCATCCGAAAATTTGAAGAAAACGTCGATTTATTCGCCGATAGATGGAACCATTTCATTGTTAAATGTTGAACAAGGCGAACGCGTAGTTGGAACTATTCAAATGGCGGGAACCGAAATTCTTCGAATTGCAAACCTAAACCGAATGGAAGCAAAAGTTGAAGTTAACGAAAATGACATAATTCACGTAAGTCTTGGAGATACAGCAATTATTGAAGTTGACGCTTATCTTGACAAAGAATTTAAAGGAATTGTTACAGAAGTTGCAAATTCTGCAAATACACAAGGCGTTTCAACCGACCAAGTTACCAGCTTCGATGTTAAAGTGCGAATTTTGCAATCTTCATACGAAAACCTTACCCCAAAAGATTCAGTAAATAAGTATCCTTTCCGACCTGGAATGACTGCAACAGTTGACATTCAAACTGAAACACACAAAAACGTGTTGGCAATTCCAATTCAAGCTGTTACAACCCGAACCGATTCAACCGAAATTGTAAAAACAGACAAAGAAGATCAGATAGTTGAACAAAATAAAGACGAACAACTCGAGGTTGTATTTGTTTTTGATAATGGAAAAGCAATTCAAAAAACGGTTAAAACAGGAATTCAGGACGATGAATTTATTGAAATTATCGAAGGATTAGAAGAAAAAGTTGAAGTTATTACAGCCCCTTACAGTTTAATTTCTAAAAAACTGAAAGATAATATGGTCGTTGAAAAAGGCGATAAAAACAATTTATTTACTGAGGAATAATTTCGAATGGCTCTGATTTTGAATATTGAAACCTCGTCGCCGGTTTGCTCGGTTTGTATTGCCAAAGATGGACAATTGCTAAGCCTAAAAGAAACTACCGATGAAAAATCACATGCAAGCCTGCTTACTGTCTTCATAAACGAAGTGCTAATCGAAAATAAAATTAATATTCGAGATTTAGATGCTGTTGCTGTAAGCGAAGGTCCTGGCTCATATACCGGTTTGCGAATCGGAGTATCTACAGCGAAAGGCATTTGCTACGGAATCGAAAAACCATTAATTGCTGTTTCAACGCTAGAAGCTCTGACCTTTGCAATCGATAAAAATAATATTTCAGCTGAAACTTGGTTTTGTCCTATGATTGATGCACGTAGAATGGAAGTTTATTCAGTATTTTTCGATAAAAACGGCGTAAAACAGAGTGAAATATTGCCCCATATAATTGATGCTGACTCGTTTAAAAATGAATTGCATAACCGACAAATCGTATTTTTTGGTACGGGTGCCGAAAAGTGCAAGCCAATGTTGACAAGCAAAAACGCAATCTATATCGACAATATTATGCCATCTTCATCAAATATGATTTCTTTGTCTGAAAAAGCATTTCAACATCAAAATTTTGTGAACCTCGCTTACTTTGAACCCTTTTATCTGAAAGAATTTATGGCAACAACACCTAAAATTAAATTTTAGAATAAATGCTAATCGACACTCATTCACATATATACCTCAAAGAATTTGATGCCGACCGCGATTTGGTAATTGAACGAGCTCTTAACAATTCCATCTTAAAAATCTTACTTCCCAATATCGACAGTCATTCCGTTTTGGAAATCTTACGGTTATCAGAAAAGTATCGAAATATTTGCTATCCGATGATTGGGCTTCATCCAACTTCTGTTAAAGAAAACTATGAAGAAGAACTATCATTTATAAACAATTGGATTTCGAAAAATAAGTTTATAGCCATTGGCGAAATTGGAATGGACTTATACTGGGATAAAACATTTGTCGAAGAGCAAAAAATTGCTTTCAATACACAAGTACAACTTTCAATAAAGCATAATTTGCCAGCAGTGATTCATATCAGAAATGCTTTTGCGGAAACTTTTTCTGTTTTAGAAAGCATAAACAAGGCTAAATTTAGTGGTGTTTTTCATTGTTTTAGTGGCAACTTAGTCGACGCACAAAAAGCAATCGAAATGGGATTTCTCTTGGGTATTGGAGGAGTTGTAACATACAAAAATGCAAGTTTGCAAGAAATCGTAAAAGAAATTCCTCTCGAAAAGCTAGTTCTCGAAACTGACTCTCCATACTTACCTCCCGTTCCCTTCAGAGGAAAGCGTAATGAAAGTGGTTATCTTATTTTTATCGCCGAAAAAATAGCTGAGATTAAAAACATTTCTCTCAATAAGGTAGGAGAAATTACAAGTGAGAATGCGAGGGAATTGTTTAGACTCTTATAGAAAATAAAAAAAAGCCGCTCAATGAGCGGCTTTCCTTTTGTTATTCGAAGATTATTAATCTTCTTACTACTTTGTCGTTTTCGGTAGTCATATTCAAATAATAGATACCAGGTCTTAATTCTTCTCTGTCGAGAACAAAATTATAAGCACCTTTTTCTCTATTTCCTTGTTCAACTATCGAAACTTGTTTTCCTAATACATCATATAATGAGATAGTTACTTCTGAATCGTATGGTATTGAGTAAGATATAGAAGTGCTAATGCTAAATGGATTTGGATAATTCGTTAACCCAAGACCATCTAAACTGATGATAGATGAATAAACAACTGTATCGGTTACTGTAATCCACTCGCAATAAGTATCTTCTTGTCCTGTTACAGGGTCAGAAACAGTTAAGCAAACTTCATATTCACCAGGAGCATCGTAGCTATGAGAAGGACTCATTGTTGTAGTATCAACACTGCCATCGCCAAAGTCCCACTCAATCATTGAAGGCTCGCCAAATGCAGCACCAACAAAGTCAACTGAGTATTCATTTGCTCTCGATACAGTAGTGTCAACAACATATCCAAATATACCTTGCATTCCACCATCTTCAGCAACATTTACTAAATCTAAATAACTGCTGTAACAACCTGTTAATGGATTATTTATCATCAAATATACAGGATAATAACCAGGAGCTGCATATATGTGAACTGGATTTTGATCAGTAGAAGCTTCTCCATCTCCGAAATCCCAGAACCATTGTGTAGATTCTCCTTGTGAATTATCAACAAATGATACTTCTAATGCTGCAGAATCAACAGAATACATATAATTTGCTAAACAATACGAATCGTCGTCACCCATTTGAATGTGGTCACAGAATGTACTTCTGCAAGCTCCGTCAAATATTGTTAAGCAAATATTTTTGAAACCACCAGTAACATATTGATGAACAGGATTTGCATCTTGAGATACTATGCCATCACCGAAGTTCCATAAGTAAGCATCAACTGAGCCTGCTTGAGAATTGTCGTAGAAGAAACCTGTATTCGTGTAAGAGTCAGAATTGAAAATGAAGTCCGCTTGACAGTCATTTCCTAAACTTCCAATCAATACAAATTCTTCGTGGTAATCCATGCAGCCATTTACATCATTGAAAGTATTCAAACTTACTCTGTACAAGCCAGCAACAGTATAGTGGTGGAATGGGTCATTTTCAGTAGAACAAGAACCATCACCAAACTCCCAATATAATTGAGACGATGTTCCCAACGATTGATTGTTAAAATGTGCAATATTAGTTGTTGAATCAACAAATGTTGTAAATCCAGCATCACAAGTAATTGTTCCAACTTGTAGAGGTTTAACTATTTCGTTAACACAACCTCCTAATGTATCAATTACAACCAAAGATACAGTGTACATTCCTGCACCACCATACACGTGAATTGGACTTTTAACCATTGATGTTGTTCCATCACCAAAACTCCAGAAATATTTTTGATTATATCCTAATGAAGTATTTGTGAATATTGCAGTGTTTGTAGCAGTACTAACATATGTTGAGAAATTAGCTTGACAACCTGCAACACCAACCTGAATATCAACAGTTTGATTGTCGGTACAACCAGAAACAGCGTCCATTGTTGTTAAACTAACTGTATATAAACCAGCAGCAGTATATGTTTTAACAGGGTTAGCAAGAGATGATGTAGTACCATCGCCAAATGTCCAATAGAAATTGGTTACATTTCCTACTACTTGTTCGCTGAATGAAACTTGTAAAGCAGCAACATTTACATAGTATGTAAATTCGGCATTACATGTTGCTTCAGTTGTAATGTCTCCGATTTGAATTCCTTGACAAATTTCATCTTGACAACCATTTACAGAATTGTAAATTGATAAACATACATCGTAGAATCCAGCAGCTGTATATACATGAACAGGATTTGTTAATTCAGAGAAATTACCATCTCCAAAATTCCAGTTGTAAACCAACGAGTCACTTGCGATTGATGCATCATCAAAAGTAACTGTATTTGTTGTTGTGTTGATAAAGTAGCTGAAATCTGCATCGCAAATAATCTCTGTTGTCATATCTCCAACTTGAATTCCTTGACAGAATACTGCTTGACATCCTGTTACAGTATTGTAAATTGATAAACATACATCGTAGAATCCAGCATTAACATAAGTATGAGTTGGATTTTGGTCGCCTGAGTATTCTCCATCACCAAATTGCCAATAATAATCTAATGTATTGTTTGCTATGGATTGGTCAGCAAAAGCAACCGTTTTAGAAGTTTGATTTACAGAATAATTATAACCTGCTTGACAAATATCAACAGTTGTAATATCTCCAACTTGTATTTCTTTACAAATTTGTGAGTTACAACCAGTTGTTTGATCATAAGTAAATAAGCAAACACTATAAAATCCTGCTTCAGCATATTGATGCATTGGATTTGCTTCCATTGCGTATGTACCATCGCCAAATTCCCAATAATATTCTGTTACGTTACCTAACGATTGGTTGTTAAAATAAACTGTATTCAAGGCAGGATTAACATAAAATCCATAGTCTGCCTGACAAGTGTTATTAACACTACCAACCACAACATCCATACAAATAGATGATTGACATCCTGTAGAATTGAATGAAGTTAAACAAACAGTATAGAATCCTTCGCTAGTAAATACGTGTATTGGATTTTGTTCATTTGAGTATGTTCCATCACCAAATTCCCAATACCAACCATCAACAGCACCTCTTGAAGAATCTGCAAAGTAAGCAGTTTTTGTTGCATGATCAACAAAGAAACTATAATCAGCAAAACAATCTTCAGCACCAATTGTTCCAACTTCAATTCCTTGACAGAAGTTAGCTTGACAGCCTGTTGTTGAATCAATAAGAGTTAAACAAACATCGTAGAATCCAGCAACTGGGTATGATACAAATGGATTCACGTCTTCTGAATATAATCCGTTTCCTAAATTCCAGAAAGAGTTTGTAAACGAACCTGCCGATGTATTGTTAAATTGTACGTTATTTCCAGTAATATCAGTATAGAAACTTGCATATACATTACAAATAGTATCGGTTACCATATAATCAACCCAATAGTATCCCATTGAAGTACAACCAGCGACATCATAAACTGTAACCGAATAATCGCCTGAAGCTAAATCGTAAATATTTGGAACCGTTGCTCCGTTACTCCAATTAAATGTATAAGGAGAAGTTCCTCCAAATGCCATTAATTCAATTGCACCATTGTTTCCATTGGCATAAGTTACTGGCATAATGTTAGTAGCAAGGGCAATATTACAACCCTCTTCCATTACACTATATATTCCAGTGTATGAACATCCGTTATAATCGATTGCAATAACTTCATAAGTTCCTGCACATAGATTATCAAGAGTTGCATTTGTTGTAGTCATTCCATTCCAATTATACATAACTGGAGGCATGAAGTTGTAAGGAGTCAAGGTAATTGAACCGTCGCAATTTCCAAAAGTAGTGCTAACAATAGATGGTTCAACATACATATAACATTCCAATGCATCTTTTACCCAATATGAAGTAACTAGTTGACATGTATCGCTATCAGTAATGGTTACCCAATATTCGCCAACACATAGACCTGTAACATAACCTGAAGTCATTCCATTACTCCATGTAATTGAATAAGGAGGTACTCCGCCATTTACCATTAAGTCGATTCCTCCATTACATTGACCTTGAGTTGCATCAAAATAATTAGGCATAACGGTAATGCATCCACCTGCTGTTTGTTCATTAACAGAATAACCAAATACTTGTGAACATGCATTCATATCGGTTACCGTTACTTCGTAATATCCTGAACATAAATTCATGAGATTTTGTGTAGTAGCACCATTATTCCAATAATATGTATATGGATACATTCCTCCACTTACCATCATATAAATACTACCATCGCAATTGCCTTGAGTTGCATCAGTAATTGAAGGATATCCCATTAGATTACATCCACCTGCACTTATGCTATATGTATTAAATGCGGTGCAACCAAGAGCGTCAGTAACAGTTAAACTATATGAACCTTCACATAAACTGTCAATCATTTCTGTTGTCATTCCATTATCCCATGAATACGTAATTGGATAATTTCCTCCGCTTACAGAAGCATAAATAGAGCCATCGCACATGCCTGATGCCGAAACTGGCATTGGTTCGCCATAAACATTGAAATATCCACAACCATCATCAATAAATGTGCTATTCATGACTGTACAACCAATCGAATCTGTTACGGTTAAATCATAATTTCCTTTACACAAATTTGAAAGAGTTGAAGTTGTAGCACCATTTGACCAAACAAATGAATAAGGGTCATTGCCAAATTCTACAGTTGCAATTACACCTCCGTCGCAATTTCCTGGAGCAGATGCATTTGTAGTTGCAAAAGAAACATACATCGAGCAATTATTACCAATCCATACATTGGATGAATATGTACAACCAATTGAATCGGTTACGGTAAAATAATAATAACCTTCGCATAAACCTGTTTGCATTTGTGCGGTTGAACTATTGTCCCAATAATAAGTATAAGGGGCAACTCCTGTTTGAACTAAAATTTCCGCAGCTCCATCACAATTGCCTGGAGTACTTACGTTTGTTTGATTATTATAGGCATAAACATTGCAATTATTTCCTATCCATACTGAGTAATTATTTGTACAGCCCAAAGAATCTGTAACTGTATAGTTATAAGAACCTTCGCATAAACCTGTTGACACAGCTGTGGTTATTCCATTATTCCATAAATATGAATATGGATATGTTCCGCCTGATACAATAATTTCTGCTGAACCATCACAATTTCCAGGCATACTTACGTTGTTTTGTGTTGCGTATGACGATAAATTGCAATTGTTGCCTATCCATACATTTGACGAATATGGACAACCTAATGAGTCGGTTACAGTAAAATAATAATAACCTTCGCATAAACCTGTTTGCATTTGTGCGGTTGAACTATTGTCCCAATAATAGGTATACGGTGCAACTCCTGTTTGAACTAGAATTTCCGCAGTTCCATCACAATTGCCTGGAACACTTACGTTTGTTTGATTAGCATTAGCATAAACATTACAATTATTTCCAATCCATGCATAATTCATGTTTGTACAACCCAATGAATCTGTAACTGTATAGTTATAAGAGCCTTCGCATAAACCCGATATCATTGGCGATGTCGATCCATTATCCCAATAATATGTATAAGGGGGATTTCCCATTTGAACAGTAACTTCTGCCATGCCATCGCAATTGCCTGGCATACTTACATTTGTTGCATTTGCATAAGATGATAAGATACAGTTATTACCAACCCAAATACCACTTGAATAAAACGAGCATCCAATACTATCGGTAATAGTGTAATAATACCATCCTTCACACAAACCAGAAATTGAACTTGTACTCATTGCATTGCTCCAATTGTATGTATAAGGCTCAACTCCTCCGGTTGGATATAATTGGATTGAACCATCGCAACTTGCAGTTACATTATTTACAACTTCATTCGGATAAATATTACATCCACCTGCCTGCTCATTTACCCAATATGATAAATACATTTCGCAAGTATCGCTATCGGTAATGGTTACAAAGTATTCTCCCATACATAAATTTTGTGGATAACTAGTGGTGTCTCCATTACTCCAATTAAAAGAATAAGGATAAACTCCTCCGCTTACCATTAATTCAATCCCTCCATTGCACATAGCTGTGGTTGCGTCATATAAATTTGGATTAATAGTCAAGCATCCGCCTGCTCCTGATGGCATAATTTCATATGAAAAATATTGCTGACACATATTGGCATCAGTAATAGTTACATAATACCAGCCACTGCACAAACCGTAAATATCACTTGTGGTTTGCATATCGCTCCAATTAAATGTATAAGGAGACATTCCGCCTGTTGGATATAATTGTATTGAAGCATCGCATGTTGCTGTTAATGGAGTAATCATTTCATTTGAATAAATAATACATCCAGCTGTTTGCTCATTAACGGTGTACGATAAATACATTTCGCAAGTATCGCTATCGGTAATGGTTACAAAATATTCGCCTGCACATAAATTTTGTGGATAATTTGTAGTGTCTCCATTACTCCAATTATAAGAATAAGGATAAATACCGCCTGTTACCATTAATTCTATACCGCCATTACACATGGCTGTAGTTGCATCATAAATATATGGATTTACAGTCATACAACCGCTGGCTCCTGATGGCATGATTTCATATGAAAAATATTGCTGACACATATTGGCATCAGTAATAGTTGCATAATACCAGCCACTACACAAACCATAAATAGCACTTGTAGTTTGCATATCGCTCCAATTATATGTATAAGGAGACATTCCGCCTGTTGGATATAATTGTATTGAAGCATCGCATGTTGCTGTTAATGGAGTAATCATTTCATTTCCGTAAATAATACATCCGGCTGTTTGCTCGTTAACAGTGTACGATAAATACACTTCGCAAGTATCGCTATCGGTAATGGTTACAAAGTATTCGCCCATACATAAATTTTGTGGATAGCTAGTGGTATCGCCATTACTCCAATTAAAAGAATATGGATACATTCCGCCACTTACCATTAACTCGATACCGCCATTACACATGGCTGTTGTTGCATCATAAATATATGGATTCACGGTTAAACATCCACCTGCTCCTGATGGCATGATTTCATATGAAAAAAATTGCTGACACATATTGGCATCAGTAATAGTTACATAATACCAGCCACTACACAAACCATAAATATCACTTGTAGTTTGCATATCGCTCCAATTATAAGAATAAGGAGACATTCCGCCTGTTGGATATAATTGTATCGAGCCATCACATGTTGCTGTTATTGGAGTAATCATTTCATTAGGAGAAATAGTACAGCCTGCAGCCTGTTCATTAACTGTGTATGTATTGAAATTTTGACAGCCATTCGCATCAACAACTGTAACCTCGTAAGATCCCATACATAATCCTGAAATATAATTTGAAGTCATCATATTACTCCAAGAATAAGTATAAGGCACTAATCCACCTGAAACCATTAAATTTATTGACCCATCACACATTGCTTGAGTTGCATCGGTAATAGATTCTGTAATAAGCATCGGTGCTGGAGGGTTAATAGGGTAAGAATAGATTCCCTGTACCATCATTGCATCTGTAATCGTTACAGAATACATCCCCGCACACAAATTCATTTGCATATTTGTAGGGGGTAAGCCATTGCTCCATGCATAGGTGTATGGAGACGTACCGCCAGAAACCATTAAATAAATCGAACCGTCGCAAGTTGTGTTGCACGTCGGGTTCGTAATGGATTCAACAGCAGTAATTTGCGAACTTGCACTTTGAACCAGCCCGAAGGTAAGCGTAAAAAGCACAAATAAAAAAAGTACTGTTTGTTTCATAGTTATTTGTATTAGTTTGACATTAAATTTCTAAATTAGTTTATAAAAATATAATTATAAGATTACATAAACAACCAAAAGGTTGCTGAAAAAAGATACGATTTGACAAACTATAATTTTTTGTTGATGAATAGATTATCTACAAAAAAATCATAAATCCTCCAATAATCAATATCCCTATAAAAAAACCGGAATATACCTGTAATGAGTTATGTGACTTTAGATACAAGCGAGAAGTTCCTATTAATCCCGCAATCAATAATAAAATCATCAGAATAAATCGAAAATCAACTGAAAATTTTAAGGCAAGACCTACAATCAATCCTATCATTCCTCCGATACCAATCATATGTGCACTAATTTTCCAATATAGAGTTATAATTAAGGTAAGTGCAACAGAAATAGTTGTAGCCAATAAAAATTTGTTGAAAATCAGTGGAAGCGGAAGTTGCTTTATTACATAATAGGTAAAATAGTACGAAGCGATGGTAATAATAAGAGGTGCTATTCTTTCTTTTCTAGTATCCATCGTAATCTTCTTAATGTACTTTCGGTAAAGAAAAAAAGGGAGTAAAAGCAATGGAAGAAGAAATGTACCTGCAAAAACAATAAGGTAGATAATTAGTTTTGCTTCTATCGGGAAAAAAGATAAATATGTGTCAGTATTAAGCATCAACAAAACACCAAATGTTGGCATTAATAGCGGATGAAAAAGAGTCGAAATTATTTTTGCAAATTTTTCCACCGCTAACTATATTTTTTTTCTTAACCGTCCAACAGGAATATTTAATTGCTCGCGATATTTAGCTACCGTTCTTCTCGCTATTTGGTAGCCTTTTTCATTTAGAATTGCAGCAAGCTTATCGTCAGTCAATGGTTTTCGTTTATTCTCGATTTCTATACAATCTTGTAATATTTTTTTTATTTCTCTTGATGAAACCTCCTCGCCCGAATCTGTCTGCATTGCTTCTGAAAAGAAAAATTTTAATGGATATACCCCAAATTGTGTTTGAATATATTTACTATTTGCCACTCTCGAAATGGTTGAAATATCTAAGCCTGTTCGTTCAGCAATATCTTTCAAAATCATGGGTTTCAATTTTGTTTCATCACCATCTTGAAAGTATTCGTACTGATAACTTACGATGTTATTCATGGTGCTCAACAATGTTTCGTGACGTTGTTTAATTGCATCAATAAACCAGCGAGCGGAATCAATTTTTTGTTTAACAAAAGTTATCGTTTCTTTTTGTTGTGTTGTTCTTTTTCCTTTAGTGGTTGAAAAACCTTCGAGCATTGATTTATATGTACGACTAACCCTAAGTTCAGGGACATTTCGGGAATTTAAGCTAACAATCAACTCTCCGTCGGTATTTTCGAGGATAAAATCAGGAATAATATTTTGAAAAGATTTGTTTAATGGGTCACTGTATGCCCCTCCTGGCTTAGGATTGAGTTTTAAAACCTCTGCGATTGCTCCTTTCAAATCATTTTCTTCAATATTTTTACGTTTGATGATTTTATCGTAATGCTTTTTGGTAAATTCTTCAAAATATTCGCTTAATATATCATATGCCAATTTTACATTTTGATCCATCATGTTTTTCCGAGAAATTTGCAACAACAAACATTCTCTAAGATCTCTAGCTCCTACTCCAGCCGGCTCCAATTCCTGAATTCTTTTTAGGACGTCTAATAATTCATTTTCATTCGTTTCAACATTTTGTGAGAAAGCAATATCATCAACCATTGCTTCAAGTTCACGCCTTAAATATCCATCTTCGTCAATATTCCCAATTACATATGTAGCCAATTGGTGCTTCTTTTCTTCTAAAAATAAAAGTGATATCTGATCTTCGAGGTGCTCGTGAAAAGTATTTCCAATCGAAAATGGGATTTCTTTTCTATCATCGTCAGACGAGTAATTGTTTGCTTTTAATTTATATGACGGAATTTCGTCGTCTTGCATATAATCTTCTAGCGAGAATTCGTCCTTTTCAGCATCTGATTCTTCTGCATCATCGCTTTCTTCATTATTTAACGAATCTTGTTCGTCTTCATCATATCCGTCTTCTAATGCTGGATTTTCTTCAATTTCTTGTTTTATTCTTTGCTCAAGTTGCATTACAGGTACTTCAAGCAATTTTATTACTTGAATTTGTTGGGGAGAGAGCTTCTGTAATAATTTCTGCTGTAATCCTTGTTTTAACATATTGAGTTCGTAAAGTTCATAAAGTACTTAAAGTTTGTAAAGTTTAAAGTCAATTAGCAATCTGCAATTAGTAATTAACAATAAACAGCAAATCAATTTACAATTATAAAGTTAAAAGAGAAATAAATTTATTAATAAATTTGAATAAAAGCAAAAAAATATGAGGAGTAGAGGAAATATGGTTTAATTGAATTACATTTCCTTATTCCTTTATATCCTTCCTACTAAAATTCAGCATTTTTTGGTGTTCTTGGAAATGGAATTACGTCACGAATGTTGGTCATTCCAGTTACGAACATCAATAATCTTTCAAAACCTAAACCAAAACCTGCGTGTGGAGCTGTTCCAAATCTACGTGTATCTAAATACCACCACAAACTTTGTGGCTCGATATGAAAATCTTTCATTTTTCCAATCAATTGATCCATACGTTCTTCACGTTGCGAACCGCCAATAATTTCGCCAATTCCGGGAAATAAAACATCCATTGCTGCAACGGTTTTTCCATCATCGTTGTTACGCATATAAAATGCCTTAATTTCTCGTGGATAATTGATTAAAATTACCGGTTTTTTGAAATGTTTTTCAACCAAATAACGTTCGTGTTCGCTTGCCAAATCAACGCCCCAAGCAATTGGATATTTGAATTGTTTCTTTTTATATGGATTTGAATTTAACAAAATTTCGATTGCTTCAGTATAAGTTAAACGTTCAAAATCGTTCGATAAAACAAATTTCATTCTATCAATTAACGACATTTCGTTGCGTTCGTTTTGAGGTTTTTGTTTTTCTTCGGCTTCTTCACGTTGAAGTAAAAATTGCAAATCTTCCATACAATTATCTAAAGCATATTGAATTAAATATTTCAAAAAGTCTTCGCTTAAATCCATATTATCGGTCAAATTATTGAAAGCAACTTCTGGTTCAATCATCCAAAATTCTGCCAAGTGACGTGATGTGTTTGAGTTTTCGGCTCTAAAAGTTGGTCCAAAAGTATAAACTTGACCCAACGACATTGCTCCAAGTTCTGCTTCTAATTGTCCCGAAACAGTTAAATTTGTTTCTTTTCCGAAAAAATCTTGAGAAAAATCAACTTTTCCATCTTCTGTTAATGGAGGATTTTTTGCATCTAAAATTGATGCACGAAACATTTCTCCTGCTCCTTCAGCATCTGAAGCAGTTAAAATTGGAGTATGTAAATAGTTGAAACCTTTATCGTTAAAATATTTGTGAATTGCATACGCCATATTGTGACGAATTCGGAAAATTGCACTAAATAAATTTGTACGGAAACGCAAATGTGCTTGTTCACGCAACAATTCTAAACTGTGGCGTTTTGGTTGAAGAATGGTTTTTTGAACATCATCAGGATTTGCAAGACCAAGGATTTCAATATCTGAAAATTTTGCAACTAATTCAACTGCTTGTCCGCTACCAAGACTTTCAACTAAAGTACCAGTAATTGACAAAGATGCTGCCGTTGTAATATTTTTTAGAATTTCAGCATTTTTTTCGAATGTATCAGGATTTTCGTCAATCACAATTTGAAGATTGCTCAAACAAGAACCATCATTCAAAGCAATAAATCTGTTGCTTCTGAAAGAACGAACCCATCCTTTTACTAAAATTTTTTCGCCTTTTTGTTGTAGTAATGCGTCTTTAATTTTTGTGCGTTTCATATTTGCCCCCTCTAACTCCCCGAATGGGGAGGATTTTAATTAGTATTTTAATTAGCTAGAATGTACGAATAATTTTAAATTCAACATTCTGATAATTATTCTGCAAATATAAAAAAAGGCTGTCAATAAATTAACAGCCTTTTCAATTATCGTTGTAAAAACTAATTTAACTTAAAGTTGATAGGAACCTGAAAAGAAACCTTTACCGGTTTTCCTCTTTGTTTTCCAGGTTTCCAATTTGGCATTGCCTCAACCACTCTTTTAGCTTCCTTATCAAGATATGGGTCAACGCCTCTCAAAATTTTAACATCGGTAACAGAACCGTCTTTCCCAATTACAAAGCCAACAAAAACGCGACCTTGAATTTGATTTTCTTTTGCTATCTCTGGATACTCGGTATTTTTTGCAATCCATTGAAGTAAAGCAGCTTCGCCTCCTCCTGGAAATTCAGGTTTATCTTCCAAAACATAAAAGTTAAAAACTTCGTCTATTTCTTCTTCTTCTTGCTGTATTTCAACAACCTCGACTTTCGAATCTTGGTCGGCCTCATTATCCTCCATTACAATTTCGTCTTCGATTTCTACGTCATCTTCAACAATTTTCAACTCTTCGATAACTTGTTGAGTCGGTGGTGGTGGTGGTGCAACCAGCTCCTGACGAGTAATTGGGATTATCTCTTCTTCAATTACAACATCTGACAACTCGCCAAGAGTATTTAAATTCTCATCTTGTGATTTCCATTCGAAAGCTATAAGAAGCAATGCAAGAACGGAGACCAATCCAATTTGGAAAAAAATTCCTTTTTTATTTTCCAAATCTGCTTTTGGTGATTTTTTTTGTTCCATTTTTTTATCTTTTTCAATCGTTAAAATTATAAAATCATTTGTTATTCTCAAACATATTTTACAACAACAAATTTAATGCCTTATTCATTTTCAACTCCCGCTTCTTGTAAGCTAATTTTTAAAGAATCTTTGAACGGGACTATTTTCGCTTCTCCAAAGCCTAAATCTTGAACGTCTTGAAGAAAGTTTTTCACTTGTTCATAATTTGTATAAGAACCTACCAAATAAATAAACCCACCAGTTTCTCCATCTATGCAAGTTACCTTTGGAAACGATTTAAAATCTCCATACGTTTTTTTCACAGAACTTTCGCTAAATAATTGCACTTTAAATACGATTCCTTCTTCTTCTATTTTTGATATAGGAATTACATCTGAGGCTTTAGGCTTATTTAACTTATTTTGTGTATCAAGAATAACGTCAACATAATTTAAAACGGCAGAAGTATCAATATCAGCATCGAAATTCTTGACTCCTTTTTTAATATCCGAAGGCACTTGACTTGTCGAAAGCGATTTAAAAATATAGAATTGGTCAATATTTGAATTAAAATTAACTTTTCGTTTTTTCTCAATAAATTTAAAATCAAGTTTAATAACCTTAATTCCATTGAAGTGAACCGAATATTCATCTTTTTCGCACATAAATTGTTCTCCAAACACATTATTAACTTTTACAACATATGTTTGAGCTTGCGGAACTGATAATACGTAATCACCATTTTTATCCGTTAATGCGGAGTATGATTCTCCAATTGAGTTTGTTGCAGTTACTCTGATACCTTCGATTAAAACATTTCCCTCAGAACTAAATTCATCTCTTTCGACAATTACTCGACCTTTTAATTTATATGTTTCAGCATAGGGAACAAAGAGAGTCGTGTTATCCGAAAGAATAACAACTGTTTGTTCGTTTCCATTTACATTATACAAGTCGTGCATGTTAAACAAAGGGAAAAACTGTACTTTATATCTGCCTTGAGGAATGTTTCCATAAAATGTTTCTCCATCGGGGCTTGTAACCAATTCAACCAATGCAAAATTTGTTTTTAAAACGTTTTGTTCATCCATGTCATCTGATACTGTGAGTCGTTCGAATGAAATTTGAATATTGGGTAGAGGCGGCTCATTCTCATCTTTTATTTTATTCCCATTCAAATCGTTAAAACAAATAATGTTTAAATCATAAAATTTAAGTCTTGGTTGTTGAATATCAAACGATTTTTTTACGCCAAGTTGTACGTTAATATTTTTTGTGGTAATTCTGCCATATTCCTTATCAACAACAGAACCCATGTACATGTTTGCATTAATTGAAGCACTCCATCCATTATTCAAAAAGAAATAGTTCACAGAACTCAGTGTTAAGTTCTCTCGTCCGCTTGGCATATAATATGTGTAATTTGCCATAAATTGAGTCCTTCCTTTGTTATTAAATATTGCTCTCTCATAATAAGGTCGCAAAACAATGGACTCTGTCATCACGCTTTCAATATCATAATTAGGGAACATCATATGATAATTCAGATACGACCACATATCTGTTACGGAGCCCATATTATATCCTACGGTAAGTCTCCAATATTTCGTATTGTAAGTCGATCCAAAAGAATAAGTACCCTTATTTTTCATACTAATTGCGGCAATTGATGGGTCTTCGGTATTGTAATTGATGTAAGATAATCCCGTAGTTAAATATACAGATATTGATTTTCGTTTACTGATGCTTTTATTAACTGACAGATAAATCTTGGGATTATACGTTTTAGTTGTAGATATAAAAAGCGTTGAATTTTCGAGAGATTGCCTTATGTAAGAAGCATATTGTGGTCCAATTCCATAAGATATTGAATTATTTGTATGGATATTAAATGTTATTCTTCCAAAATCATTAATGCTATATAATGACTTTGTATCTAAATTATATTTAGAAATATCATAAAATGATTTTCTTCTATCGAATTGAAAAATAAGTTTTAAATTATTTTTGAATTGATACCCCGAACGAGCTACAATCTGTTGTCCAATTTTTCGAGCAAATTTCATATAATCTCTATAATTCACAGCAAAATTGAATTTCTTGTAATGAAACGAGTAGCCCAAATTATAGCCAAAACCAGATGAAAGTGTATCATTCTCAAAGAATGTTGATAAGGAAGTAGAAAGTTTATAAACATCAAACGAGAATGAATTTAATTTCAACAAAGGGAAACTAGCACCTACTGAGGCTGAATATGCATTTTGATTTGAAGATGGATTTGTTGCAACACTAAGTCCTGTTCTTAATCCAATTTTGAATATTTTTTTTGAATATCGGACAAAACCGCTGTATGCATTATAGCTATTTGCACGCGTAGCTCCTAAACTTAAATTTGACGTTTTGTCAATTTTATATTTTGCTATAAACCCATAGCCAGTATATCCAACGCCATAGCCCCCTCCTGCTATGTTATTTCCTGCTCTAATTAAAAGTTTATCATGCTGATAAATAAATGTATATCGCAATCTTCTATTAAAGTCAAAATCCTTAATTAAATTGCTTTCTAATCCGAACCCCATTAAGTTAACCGAGTAACTAAAATTGTGATCTTCTGGAAACAATATAGCTCCAAAAACCTGAGTGTTTAAGCGAATATTTTGACCTGATAATAAATCTGACAAAGTTACAGAAACATTTAATGGACTAGCTGATAATTCTTGTGCAACATAAGAAGATTTTAATTTTTTAAACCATATTGATTTTTTAATTTTTTTGTCAAATGTACTTGCTATTATTTCGACCGAAGACTCTTTCCAATTTTGACTCAATTGTTGTTGTTCATCGTAGGATAAAGAATTATTAAATTTTACTCGAACTTTTACAAGAGTATCTTTATTGTTTTGTAAGGTTATATATGATGAACTTGAAAATTCATCAACTCCTTCAACAAGCAAGAGGGCTCCAACTTTGTATTCTAACTTAATTGTTTCGGTCGTATTACCTTTATTGCTAATTTTTATCTGTAAATCTTCATTATCATAATACTGATTAAATACAACTATTGATTTGTCAACACCCATATCCCAATATCGTTTGCCAGGAATGGTTATGTATGCGTTACCTGAAAAAATTTCGTCATCAGTTTTGAATGTTGCATTTAACATATATGTAAATGCTCCCACAACTTCATTATCAATAGCTAATCGTATAGGAATAAAGGCAGAGTCGCTTGAATCTAAATTAATGATATTTCCTTGTGCAGAAATGATGTTCCATCCTGTTGGTGCTGTAAATGTAAGTTCTCCACTAATCGATTTTGATTTATAATTTACAATTTTAAGCACATTAAAATACAAAGAATCGGGACTTTGGGTAACATTTGTTTTAATAAACTCCATTAAAACTGTATCAGAAAAAGTTGTATTAATTGTTGTAAAATAATTATTTCCATTTATTGTCCCATCGGGCAACACTTCCAATCTACTATCAGAGTCTAAATTTACAGATTCATTCTTTATTGTTTCAACATCCGAAGAATCTGGATTATTCGAATTATTAATCGAATCCAAATTACTTGATACTTGTTCTTCGGCTAAGCTTTTATTCGTAAAATCGCTAATTGTATCTTTTGAAGAACGACTAGTATCAGATAATTCGTTTACATCTTGAAAACTAAGTGTATCATCAGGAAGTCCTAAATCCAAAGACAAACTGTCGGTAGTTTGAGCAAATACAGTCAAATTACCAATAACTAAAAAAACAACAAATATATATTTCACTAAATAATGCAACTCAACTTGAATTAATCCACTAAAATAATAAATAATTCTAATTTATATATATGAATTTAAAAATACTATGAATTTTTTTATGTGAGTCAGCATATCTTCCTATTAAAGAAAGATATATAAGCACTTGTCAGGGAAAACGCTTTATAAATTTTATCTAAATAAATTTCATTGTTATTTATCTGAACAACAGGCATTAACGCCATATTTAAATTCCTCGCAAGGAAGCTTAAATTCACAGAATTGAAAGTTTTTCCTTAACGCTTACCAATTACGATTCAATGTAACCGACACAATTTAAAAATAAGATTCCCGCTTTTGCGGGGATGTGGTAATTTTTTGAGGCACATTCCCTTGAAAAAGGGAATCTAAAAAATCACATATGTGTCATATGAAAATAGAATTGGTATTAACTATGTCAAGTGTTAAAATTAACATTAACAATAGTTCGTTTAGTTTTCATATTATACTGACAATCAAAACTTTGACAAAGTTGTGTTAATTTTATTAAACTACTGAATATTAAGCATTTACAATTATCATAAAAATAACTCATATATAACTCCCCTGTTTCAATATGAGCATAAAATACCCCATCCCTTATTTTAGG
>MEOF01000050.1 GCA_001769505.1 Bacteroidetes bacterium GWF2_33_38
TTTACTGCTAAACAAAGTTAGAGGCTTATTTCTAATCTTTATACTATTGGCAATTGGTATTAATCAGGTGAAAACACCTGATTTAGGCAGAGGAAATTTGAAAATTAAATTGATACTTTTTTGAGGAGAATAAAAAAGGAGAGAATGCAAATTCTCTCCCTCAATATTTTGTAATAAGTTTTTTTTACTCTTTCACAATCACAAATTCAGTTCTTCTGTTTTTTTGATGTTCTTGTTCTGAACATTCCGATGGAATATTTTCGCTACACGCACATTTGTTTACCAAATTTGTTTCGCCATAACCTTTTCCTGAAATTCGATCGGGATTTGAAATTTTGCTTTTTATAAAATTGACCGATGCTTTTGCTCTTTTATCCGATAGGTTTTGATTGAATCCTTCGTTCGAACGACAGTCGGTATATGAAGCTAATTCAACAACCATTGTTGGATATTTATTCATTGTTTTTACAATTTTGTTTAATTCAATTTCTGCATCTGGACGAATGTTGTATTTTCCAAAATCAAAATAAACATTATCGAGATTTAACCCAAATACTTTAACTAATTCGTTAACAACATTTGTTTTAAAATCAGCAACTTTTTCTGCTACTATTTCGGTTATTGGTTCTTCTTTTTGAAGTAAAATTACATCTGCTGTTATAGTATATTCACTACCAAAAGTATCGAAAATACTATCTCCTTCGATATATGTTTCTTTTTCTCCAACCAATTTGTACTCTTTATCAGAGTCAACAAAAAAGGTGTATGCAGCATCGTCTTTTGTAGTCATTGAATCTATTAAATTGCCATTTTCGCTACTCAATGTTATAAAGGTATTTGGAATAGGATTATTGTCTTTATCTTTTGCAATACCGTTAATTTTTTTACCAAGATATAAACCTTTTAGCATATCAAAATAATAAATATCGTCGCCTCCGCTGCCATCAATTCTATTTGAAGAAAGATATCCTTTATTCATTTTATTGTTTACAATTATAGCAAAATCGTCGGATTTTGTATTTACAGGAGAGCCTGCATTAAATGTTTTTCCAAATGAATTTTCATCAAATTTTGCCATAAAAATATCTAATCCGCCTAAACCAAAACGACCATTTGATGAGAAAAATAATATTTTATTGTTTTCTTCAAAAAAAGGAAATAATTCATCGCTTTCAGTATTTATATTATTGCCAAGGTTTTCTGGATTTTGCCATTCTCCATTAGCATTTTTAGTAATCTTATAAATATCAGCTCCTCCGTATCCACCAGCCATGTCGCTTGTAAAATACATTGTATTTCCATCTGCTGATAAGCAAGGATGACCAACTGAGAAATCTTTATTATTAAGTACAAATGGCTCTGGTTTCGACCATTTTTTTCCGACTAAAGTGCTGAAATAAATTTGAAGCTCAACAACTTTATCTTTGCTTTTGTCTTTTGAATGGTTTTTGGTATATGCCATAAATGTACCATCGTTACTAAAACTTGCAGGGCCGTCATTCATTTTACTATTCATTTTACTATTAAATTTTTGAACCTTTACTAATTCGCCCGAATCTACATCGGCAATAAATAAATCCCAAAAAGGTTTTCCAGTCCAATTGTATTTTCTATCAATCATTTTTGTGTTTGAACGGCTCGACGAAAATACAATTTTCTCATTGTAATATGTAGTCCCAAAATCCTCTGCGTTTGTATTCATCATCAAATGTTCAACTTTAAAGATTTCGTCGTTGGTTCGCAAATTTTCAAATTTGTATAAATTGTTTTTGTAATCAATTGCACGCAAATCGTTAGGTTTGAGTTCGCTAAATTTTTGCATATATATAATTGCTTCGACATATTTTCCGTTTGCTTTCAAAATCATTGAATAGTTGAAATAGTCTTCGGGTAAAATCCCAGATATATTTATAAAATTTGCATAAACTTCTTCGGCTTCAATGTTTTTATTTAAGTTAGAATAACTTTTTGCCAATTGGCGTTGACCGTCAATTGTTAGCAATTCAGAACGATTATAGGCTTTTACAGCCTTATCATATGAATATCGAAAAGTGTATTTATCGCCTTTCATTTCTTTGTTAGATTTTGCAATGGCGTTGGATTCCATACTCAAATGAACAATTTCAGGTGAAATTTCAGGATTTAATTTTTCTTGTGCATTTAGATTCGTGAAAACTCCGAAAAATATGGCTACGGGAATTATTAATTTTTTCATAATGTTATGTTTTTTTAGCCCCCAAGCCCCCAAAGGGGGTTTGAAGAAATTGTTTTTATATTGATTGTCCGTTAACTTTTGAAATCCCCCTTGCCCCCTTTAAAATGGGGATTTTAAGCAGAATTTCAATCTTTTAATCTTCCTGTAAGGACGTTTCGCGAAACGTCCCTACGGTATATCCAATTTAAAAATATCTTGGTGAATGAATTTGTTTTTTGCTTGAGAAAATAAAATCGTAACGTAAAACCAATTCGTGACTACCTTGATTGTAGGTTGAAGTTTTTAATCCGTAAGACCAATCGTAAGAATATCCCAAATGTAATTGGTTTGTGATGTCAAATCCAACCAAAACGCCAACTGCATCGCCCGTTCGAACCATTGCTCCAAGCAATAATCGTTGCATAATTATAAACGAAGCGGTAAAATCGGCTTCAATTGGTGCAGCATAAGTTACTTTTACTAAAGTTGTTGGTTTAAATGATACGTTTTCTGATAATTTCAACATTGTTCCTGCAATTAAAAAGTAGTGTCGTTGTTCTTTTCCGAGCAAATCGCTACCTGTTTCGGTATATGTGCTTTGAACTAAATTGGGAGTTGAAATTCCAACATACATTCGTTCACGTGAATAATATGCACCAAAACCAAAATTTGGTGTAATTCTATTATCAATATTGTTTTGAAACGATGGATCAACATCAACATCTAAACCAACTGAATTCAAATCGGCTTGAAAAATATTTGCTCCTGCACTTAATCCGAAAGCTAATTTTGATTTTTCTGAAATCTGCATTCTGTAAGCAAAATCGGCAACCAATGTTGTGTTGTTTGTTGGTCCAATTTTATCGTTTGTAACGGATAAACCTAAACCAATATGTTTGTTATTTATTGGCGTGTGCAAGGTTAAAGTTTGAGTTAAAGGTGCGTCATTGTAGCCAACCCACTGCGAACGATGAAGTGCGGTTACCGTTAAAGCATCTCTACTTCCAGCATAAGCCGGATTTATCGACAATGTATTGTACATATAATGCGTGTACATTGGATTTTGTTGTGCGTAATTAGTTAAACTCCAGATGCTTAAAGTTGTAACTAATATTATTTTATTTAATGTTTTCATTTTGTTTTTTATTAATGATTAATTTTTGGTTCTATTTTTATTTGTCATTTCGAATTTCTTACGAGAAATCTGTTTTTGAAATCCCCCTTATCCCCTTTGAAAGGGGGATTTTGGGCAGAATTTCAATTTTTAATCTTTTAATCTTCTAATTTTCTAATCTTTTAATCTTTCAATCTAATTATCGATTTAAATAAATTGTTCCTTTATAAACATCAGAACCATCGCCTAAATCAAGAACATAGAAGTAAGTTGCAACAGGCAATTCGTCGCCACCAATTGTAATTCCAAGTGTTGATTTTCCATCCCAAGTATTTTGATAATTATTCGCTTCGAACACTTTATTTCCCCAACGGTTGAAGATTACAAATTTGTTTGATGTAAAGTTTTCAATTCCTGTGATTACAAATAAATCGTTTATGTTATCACCATTTGGAGAAAATCCTTCAGGAATATAAAAATCAACGAATAAACATTTGTTCACCACAAACATAAAAGTTGTTGGTTCTGAAATACATCCAGCAAGAGAAATAACCAATGAATAATCACCCATATCTGCGATTGAAGCTGAATTTATTATTGAATTTTGCTCAGAAGACAAATATCCGTTTGGTCCTGTCCAAGAATAAGTTGCACCTAAAATAGTTTCGGCATTCAAATTCATTGTTTCATCAACACAAACAGGCGAGTTACTACTTGCAACTGCAATTGGTAAAGCAGTCATTGATATTTGTGTTACAATTACACTATCGCAACCATTGATTGAAGAAAGCGTATCATTATAATTTCCTACAATTGTGTAAGTGTTTCCGTTAAAAACGTATGAACTTCCTTCGCAAATTGTTTGTGGATTGTTAGTTGAAGTTGTTAAATTTACTGAAAGTTGAGTTACAATAATACTGTCGCAACCATTTACAGAAATTAAAGTATCGTTATAAATTCCTGCAATAAAGTAAGAATGTCCATTGATATTATAACTTTTACTGTTACAAATTGTTTGTGGATTATTGGTAGTAGTTGTTAAAGTTACTAAGAGCTGAGTTACAATTACACTGTCGCAACCGTTTACAGAAGTTAGAGTATCGTTGTAATCTCCTGCAATTGAGTAAGTATTTCCATTGAAAACGTATGAGCTTCCTTCACAAATCGTTTGTGGATTGTTGGTTGAAGTTGTTAAATTTACTGAAAGTTGAGTTACAATTACACTGTCGCAAGCATTTACAGAAGTTAGAGTATCGTTGTAATTACCTGCAATTGTGTAAGTATTTCCGTTAAAAACATACGAACTTCCTTCACAAATCGTTTGTGGATTGTTGGTAGTAGTTGTTAATGTTACTAAAAGTTGTGTTACAATTACACTGTCGCATCCGTTTATAGAAGTTAATGTATCGTTGTAATCTCCTGCAATTGTGTATGTATTTCCAATGAAAACGTACGAACTTCCTTCACAAATCGTTTGTGGATTGTTGGTAGTAGTTGTTAATGTTACTAAAAGTTGTGTTACAATTACACTGTCGCATCCGTTTATAGAAGTTAATGTATCGTTGTAATCTCCTGCAATTGTGTATGTATTTCCAATGAAAACGTACGAACTTCCTTCACAAATTGTTTGTGGATTGTTGGTAGTAGTTGTTAATGTTACTAAAAGTTGTGTTACAATTACACTGTCGCATCCGTTTATAGAAGTTAATGTATCGTTGTAATCACCTGCAATTGTGTAAGTATTTCCATTGAAAACGTACGAACTTCCTTCACAAATTGTTTGTGGATTGTCGGTAGTAGTTGTTAAAGTTACCAAAAGTTGTGTTACAATTACACTGTCGCATCCATTTACAGAAGTTAGAGTATCGTTGTAATCTCCTGCTAAAGTGTATGTATTTCCATTGAAAACGTACGAACTTCCTTCACAAATCGTTTGTGGATTGTTGGTTGAACTTGTTAAAGTTACTAAGAGCTGAGTTACAATTACACTGTCGCAACCATTTATAGAAGTTAATGTATCGTTGTAATCTCCTGCTAAAGTGTATGTATTTCCGTTGAAAACATATGAACTTCCTTCACAAATTGTTTGTGGATTATTGGTTGTAGTTGCTCCTAATAAAAGTGAAACGTTTATTGAAGTTACTATTGATGCACAATCGCCAGTTACAACAACATTATAGAATGAAGAAGTATCAGAAATTGCCACATTATTTATTTCTAACATATTTGTCTGTGAACCCGAAATGTTTCCGCCTTCAATTAAATCAACTAAGCCATTTCTCCATTGGTATGAAAGCCCTGTTCCTGTTGCGTTTATAGAGAAGTTAACTAAACCACCAACACAACTTGTTTGATTTTCTGGTTCTGTTATAATTATTGCTTCACTATTCAGAGTTAAAGAAACAAAATCTGAAATCTGATCAGGATTTCCATTAATTACAACATTGTAATTTGAAGCTGTATCAGCAATACTTACAGGAAAAATAATAAGTGTATCGTTTGTTGCACCCGAAATATTTCCACCATCAACTAAGTTTACCGTACCTTTTCTCCATTGATATGTAATTCCTGTGCCTGAAGCCGAAACAATAAACATTGCACTATCGCCAACACAAGCCGATGTATCGTTTGGTTGAATATCAATTCCTGTTGGAGGAATTCCACAGCCAGGAGGTGTATTTAATATGATTGCGAATGTGTGTAATTCTCCATCAACAACTAATGCACGTCCGTTTAATTCAACTCCAGTTAATAAATTTAAAGCTCCGTAAGCAATAATTGTTCCGTTGAAAATAGAATAATCGCCAATGCTAACCGCTCCGTCAATTTTCCAAAAAATATTTTCGGGTTTTGCTCCATTCATTAATATTACTCTTGAATTTACGCTTGTTTCAAATGCCCCATTCACTTTTATAACAAACACAGCATTTTCATCGCCTAAAGCGTCTAAATAAAGCGAATCGGTAAAAGTTACCGCCGCTTTCATTATGTAAGTGTGAGGAGTTAAAACTAAATTGTGTCCAAATTGAGGTGGATACAACAATTCGATATCTTCAGGCATTAAATTAATTTCGTTATAAACATCTAATAAATCAGATGAACCTAATGATGTAAAACCATCCATAGAATATTGAGCTCCAGTAATTTTCAACGGGTCAAAACCCGTAACCGCACCGCTATTGTTTCCAAGATTTCCACCGCCATTTATGAACGATTGACTATCATCGGTAAATGCTCCAATTGAAGTAAATAATGCAAAACACGCAGTTGAATTTAATGAAGGTGCGATTGGACCTGTTAAATTTGGACTTCCGCAACCAATAGGTGTGTTTATAGTTACTCCGTTTGTAAGAATTGCTCCGTTTATGGTTAATGCTCGTCCCTCGAGAGTGTCGTTGCTATTCATCGAAATTGCACCGCCCGAAACTATGGTTCCTCTCATTGTTGTTCCTGCTCCAAAATCTACAGCACCATTGAGTTTCCAAAAAACATTACAAGCTTTTGCTCCGTTTATTAAAATAACTTTTGAATTTGCACTTGTACTAAAAGCCAATGCCGTTTTGAAAATAAATAATGCATTTTCGTTGCCTTGAGCATCTAAAACAAGATTTAAATTTAATGATGCAACTCCAGGCATAAGATAAATTCCCGCTTTAAGCGTATCACCATTTCCAATTACAAGTCCAATTGTACTATCAGGAATGCTAGCTTCTAAAAAATTTGATGCAAGAAGTAAATCTGCAGCACATTGCGAGCTAAGTGCATCGGCAGCGTATGTCATAACTCCATTTACGTTTCCGAAACCAGAAACAATTCCACTGTTTGTTCCGACATTTCCAGTAATTTTGGTTAAAAAACCAGTCCCTGAATTTGTTACAGCTCCAACCGATGTAAAAAGAGCATAATCAGCAGATGTTCCCATATCAGGAGCCTGAGCATAATTTAACGTTGGTATTAAAAACAGTATAACTGCTATTAATAAATTAAATCGTTTTGTTTTCATATTTTATATTATTTAATTGTTATTTTTTACTGTTTTTCGATTGTATTTCCTGCCATAACAACTGCACCAGTTCTTGCGAAAGCTCTGCCGTGAAGTATTGCTCCGGTATTGAATGTAATAGATTGCATTGCTAGTATTATTCCTTTAAATACAGATGTAGTTCCAAAAGTTGCCGAGCTGCCTACTTGCCAAAAAATATTTGATGATTTTGCTCCTCCACTTAAAATAACCTGACGCCCTGATGTGACGGTAAGTGTAGATGCTATTTGAATAATAAAAATAGCATTTTCGTTGCTTTTAGCATCAAAAGTGAGATCGCCCGAAGAAATTGCTAACGATGAAGTTGATTTATAAAGTCCAGGGGTCAACGTAAGTCCACCAATATTGCCCGACAATGTTACGATATCAAAGCAAGTACGTCCCGCTGCATCGTTATATGCTGTGGTTAAATCAAGTTTTGCTTGATTTGCAATTTCATTATTAATTTGTAAAGTTCCGTTTAGAATTCCTGGAGGAATTCCACTAACAGAAGAACCAGGACTTAATCCTATATCTCCCGTTATAATTGTTATTCCAGTGTTATTAATTGCAGAACCAGCAAGAATTGCAAAACTTGAAGTTCCAGTAAGCGGAATTTGCGGTTGCGACGTTGTTTGAATTGGAATTAGAATTGGATTTACAATGTAAATATCGTCCTTTTTGCATCCATGAAATATAACAAGCGACAATAATGCTAGAAGTGTTAGTAGTTTTTTTGTTTTCATTTTGATTTTTTTTGATTTATAATTTGGAATAAAATTCACGTTACAAAGGTGAGCCTAGATGAGCTGGAATGTGTTACACAAATTTTGAATTAAGTTGTAACATTCACACATTGGAAAGTGAAAAACTAAAAGTGAAAAGTGAAGAAAATGAAATGATTTGGTAATTTGAAAATGTGCTAATTGAAGATTACTAATTGCTAATTGCCTTTCAACTTTATGAACTAACAAAAGGCAAGAAGCAATCTCAAATGGGTTGGCACAGAACTTTATTAATTGTCATTTCGAGGGAAGTGAAACGACGAGAAATCTAAATTGAAATTGGGCTGTCATTTTGAAATGAGGGATAGCGATTGAGAAATCTATAGCAATTAAAGAATAGAGATTTCTCGCAGGAAACTCGAAATGACAAAAAGGAAAGAGATTTCTCACTTACGTTCGAAATGACAGCCAAATTCAGCATTTTATTTGTCAGGGTAGGAAGTTGATCATATTTTAAAATCTCGTAAATCTATAAATATAAATCGTGTTTATTTTAGAAGCGAGTAAATTATGCTTGCAATTGCGATTCCAAATTGAATAGCAAAAAACCAAATAAAAAATTGTGCAATATTCTTGTATTTTTTAATCTCATTTTTAGATTTCATTAATTTGAAAAGATTCGATAAAGAATAATTTATTTTCAAAAATTTGGTTTCGGTTTTAACTACATAATCAGAAGCTCCGTGCTTAATTGATTTTATGGCAATATCAAGATTATCGTTACTAGTAAGTAAAATAACATTAGTTTCCGAATTTTCTTTTTTTATCCAATCTAAAACTTCAATTCCATCAGCGGCATCTGGTTGTTTGCTGTCTAAATGATAATCAAGAATTACTATTTGAGGTTTAACAATTTTAAACTTATTCATACAAGCCTCTCCTGTTTCAAAAGAATAGACTTTAATCTGCATTTCTTCAAAATTGCTATTGATATTGCTTTTCATTGCTGCCGTAAATACATTATTGTCCTCGACAATAAAAATATTGATTGGTTTTTTCGGTTTCATTTATTTATTTTTTTCGTGTTAATACTAATTGTAAAATCATGTTTTTTTTAATTAAAAAACGCTGGTTCAAATATTTGAATTGCGACAACAACTCCAATTAAAAATGAAATCCCAAACAACAATCCAATTACCATATTCTGATATCTTTTTGCCGCTTTTTTAGCTTCCATTATTTTAAAAAAATTGAATAATGAAAAAACAAGTTTTCGAAGTTTGGTATCTGTTTTAACAATATAATCAGAAGCTCCATGTTGAAAAGATTTGAGAGCAATATTAATATTATCGTCTCCTGTCAACATTATCACATACGTTTCTGGATTTTCTTTTTTCAACCAATCTAAAACTTTAATACCATCAGCAGCATCTGTGAATTTACTATTTAAATGATAATCAAGAATTACTATTTGTGGTTTTATATCTTTAAACGTATTCATACAAGACTCTCCTGTTTCAAAAGTGTGAATTTCGATAGACATTTTGGGAAAGGTGTTTTCAATATCGGCACTTAAAGCCATAGAAAAAACTTTATTGTCATCAACAATGAATACATTTATTTTTTTGTTCGATTTCATTTTTTGAGTTTTAGTAATATTATTTTAGGGGTTAATTTTTAGAGTTTTCTCTGTATTCTTTAAGTTTACTTAGATATTTTTCAGAATTATTTTTTGCTTGAATTATTTTGAAAAAATTGAGTAGTGAAAAGTTGATTTTTTTAAATTGTGTGTGGTTCTTAACAACGTAATCTGAAGCTCCGTGATGAAAAGATTTAATTGCAATATCAACATGATCATCTCTCGTTAGCATAACAACTAAGGTTTCTTTGTTTTTGTTTATTATCCAATCTAAAACTTTAATTCCATCTAATGCATTCCAATCTTTACTATTTAAATGATAATCAAGAATTACTATTTGTGGTTTTTCTTCATTAAATTTTTCCATGCTCAACTCGCCTGTAGTAAATGAATGCACTGATAACTGCATATTTGCAAAAACGGTTTCAATTTCTGATTTTAGGGCAAGGGCAAATACGTCATTATCTTCAATAATGAATATTGTAATTTTCGTTTTTGTATCCATTTTTTCTCGTTTTATATATATTTAACTCTCTCGGTTTTAATTTCTGAAATGGCTTGTTTACACATCAATTCAAGTGTTGTATTTAATTCAGTAATTCTTTCAATATTTATAGCTTTTTCTGCTAGTTCTTCCATTTCTTTTAAAATGGGTGTGAGTAATGTAATATTCACAACCGAAACAGTTGATTTCATGGTGTGTGTATAATTTTTAACAGTTGCAAAATCTTTGTTGATAATTGCTTGATTAATTAATTCAAGCTCTTCAGAAACTTGTTTTAGAAAAACATCTATAATTTCAATTATCAAATGTTTTTTGCCATTTACCATTTCTGATAAATATTCTAAATTGCACAACTTTTCGTTTTCTTGTTTTATCATTTTTTTAAGTTTAGGAAAATTGTTGTTTTTTATCTTCTGACTTCTGTATTCTGAATTCTGACTTCTTTCTTATACCTTCCCCACAGTTAATTCATTAATTTTTTCAAAAAGAAGCATCGAATTTATTGGTTTAGAAATATAATCGTTCATTCCTAAATTCAAACAATGTTCTCTTTCGCCCGACATTGCGTGGGCGGTCATTGCAATAATTGGAATATTGTTTTTTAGTTCTTTACGAATTACTTTTGCTGCTTCATATCCAGTCATAACAGGCATTTCCATATCCATTAATATGATGTCGAAATTATTTTCTTTGAGTTTTTCAATTCCTAAAAGTCCATTTTCGGCAATTTGAAATGTTAAATTATTTTCGGAAAACAAACAGTTTATTAGTTTAATATTCAGCAAATTATCTTCAACTAAAAGAATATTTAATTTGCATAAATCTTTCATATCGAATTCGGCAGTAGTTGTATCTAACGTGAGTTGATTTATGCTTGCTTTTTTGTATGAAATTGTGAATGAAAATACCGACCCAACATTCAATTTACTTTCAACCGAAATTGTTCCGCCTTGAAGTTCAACCAACTGTTGTGCAATGCTCAAACCTAAGCCTGTTCCGCCATACAAACGTGTTGTTTGTTTCTCGGCTTGACTAAAACGTTCGAAAATTTTCTTGAGTTTATCTTCTGCAATTCCTATTCCGGTGTCGCTAATGGTAAATTCCAGCATTACATTTTCGGCATCGCTTTTTAGAGTTTTTACATTCAAATGAACATTCCCTTTTTCGGTAAATTTTATCGCATTTCCTACTAGATTTATGATAATTTGAGTTAATCGTGTGTGGTCACCAAGCACAACATTTGGAACATTTTCATCAGAGGTAAAAATCAGTTCAATATTTTTGGCTTTTGCTTTTTCCATCAACAAAATATTTAGCGATTTTAACGTTTCACTAATGCTAAAAACGTCTTTCATAAAAGTCATCATTCCCGCTTCAATCTTCGAAATATCGAGAATATCGTTGATAATTACCAATAGATTTTCTCCTGCCGATTTTATGGTTTTTGCATAATCTTTTACTTCGTCGTCAAGTTGTCTTGCTGAAAGCAAATCTGAAAATCCAATAATTGCATTCATTGGCGTACGAATTTCATGGCTCATATTTGCCAAAAACGCTTCTTTCAATTTGTTCGATTGTTCAGCAATTTGAGTTGCTTCTTCGGCTTTACTTTTTGCTTCAATTAACTCATTTTCAAATATTTTCTGATTTGTAATATCTCTTGCAACCACAACCACGCCCAAAACTTTTCCTTTGTCGTCTTTGTAAACCGAACCGTTGAACAAAACTTCGGTAAGTTTTCCGTCAATATTTTGAATTGTAAGCGGAAAATCAACCATAGAACCTTTCGAAAACGTTGCTAGATAGCCTTCTTTGGCTTTTTTTGGTTCGGTGAAATAATCTAAAAAATACGTTCCTATAAGTTTTTCACGCAATTGACCTGTGATTTTTTCGCTTGCGTGGTTCAAATCCATAATTTTTCCGTCAGAATTTATGGTAAACAATGGGTCACGACTTGCTTCAATCAAACTCAACGAATATTGCGACGCCAACTTTTCGATATTTCGTTTTGCCAAAAGCAAATGTTCTTTAAAATGTTTCACTCGCAAAATATCACGATAAATAAAATATGAAATTATGATTGCTAAAATCAATCCCAATGCGGTAATCCAATTGCTTATGAAATTTATTTGCGAGTTTGTTTCGGCTGTTGCGATGTCAATTCTTTTAATTCGTTCGTGCAATTCAATGTCTTCCATTTCAGCTAAATGTGAAAAAAATTGATTCATAACTATGTATTCTTGTTGAGCTATTTCAATTTCTTTCGACATTTCGTGTCCTTCAATTCTATTTTCTTCTATTTGAGTTTGGTTTATAATTTTTTGAATATTGTCTTGAACTAAATCCGCCGTAACCGCAGGTAAAAGAACATTTACAATTTCTTTTTTATCTTTTTTTGATGAAAATAAACGAGCAAAAGCTGATTTTTTTTCAGGTTCAATTTCTGGTGTCGAATTTTGAATTAAAACGGGTTTATTAATTTGAATTTTTTGAAGCAATTTATTCAGCCCTGTTTGACTGCTGTCGCTTGTTTTGACGCTAATATATTGATTAAATAAGTCAACTCTAATAGCAATTAATTTTCGTAAACTATCAATATTTTGAGTAAAAATTTGATTTGTTTTTTGTTCGTTTTTGGTAACAATTTTATTTTTTGTTGATAACCAAAGCAACGTGTCTAATTGCGAATTTAAGTTCGAAATGTGATATTTGTAGGTTAGCAAATATGCCGTGTCGAGTCTAATTGTGTAGGCTTTCACGTTTGCTTCGGCACTATACAAACACGCCGAAATTTCTTTCAACGTTATAAGTCTGATGTTAGGTTCTAAAATAGTTGAAACCGTTTTCGAAAGTTGCGACAGTTTATCGTTCGTAATTTTTATGGTTACGATAAACAAAATTGCAATAACTGCAAATCCAATTAGCACTTTGAAAATAATTCGTCTATTATTTTCTCTATTTGTGTTGTCAGTATTTACCTGCTTTTGAATGGAATTTTCCATTTTATTTGAGTTTTATTTTTGTAAATTTTGGTCAGAAGTGAAATAAATTTATTACAAATCAAAGGTCAGCTCAAATTGACTGAAAAGCATTACATAAAATTGGAAATTAGTTGTAAAATTCACACATTGGAAAGTGAAAAACTAAAAGTGAAAAATATAAAAATGTGATAATTTGGTAATGTGCTGATGTGCTAATTGATTTTAGATTTTAAATTGCAGATTGCTAATTACTAATTGCTTTTCAACTTTATAAACTTTATGGACTTTAAGAACTTTACGACCTTGCCAATTGGTCAAATAATTGCAGAATCGCTAATCTAATCTTACTCCGATTATTAAAATATCGTCAACTTGTTCTGCTCCGGCTTTCCATTTTTCAATATAATCGTTCAAGTGTTTTTCTTGCTGGCTCATGGTTTTATCTTGAATATCGATTAGGAGTTGTTTGAATCTTTTTGTTGTAATTTTTTTGAAAAATTCACCTCCAAACAAATCTGTAAAACCGTCGGAGAAAATGTAAATTGTGTCGTTTTTTTGTAACTGAATTTCGTGTTCTTCAAAAAAGGAAGAGTTATCGTTATCAAAACCACCTATTGCTTTTTTCGTTCCTTTAATTTCTTCGACTTCTTTTTGCCCATTACGAATAATCCAAAGCGGTCGGTTTGCTCCAGAAAATTTAATAATACGGTTTTCTTTGTCAATTGAGCAAAGAGCTATGTCCATCCCATCTTGGCTACGTTCGTAAAGTGAAGATTGGCTCAAGGCAGAGGAAATACTTTTATTTAGTTGCGTTAATACTTCCGATGGTTCTTTCGTTTTTAAAACTAGATTGTTTAATTTTTCAATACCAATCATGCTCATTAGTGCTCCTGGAATTCCATGTCCTGTGCAATCAGCAGCTGCAACAAAAAAGATGTTTGCTTCTTTTTTGAACCAATAAAAATCGCCGCTTAATACATCTTTTGGTTTATATATTCCAAAAGATTCGGGGAAAATTTCGTTAAATAATGATGTGTCGGGAAGCATTGCATTTTGAATTGTTTTTGCATAATTAATACTATCCTTTATTTGCTTATGAACGATTTCTAGTTCATTATGTAATTGTTCTATTTTTTTCTTGCTAATTACGTTTTCAATTGCTGATGGAAGACGAAGAAGATTATCTTTCAGAAAATAATCGTCAATACCATCTTTGGCATATTCGCTTAATGTTTTTTCAGATACTGTTCCGGTAAGTAGAATAAATGGGATATTTCTATTTGTAATTTTTGCAATTCTAAAAGCGTCCATTCCACTAAACTGTGGCAAAGTATGATCGGCAATTATAATATCATAAATATTATCTTTTAATGCTTTTATAAAGCCATCTTTACTCCAAACTCTAGAATGAACGAAATTTATTCCTTCTCTTTTCAAAAACCGTGTAAGTAAATCAGCATCTGTTTCAGAATCCTCTACTAGTAATATTTTTAAGTTATTTTTCATTATTGTGGAGGTTGATTTGATATCATCCAATAAAAACTAAGATCTTTGATTGTTTGGAAAAAATTGTCGCTTTCAACTGGTTTTACAATATAGCTATTTGCTCCAAGGCTGTAACATTTTTTTATATCGGGGTCTTCTTTTGACGATGTAAGTATAACTATCGGAATTGATTTGAGCATAGGATCTAATTTTAATTTTTCTAGGACTTCTGCTCCCGAGACTTTAGGCATTTTCAGATCTAATAAAATAAGCTTGATATGATTCTGCATATTCCTAGATGCATATGCTCCTTTGCAATACATAAAATCAAGAGCTTCTGCACCATCTTTCACATGAAAAATCGGATTCGATAGTCCACCTTTTTTAAGTGCACGCATGGTAAGTGCGGCATCATCGATGTTGTCTTCTGCAAATAAAATTTCAAATTCTTCGTAATTCATGTTATCTTAATTTAAGAGTTAATATTTGGTAAACTGAAATAAAAGCAAGTTCCTTCGTTTAATTTAGATTCTGCCCATACAGTTCCATTATGTCGATGTATTATTTTTTGAACAATAGCTAATCCAATGCCCGTTCCTTCAAACTCTTCCTGAGAATGCAAGCGTTGAAAAACGCCGAAAAGTTTATCGTAATATTGCATATCGAAGCCCGCTCCGTTATCTTTTATAAAGTAAACAATAAGATTATTTTTAATATAAGACCCAATTTCAATTCGGATTTTTATATTGTGTTTTGAATATTTTACTGCATTCGATATTAGATTTACCCAAACTTGTTTAATTAATGCTTGTTGTCCCATTGCAGGAATAAGTTCTGGTATAATAAATTCAATTTTGTTAGTTTGATTAAGTAATTCTTCCTCTTTTACAGATTTTACAAGCACAGTCATGTTTATTTCGGAATAAGCAGCGACTTTTTTTCCTAATCTTGAGAATGCTAATAAATCATCAATAAGATCGCCCATTTTTTTTGAATTTTTCATGATTGCATTAAGCGAACCAATTCCATCATCATTTAGTATTTCGGCATAATCTTCCTGTAAAATTTTAGCATATCCGTTGATGGCTCTCAGAGGTGCTCTTAAATCGTGCGAAACAGAATATGTAAAAGCCTCTAGTTCCTTATTCACAGCTATTAATTGTTCTTCGGCTTTTTTACGGTGGGTAATATCTGTCGAAACTGTGAAAATGCAAATAGTGTTGTTTACTTCTAGTAAAAGAACCGAATCAGAAGTCCATTTCAGTTCACCTTGTTTGGTTTGAATATTTGTTTCAAAATCTTTTAAAATCGTTTTATCTTTCAAAAGTTCAATAATTTCTTCGCTATGCTTAGAATTGACAAATAAACTTAATTCTGCCGATGTTTTACCAATCACTTCATTCAATAACTTAAAGCCATAAAGTTGAAGAAAACTATCATTTGCATTAATTATTTTGCCATCGCTGAGGCTATTAATAAAAATAGATGCTGGATTATGGTTAAATAAACTTGAAAAGAGGTCATTCGACTTTTTTAATTTTTGTGAAAATTTATTTTTAGATCTCTGATTGATTATAATGATAAATACAAATAATAAAATTAAACCAATTATAACAACGATTGTTAATGATAAAAAGTTTGCATTTTCATTACTGTTTATATTCTTCTTTTTTCTTTCTAAAAGTAAATTAAGTTCTTCGTTGTTTATTTCATCAACTATTTTCCGAATATTGTCTGTAAGGATTTTACCTTTTCCATTTGCCATCAATTTTCCAGACTCGCTCAATCCATTCATCTTTCTAACCTCAATTGTGTGTTGGGTAAAAAGTAGTTTTTCTTTTGTAGCATTTTCCAATAATTTAATACGCAATTGTTGATTTGAATTGTCTTTTGTTAGCCTTGCTAATTCCTTTAAATCGTTTTTTAAAGTATAAACCGTATTATTAAATGGTTTTATAAAAAAATCATTTCCTGTTAGTATATACCCCCTAGAACCGCTTTCAATATTTAGAATATCTAAAAGGATATTGTCGCTTTTGCGAAGAATTTCTTGAGTATGATTTACTAATTTACTTGTCAATTTAACTTGTTGAGCATTAAAATAATAAACAACTAATACCGCAATTAGAGCAACAGCAGAAATAGCAACAAGGATTATTATTTTCTTTTCTAAAAGGAATTTCATATTGAAGATTATTTAATGGTTCTTAATGAAAATAATTTCTTAATTTTTAAGTGTTTAAGAATTTAAGCAAAGTATGGTCAAATTTCAAAAAGTCATATTACACAACTTATTAAATAAGTTACATGATTCATACATTAGGAAAAAGCGAAAATGCGACATCTGGAATATCTTTTTGTATACTAAATTTCAATAACTAGTCATATTTCAATACTCGGGCATCGAAAAAAGAGAGAAGGAAAATAAGCAATTTTTGGAATCATTTACTCCAAGAATGGACACGAATTATTCAATAAAAAAAACTGATAGATATTTTGTTCTACCAGTTTTGAAATATTAATTGAATTTAAATCTTTTGATTAAAGAGCCTCGATAATTTTGTCCAATTCTTCTTTAGTTTTCCCCAGTTTAACTTGAATTTTTCCAATCATTTCATCTATCTTACCATCAAAAAACATCAAATCTTTGTCGGTTAGGATTGCAAATTGTTGTTTCAATTTACCTTTTTTCTGATTCCATTTTCCTTTTAATTCTACTGTGTTCATTGTTTTAAGTATTAATTGTGAAAAAATTTCCACCATCAAAGTTTATATTAAAATAAATGGGAATAGTTATATTTTAACTTTATTAATTTACATTATTCACACATTTTCAATATTTTACATCAAATAAAACTTCCAAAACAATTAAAAGATATTTATTCAGTTACCTTTACTATATGATAAAAATGATTACAATTTTTTTGCTTCTACTTTTTCAGGTTGTAAACAATGCACGCGTTACAAAAATTGAAGTTGTAATTGCTGAAAATTCGGATATTTATTCGGTTTTGAAATTATCAGAAATTGGTTTAAAAGCGGAAGTTTTTAATTATGCAATCAAAGGTTTGAAAAAACTCGAAACGAATGGAAAATTGCACAATTCTGATATAATTAGCATTGTTGATTATTCACAATCGAGCAACAAAAAACGCTTGTATGTTATTGATTTGAAAAACCAAAAACTTTTGTTCAACACTTACGTTGCTCACGGAAAAAATACAGGCGAAGAATTTGCTAAAAATTTCTCAAACGAAGAAGGTTCTTTAAAAAGTAGTTTAGGTTTTTATGTAACCGAACTTCCAATAATGGGTTCGCATACAGGATTTTCGCTTTTAATAAATGGTGTTGAACAAGGAGTTAATGACAATGCATTGAAACGTTCAATAATTGTTCATTCTGCCGATTATGCAACCGAAACATTTATTCAAAAAAATGGTCGTTTAGGTCGAAGTTGGGGTTGCCCCGTATTGCCTCCCGATATGATTAAACCTGTGATTGAAACCATAAAAGGTGGCACTTGTTTGTTTATTTATAATTTGAACGAAAATTATATTTGTAGTTCGAGTTTATTGAATTAATTGGTTTTCAGATAAAATATATATAACCCTGATTTAAAAAAAACGTCTATCATTGAATGCTAGCTTGTTTTTACTAAGCTAGTGTCGGGTGTTATCCGTTCAACAACATAATAATTCAGTATTAATTTCACTACTCATTTAAATCTTTTTTTACACGAATATAAATTAATTGAGTAAATTTACTCATTGCATTGAGCAAATTGTTATATTTATGAATTATAAAAGAGCATATTTAATATCACTTCGAGATAAAAACAGGGGCTATCAATAGTCGGAAACGTCCGGAAATAAAGGGGGCGCCCAAATTGGTGCCATTTTGAAAAAGGGCACAAATAGGGCACTTGAAACATTAAATAACTTGATAATTTATGAAAGGGTTAAAATAAAAAAGCCTCGCTTTCAATAAGATAGCGAGACTTTGATGTTTTTTGAAATCGTTTCAGCTGGCTGGAAGGTCTGTCGTTCAAACCATTATAGCACCGAAATCAAACAATTATTAGCATTTAGTGGCATGTTTTTACATTAAGAAACATTAGTGGACATCTCAGCATGACGAAAAGTTCGAACTGAGATTTCAGTGGAAGCGATGAGGGTGTCTTATATGAAGAAATTTGTAATATTCTTGATGATATTGGTTTTGTTTGTAAAATGAAGGTTGAATGAGTTTTGATTTGTTTTTAAACGATATTTAATTACATTCGTAATAATCAATTGTTTAAATATTCTGTTACATATTTGTAAAGAAAAAAATGAATACTGAAAAAGAAAAATTGAAATATCTTGATCGTTTCAAGAGAAATGAAATTTGTATAATTGATTTAGTTGATGAAAGTGATACTACAAGTATTTCAAAGCAACTTGCTGAATCTTCAATGAAATATTTTAGTTTTTCAGTTGATGGTGGATTTGATATAACAATTAATAAGATTAATAATAAAGGAGACTTAATAAAGTATTTTGATAAACTACAAGAATCAGTAAATAATTTTGAAGTTAATCCTTGGATTCATATTGAAGCACATGGAAATACAGACGGAGTCAAAATTGGAAGTTCTGACTTCATTACTTGGGAAGAATTGCTTGATTTATTAAGAGAAATAAATATAAAATTATTAAATACTTTAATTGTAGTTTTATCAATGTGTTATGGAGTGTTTGCTGCAATAAAGGTTGATTTTTCAAAAAGAGCTCCGTTTAATTTGTTGGCTGGCATTGATAGAGAAGTTAGTTATGGTGAGTCTTTTATTGCATTTGAAACATTTTACAATGAATTTAGATCGGGAAAACAATTGTTAGAAGCTATTAAAATTGTGAATACTCAAATAAAAGGTCAAATGATTTTAAAACCCATAGACTATTTCTTCAATCTTTATACAAATCTTGATGAACCGTTAGACAATCAAATACAAAAGGTAATAGATGATGAGGCACTTACAAGAACATATCAAATGAAAGGCAAACTTGACTCTGTCGTTTTTTATAAAATGAAAGTAATCATTGAAAAGGATATTCGAGACAAGATGAGTAAATTATCAGAAACAAAAGAATGGTTTTTAATGAATGATCTTATAGAAAAGACTATATAAACAGCCAATTATTATCTATATTTCTGGAAAACGGTGCCAATCAGCTGGAACAACCTTCTTTCTTATTAGAGATTTAACAAACTTTTCCCCCTCAGGTGTTAAATCGTGTATGATAGAAAAATTGGGGCAGTTCGAACATTAAAACTAAATTCTGTGTTTGCGTCTATCGCCCACACCATCGGGGAAAGCAGCACCAATAAAAAAGGGACTTCCCCTTTTTTATTGGTGAAGTCCCTTTCAGCGGAGAGAGGGGGATTCGAACCCCCGGTACCAGTTTCCCAGTACGACAGTTTAGCAAACTGTTGGTTTCAGCCACTCACCCACCTCTCCATTGTGATTGACCGAACTACAAAAGTACAAATTTGATTTCAAATACACAAAAAATTTTTATTTCGAATAAAACCGAATCATTTTACCAATCGTATATTGGCATACTGGACAGAATCCATTAACAATAATTGATTTCATGGTGCAATCAATAAACGGACGATAAATACCTTTGCTAACATATCCACCTCCTTCATAAACGCCTAATTTTTGTTTATTTTCTTCCGAAATAGGTGTTGGAATGGGTTGATTTTTATCCATCATTTTTTTCCATTTTGAATTGAAATCAGATAAATTTGTTAAGTTTGGTTGCCATGGTTCATATTTTGATGAATAAAAAGATTGGTAAGGAGTTGAGCTATCGAAATATTCGTCGCCAAGTCCGGCAAAAGCATGCCCAAATTCATGAATAAACAAAAATTCAGTATCTTCATTATCAGCGGCAAAAGTGCTGTAATAATTGTAAATTCCACCTCCACCGTATTTCTTTGTATTAACAATTATAACAATCTGATCGTATGGCGTATTTGCAGCAACATCTTTAACCTTTAGGTAATCGTATGTCATTAAATATCTTTCGCTATCGAAAGTATAAAATGAAGTATTTATAGTTGTATATTTCCAAATATTTTCACTAGGGATATCGGTTCCTTCTTCAACAGATGGAACTAAAACGGCGGAAATATTAAATTTATCAATATTTTCCTTGTATGGAGACGAGTTGAATAAATATTGTTTAAATTTATGAGCATCTTTTTCAAAATCAGCCATTTTATCCAATGTATAGCCATCAGGAATAAAAACTATATCTACTTTATTTTCTGACAACCCACTTTCGTGAATCTTCAGAACAGGATATTTTTCTAAATCATTTTTAATGATAAATTTATTTTTAGGATTGACTGTATATTCAAATATTTTAACAAAAATGTTTTCTTTATTTCTTGATAAAAGTTCAAAAATAATCGTGTATTTTGGGAATGGAATAGATACACTTTCATAAAAGCTTCTGCTAATATTTTTAGCTTCGTCAGTAATTTGCCATTCTTCAAACAAGGTGCAATAATTGTGTGAATATATGGGTGTTTTTGTTGCAGAATCAATCACAATCGCTTTATATTCGCCATAATTGAACGTGTCTAATAAATTTATTTTTGAACCACCAAAATATGGTTCTTCTTTCAACTGTTCAAAATAAACTTGTTCCGATGTTGAATTTCCAGCATGAATATAATCAATCCTAAGACTCTTATCGATAAAAAAATCTTCATAATTTAATTGGGCATTACTTAAAATTGAACTAAGTGCAAATGCTAAAACTATCAGACTTTTCATAAAACAATTATTTTGGTTGCTTAAAATTATATAAATTTGTCGTAAATTTATAAGAAGATTTAAGATTTATGATTATAAAATACACTTCATTAGTAAAAGAATGGCTTATTGAAAATGGCATTTCATCTGAATTTATTTCGTTGTTAAATATGCTTCTTCTCGTTTTGATAGTTGCTATAATAGGTATAATTGCAAATTTTATCGCAAAAAAAATTATCGTTTCAATTATTGGTCGCATCATTAAACGTTCAAAAAATACTTGGGATGATGTTCTTCTCGAAAAAAAAGTTTTCAATCGTTTATCCCATTTTGCTCCCGCTATATTAATATATTATTTTGTAAATATTGTGTTGATTGATTATCCAAATTGGATTGGCTTTATTAAATCGGCAACATATATATATGTAATCATCGTGTCAATGATGGTTATTTGCTCATTTTTAGATTCTTTGAACGATATTTATAATTCTTTACCCGCTTCACAAAACAAAAGACGTTCAATCAAAGGGTATATACAAGGCGTTAAAATTATCTTATACATTTTTGGAGCTATCCTTATTTTTTCAATAATCTTTGGTAAATCTCCTCTGTATTTCCTTACTGGAATGGGAGCTATCGCAGCAATTTTAATGTTGGTTTTTAAAGATACTATATTGGGGTTAGTTGGAGGAATTCAGCTTGCTACAAATGATATGGTTCGACTTGGCGATTGGATTTCGATGCCATCAAAGGATGCAGATGGAACAGTTGTTGATATTTCGTTGCATACAGTTAAAGTTCAAAATTGGAACAAGTCTATAACCACAATTCCTACATACGTATTAGTTTCAGAGTCTTTTAGTAATTGGAGAGGAATGGAGGAGTCAGGAGGAAGGAGAATAATGCGATCGCTTAATATTGATATGAAGAGTATTAAATTGCTTAATGACGAATTATTTGAAAAATTAACGAAAATACACTTAATCAATTCTTATTTAATCACAAAACGTGATGAAGTTTTAAAATACAACAAAGAACATAACATTGATGAGTCAATCGCAGTTAACGGCAAACGATTAACAAACTTAGGAACATTTCGAAAATATATTGAAGAGTATTTGAAAACAAATCCGAACATTCATAAAGAAATGACTCTTTTGGTACGCCAACTTCAACCCACAGAAACAGGACTTCCAATACAAATATATTGTTTCAGCAAGATTCAGGAATGGGGTGCTTTTGAAACAATTCAGTCGGATATTTTTGATCATATTTTGGCAATAATTTCAGACTTTGAATTACATGTATTTCAAAATCCAAGCGGAGAAGATTTTCGTTTACGCACTTTGCGAGATGCTGCTTTTTAGTCCCGTATTATTTTAATATCTCCACCAACTCCCAATTTTATAATTGAAGAAGCTGTGTTTTTTGTTTTTTCGTTTTGACGATATTTTACAACGTAATCAACTTTTGATTTAATTTCTCCCGAAATTTCCGAAAAATTTGCTGGACTTTTTTCTCCGCTAATATTTGCCGATGTTGATACAATTGGTTTTCGAGTTTTGTACATAATTGCTTTGCAAAATTCATCTTTTGTAACTCGAATTCCTATTGTTCCATCTTCGTTTACCAAATTTTTAGGTAGGTTTTTAGCATCGGAATAAATTATGGTCAATGGTTTTTCTGAATATTCAATTAATTGGTCGGCAAGTTCAGGTATTTCTTTTACATATCGCGAGAGCATTTCCATTGAATCAACCAAAATCAACATCGATTTTGTATCGCTACGTTGTTTTATTTTATAAATTTTATCAATTGCAGTTTCGTTTGTAGCATCGCAACCAATTCCCCAAATTGTGTCGGTTGGATAAAGAATTATTCCGCTGTTTTTTAGAGTTTCAAAAATTTCTGGCTCAATTTGCATTTACTTATTTTTATAAAGTTGTTGAAGTGTTTTGTATTTCAAATATGTAGCTTTTGCTGCGTTTTTAGCAATAATAAAACCAAACTTCCCATCTAAAAATCCACGTTTAAAAATAAATAATTTCAAAAATTTGAAATTCGAAATAAAAAATAGTTGAAATAGATTTGATTTTTTTTCTTTTTTAAACATCTGCATTGCTTGAAGTGATGCGAAATTTTTAAGTTGATTTTCGTGTTGTTCAACTGAAAAAACAGTGTAATGCAATAAATCTCCTTTCAAAAAACCAATTGAAACATTATTTAATTCAATTCGTTCATGTACTAAATTATCGTTCCATTTTGTTTTTGTTTTATCAAACAATCGATATTGAAAATCGGGATACCAGCCGCCATATTTTATCCATTTTCCGCAGTAATTTGACAATCTTTTGAAATAAAAAACATCAAATTTAGGGTTCATTTTAACTTTTAAAATTGAGGATATCAACTCATTAGAAAGTTCTTCATCAGCGTCGAGTGATAAAATATATGGTTTTGTAGTTAATGAATTTGCATAGTTTTTTTGATTACTATATCCGTCAAATTTTCGTTGAACGAAATTTACATCGTGTTTTTTGCAAATTTCTTCGGTTTTATCAGTCGAAAATGAATCAACAACAATAATTTCATCGGCAATATCTTTAACAGATAAAATACATCTTTCGATGTTTTTATCTTCATTAAAAGTTATTATTACTACTGAAATTTTAATTTCCATTTATAATTATTGTTTTAGACTTAAATAAATATTATTCAACTTTTCAGAAATTAGTTTTTTATCAAAAAATTTTCGATGAATGATTCCATTCGAAATACAAGTTTGTTGTAATTGATTGTCGGTTAATAATTTTTTAATAGTTAATCCTAATTCTTCAATATTTTCAGGGTTAACGTATAATGCTGCGTTTCCTCCAGCTTCAGAAAAACAATAACCTTTTGTCGTAATAACTGGAATTTCAGAAAATAAAGCTTCAATTATTGGAATGCCAAATCCTTCATATTTAGACGGATATACTAACATTTTGGCAAGTTGATAAATTATTGCAAGTTCGTAATTTGAAACATTTTCTAGAACTATTAAATTTGATTTTAAGTTTTTTGAAATTAAATATTTTTCAATTTTTTCGAAATATTCAGTTTTTTTTCCAATTGCAACAATTTTTATATCAATATTTTGTAATTCAACAGCTTTAATAATATTTAGCAAGTTTTTTCTTTCTTCAATTGTTCCTACGTTTAAAATGAAATTTGATGGTAAATTGAATTTATTAATTACTTTGTTTTTTTCAATTTCAGAATATTTTTGTTTGAAAAAATCATTACACGTTTGAAATATTACTTTAATTTTTTTTTCATCAATGTTGTAAAAATCAATTATATCTTGCTTTGTTTGCTCGCTAACTGCAATAATAATGTCAGCATTTTTCGCACTTTTTTTGCACTTGAAATTGTACATCCATCTGTCAAATGATTTGTATAATTTAGGATATTTTAAAAAAATCAAGTCATGAATAGTAACAATTGTTTTTACATTTGATTTTTTAATATTTAATGGGAGTTCATTACTTAAACCATGAAAAATATCAATTTTGTCTTTTTTTAAGATATATGAAATTCCAAATGATCGCCATAAGAAGCTTGGTAAAAATGAAAGTGTTTTACTTTTTAAAGTAAAATTTGTGTTTTCAAATGTGAAATTTTTATTGTTATTCTTGCTTGAATATAGAAAATATTTGTTCTCATGATGAAATTCATCAAGTAACAAAAGTGTAGTTCTACTGTAATTTCCTAATCCACTTTTATTGAAAAATGCTCTTTTAGCGTCAAATCCTATATTCATTTTATAGAATTGTTTTAAACCGAAACATTATATTCACGTAAAGCTTCGTTCAACGAAATTTTTTTGTCGGTTGATTCTTTTCGTTTTCCAATAATTAACGCACACGAAACTTGATATTCGCCTGCTGGAAATTTTTTAGTGTACGAACCTGGAATTACCACCGAACGAGCAGGAACAATTCCTCTATATTCGATTGGATTTTCGCCCGAAACATCAATAATTTTAGTTGATTGTGTCAAAACAACATTTGCCCCCAAAACAACTTCTTTTTCTAAATGAACGCCTTCAACCACAATGCAACGTGAACCTATAAAACAACCATCTTCAATAATTACAGGTGCTGCTTGAATTGGTTCTAAAACTCCACCAATTCCAACGCCACCGCTCAAATGAACATTTTTTCCAATTTGTGCACACGAACCAACTGTTGCCCAAGTGTCAACCATTGTTCCTTCGTCAACATAAGCTCCAATATTTACATACGATGGCATTAAAATTACACCTTTTTGTAAAAACGAACCATAACGTGCAACTGCATGAGGTACAACACGAACACCTAATTCTTTATAATTTTTTTTGAGTGCAATTTTATCGTGAAATTCAAGTGGTCCAACTTCAAAAACTTCCATTTTTTGAATTAGAAAATACAAAATCACCGCTTTTTTTATCCATTCGTTTACAATCCATTTTTCGTTTTTCTTTTCAGCGATTCGAATTTTTCCTTTATCTAAAAGTTCAATAACTGAGCGAATTGCATTTTGAGTTTCTGGATTTTCTAACAAAGTTCGGTTTCCCCAAGCTTTTTCGATTATTTCTTTATTTTTGAGTATCATTTTCATTTATTCGACTATATTGACACAAAAATAGAAGTAAAATTGTATTGTTTTTTATATAAAATATTCAACTTTACGAAAAAATATTTTGTCATGTTACATAATTATCCAAATATAGAAAATATTAAGATAGCACACGAATTAATCAAACCATTTATTCATCGTACACCTGTTTTAAAATCAAATTTAATTAATGAAATTGCAGGTTGTGAAATTTATTTCAAATGTGAAAATTTTCAAAAAGTTGGGGCGTTTAAGTTTCGGGGTGCAACACATGCAATATTAACATTGTCGGAAGACGAAAAACGTAATGGAGTTGCTACTCATTCGTCTGGAAATCATGCAGCAGCATTAGCATTAGCGGCTCGAATGAATGGTATAAAAGCGTATATCGTAATGCCAAATAATTCCCCTGAAGTTAAAAAAAAGGCGGTTGCCGGTTATGGTGCTGAAATTACATATTGTCAGCCAACGCTTGCTGCACGAGAATCTACTCTCGAAACAATTGTTAATAAAACTGGAGCTACCATGGTGCACCCTTACAATAATTACAAAGTTATATGTGGTCAGGGAACGGCTGCAATTGAATTATTAGAAGAAAAGCCCTATTTAGATGTTGTAGTTGCTCCCGTTGGTGGAGGAGGGTTGTTGAGTGGAACAGCAATAGCAAGTAAAGGAGTTAATTCAAACATAAAAGTTATTGCAGCGGAACCTGAATATGCGAACGACGCATATCAATCATTCAAGCAGAAAAAGTTTGTTCCTTCGTTAAAGCCGAACACGATTGCAGATGGTTTATTGACTTCGTTGGGAGATAAAACATTTGAGATAATTTTAGATAAGGTTGATGATATATACACCGTTTCTGAAGTACAGATTATTGAAGCAATGCGATTGATTTGGGAGCGTATGAAAATAATTATTGAACCATCATCAGCTGTTGCGTTAGCTGGCGTTTTGGCAAATAAAGATTTTTTTAAAAATAAAAAAGTTGGAATTATTATTTCCGGAGGAAATGTTGAATTGAGCAAATTAGGTGATTTGTTTAAATGAAAAAAGAATCTTGCAATTTTGCAAGATTCTTTTTTCATTTAAGCTATTAGAAATTATGATAATAGTGTTTTAATTTTCTCGGATACTATTTTATTATCAGCTTTGCCTGCAAGTATTTTTGAAGCCATGCCCATAATTTTTCCAAAATCGGAAGGAGAGTTAAAATTATTTTCAGAAATTATTTTCTTAATCACTTCAATAATTGCACTTTCATCTAACATTTTTGGAAGATATGTTTCAATAATACTTGCTTCGAAGAGTTCTTTTTCGGCAAGTTCTTGGCGACCATTAGCATTAAAAATTTCAGCCGATTCTTTTCGTTGCTTTAATAACTTATTCAGAATGCTAATTTCTTTTTCTTCGGTAACTTCGCTTGCGTTTTTTTCTGTTTTAGCTAGCAATAAAGCTGCTTTTATGGCTCGTAACGATTCCAATTTTTCTTTTTCTCGAGCAAGCATTGCTGATTTTATATCGTTATTTATTTTTTCGGTCAAACTCATAATTTTAAACTTTTAATTTTTTACTTTCTTAGTCAACATTATCGTGAGTATATGGATTTCCCTCGCTAAGCTTAGTTCCTCCCTCTCCGTCGTTCGACAATGTAAATCTTGAGTATTTATTTGTAGCAGAATCTTCTTGTAAATCAGTTTCCATTTGTTTTCGCTTAAATGCCGAAATGTTTTCAAGTTCATCTAAATCGTTATTTGTTAATTTAGTATGACTTAGTTGACGAAGTTTTTCGTATTTTTCAAATTGAGCTTTTCGTTCTTCTGCTTTCGTATCTAAATCTACAGATTCAGGTTTTTGTTCCTTTTTCTTTTCTCCATATAATTCTTCGTAAATATTTGTTTTACTTTCTTTTATCGGTTCTTCTATCGTACGAACTTCAAATTGAATGGTTCCTTGTTGTGTGTTTTCTTTTGAGAAGTCGAAAATGGTTTCGTTTTTTTGAATAACCTCTTTCTTTTGTTCAATTTTTATAGGAGAAATAATTTCTTTTTTCGTCTCTGATTTTGCTTTTAATTCGGGAATGCTATTTGTTCCAAATCCGGTTGCGATAATGGTAACGCTAATTTTATTACCTAAGCTTTCGTCGTAACCATTTCCCCAAATAATATCAGCCATTGATCCAGCAGCATCTTGAACATAATCAGTTATTTGACCGACTTCATCCATCGTTATTTCTTCAGAACCCGAAGTTACATTTAATAAAATATTTTGTGCTCCGCGAATATCATTATTGTTTAATAATGGAGAAGTTAATGCCGTTTTGATTGCTTTAAGAGCCCTGCCATCACCATCTGCTGAGCCTGAACCCATCATCGCCACGCCGCTATCTTTCATAACTGTTTGTACATCGGCAAAGTCAACATTTATATATCCATGAACGGTGATAATTTCGGCAATTCCTTTTGCTGCTGTTGTTAACACATTATCTGCTTTGGCAAATGCATCGGCAAGTTTAAGGTCTCCGTATATTTCTCGAAGTCTTTCGTTATTAATTACAAGCAATGCATCAACATGCTCTTTTAATTCGCTGATTCCTTCAATTGCCTGATTTATTCGCCGCTGGCCCTCGAAACGAAATGGGATTGTTACGATTCCTACTGTTAAAATTCCCAAGTCTTTTGCCACTTTTGCAATAACCGGAGCGGCTCCTGTGCCTGTTCCGCCACCCATTCCTGCAGTGATAAACACCATCTTGGTGTTATTTGAAAGAACGTTGGTAATTTCGTCTAAATTTTCAATGGCTGCTTGCTTTCCTTTTTGAGGTAAGTTTCCTGCTCCTCGTCCTTCGGTAAGCGTTTGTCCTAATTGAATCTTAATTGGAATCGGACTTTTTGCTAAGGCTTGCGAATCAGTATTTCCGATGATAAAACTTACATCTTTAATTCCTTGCTTGAACATGTGATTAACAGCATTTCCTCCGCCTCCACCAACTCCTATAACTTTTATAATTGAAGCTTCTTGTTGAGGAATTTCAAAGTTCATTAAATCTTCGTTCATAATTCTGTTTATTTGGGGTTAGTATTATTGTATTTTTTCATCTTCGAAAAAATTTCCGAATTTTTGCATAATATTATCAAAAATTGGCTTTTTCTTCTTTTTTTCTTCTTTAACTTCTTCAGGCTTCTCTATCGTTTTGGCTTCTTTTACTTTATTGCCTGTTTCGATTTTATTTTGTTTATCGAGTATTTCGTAACCTTCTAGAAGCAATCCGATACTTGTTGCGAACATTGGATGATTTAATTTTTCGTCGGTATTTCCTGCAAGATGTTCATTTGGGTAACCAATCTTAACATCTAATCCTGTTTTAAAGGAAATTAATTGTGGAAGATGTTTTAATAATGAACCACCGCCTGTAATCACAATCCCTGCTCCTAATTTGTTCATGTATCCAGATGATTCGAGTTCAAATGAAATAACGCCAATAATCTCTTCCATTCGAGCTTGAATTACGTGTGAAAGCGAATTAAAAGAAATTTCTCTTGACGGGCGACCATTAATGCCGGGAACTGTAACTATTTGGTTTTTTGGAGCGAGTTCAGCAAGAGTTGAGCCGTAATCTTTTTTTAATTTCTCAGCTTGTTCGTTGATAACAGCAAACTCGGTTTTAATATCGTTGGTAATCGCATTTCCGCCAACAGGAATAACAGCGGTATGCCTGATTACATTATCATAAAATACTGCAATGTCAGTTGTTCCACCACCTATATCGATTAGTGCAACTCCAGCTTCTTTCTCTTCGTTGGTAAGTACTGCTTGAGACGATGCTAAAGGTTCAAGAATTAAACTGTTTACTGCAATATCGACACGATTAACACATTTTTTGATATTATTTGCCGATGCAATCTTCCCAATTACAATATGAAAATTTGCTTCGAGTCTTTTTCCACAAATGCCGATTGGATTTTTCTCGCTATATTCGCCATCGATAATGTAGCTTTGTGGAATTACGTGAAGAATTTCTTCGTCAGAATCCACTGGAATTCTATACATATCGTCAATCAGTTTTTGAATGTCGTTTTGACTAATGCCATCATCGGTTGAATCTCTATTCAAATATCCGTGATTTTGAATGCTTTTAATGTGTTGACCTGCTATCCCAACAAATACTTCGTCAATCTTGATATTCGTTTTTTCTTCAACGTCTCGTATAACCGTTTGGATTTCATTAATGGTATCTTGAATATTTAAAACCACACCGCGACGAACCCCTTTTGATGGTGTTGAGCTATAGCCCACAATCTCGAGTTTTTTAAATTCGTTTTTTTGACCGACAATAGCAACGATTTTTGTTGTTCCGATGTCTATAGCTGCTACGTAATTTTTTTTGTCTTTCATGGTGCTTTATCTTTTAGTGCAAATTGCTTGATTTGTATATTTTAAATTGACCGATTTATATTTTCTCCATCCTGTTTTTGGAAAACCAATTTTGTATAAATAGTCAAGTCGGATAAATTTATTCTCATAATCGCTAATATCTCCCATCATTATGGTTTCAACGCCAATTTTAGGGACAAGTTCAAATTCGTTTTTTTCGTTAATGTATATTTGTTCGACAAGCGATTTCCAAATGTCATTTTCATAAATATATTTCGATAAAATAAAAACATCTTTTAAAATATTGTTAGTTGAAAATTCATCATCATCAGGTGTTTCGTCTAATAAATTTTTGTTGCGATATTTCGCAAGTGGTTCGTTAATGTTTCCGTTTACGATTGGCACATGAGCCGTATATTTTTTTGAAAGTGGCATTAAATATCCTTCTTGATCAATATAATAGCTTTCGTTGTTGTAATTCACAACACGGACGATAGGATTTCGTTGAGTTATATCAATCTTGAGTATTTCATTTTTTTCAATGTACACAACAGCCTTTTTTATCGAAGTATGTTGATAAATAATTTGTTCAATTTTATCTGTATTAATGCTGTCAACATGATAACTCAATAATTTTTCGCCATTATTTTTTAAAGTATTGATAATTTCTTGCTCTTCAACGAATTGATTTTCGGTGTTATCGACAATATTAATTTCAATTTTAGAACAGATTGATGCTTTTTCTTTCGTTGAAACAAAGCTCAGCGAAACAATTAAATATGTGATAATTGTCAGCCAAATCAATATGTTTTTTATTTTATTCATACTTTGTTAAAAGCTTTTTTAATAGGTTCAACCAAGTTTGTTACGTCTCCTGCTCCTATAGTAAGTAAAATTTCAAATTTTTTATTGATTATTTCTTGCATGAGAGAATCTTTTTTGCACAATCGCTTGTTCGTAATTTTTACTTTATCGAAAATTATTTTTGAGGTTACTCCTTTTATTGGCAATTCACGAGCGGGATAAATATCTAACAAAAATAATTCGTCTAAAAGACTTAAACTTTTTGCAAAATCGTCGGCTAAATCGCGTGTGCGAGAAAACAAATGTGGTTGAAAAATTCCTGATATTTTCTTGTCTGGATACATATTTCGGATAGATGAAATTAACGCTTTAATTTCTTCGGGATGGTGTGCGTAATCGTCGATGTACAACATTTTTGAGTTGTTGATATGAACTTGAAAACGGCGTTCAACTCCACGGAAAGTTTCAACTGCTTTTTTCATCGAATTTTCATCAACATTCAACAAATAACAAACTGACATTGCGGCAATTGCATTTTCAACATTTATCAATCCAATTGTTCCTAAAACAACATTTTTAATTTGTCCTTTTGGAGAATTGAAAGTGAACGTATATTTATTGTTAACTACCTTAATATCAGAAGCATAAAAATCAGCCTTTTCGTTTAACGAATAGGTAAAAGTTTTGAAAGAATTTATCGAATTTATATGCAAAGGCAAACCTTTTTTGTGAACCAAAAATCCATTATTTTGAGTTTGATTTGCAAACAACGAAAATGTTTGTTGAATTTCTTCCAAACCCGAATAAATGTCTAAATGGTCAGCATCTATTGATGTTATGAGTGTAATGTGTGGAAAAAGTTTCAAAAAAGAACGGTCAAATTCATCAGCTTCGACCACATAATTATTGCTTTTTGGCGAAAGAATTAAATTGGTGTTATAGTTTTGCGAAATTCCGCCTAAAAATGCGTTGCATTTCAATTCAGATGTTGTTAAAATGTGCGAAACCATTGTTGAAACGGTTGTTTTTCCGTGAGTTCCTGCAATTGCTATGGTTTGATGATGGCGAACAATTAATCCTAAAATTTCGGAACGTTTGTAAATTATATAATTGTTATTTTTGAAATAATTCAATTGTGTATGGTCGTAAGGTATTGCAGGTGTTACAATTACCAAAACTTGATTTTTGTGTTCTGCATTTTTAATTTCATCAGAAATAACATCCAAATTATCTTCAAAATACACCTTGATATTTTCTGAAACTAAAGCATCAGTAATCAAAGTTGGTGTTTTGTCGTAACCTTCAACATTTTTGCCTTGCGAATTGAAATAACGAGCCAAAGCACTCATTCCAATGCCTCCAATTCCAATTAAATAAACTGTATGTATGTTGCTGAAGTTCATAAAGTTAAAGGTTCATAAAGTTTGTAAAGTCTGTAAAGTTGAAAGACAATTAGCAATTAGTAATCTGCAATTAACAATAAAAATTCAATATTCTAATTTCCAATTTCTATCTTCCAACTTCTGTATTCTGACCTCTATTTTATCATTTTAATAATTTCATCTGCAATAACATCGGCTGAATTCTTAAAAGCCATTTTTGAAATATTTTCGGTGTAAGCATTTAATCTAAAATTGTCTTTTAGCAATGCAATCGCTTCTGGAACAAGTTTTTCGACAGACTCTTTATCTTCAATCATTAATGCGGCATTGTTTTTAATTAAAGCCATTGCATTTTTTGTTTGGTGATCTTCGGCAACATTTGGTGAAGGAACTAAAATTGATGGTTTTTTTACCAAGCAAAGTTCCGAAATGGTGCTTGCTCCAGCTCTAGAAATTACTAGGTCGGCTACAGCAAACGCAAAATCCATTTTTTGAATAAATTGAAATACCTTTATATCTGGATTTCCTAGTTTTTCAACAGCAGCAACAGCCGTATCGTAGTATGTTTTTCCGGTTTGCCAAATTACTTGAATTTTGTTCTCGGTAATAAAATCTAAATGTTTTAGAATACTTTGGTTGATGGTTCTTGCACCAAGACTTCCACCAACAACTAATAATATTTTCTTATTTCCTTGAAGATGAAAATGTTTTAATCCTTCCTCCTTTTTTGTGAAAATATTTTCCAAATCTTGACGAACAGGGTTTCCTGTCATTATAATTTTCTCTTTTGGAAAGTATCGTTCCATGCCTTCGTATGCAACACATATTTTTTGAACTTTGCTTGCTAATATTTTATTGGTAATTCCTGGATATGAATTTTGTTCTTGAATTAAACAAGGAATTCCTTTTTTTGCGGCTGTTTGTAAAATTGGACCACTAGCAAAACCGCCTACCCCAACAGCCACATCAGGTTGAAAGTCTTTAATTATTTTTCTGGATTTTTGTAAACTCACTAATAATTTCCAAAAAAAAGCAATATTTTTAAATGTTATTTTTCGTTGAAAACCAGCAATTGGAAGCCCGATAATATTATATCCTGCATCAGGCACTTTAATCATTTCTATTTTTCCTAAAGCTCCAACGAAAAGAATTTCAATATTCTCGATTTTCTTTTTTAATGCATTAGCTATTGAAATTGCAGGGAATACGTGTCCTCCGGTTCCTCCTCCGCTAATTATGATTTTTATTTTTTCCATATAAACCCCCTTTACTCCCCAATACTTCGTCTACGCTCAGTATAGTAGGAGGATTTTGATTAGTATTTTAATTTTTTCTAATTTTATTTTCTAATTTCCAACTTCTGACTTCTGTCTCCTTAATTCCGTCTCCTGACTTCTAACTTCTTACGCTTTTACTACTTCCTTTTCAGTTTGTTTCTTTTCTTTAGATACTTCCGTTTCTGCGATATTTGCATCTCGGCTTACGCTTAATATAATTCCTAAAGCTACGCTTGTAAAAAGAATTGATGTACCACCCATACTAACGAATGGCAAAGTTTGTCCGGTAACCGGAAGTAAATTTACCGAAACTGCCATGTTAATCATGGCTTGAAAAACAAGACTCAGAGCCAAACCAATAGCTAAAAATGCAGAGAACGAGCCCGATGTTTTTCGTACAATTTTACCTGCCCGATACAAGAGCCAAAGATAAAGTGCAAGCATAGTTATTCCACCAATCAATCCATATTCTTCAATTATTATGGCATAAATGAAATCGGAATATGGATGCGGTAAAAAATTTCGTTGAGTGCTATTTCCGGGCATTTTTCCTATAATTCCTCCTGTAACAATAGCAATTTTTGCTTGTTCGGCTTGATAATTACTTTCGCTATCGCCAGATGTGAAATTTTCAATCCTTTTTTTCCACGTTCCAACCCTTCCAGTGTTATCAGAATTCATAACTATTGCGATGAATATTGTAAAAAGAACAAGTCCTATTCCAACTAATCCAAATAGATATTTTAAGTTTACACGACCAATAAACATTAATATCCAAGTTGTTGCAAATAGGAGAGCTGCTGTTGAAAAATTTGCCGGAAGAATTAATCCGCACACAATTAATATTGGAATAACGATGGGACGAAATGCATCTTTAAATCCTTTAATTACATCTTGTTTAATTGCAAGTAAACGTGCAACGTACATTATTAGAGCTAGTTTAGCTAAGTCGGATGTTTGGAATGAAACACCAATGCCAGGCAGGGTTAGCCATCGCGAAGCTTCATTTAAACTTGTTCCGATAACAAGCGTTAATGCTAATAAAGGAATCGAAATCCATAAAAAAAGGATTGATATTTTAGAAAAATAACGATATGGAACCCAATGAGTTATAAAAACAATAAAAATTCCGATAAGTATAAACATTGAATGTTTGAAGAAATAATAAGTTGTGTCTCCTCCTTGATATTTGTACGCTAATGTTCCAGTTGAACTGTACACTGCAAGCACAGAAAAGATAGACAACACTATTATTATTGCCCAAATTACGGAATCTCCTTTAAAATATTTTTGAAAATATTCCCTCATTTATAGATTTCTAACAGCTTTTTTAAATCTGCGTCCTCGTTCTTCGTAATTTTCAAAAAGGTCGAAACTTGCACATGCTGGTGATAATAAAACTGTTTCTCCCTTTTTTGCAAGGTAATATGATTTTTGAACTGCTTCTTCAATTGAACTTACGTCAATAATATTTTCAACTACCTTTTTAAAAGCTTTATGAATCTTAGAGTTGTCGGTTCCTATACATATAATAGCCTTTACTTTTTCCTTTACTAAAGGAATTAATGTTTCGTAATCGTTTCCTTTATCAATGCCTCCGGCAAGCCAAACAACTTTAGAATTCATGCTTTCGAGAGCATACCAAGTTGAATTAACATTTGTTGCTTTTGAATCGTTTATGTACTGAATTCCATGAACTTTGATAACAGGCTCAAGTCTGTGTTCAACACCTTGAAAATCAAATAAAGACTCTCGAATAGTATCTTTTCTAATTTTAAATACATGAGCTGCAATTCCTGCTGCCATTGAGTTGTAGGTGTTGTGTTTTCCGTGTAATGCTAGGTCGTGTAAAATCATATTGAATGTATTATTGTTTATGTTTATAATTAATTCTTCGTTTTTAATATGTGCTCCGTTTCCAGCTTTTTCAGCGAGGGTAAAAGGAAATTTTTGAGCTAATATTTTTCTTTTGACTATTTCGTTCATTGTAACCTCATCATCTTGACAATAGATGAAATAATCGTTTTCGGTTTGATTTTGAATAATTCTCAATTTTGAATCGATGTAATTCTGAAAATTATAATCGTAACGGTCAAGATGGTCAGGGGTAATGTTGGTAAGTATTGCGACATCAACCTTGAAATCGAACATTCCATCGAGTTGAAAACTACTAAGTTCTAGCACATAAATGTCGAAATTCTCAGTCGCTACTTGATATGCAAAACTCTGTCCTACGTTGCCCGCAAGTCCAACATTTAATCCAGCTTTTTTAAAAATGTGATAAATTAAAAGGGTCGTGGTTGTTTTTCCGTTGCTTCCTGTTATGCCTATAATCTTTGCGTTTGTGTATCTTCCCGCAAACTCAATTTCTGAAATTATCGGAATGTTTTTTTCTTTGAGTTTTCTTACGATTTCAGCTTTATCAGGAATGCCAGGACTTTTGATTACCGTATCAGCATTCAGAATCAATTCTTCGGTATGTTGCTTTTCTTCCCATTTGATACTGTTGTCGTTTAAAATAGTTTTATACTTGTCTTTTAAATTTCCTTTATCCGACAAGAATACTTCAAAACCTTTGGTTTTTGCCAATATTGCTGCTCCAACTCCGCTTTCGCCACCACCTAATATGACTATTCTTTTGCTCATATTTTTATCGAAGTTTTAGCGTAACTATGGTTAATACAGCGAGAATAATTCCTACAATCCAGAATCGAGTTACAATTTTTGGTTCTGGGTAACCAAGTTTTTGAAAATGATGGTGAAGAGGAGCCATTTTGAATATTCTTCGACCTTCGCCAAATCTCTTTTTAGTGTATTTGAAGTAGCTAACCTGCATCATTACTGATACATTTTCGACTAAGAAAATTCCACATAATATTGGAATAAGCAACTCTTTTCTGATTATGATTGCAAAAACGGCAATGATTCCACCTAGTGCCAAACTTCCTGTATCGCCCATAAATACTTGAGCAGGGAAGGAGTTATACCATAAAAATCCAATGGTTGCTCCAATAAATGCACTTGCAAAAATTACCAACTCGCCAGAATGCGGAATGTACATTATGTTCAAATAATCGGCGTAAATCATATTCCCTCCCAAGTATGCTAAAATACCAAGCGTAGTGCCTATAATTGCCGAAGTTCCTGTTGCAAGCCCATCAAGTCCATCGGTCATATTTGCCCCATTCGAGACCGCGGTAACAATTAAAATTACTGCGATTACAAAAACTATCCAGGCACAAGCTTGACATTTGTCACCTAAAAATGAAACCAAATAGGCATAGTCAAATTCGTTATTCTTCATAAACGGAATAGTTGTAACAGTTGATTTTACATCTTCTCCTTTAAATATTGCAGTTGAAGAATTATGCCGAGTGGAATTTTGTTCAGCAAATTCAGTGTTTTGAGTAATTGTTTCAGATGATTTAACTCTTACCACAACATCATCATTTAGGTATAGTGTCAAACCCACGATTAGGCCAATTCCGATTTGCCCCAATATTTTAAACTTCCCGTTTAGACCTTCTTTATTCTTCTTAAATACTTTAATGTAATCGTCCAAAAAACCTAAAAATCCTAGCCAAACAGTCGTTATAAGCATTAGAATGATGTAAATATTGGTAAGGTCACCGAATAATAAAACAGGAATAAGTATTGAACCCAGAATTATTAATCCTCCCATGGTTGGAGTTCCTTTTTTGGCATATTGTCCTTCTAATCCGAGTTCGCGAATGGTTTCCCCAATTTGCTTTTTTTGAATAAAACGAATGATTCTTTTTCCAACTAAGAGAGAAAAGAAAAGCGATGTAATTATCGACATGGCTGCTCGGAACGAAATATATTGAAATACTCCTGCTCCCGGCAAATCTAATTTATCTAAGTATTCAAATAAATAGTATAGCATATTAATTAATATTTTCGTTTATAATTTCTTTATCGTCAAAATGGTGCTTTATGCCTTTTATTTCCTGATAAGTTTCGTGTCCCTTTCCTGCAACAAGAACGATATCGTTTTCCTCAGCGATTAAACATGCTGTTTTGATAGCTTCTCTTCTATCGGTAATTCGAATTACTTTTCGAGCATTTTGAGCCTCAACTCCTTCGTACATTTCGTTGAGAATCGATTCGGGTTCTTCATTTCGAGGATTGTCAGAAGTTAGAATAACTTTATTGCTTTTCTCGGCTGCAATGCGAGCCATTATGGGGCGTTTTGTTTTGTCTCTGTTTCCGCCGGCACCTATTACAGTTATCAGATTTTCGTTTCCGTTACGGATTTCAGAAATTGTATTTAGTACATTTTCTAATGCGTCGGGAGTGTGAGCATAGTCAACAATAAAAGTTACATTGTTTTTTGAACGAAGAGTTTCAAATCGTCCATTGACAGACTTAAGTTTGCTCAAAATTGTAAGAATTTCCTTTTTGTCTTGATTTAAAAGAACGCCAGCCGAATATATTGCAAGCAAATTGTATGCGTTAAATTTGCCTATAAAGCTTGTCCAAACATCGATTCCTTCAACGTTTAGTTGCATTCCATCGAAATGACTTTCAATAATTTTAATTTTGAAATCGGCAACAGATTTTAGTGCGTAAGAATATTTTACTGCATGGGTATTTTGAAGCATAATCTTTCCGTTACGGTCATCAACATTTGTGAGTGCAAAAGCCGATGCGGATAAATTGTCGAAAAATGTTTTCTTAGCTTTTAAGTATTCACTAAATGTTTTATGATAATCTAAATGGTCGTGCGTGATATTCGAAAAAATGCCCCCTTTGAATACTAAGCCAGTAATTCGATGTTGAGCAATAGCATGTGAACTTACTTCCATAAAACAATACTCGCAGCCTGCATAAACCATTTCGTTTAACAAAGAATTTAATGAAATAGCATCAGGAGTTGTGTGTGTTGAGTCGATTACTTTAATGTCAACATAGTTGCTTATGGTGGAAAGTAAACCGACTTTATATCCAAGTTCTTTGAATAATTTATATAAAAGAGTAACGGTAGTTGTTTTTCCATTGGTTCCTGTAATACCAACTAAATTTAGTTTAGATGACGGATTTCCGAAATAATTTGAAGCCATAAGTCCTAATGCTTCAGAAGAGTTGTGAACTAAAATATAGCAAATATTTTTGTTTATATTTGATGGAAGTTCTTCGCACACAATTGTTTTTGCTCCAAGCTCCAATGCTTTCTCGATATAGTTATGTCCATCGGTTAAACTCCCGCGTGTTGCAACGAAAATGTCATCTGCTTGTACTTTTCTTGAATCGAAGCAAACAAGATTTATCTGGATATTTGAGTCTCCAATTATTTGTTTTGACTTTACGCCTTTTAATATATCTGACAATAATTTCATAACTAGCTTAATTCTATCGTAATTTTTTGTCCTTTTATAATAGGTTCATTCGGATTAATCGATTGTCGATAAACGCTTCCTCTACCTATAATCGAAACGTTTAATCCCAAGTTCTCAAGAATGAATGTCGCATCTTTTGCCCCCATTCCTTTAACATTCGGAACATAATTTTCTCGAATAACTCTGTTTGCAATATTTATCATTGAATCAACATATTGAGTAACTACCCATTTTGAATTGACATTATCGTTTTTATATGGAACTTTGAACTCGTCAAGCAATTTGGTAAGTTCGTTTCTATCTCCATATTTAATATGTGGAATATCAATGTTTGCTTTTTCTGCCAATTCGTTTATTTTAGGATGAATTTCTAGGCTGGTTGCATAAACCTTGTCTGCAATTTCTCTGAAAACGGGTCCAGCTACGACATTTCCATAATATACATCATTTGAAGGAGCATTAACCACTACGATACATGAGTATTTTGGATTATCAGCAGGAAAATATCCACAGAATGAGGCTTGATATTGTTTTTGATAACCTAATTTTTTATTTGCAATCTTCGCAGTACCTGTTTTTCCTGCAATTTTGTATGTGGCATTTTTTATGTTTGTCGCTGTTCCTTTTTCGACTACTCCTTCTAGCATTTTTTTGGCTTTTTCAATAGTTTCGATAGAGCAAATCGAAGGATTTATAATTTCTGATTCGAAAGTTTTGATTATTTTTCCATGCGAGCGTAGAGCTTTTACAAAAATTGGTTTGAGCATTTTCCCATTATTTGCTACGGCATTGTAAAAAGTTAAAATTTGCAAGGGCGTTAGTTTAACTTCGTAGCCAATCGACATTTGAGGAAGAGATACGCCTGACCATAACGAATCCTCTGGCGATTTTATGTAAGGTTTTCCTTCTCCTTTGATTTCTAAATCTAACATTTCGTTAAGATTCATCTTGTAAAGACGGTTTACAAATTGAGTTTCTTTTCCAGTATAGTGTTCAGTAATGATTTTTGAAACACCGACATTCGACGATTTTTCAAAAATTTCTTGTACCGTAATTTTTCCATAACCTCCTTCATGTGAATCTTTCATAACATGATCGTAATATTTAACTACACCATTTCCTGTTTCAATGCTATCTTCTAGATTTACATATCCATCTTCGAAAGCAACCATAAGTGTTGCAAGCTTAAAGGTTGAGCCTGGCTCAGTACTTGCCCCAATTCCGAAATTGTATAATTCATGATATTGTCCGGTAAGAGTATCAAGTTTTAAATTCGCAATTGCTTTTATTTCGCCAGTTTCAACTTCCATCAAAATTGCAGTCCCATACTGTGCATTGTTTTTTTTGAGTTGCTCGTATAATGCACTTTCAGCTACATCTTGAATGTTTACATCAATCGTCGTAATTACGTCATATCCATCTTTAGGCTCTACTTCGTTTCCATCGTTTATGGGCATCCAAATATTTCCTGCGAGCCTTTGCATTAAACGAATTCCCTGAACTCCTTTTAATTCTGAATTAAATGCTCCTTCGATTCCAGTTTGACCTTCTTTGATACCGTTTTTGGTTTCGTACAATTGTCCAATCGTTCTTGATGCCAAATCTAGAAATGGTTTTACTCGTTTATTTAATTGAACGACGATTAAGCCTCCTGAATTCTGACCTAAGCGATAAATCGGAAATTGTTTAAGCTTTTTGAGTTCAATGTATGTTGCTTGCCTTCGAATTAAATGATATCTCTTTTGTGCTTGTCTTGCTTTTTTTAATTCTTGTTTGTATTGTGCTTGAGTTTTATCTTTAAACAAATTTGATAAATAGTAGCTTAGCGAATCGATACTATTATTAAATACATCTTCTGTTAAACCATTGCAAATTAAATCCATACGAATTTCATACAAAGGAACAGAACTGGATAAAAGTCGTCCATCAGAAGCACAAATATCTCCTCGGTTTGGCTCAATAATTAGTGTTTTTTCGGTTAGGTCTGTCGATTTTCGATTCCATTTGTCGTGTTCAGCTATTTGCAAATAAAGAATACGGCTTACAATGATAATGGCAAAGACCAAAATCAATAAGTAAACGGCTGTAACACGCCATATTATATCTTTTTTCGCATCCATTATTTTTTCACTGCAATAATTATTGGAGGTTCAACTGATTCGGTTAAATCAAGATTATTCGCTTTAACTAAATTGGAAACTTCTGATTGTTTGCTTATGTACATTAATTCCGAAGCGGTTGCAATTGATTCGGATCGGAGTTCTTTTACTTGTGCTTGAAGTTTTGTTGTTTCTCTAATTATTTTTTCAGCATGGTAACGATTGCCTATATACAAAATGGCAATAAATGTTAAAAAAATGATGTATGGAAGTTGTTTGATAACCCATTCTTTAGTAAGAACAGAACCGTCAATTACGTCTCTGATTCCTCCTTTTTGTTCGCCTGTTGGTTTATCGGTTTCTTTCATTTTTTTAATGTCATTTATCTTTTTTGAGCTATCCGAAGTTTTGCACTTCTTGCTCTGTTATTTCGTTCAATTTCCTCCTCAGAAGGAATGATTAACTTTCTATTTACAGCCTCAAAAGGTTCTGATGTATTTCCATACATGTCTTTATCCTGTTTTCCTTCGAAATCGCCACTTTTGATATAGTTTTTAACCAATCGATCTTCTAGCGAATGGTACGAAAGAATTACTAGTCTGCCGTTTGGTTTAAGCGTCAAGGCTGTTTGTAACAGCATTTCTTTCAATACATCTATTTCTTCGTTAACCGCTATTCGAATTGCCTGAAAAACCTTAGCGTAAAATTTATACTCGCTGAATTTTGGGGCATAAGGCTCAATCGCTTCGATTAAATTTCCTGTTGTTTTTAAGGGGGCGTTTTCTCTGTATTTAATCACGGCATTTGCAACTTGTTTGCTGTTTGTAATCTCGCCATACAGTGAAAATATCTTAACAAGATTTTCGAAGTTGTAAGTATTTAAAAGAACTTTAGCCGATATTTTTGCTCTATTGTCCATTCTCATATCAAGTTCGGCATCGTGTCGAAACGAAAACCCTCTTTTGGGACTGTCAATTTGATGCGATGAAACACCCAAATCGGCAAGAATCCCATCTACTTTTTCAAATTTGTTCAGTTTCAAAAAATTTCGGAAGAACCTAAAGTTTTGATTAATGAAAATGAATCGTTTGTCGTTCAAAACATTAATCGCACTATCTGAATCTTGATCAAAAGCGATAAGTTTGCCTTCAGTAAGTCGTTTCAGAATTTCTGAAGAATGCCCTCCGCTTCCAAATGTCAAATCAACGTATATTCCTTTTGGGTTTATGTCTAGCCCTTCTATGCACTCATTTAATAAAACAGGTTCATGGTACATCATTCTGCAATGCGGTCGTTAGAAGTTCCACCCATTATTTTTTCTGCTAAAGCAGCAAAATCATCTTCGCTTGTTCCTTTGTCCATTTGATTGTAAAGTTCTTGCGACCAAATTTCAATTTTTTCGTCTTGACCAAGCAATACAACATCTTTGTTGATTGAAACTAAGTCAGTAAGTCGTTTAGGAAGAAGAAGCCGATTTACATTATCAAGTGACAATTCTGCCATGTTTTTAAACAAGCCTCGAATAAACTCATTGTGTTTGCGATTATATGGATTCGTGTTTTTTCGAATTAGCTCGATTTGACGAGTCCATTCATCCATCGGGTAAAGAACAAGACAGTTTTCGAAAATGTCTTTTTTGACGACAAATCGGTCTTGAGCTCCTGCATCTAATTGCTTTTTAAAAGCCGATGGTAGCACAAGTCGGTTTTTAACATCAATCTTACATATGTAATCTCCAATAAAGGTTGTCATCGTTATTTATTTTGAGCATTGTAAAAATATAAATAAATTTCCCACTTCCAACCACAATTATCCACTTTTCCCCACTTTGTTAATAACTTTTTTACATTATTAATTTCTGAATTTTTCAGAACCCTTGTAAAATCAGGGATTTCGATAAATTGAAATAAGTATTGAAAAGTGGGAGTGAGTTATTGGATGAAGATTCTGAGAAAAAACAATACTTTTTGCTTATTTTTGGTTCGAAATAGAATGAGATATGATAAAAGAGAAAAAGTCGAATGATTTTCAACTAGTTGATGTAGAAAATATTATAAGGATTAAAAATCCAAAAATTCTAAAGTTTTTGCCTCGTTTTGTGATTCGATACTTGAAAAGAATTATTCATCAAGATGAAATAAATAAATTTATAACTGATAATAAAGACAACTTTGGACTTGACTTCGTGCATTCATATATTAAAACTTTTAATGTTGGAGTGAACCTTGTGGGAAAGGAAAATATACCTTCTTCGGGGAAATTTATTTTTGTTTCGAATCATCCGCTTGGAGGAATGGAAAGCATGGTTTTGATGGCAGCTATTTCTGAAAAATTCGAAAAGCAAAAATTCATGGTAAATGATATTTTGATGTATTTAAAAAACTTACAAGAAGTTTTTTTACCAATAAATAAACATGGCAAAAATCCTCAGGATTATGTCAAACAACTTGACGAAGCATTTAATTCCGATGCTCAAATTTTGATTTTTCCTGCAGGCATGGTTTCTCGGAAAATTAAAGGTAAAATTGTTGATTTGGAATGGAAAAAAAGTTTTATTACGTCTGCTAAAAAGTATAATCGTGATATAATTCCTGTGTATATTGAGGCTCGAAATTCAAACTTTTTTTATCGATTATCGAACATTCGAAAAATGCTTGGAATAAAAGCCAATATTGAAATGTTGTATTTAGTTGATGAAATGTTTAAACAACGCGGAAACACGATAAGTTTATATTTCGGGAATTCGATTTCGATTGATTTTTTTGATAAAAGTAAATCGGCTGTTGAGTGGGCAAATTATGTTAAAAAGATTGTTTACAATTTGCCAAAAGCACAGAGACAAAATAATTAAGATGATTTTACGAAGAAAATTATTATTTTTATCACATATTTCACAAAATTCATATAATCCCTCTGATAAAATATGCAACAAATTATCCCAGCTGTTCCGAGAGAGTTAATAGAAAAAGAGTTAAACAAAGATACATTCTTGCGTTTTTCTAATTTTGGGAACAAAGAATTGTACTCCGTTTCGTTTCACGATTCTCCAAATACGATGAGGGAAATAGGTCGTTTACGTGAAATTACATTCCGAAACGCAGGTGGAGGTACAGGTAAGGAAATGGATATTGACGAATACGATACGGCCGAAAATCCATATCGTCAACTAATTGTTTGGGATTCAGAAGTTAAAGAAATATTGGGTGGATACAGATATATTTTGTGTAAGAATGCTCCTATTGATAAAAATGGAAATGTTAAACTTGCTACATCGGGATTGTTAAAATATTCTGAAAAATTTGTACGTGAATATTTGCCTAGTGTAATTGAACTTGGGCGTTCATTTGTACGCTCTGATTATCAATCAACATCAAATGAACGAAAGAATTTATTTGTACTCGATAATCTGTGGGATGGACTTGGAGCATTGATTGTTAAAAATCCAGATATACATTATCTTTTTGGAAAAGTAACTATGTACACAAGTTATAATCAAAAAGCTCGTGATTTTATCTTATATTTTTTGAAAACATTTTTTCCCGATAAAGATAAGTTGATTACACCATACAATCCACTTGGTTTACATAGCGATGAGGCTGAACTGAAAGCTGTTTTTACCGGATTAAACTATGCCGAAAATTATAAAATATTATCGGCGAAAGTGCGTGAATATGGCGAAAATATTCCTCCTTTGATTAATTCGTACATGAACCTTTCATCAACCATGATGACCTTTGGAACTTCGTTAAATAAAACATTTGGAGATGTTGAGGAAACCGGAATTTTAGTCAATATAAACGACATGCTACCCTCAAAAACCGAACGACATATCGAAACCTATAAAAAAGAACTGCTAAGTCGGAAGTATTAGGGCGGATATAATCTTTACCTGCAAGCACGCAAATAAAGGGAGTGTTAATGAAATGAAACGGAAGATTGAAAGTAAGCAGGATTTTAATATATGAAAAAAAATCTAAAAATATTTTTTCTATTTCTTTTCTTTATAGTAATCGTTTCAACGCTTTTTCTGTTTTCGCAGAATACGACACAGTTGAAAGAAGACAATTTACGGTTTGAAGAGAAAGTAAAAGACGCTTTAACTTTTTGTGAAACAAATGATTACAACACCGATTTTTGTATTTTGATAGATATGAAAATTCATTCAGGGAAGTATCGTATGTTTATTTATGATTTCAAAAGCAAAAAAGTGGAAAGGCAGTCTTTGTGTGCTCATGGGTGTGGAAAAAACGACTTGACAAGTACAGGAGCTCAACCTTTTTTCAGTAATGAAGAAGGGAGTTTATTAACATCGCTTGGAAAATATAAAATAGGTGCTCGTTCATACAGTCAGTGGGGAATTAATGTGCATTATAAATTGCATGGCTTGGAAGCGAGCAATAATAATGCTTATAAACGCAATGTCGTGCTTCATTCTCATTCACCTGTTCCTACTGTTGAAATTTATCCCTTGCATATGCCTATGGGTTGGAGTTATGGATGTCCCGTTATAGACAATTCGACAATGTCCTACCTAGATGCCAAACTGAAAAATACTAAAAAATCGGTACTTCTATGGATTTATTCCTAACAAAAAGGTAATAATATTTGGAGTCTAAAAACTGCGTCTCAATTTGTAATTCCCAACCCCGTCCCTACTTGTTGTAAAGAATTTCTATTTTATCAATGGTTTCAGCAAAAGAGACTTGTTTTATCAAATTTAATTCAGGAAAATCATAGGTGTAAATAGTATTTGCTGAATACATAATGATTTCGCTGTTTATTTCGTCGAAAATAATTTTTGTTGCATCAATTCCGCTTAATACTTCGGTTAAACTCGAATAGATAAAATTGAATTTGTACAATGAATTATTGGCAATGATATAAGCTATGTTCGTTCCTATTTTTACCGAAGAGTGATAATTGGTTTCCGGTAGCGAAATAATTTCGTCAATCATATCGTAATAAATTGAGTAAGACTTAATCAATAAAGTGTCTTCTTTCTGTCCGATTAAATATAAAATTTCATTGTTTCTGTCAATAATATTTTGAACATCAAAGTTTGAATAAATTGAAGTCAAGGCAGCTCCTGATGTATAATTAGCCGTTGCAAATTTATTAATTCCGCCAACACCTTGTGCTGTAATTGCGACAAGGTCGTTGAATTTGAAAAATTTTACTGGGCTTAGGTTTTCGTCAGAAATATACAATGTTTTTCGAACAGTTCCATCGTTATCAATTCCTATAATTGAACTTTTGTTTTGAGAAACAAAGGCATAATTATCGAACATTTTAGTTGTTCCTTTATAAATATCTGTAATTGCATTGTATATATCTTCTTTTTGCCAAACCGACGTTCCGTTTTCAAATTCGTATGCAGAAATACTCTCGTTTGTTTTGCCAGTAAAGTATATTTGTTTATTATGCGAACTTATTGTAGCATCGGCAATTGCATCTTGAATAGACAATATCAATTCGCTCCCCAACGAGTCGGATAATTTATACACATTTGTAGAATTTTCATCGGTATGTGAAAAAATAATCAATCCTTCTTTAACTTTCGGAATTTCTGAAATATATAAGCTTGTAAAAGACTTCGTTTCGTTGCTTCCATCTGATGCTTTAACCAATAAATAATATTTTCCAGAAACCAAATATTGATTAGAAATCACAAAATTTTCATTTAGTTCATAAGTGTCGCTATTGGGATTAATCGTGATAGATGTAGACTGTGAAACATTATTATCATCAACAATATTTATTTGGATTGAAACAATCTCTTCATCGTCTGTTATCATTCCTGAAATATGAATTGTGTCAACAACATCAATGCTTGAATTTTGAGTCGGCGTTTGAATTGAAATAATAGGCTTAACATTGTCGATTTCATCTTTACATGAAAAAAATAAAATACTAAAGAGAGCAAATAATGCTATGTGTTTTATATTCATGATATTATACTCGGTTTTTTTAGCTTTAAATCTCTCATTAAAAGTATATAAAAATATTAACAAATTTTCAACACAAAAATAGTTAGTAAAACGATTCATTATTTATACAATCCCGCATTTATATTTGTTATTTTTGGATACGAAATTTAAGCAAATGATTGATAAAAACAAAAACGATAAGTTTTCAAAACAAAAGAAAAACAGTTCAATTACTAGTGAAACTGTATTAGAAATGGGAAAAATTCCTCCACAGGCTATTGATTTGGAGGAAGCTGTGCTAGGTGCGATAATGCTCGAAAAAGACGCTTTAATTACCATTTTAGATATTTTAAAACCCGAGAGTTTTTATAAAGCTGAACATCAAAAAATTTATGATGTAATTCGAGATTTATCGAAAGAAAATCAAGCGGTTGATATTCTGACTGTAAAAGAAGAGTTGCGAAAAAGAGGCGAGTTGGATTCTGTTGGAGGGGCTTATTATATTACTCAACTTACCAATCGAGTTGCTTCGGCAGCTCACGTCGAATTTCATGCACGAATAGTTGCACAAAAATATATTCAACGCGAATTAATACGTATTTCAAGTGAAATTCAAACGCTTTCTTTCGACGATTCGGTAGATGTGCTTGAACTACTTGACTTTGCTGAAAATGCAATTTTTGAAATTGCCGAAGGAAATATTAAAAAAGAAGTAACCAAAATTAATGTTTTAATCGACAAAGCAATTAAAGAAATTGAAGCCGCAGGGAAGAAAGAAGATGGTTTGAGCGGAGTTCCCTCAGGTTTTACTGGAATTGATAGAATTACTTCCGGTTGGCAGCGTTCCGATTTAGTAGTTATAGCTGCACGCCCGTCGATGGGTAAAACAGCTTTTGTTTTATCAATGGCCAGAAACATGGCTGTTAATCATAAACGCCCCATTGCCCTTTTCTCGCTTGAAATGTCGTCGCTTCAGCTAGTTAATCGATTAATTGTAAGCGAAACCGAACTTGCTGCCGATAAAGTTAGAAATGGAAGACTAGAAGATTTTGAATGGCAGCAACTCGAAACAAAAGTCAAATCTCTAATCGCGGCTCCTATTTATATTGACGATACACCTGCAATTTCATTATTTGAGCTTCGGGCAAAATGCCGTAGATTAAAAGCTCAACACGATATTCAACTTATTATTATCGACTATCTTCAACTTATGACAGCAGGTTCTGATATGAGAGGAAACAGAGAACAAGAGGTTAGCATCATTTCTCGTTCGCTTAAGGCAATTGCTAAGGAATTAGAGGTGCCGGTAATTGCATTATCACAGTTAAATCGTTCGGTCGAAATGAGGTCGGGAGACAAGCGTCCACAACTTTCCGATCTTCGCGAATCGGGAGCTATTGAGCAAGATGCTGATATTGTTCTTTTTATCCATCGACCTGAAAGGTATGGATTACTCGAATTTGAAGATGGCTCTGAAACTAAAGGAATGGCAGAAATAATCATAGCAAAACATCGAAACGGAGCAATAGGAGACGTAAGGTTGAGATTCAGAAATGAATATGCTCGATTCGAAGATTATGCCCATGATTTTTCGGGTGATAATACATTTGGTCAAGAACCGGCAGTTACATATAAATCGAAAATGAATCAGGAAGAAATACCTTCTGATTTAATTCAGCCCAACAAAGGGTTTGATAATGAAGCTGCTCCATTTTAAATTTAGCAAATATTAACCTTTGAATTTTGAAGATTTCATGCGATTAACGTAACTTTGTTTAAAACAACAAAATGAGATTAGCTTTTATTACATTCCTATTTTTTCAACTATTGGGGTTAAATGTATTTGCTTCGTCGTTATTGATTCCTATGGACGATAGTCAGAAAAATCACCTTAAAGCTTATGGTATTGCTTATTGGACACTTCAAAACGAAGTCGAAGTGCAATGGTTGTTAAACTACCGAGGCGGAAGTTTTTTAATTCAAAACTTATCGGATATTCAAAATGAGTGTGTTATCAGAGGAGTTAGTTTTGAAATAATTGCCGATGTACAGGCTACTCAAATTATGAATGAAATTGCTCAAGCCGATGTAAACATGGATATAGCAAAACTTGAAAAAGCTCCAAAAATTGCTGTTTACACGCCGAAAAATAAACAACCTTGGGACGATGCCGTTACTTTAGCTTTAACTTACGCAGAAATTCCTTACGATCTAATTTACGATCCCGATATAATTGAGGGTAAACTTTCAAATTACGATTGGCTACATCTTCATCATGAGGATTTTACTGGGCAATACGGAAAATTTTACTCAATGTACAAAAGTGCTGCTTGGTACAAAGAACAGCAATATGAAACCGAAGCCATGGCAAAATCCTTTGGATTTAACAAAGTTTCAAAACTAAAATTATTCATTGTAAAATCGATTAAAGAATTTGTTTTAAATGGCGGTTTTTTATTTGCAATGTGTTCAGCAACAGATTCGTATGATATTGCTTTAAGTTCTGAAAATACTGATGTTTGTGAGCATATGTTTGATGGAGACGCTGCAGATGCTCATATGCAAGAAAAGTTGGATTATTCGCAAACCTTTGCTTTTAAAGATTATACATTGAGTAAAAACCCCTTAGAATACGAGTTTTCTAATATTGATGTTTCTACTTCTAGAAAAGTAAATAAAGATGAAGATTATTTTACATTGTTCGAGTTTTCGGCAAAATGGGATCCTATTCCAACTATGTTGTGTCAAAATCATACAAATATGATTAAGGGATTTATGGGACAAACAACAGCCTATAATAAAAATTTTGTAAAATCGAATGTGTTGGTCATGGGCGAAAATAAGTCAGCTAACGAAGCTAGGTATATACATGGCGAATTTGGAAAAGGAACGTGGACTTTTTTTGGAGGACACGACCCCGAAGATTATCAACATTATGTGTACGACCCGCCAACCGAACTTGATTTACATCCAAATTCTCCCGGTTATCGTTTAATTTTGAATAATGTTTTATTTCCAGCTGCAAAAAAGAAAAAGCAAAAAACCTAGCGAAAAAATTGCACAGTTTAAAAAAATGTATGGAATCAGTTTATATTGAAGGAAAAACATTTAATAAAATACCGTATTCAAAAAATCAGTTGAATATAGGCGAGTATGAAAATTGTACATTCATAAATTGCGACTTTTCAAACTCTGACTTTGCTGGAATAAATTTTATGGATTGTGTTTTTGATAATTGCAATTTGAGCATGGTTAACTTGGCGAATACTGCTTTTCGTGAAATTACCTTTAGAAATTGCAAAATGCTTGGACTACACTTTGAAAACTGTAACAAGTTTGGGTTATCTTTTAATTTTGAAAATACCAGTTTAAATCATTCTTCATTCTATCAAACGAAAATTAAAAAAACGAATTTTAAGAACACATCTCTTCAAGAAGTTGATTTTAGTGAATGTGATTTGACTAATTCTATTTTTGATAATTGCGACTTTTTGGGAGCAACTTTTGAAAATACATCTATTGAAAATGCTGACCTAGAGACATCATTCAATTATGCAATTGATCCTATCTCAAATCGAATAAAAAAGGCTAAATTTTCTTTGTCTGGAATTTCAGGATTATTGGTTAATTTTGATGTCATAATTGTGTGAATTAGCAACTTAACTACAACCACCTTGAACGGATTTCTTCTTATTTTCACCTGATTTAGATTTCGTTGCAGGAGAGGAAATTTTTGAAGTCTGTACAGGCACAGACAACTCGTCGAAAAAATTTTTATCGTTTTCGCCTTCAGCGTATTCGAAATCGTTCACATTTTCTTCTGCATTAAAAACTGGCCACCCGTACTCTTTCATCTTATCGTAAATCATGCCATTTGCTCCAAACAAAACTGACTTAGCATCGTAACCTAATGTACGTAAATAAGCAACAACAAAAGCAGAATATTGTCCTGTACCACAATAAACAACAATTTGTTTATCGGTTGGCAATGTTCTAAGCAAAGTGTTTAATTGCAAATCTTTAAGAGGCTCGTAATTAACACTTCCATTAATATGAGCAGCATCATATTTTGATTTTGACCAAAAACTTAAAATATAGTATAAGTTTTGATTTGCAAAAACATCTTCAATATTTGCTTTAAAAGCGGCATCTTCTGTAAAAAGATAACTGATACGAGATTCTAAAATTTTTGATGCTGATTTTTGATCGGTTTTAATTTCAGGTAAATTTTGAGGAGCTTGTTTTTCGGTGTTTTCTTTTACAAAATATGGAGCATATTTGTTTGAAGTATTTTTCATCCAAAAATCCTTGGCAAAATCTTTATTCCAAGAACTCATTCCCCATCTCATCGAATATACATTACTGTATCCTGCCAATCGGAGTAAACCTGAATAATATGCCGACATCTGTCCGCTATAACACACAATCACAATTTTTTGAAACATATATGGATTTATGTTATTTGAAAAATAGTTTAATAAATTTTTAAACTCAACGTTTTTGGCTCCTGGTATATGACCAGCTTGAAAAAAATCTGTATTTCTGATATCAATGATGTGATATTGAGAGTTTTTGAAATTTGAATTTATTTCTTCAGCATCAATTAAAAAAGGAGCTTTGGCATCTTGAATAATATTTCCGTATTTTTCGACATACGCAATTAATTTTTCACTTTCAGATTTTAAGATATTGTCTTCGCTGTACGAAGGTATAATTATGCTTTCATCCTCTTTTGAACAAGCTATAAATAAAATAGATACTAATGCGTAAATTAAAACTGTTTTCATGAATAAAATTTTTTATTTTTCAAAATTGATTAACTACAACCGCCCTGAACCGATTTTTTCTTTTTCCCTTCTGATTTCACAGATACGCTTATTTTACTTGACGAAGAGCTTGATTCTTGACTTCCAGAAGTTTGCATCATTTTGCTGTAATCATACAATAAAATTTCGTCGTTATATGCAGTCCCTTTGGGTGAATATTTTTTAATTATATTGTTCGAAAAATAGTCGAGTCCGCCTTGTAGAACAAATATATTTTTAATCCCGAATTGTGTTAAAAGCATCCAAACTTGATTTGCCAAAATACCATTGTTACAATAAAAAACTTTTTTAACATCTGACTTATAAAACTCTATACTTTCTTCATTTAAAATTTTATGAATAGGAATATTAACTGCATTTTCGAGATGAAATGTATTAAACATATCTTCGTTGCGAACATCAACAAATACAACATTCGATTTTTTTTCTAATATGCTTTCGGCTGCATCAATCGGAGACATGTTTTTAGACAACTCTTTAGACTCTGTTAAAAATTCTTTTGCATTTATTTGAAAATCAAAATCATCGGAATTTGCAGAAATTATAATAATAAAAATAATTCCAATTAAGGATAATAGCCCTATAACAACATTTGTTTTTTTCATCTCTCTATATATATTTATATCTGTATGTTTCTTTTTAAAAAAAGGCAAAACCAATTTTGCCCTATCTTTTTTCATTTATTCTTCGTCAAATGAAGTAGTGTATGTTTTTGTATCAATATCTGAGTTTCTGTTGTACGATTGGCTTGATGAGCCAGAACCATACGATTTATGTCTTGAATTACTATTGCTACTAATATTACGCCCAATGGATTTAATATAGTTGTTCAATTTAATTTCATAGGCTTCTATTTCGGTCATTAACAAGTTTAAATCATCGTCAGAAATCAAATTTCTAAGCGAAGCTTTTGTAAGCCACGTTTTTGTTTCAAACAAAGAACCTCTTGCATTGTAGCCATAAGATTTTGATTCTTTTTGGCTGTAACGACCAAACCCTACTGCGATATTTGTTGCTATGCAATCTGCCGCTAATATTAATTCTTTTCCGATAGTTTCTTTACTAAATGCTTCCCAAGTATTGATTAATTTCCAAATTTTGTCGGATAATTCGTTGGCTGTTTGGTAAACTACTAATTCTTCTAATCTCATAATATTGAAATGGTTAAAGTTTATCTATTACAAATTTAATGTAATAAATAATTAACTACAACCGCCTTGAACTGCTTTTTTACTCTTTTTTGACGTATTAACTTGAATTGCTGTTGAACTACTAGAATTTTGTTGACTTTCAATTTTTACTCCAGTAAAAAATTGTTTTGCCGCAAGTCTGAAATTATATAATTCAAACTCTTGCTTTGAGTCTATACTGTTGGGAAGCGTTGGATTAATGATTGTTGCAATCCATTCGTTAATGCCTCCTTTTAGAACATAGCAGTTTTTATAACCCATTTGACGAGTTAGCATCCATGCTTCAGTAGCGAGAGTTGTTCCATTTGAATAAAAAATACTTTTCATTCCCGCTTGGTCTATATATGAAATCCAGTTTTCGGAAAATAAACTATCAATAGGTATGTTAATGGCATTTGGTAAAAAGAATTTCTCATATTCTTTTGCATCTCTTAAATCGATTAAAATAATTGAAGGGTCATTATCAATTATACTTTTAGCCAAATTATCAACAGAAATAAGATGCCCCGTTTTTTGAATTTCTTGAAGCATTTGCTTCGCATCTAGCTTTTGATGAGATCTCGTAGGAGATAATAATAAACCTATTGAAGCTACGAGTAAAATGCAAATCAAAATAATATCTAATTTTTTCATAAATGATATTTTAAAGTCCTAAATCTTCAATTTTTGCAACAGGATTTTTATCGTTTAACGCTTTTTGAATTTTTGTTACAACAACAAAGGCAACAATAGCAACTAGAGTAACAATGAAAATGAATAAACCATCAGAAATACCAATCCATTCAGCAATATTTACTTGTCCTAAACTGCCTGAATTTCTTAATTTTTCAAAAATTGTTTCATAAGAAAAAGCATATCCTAGAACTCCAATTAAAACTCCAACAACGAATACAATTCCGTCAATTTTTCCAGTTGCAGCAGCACAAACGCTTGTTCCTGGGCAAAATCCACCAACTACAAATCCTAAAGCCATAATAATTCCGGCAACCACAGTTGGTATCCAAAATGTTTGAGGATAAAAAGTTAATTTTATGTCCATCAAACCGTATGAATTCATTAGAAATAAACCAATTGCAGCGGTTAATGCAGCAGTGAAAAATACTTTCAAAACTACAAAATCATATCCGTAAAAAACTCCTGCTAGTTTTCGTGTATTTGTAAATCCAGCTCCTTCTAACGCAAGTCCAAATCCAGTTCCGATGAAAAATGCGAGTAACAAATTTATTGTTTCGCTAATTAATTCTTGAGGAAATAATGGTCCCATAATTTTAATTTTTTAAATCCATAATTTTCTAACAAAATACGCAAATGCGTATCCACCGCCAAACACAGCAATTAATCCAATATATCCCGAAAGTGCATTTACTGCCATTCCCGACATAATTAAACCCGAAGTGCAACCTCGTCCAAGTTGTGAGCCAACTCCCCATAGAATTCCGCCAAAAACTGCTGCAATTAATCGAGTTTTATTGGTGATTTTTGGTGATTTTCCAACATTAAATGATAATCGGTTGAAATATGCTGCCGAAATTACCGCTCCAGCAATAACGCCTAAAACTTCAAAAATTAACCAAGAATTCAATGGACTTTCTGAGCCTTCTTGAACCGATGGTGCAAAATATGCTGCATCTTTAGCATAATCGTGGGCAACAGCATCAACCCCAGCAATGGCTATACTTTTGAAAGCACCACTTCCTCCAAGACCTTCGCCCGAAAAATAGTATGCTGCAATCATCATTAATCCAATAACAAAACCTGCTAAGTATGGGTTCCAATATTGATTTCTTTTAGATTTTTCTTCCATTATTTTTCAATTAGTAATTAACAATTAATAATTTTCAATTAATACATTTTTTTCAATCTTCTAATTAGCACATTACCACATTACCAAATTAGCACATTCTAATTTCCAACTTCTGACTTCTGTATTCTGTATTCTTTTTTCACTTTTAGTTTTTAACTTTTCACTTAATAAAGGTATCTACTGGCTTGACCTGCATAAACAATTATTAATCTCAATAATAAACTTCCCGAAATAATTAAAATACTAGGGAGATATGCTGGAATATGTTTTCCTCGTAATTCCATAATTTCCAATATTGCAGGAACAATCATTCCAAGAAAAACTACAAAAACCCAGAAAGGAAGAGTATATTCCCCGCCTAAAAATAGATTTGCTGCATCAATTTGTGCTTGCGAACTTGCCAAAAATCCCATAAACATATGCACAATGAAAAACATTTCAACTCCAATAATTCCCAAATCAATTTTACTATAAAGAGTTCTTTCGATTTTATTTTTAGAAATCATCATTATGAAAGCCGCTCCAGCAGAAAGACCTGAAGTTAAGAACAGTGGTCCTAAAATTGATGTATTCCACAATGGTCTAGCATTGAATGCTGAAAGTAAAATTCCTGTATAAATTCCTAAAATTATTGATGAAAATAATAAAATCCAAGCCATCGGTTTTCGTTGTTTCGTAAACCAAGCTAATAGATTGTCGATAATTTTGAATTTCCAATCCCATTTAGGGAAAATTTCTTTCAAATATGTTGCACTCCAAATTATTGATAACGGTGTAACAATCATTAAAATCCAAGCACCCCAAGACATAGGAGATTCAATACGAATAGTAGTATATAATCGCCAAAAATACAATTTATGGCTTAAGTCTATAAATAAAAATAACAATCCAATTGATAAAATAAATGGAGTAAACATCGGAGCAATTTTAATGCTTGCCTTAAAGTCATTTTCTTTACCTGTAAGGTAAAAATACGATGCAAAAAAGAGGATTCCAGCTGCTAAGCCACCTAAAAATAAATAAGCAGGAATTTCCCAGCCCCAAATATGTAATATCGGGTCAATATGAGGATTTAGTCTTCCGCTAACAATAATTTCTTCTCTCATACTTGTATCTTTAAATTAAAAAATATAATTGAGGTTTTGTTCCTGCCTCTGGTATTAATGTTTTGTATTTTCTTAATTTCATAATTTTTGAAACGTCGCTATTTTCATCGTCCAAATCGCCAAAATATAAACATTTGGTAGGGCAAACTTCAACGCAGGCAGGCAATTCGCCTTTCTCAATTTTATGAATGCAGAACGTGCATTTATCAACATAGCCATCGGGGTGAGTGTATCTTGCATCGTATGGGCAAGAAGCAATACAAGCTCCACAACCGATGCACTCGTTATGAGTAACTGTTACAATTCCGCCTTCTTCGTAATGACTCGCCCCTGTAGGGCAACAGCGAACACAAGGTGAATTATCACAATGATTACATCTTTCCGATCGGAGCTCGATTTCTAATTGTGGGTAAGTTCCATCGGTTACTTCAACAATCCAATCTCTACAAAATCCTATCGGAACATTATTTTCAGTTTGGCATGCAACAACACAGTCGCTACATCCTACACACTTTCGTGTATCAATTGCCATTGCATATCTCATGGTTATGCTTCTTTATTTGGGTTTTCCATTATAAATGTAACAAAATTTCCACGCATTCCGGTTCCTCCCATGATTGGGTCAACCAGAACTTTTGTGATTAAATCAGAATCACTAGCTCCTCTACCATAAGCACGAGTTAATCGTTTATCAACATGTCCAAATCCATGAACCATATAGACTGAGTCCCAACGAATTCGTTCAGTTATTCGGACTTTAATAGGTGTTTTTGAATAAACATCATCTTGATTTTTAAGCCAAACATACTGGTCGTTTTTCAAGTTCCATTGCGTAGCAACTTTGGGATTAACCCAAACAGTATTTTCATCCATCAAATCGGTAAGATGAGGATTGTTAGCGGTTCGGCTAAATGTATGCATCGGAGCTCGACCATAAATAAGTCGGTAAAAATTGGCTGCTGGTTGTTCGTGTTCGGTGTATTTTGGCATAGCATCAAAACCTTCGGCCTCAAGTGCTGTTGAGTATAATTCAATTTTTCCGGTATTTGTATTAAATTGAAAATCTTCGTCTTCATTTAAATACAAGTCATCGTATTCTCTATCGAAAAGCTTAACCCCAATTCGTTGCATTTCTTCTAGTGAGGTTCCAGCTTGTTTAAGCTCCCAATCTAATTTCTCTTCAATAGTATTGTATGCAAAATAATCTCCTAAGCCAAGTTTTTCGCCTAAGTTTTTTGCAATCCACCAAGCTGGTTTTGAATCGTACATTGGTTCAGCGGCTGGCATTCTCAATGCTAAATTTGGCTGACGATGAGGCGAGGATCTAATTTCGTCGTAACGTTCTAAATAAGTGCATTCAGGTAAAACAACATCTGCGTATCCTGTAATTTCCATAGGCATTGTGTCAACAACTACCAACAGTTCAAGATTGCTAATTGCTTCTAGTGTTTTTTTCTGGTCAGGAATGGTTGCAATTAAGTTTGTTCCATTAACTATCCAACCTCTGAAAGAGCAATCTCGTTCAGAAGAAGGAACCGTTGCGTCGCAAATCCCAGATGATAAAACTTCATTTGCCAAATTATATTTGCCAGGAAAAGCATCTCTCCAAGTTCTTGTTGGTTTCGGATATTCGGGAGATGGAAATTTATGTAACTTTACTTTTTCAGGATTATAAAAACCGCCTCTTCTTCCCCACGAACCAAGAATTGCATTTAATATTGCTACAGCTCTTAATCGCTGAGTATCATCGCCATACCAAGTTACATGCCGACCAGGATGAACAATTACAGCGGGGGAGGCGTTTGCCATTTCTTTGGCAGTTTGTCTGATTATGTTTGGGTCAATAGTTGTAATTCCATAGGCCCATTCAGGAGTATAACTTCTAACATGTTCTTTTAGTTGTTCAAAACCATAAGTGTGTTTTTCGACGTATTTTTTGTCGTACCAATCGTTATAAATAATTTCATGAATCCATGCAAGAAGTAAGGCTAAATCGGTAGCAGGTTTTATCGGAAGCCAATATTTTGATTTACTTGCTGCGGTCGAAAATCGTGGGTCAACAGTAATAATTGTTGCTCCTCTGTCAATAGCATCTGACATTTCTTGAACTTGCCCGTTATGCATATTTTCTCCAAGGTGAGAGCCTATTAAAACCAAACAATTTGTATCCCGAATATCAGTACGCTCGGGAGATAAAACAAGTTCACCAAATGTAGCAACAAACGCCGCTTCTCTTGGTCCTCTACATTGAGCAAAAGATGGAGCCGCAATATTAGTTGAGCCATAAGCTTTTAATAGGTGTCCAAAATGAGAGCCTCCAGAACCATGAGTTAGCAATGCAACGCATTCGGGACCATATTTGTCTGCAATGGCTTTCATTTTTTCAGATACTAAATTTAGGGCTTCATCCCAAGTTGCTTCTCTGAATGTTTGACTTCCCGGTTCTCCTACCCTAATTAATGGTGTTTTAAGCCGATCTTCATCATAATACATTCCAAGTCCTCCAGTTCCTCTCGGACAAAAACGGCCATTTGAGTGAGGATCAAGCTTATTGCCTGTAATTTTCCAAATTTTACCTTCTTTATTTTTGTACACCCAGCCGGCACACATCCAAAAACAAACTTCGCAGTATGTAGGGGTTCGTGTTAGAAGCTCTTTCCCAAATTCACTGTCAGCAAAGACTTCTCCATATGCCCATTTAAACGATGTTCCTACTACAGCCAAACCACCAACTCCTACGGAACTGATTTTTATAAAATCCCTTCTTTTCATGCTTTATACATGTGTTTATTTAAATATTGGTATATTTATACGTACAAATATCTACTTAAATTATTATATCTACAAATTTATTAAGATATTTATATCTTTATATTATTGTAAATATGTTTATCAACAGTTGATACTTTTATCCTTAAAAACATAAGAAAATCAAAACGAGAATTTAGGCGAAATTTTATGATTTATTCAAAAATATTCAGCATTTCAGCTTGTATAATTTCTAAACTTTCAGAGTCATATACAAAAGCAACAACGTCGCAATGATAATGATTCCATGAGTTGTTAATTGAATAAGAATAAATTCTGGTTGTTTCATCATCAACTGTTAAATTTCCAGTTGCGATTATATCACCCCATGTACTATTTATTGCACCTCGCAATACATGACGATGGGTATAATTAGGAATATCTTGTGGGTCTTGATTATAATCTAATTGCATAGATGTTATGCTGTCTTCGGATATGTAAACTGCTAGTTTCAATGTTTTAGAAATATCGGTCAGAGCTTTCGTTAAAACACTAACAGTTAAAGCTCTGCTAGTGGAGTCATAAGCGTTTGTAATTTCGATGTGAATTTCAGGGGTTGCTTGTAATATTTGATCTACTGCTGCGGTCCAACTAGTGTACGATAAAATAAGTTCTCCTGTAATAGATGAGCGATTTACCATTCCGTTTGGTAATCCTGCATTTGAGTTTCCAAAATATGCATCTAACTCATTTCCAACACTCGTTTGATAATCTGCAGTGTAAGTTCCTAATGGCCAAGCAAAGAATCCTGTGTGAACCGCCATTGGTATTATTTGTTCTCCATATGTTTCAATTAATTCAGCTAATTTTTCGTGAGCTTTTGGGCAGTTTCCACAACGATGACCGGTATAATCCTCTAACAGAATTTTACGTTTATATTCAATAACTGCAGTTGTGTCAATTGTATCTGTAGTATCGACAATAACAATAGGTTTTTCTTGTTCAATCATGTATGGAGACTCAACAATATCGCACGCAGTATAGAAGAATGCAAATAAAACGGTTAAAAGTTTAATGTTTTTCATATTTAGTTTTACAAAATTCAATAATAAATACAGAATATAGATGATATACAATTAGGGCAAAAATAGCAAATATAAAATTGAAAGTTTTGTATTTCATAACATTATTCAATGTTTCAAAATAAATATAAAATATATTTTATCTGAAGTTTTGTAATAAACTTTGAAAAGAAAAAACTGAATATAATGAGTGCTTGTTACTTAATAATCAGCTTTTTACTGTATATTTTATTATCTGAAGTGCCGATTACAAGGTAAATTCCAGGAGCTAATTTATTTTGAGTATCAATAGCAACAAGAGCATTTTCGCAACATCCAAGTATATTAACTTTTGAATAAACTTCTTTCCCATAAATGTCTAATACAACAACTAATACTTCTTTTTCTTCTTGCAATCCTGCAAATTCAAAGAATACTGTTTCTCCGCTTTCAACAGGATTTGGAAAAAGCCTTACATTTATTTCTGATTTGTTTTCAAATGTAACAGCGACATACTCAGAAAAAGTAAATTTTCCATCAAAATCAACTTGCTTCAACATATAGTATGAAGTTCCCTCCAAAGGAGATTCATCAGTTGCCGAATAATTAAGCATTTCGTTGCTATTTCCGGCTCCGTCGATTGTTGCTATATCTTCAAAATCAATCAAGTTTTGAGTTCGTTGAACAACAAAATAATCGTTGTTATGCTCGCTTGCTGTTGTCCAAGTTAAGTCAACATTTTGAAAATTAACGCTAGCATTAAAACTAATTAATTCAATAGGCAAAATATCAGCGGGATCTTTTCTCCAATCGAGTTCAGTGGTAGGACTTGTAACATTTGGGTGGAAAAGAGGTGTCATACCCGAATTTGTTGCAAGTTTAATGCCTATGTTATTGTCAAAACCATCATCTAAACCATCATTATCCGAGTCTATTCCTGTTGGAAGTCCTGTGTTTGCATTTGGGCTATCTGAGCCATTAACAACTCCATCTCCATTTGTATCATGACCTTCAATGATATCATTAGTTCCGTCTCCATCGCTATCATCATCTCTAAAATCTGGGATGCCATCTGCATCAGTATCATTTACGGTAACAATTGCTTTAGCCGCATTATCGTATGAATTGTCGATTCCATTTGAATTATCGTCAGAATTAGATGGAGCAACATAACTAGTTGATGCTCTATATTCGGTATTATCAGTAATTCCATCATCGTCGGCATCAATATCCAAGAAGTTTAAACTACCTGTTCCATCGGTATTTGCATTTGGGTATGTATTGGGAATTCCATTTGCATCGGTATCTGCTCCTGTTATTGTTAGTGATGTCAGTCCTTCATAAGAATCGTGGTAGCCATTGTTATTCGCATCTGTAAAAAAGTCAACTTTTGCATTATTATTTGCATCGGTTCCAATAGCTTCTACAATATCAGGAATTCCGTCGGCATCAGAATCTAAATCATAAATATTAAAAATTCCATCTCCATCAAAATCACTATTTGTAATATTATCGCCTCCATTGTCGGTATCATAAATATCAACTAATCCATCTCCATCGGTATCGGTTAAATTATCAACAATACCATCTCCATCAGTATCTACTCCGCTTGCTTCTACTAAATCAGGAATTCCGTCATTATCTCCATCTAAATCTACTGAATCCATAATTCCGTCACTGTCAGTATCTCCTGCACCTTCGTTAATATCTAATATTCCATCATTGTCATCGTCAACATCTAACGAATTTGCTAATCCGTCTGCGTCAGAGTCTTTGGCTTCTCTCCAATCTAATTCAGGAGTTAAAGGTAAATCTAAATTTGGAAAATTTGTTGGGATATCTCCTCCATTATCAACACTGAAGCCTACAACCGCATCAAAATTGTCGTCAATACCATCGTTGTCGGTGTCGGTTCCTGAACTTATTGAAGATGTTGTTTCTTTAGTATCAGATAAGCCGTCTCCGTCAGAATCAGTATCTAAATAATCATTTGTTCCATCAGAGTCTGTATCTATAGGACTGATTGTAATTCCACCATTATCTGAATCATAACCATCATCAAGTCCGTCATTATCAGTATCTGTTCCTGTCGGAGCAACATATCCTGCACTTGTTTGACTTTCAATAATATCAATAATACCATCGTCGTCAGAATCAGCATCGCTTGTATTATAGATACCATCATTATCAGAATCGGCAGGATTTGCATTGTCGTCGATTCCGTCAGAATCAGCATCAGTTCCGCCTGTTAAAGTAACATCAAATCGATTGTCAATACCATCGCTATCTGCATCAATTCCAGTTGGTGCTGTTCCAAAACCTTCTATATATTCTGGAGAGCCGTCATTATCGCTATCAATATCATATACATCGAATAAACCATCTCCGTCTGAATCTAAATATGTGTTAAATGCAGTTTCGAAAGCATCGTCGATACCATCTCCATCAGTATCTAATCCATCTTTGAATGTAGCTGTTGTTGTTTCAAAAGCATCATTAACCCCATCATTATCGGTATCTACATCAATAAAATCTGGTTTTGAGTCTGAGTCAAAATTCGCATTTGGATATGAATCAGGAATACCATCGCTTCCAGCGTCAATTCCGGTTAGCAATAATGCATTTGCTGAATTTTCGGAAGTTCCGTCATTTCCAACATCTCCATCGTAATTGTCGCTGTAGCCATCATTGTCAGTATCGGTAAATGCATCAACTTTACCATCGTTATCTGCATCTATTCCCGAAGCCTCAATAATATCTGTCAAGCCATCGTTATCGGAGTCTAAGTCTATAGAATTTTTTACTCCATCAGCATCGGAATCTAGATTTGGAATTGCTGTTCCTAAAGTTCCCCCACAAGTAGCAATTTGAGTAATACTATACCAAATCGCATCTATCCCGAGATTTCTTTTATTTCCTGCGGTTCTAGTAAATCGAATATATTGAGCATTCTCAAGGAGTATTGTGTATGTTGATGTTGCGGCAGTAGTGTTATTATTCGTTCTTGCTGATGAATTTGACCAAGATGTTCCATCTAATGATTGTTCAACAATATATCCTGGAACTACCGCACCAGGACCTCCAGCAGAAACAATCATAACGCTTCTGATTGAAACAATTGTATTAATAGGCAAAATATCAGGTAAATGAAGTGTTAACACATCTCCATTATTATCTAAAACAGCATTTGAAGCATCCATTACTCCGAGTGCATTATTTGGATTAGTAACACCTGAATTAGTTTGAGAATCTGCATCATCACTAATTGCAATAGCTCCAATACATTCAATATCATAAACATCGCTCACTCCATTTCCATTAACGTCAACAAAATTGTCAACTTTACCATCGCCATCAATATCAACGCCTCCTGCTTCAACTAAATCGGGGATTCCATCATTGTCTGAATCTAAATCGATACCATCAATGATTCCATCACTGTCGGTATCTGCCATACCCTCGACAATATCTGAAATACCATCGTTGTCATCGTCTAAATCAGCGGAATTAAAAATGCCATCACTATCGGTATCTCCTGCTTCACGCCAGTCTCTATCAGCTCCGGGAGTAATTACATCGGGAAAATCAGTCGCAAGCTCGCTTCCGTCAGTTGGGTCAAACCCAACAACATCATCGAAATTATCATCTAATCCATCGTTATCAGCGTCTGAACCAGCTGCAAGTGTTTCTGCAGTTCCATCTCCATTTGTATCATATCCTTCAACTGCATCTATTATAGCGTCATTATCGGAGTCCAAATCCATAAAATCAGAAGTTCCATCTCCATCGGTATCTTCAGGAGTGAGTCCACCAGCTTCATAAGCATTATCAATTCCATCTCCATCTGCATCGGCATTGGCAGGAGAAATGTATCCGACAGTTGCTTGTGCTTCTACATTATCAATGATACCATCGTTGTCAGAATCAATATCATAAACATTGAATATTCCATCTCCGTCAGTATCTAAAGGTTTTGCCATATCATCAATACCATAAGCATCAGAATCTGTTCCGCCAGTTAAATCGCCATCGAATCCGTCGTCAATTCCATCACCATCGGCATCGTTAACAGCAGGAGTCAACCAACTATTTTCGACATAATCTAATATTCCATCGTCGTCGGAATCTAGGTCTAGATGATTTGATTCGCCATCTCCATCAACATTAGTAAATAAACTAAAACTTCCACTTTGGTCGGCGTCAAAAATGTCATCGATTCCGTCATTATCGGTATCGACTCCTGTAAATATTGTAGATTGATTCGTTTCATAAGCATCGGCAACTCCATCATCATCAGAATCTGCATCTAAATAATTAGAAACACCATCTACATCAAAATCAGGTATTGAAAGGGCTGTTCCGACTGTTCCTCCGCAAGTTGCGACTTGAGAATAGTCATACCATATTGCATCTATTCCAAGATTTCTTTTGTTCCCAGCAGTTCTTGTAAATCGAATATATCTAGCGGTTGCCACTAAAATTGTGTATGTTGAAGTAGCTGCAGTAGTACTATTATTAGTTCTAGCTGATGAATTTGACCAAGCTAATCCATCTAATGATTGCTCAACGGTATATCCCGGAATAATTGCACCAGGACCTCCAGCTGAAACAATCATCACACTTCTAATAGAAACAATCGTATTAATAGGCAATATGTCAGGTAAATGAAGTGTTAATACATCTCCATTATTATCTAAAACAGCGTAAGAAGCATCCATTGCTCCGAGAGCATTATTTGGATTAGTAACACCTGAATTAGTTTGAGAATCTGAATATTTTGTTGATATAAGAGCTCCAACACATTCAATATCATAGCTATCATGAATCCCATTTAGATTAACGTCTGCAAATCCATCAACCATACCGTTATTATCTGCATCAGTTCCTCCAGCTTCAACAATATCAGGCAAACCATCATTATCAGAGTCTAAATCTAAATAATCGGAAACGCCATCTCCATCAGTATCGGCAATTCCTTCAACAGCATCGGTAATTCCATCGTTATCTTTATCATCATCTAAAGAATCAAGATAACCATCGCGATCGGTATCAACTTCACGCCAATCTCTTTCAGCGGTTAAAGGAATTACGACATTTGGATAATCGGTTGGTAATTCTCCTCCGTCGGTTGCATTGTAGCCAACATTTCCATCGAAAGCATTGTCTAAACCATCACCATCAGTATCAACTCCTGTTGCTAAAGTATTAGAAACTCCATCATCATCGGTATCGTAACATTCAACCAAATCAGATAAAAAGTCATTATCCGAATTTGTATCTTGGAAATCGTAATCACCGTCAGAATCTGTATCAACTAAAGTAATTTCAGTTCCCGCATTGTCAGTATCATATTCATCATCTAAACCATCATTATCTGTATCAACTCCTAATGGATCTCTGTATCCTGCAGTTGATTGAGCTTCAATATTATCAATTACACCATCATTATCCGAATCGGTGTCAACAATATTGTATAATCCATCAGAATCAACATCTGTTGGTAAAAATGCATCGTCTATTCCATCAGAATTTGCATCGGTTCCTAATGTAATATCAACATCATAACGATTGTCGATGCCATCTCCATCGGTATCTGTTCCCAGAGGCTCTGCCCCGCCACACTCAATATAGTCTGCTATACCATCATTATCAGAATCTTGATCAATAAAATCATTTTTACCATCTCCATCAGTATCTTGTTCTGTATTTGGAGTTCCTCCTAAAAATATTTCATATTCATCGTCAATTCCATCTCTGTCTGTATCAACGCCACTTGGTAGAGTTGCTGTTGTAGTTTCGTAAACATCGGGTATTCCGTCATTACCTGTATCAATATCTTCAAAATCGGCACGAGCATCACCATCTGAATTTATTAGCGTAAGAGGAGTTCCTCCGTCATCGGCATCAACAATATCTGATAAACCATCGGCATCGGTATCTGTAATAATTAATGCAGAACCTATAATTCCATCTTTATTAGTATCTGTTCCGCCACATTCTGTAACATCAAAAATACCATCATTATCAGTATCTAAATCTAAAAAATCAGGAATACCATCTTTGTCATAATCGTATTTATCGTTTACTCCATCTCCATCAACATCAACAAATGCTGGGAAACCAGGAGTTAAATCATTATTATCCCAATAGTTTGGAACACCATCTAAATCTGAATCTGTACTTGGATCAAATCCAGTATTTCCATCTTCGTCAGTATCTAAAATTCCATCATTATCACAATCTAAATCACAACCATCTGTGATTCCATCATCATCTGAATCGAAATTATATGTTAAATGATAATACGAAACTGAACCACCATTGCTACCAGCAAGAGCATCGTTATTTTGTAAACCAACTGTTCCTAAATGATCTCCTGGTAAACCACCATTTGCGTTAACTGTAATTCCACTGGGAATTGAAGATAAATTATATAAAAATGCTCCTCCACCTCCACCACCGCCTGGTCCGTGTATAGTTGATGTATTTAAATCTTGACCATTTCCACCGTTAACTAAAACATTAAGAGTTGTAGAAAACGAAGTCATTTCAAATGCAACAGTACCGCCCGCACCACCGCCACCGCCACCATCAATACCCGCACCTGGTGCCGTAGGTGAAGTTCCTGAAGCATCTATAGTAAAACCATTTCCGATAACTTCGGCTGCACGAATTATAACAATTCCGCCACCATCAGCAGCTTCGGCCGGATTGTTATTAGTAATGAAACCACTACCACCAGCACCTCCAAAAAATATTCTATTTTCGGGTAAGTATGCAGCAAGTGTATTTCCTCCAACACCTCCACCCAAAATAGTAAAATCGCACCAACGATCACCACCACGACCACCAGCACCGTAGTTTCCACCACCGCCACCGCCGGAGTCCCCTGAAACACCGCCACCACCGCCATTAGCGTTTGGTGCACGACCACCAGTTGTTGCTCCGGATTGAATATAAACACCGTCCCCTTTTGGTGTTACATCATTTCCAGCAACATAAGCTTTCATATATTGTGTTGTTGGATTAATTGAACAATTGTCAGGACTTCCATTAACTGTAACTTGTACTCCTTGATAGCCCATCCCTTTTACATCAATATTTGCTTGAAAATCAACAGACCCTTCAACAAAAATTGCAACAATTCCTCCTTTTCCCGTAACGGCATCCCAAGGCGTAGCAGTTAAAGTACCAGTAATTATAACATTATGTGGATAATATGGAACTTTTACGACTTGAACCAATCCTAAATCATCATATGTTTTTTTCAAACGAGCTGATGGAGAAATATCATTGCTAGAAACTGACGCTATTTTGAAAATTTCATAATTACCTGCATTTCCAATTGCTGTTATCGATCCTCCTGCGGCAGAGTTTGTAGTGTTAATTGTAGCTCCTTTCATTTGAACAATCATGGCATAATCTCCAACGTTAAAAAGAGATCCATCATCAACAGTAATAACATTTAAACAAGGTGCAGAATGATCACAAGATGAACAAACAGGAGTTACAATGGAAGATACTGAAGCGTAAGAATTTACAATGCCAGAAATGTTGGTAAATTGAGCAAACGAATTGTTCGCTATAATAAGCAAAAAAAATATTTTAAAGAAGAATAATTTTTTCATGACTCACAATACACAATTATTTTGGTACAAAGATACTTAAATCTAGAGTGCTTGTACGTAATTTTTATAAAAAAGTTACAAAAAAGAGAATCGCATGTTTTTTTATATTAACAAATAATTAACAGTTTATCAAATGCTTATGTTAATTGCCAAATAGTGTTATACAATATATTCACATATATGCAGAAATGTATAACATATTGCAATATAGTTGCATTTTTCCATGAAATTTTAAGGAAGCAAAAAGGAAGCATTTAAAATTTTATTCAAATCTTACTCCCATAATTAGAATATCGTCGATTTGTTCTAAGTCTCCTTTCCACTGTTCAAAAGATTCGATTAGCATTTCTTTTTGTTCAAACATTGGTAGGTGACAGTTTTTAACTAGTAATTGTTTTAGTTGCTTGTATTTGAATTTTTTTCCTTGTTTACCACCAAACTGGTCGGCAATACCATCACTGAATAAGTAAACAATATCAGAGGGTTCTATTTTTAGAGTGTGATTTGTGTATTTTTCCATCTTATCGTAAATAGATATTGGCATTTTATCACCTTTGACTTCGTCAAGTTGAAAGTTAAAAGTTGAAAGTTCATCAAGTATAGTATTTTCTTCATTTTTCACTTTTATCTTTTCACTTTTCACTACATATAGCGGGTTATTTGCTCCAGCAAAATCGAGCGTTTTGTTTGATTTATCATAAACACATAGAGAAATATCCATTCCATCTTTTGCTTCGCCTTCTTTACCAGTTTGATGCAATGAAAGTACAATGTTTTTTCGAAGTTGGTCGAGAATTTCTCCTGCGTTTAGAAATGTATTGTTGTTTACAATTTCGTTTAAAGATGTAATCCCAAGCATGCTCATAAATGCCCCTGGAACACCGTGTCCAGTTGAGTCGGCAACACAAAATATGATTTTATTATTTACTTCCTTCATCCAATAAAAATCGCCACTCACAATGTCTCTCGGCTTAAAATAAATAAAGTGATTGGGTAAGATTGTACTTATAAATTCTTGTTGAGGAAGAATAGCGTTTTGAATTCTTTTTGCATAGTGAATGCTATCGGTGATTTCTTGTTTTTGATCCAAAATAGTATCTCGTTGTTTAGTAACAAAATCACGCTGAGATTCGATTTCATCACGTTGAGCTGATATTTCTTCTTTTTGTTGTGAAATTTCGGAGGTTCTGATTTTGACTAATTTTTCAAGTTCTTCATTAATTTTTTCTTTATTGATTCGAAACCGGTCTGAAGCCGCAAACGATAATAAAATTACTTCGGTTACAAATCCGAGCTTAACGCCATATCCTGTAATTACGTTTGAGGGGAGTATTCCCATATTTCGCATTACATAAACTATAACTCCAACCATAAGAACGAAAAACGAAATCAAGAAAAACTTTGAGCCGTAAACTTTTTTCCGAAAAGCAAGGATGGCAATTACAATTATCGAAACAATTGTTAAAAACGAAAGAAGATTTGCTGCTAATACGGCGTATTTTCTAATAGGAGCTCCGATAAAAGAAGAAATAATTAAAATTGAAGCCAGAGTTAATAATGATTTCAACGTAATGTCAACTCCTTTTGTTAATTTGTCCGATTTCAAAAAGTCTTTAGTGAAAAGTATGAGAAAAAAATTTGAAACAGAGACAAAAAAGATGGTCGATTTATCAGCCCAGACAGGAAAATTCGGCCAAAATAGTTGAAAAGAAAGACCATCAGAATTTGCAATAAAAAGAGCAAGAGTAATTACATATATTGAATAAAAGATATAAAGCCGTTCTCTTATGGTGACATACAGAAAACTGTTAAAAATAATCACGAAGATCAATAATCCATAAAAGAAGCCCTTTATTAGTAAATCCATTGAATCGCGACTAATAAATGCTTGGTAAGAAGTAAGTCGCATAGGAAGCAATAAAGTTTCGCCGCTATTATAAATTTTCGCTATGTATGTGTATTGACTTTTAGGGTCTAGTTTTAAATTAAAAACATAATCGCGATGTTGTAAATCACGAGTGTTAAATATTTCTAACTCTCCGGTGTGAAAATCTTTTAATAGCTTGGTTTCTTTAATTTGGTAAAAATCGATATGATTTATAAAAGGATAGCTCAGAGAAAAAAGTAAGCTTCTAACCTCATTGCTTGAATTATTTACAGCAAATTTAATCCAATACGCTGACTCTGTAACTCCTAAATTCACGTTTGAAGACTTATTTAATGTAAACTTTCCATCAGAAAACAAAAGCACTTGTTCAATTTCAAACGAATTATTTTTGTCTTCGAATAAATATAAATATTCGGTTACATTGTAATCGGGAATTTCGGCGTCTGTTAAAATGATTTCATTTTCTGCATAAGTTGCACTTATAACAGAAAAAAATAATATAAATATACAAAATTTAGCAATCGTCATTTCAGTTTTTTAAAAACGAATTCCCAATATTAAAATATCATCAATTTGGTCAAGGTCGCCTCGCCAACTTTTAATTGTATTGTTTAGAATAATTTTTTGTTCTGACATTGGCAAATGGCAATTATCAATAAACAATTTTTTAAATTGATTGTATTTGAATTTCTTTTTTCTTGAGCCTCCAAATTGGTCTGCATACCCATCGGAAAATAAGTAAATTGTGTCGGATTTTTGCAAATTAATAAGATGGTTTGTGTATTTATCCATTTTTTCATAAAGACCTATTGGCATTTTATCTCCTTTTAGTTCATAAAGTTGAAAGTTAGATTCCTCATATTCGTTCGGAATGACAGGAGAATCGTTCGAAATTATATCGAATTTATTACTTGATAAACTTTTAACTTTTAACTTTTCATTTTTAACTATGTAAAGAGGATTGTTTGCTCCGGCGAATTCCATTTTGCTATTTTCAAAATCAATTACACAAAGACTAATATCCATCCCATCGCGAGCTTCTCCTTCTACTCCTTTTTGGTGAAGAGAGTTAATTACTTTATTGCGAAGTTCGTCCAAAATTTCAGCAGGATTAAGAATCGTTAATTGGCTTGCAATCTCGTTTAAAAATGTAATCCCGAGCATACTCATAAATGCACCAGGGACTCCATGTCCAGTACAATCGGCAACTGCAACAATTACTTTATTTTCTTTACGCGAAATCCAATAAAAATCACCGCTAACAATATCTCTAGGGATATTTAGAATAAAAAAATCTTTAAGAATTTCTTCAATAGAATCATTGGGAGGTAAAACGGCTTGTTGAATTCTACTTGCATACAATATACTATCGGTAATTTCCTGCTTTTGCTTTTGAAGAAGATGATTTGCTTTCTTTTTCTGAATAAATAATCGGAACAGCATTGAAAGAAATATCAAAATTAATATAGCTCCAAAAACAATTGCATTCATTATGATTCTTTGTCTTTCGATTTGATTCTGTTTTTTGTCTATTTCGATTTGATTTTCGCGTTCGAGTTTTTCGGTTTCGTATTTAGTCGTTATTTCTGCAAATTTTACGTAATTAAAAATAGAATCTTTTAATGTTATATATTTTTGATAATTTATTAGTGCTTTTTCAAAATCGCCTTTTGATTTATACACATTGGCAAAAGAACTGAATAAATTCATTTGCATGTCGATTGCTTCTAGTTCCTCGGACAAGGTTAAGCTCATTGAAAAATATTCAATCGCTTTTTCATAGTCTCCTGTTTCGTCGTAAACTGTTCCTATTCGATGATAAGAGTTGGCTAGCCCTTTTCTATTTCCTATTTCTTGCTGAACATTTACGGCAAATTCGTAATATTCGAGAGCTTTTGTAAAATGCTTTTTCTTTTGATTTATTTCGCCTATGTTATTTAACGACGACGACATTCCAAGTTTATCGCCAACAGATTCTTGCAAATCGAATGCTTTTAAATAATATTCCAATGCCAAGTCGTAATTATTCATGAATTTATATACCTCGCCAATGTTGTGAAACGAGGTCGAAATCCCATTGTTATCTTTAATTTTTTGCCTTATTCCGAGCGATTTGTTATAGTTTTCCAATGCCTTTTCATAATTGTTCCATTTGAAATAAATCTCGCCTATATTATTGAGTGAATTTGCAATTCCGTGTTCGTCATTGAGTTCTTCTTTGATTCTCAATGAGCGCTTGTAGTAGTCTAATGCCTTTTCGTAATTGTTCCAATTCAAATACAATACGCCCATATTTTGTAACGATGCTGCAATTCCGCTTTTATTTCCAATTGATTCGTCAATTTCTAATGCACGTTGAAAATATTGAAGAGCGGTTTCGTATTCACCCCAATTTTTGTAAATTATTCCAATATTATTGTTCGATGAAGAAATCCCTTGCAAATCATTAATTTCTTCAAAATATTTTAAGGCTTCTCGAAAATAATCTAAGGTTTTTTCAAAATTTCCTCTGAAATAATACGATTTCCCAATATTTTTAATCGACTCGGCGATTTTTTTCTTGTCATTGAGTTTTATGGCGATTTTTTTTGCCTCTTGGGCATATTCTTCGGCTTTTATAGGAGAGATTGAAAAGTACGTTGTAGCCAGTTCATTTAAGATATCTACTTTTTGATTGTCCGTTGATTTATTAATTAAATTTTCAAGACTATCAATTGAATTATTGGCTATTGTTTGAGCAGCCAACAAATAAAGAAGAGTAAAAAATAATAATCGTGTCATATTACAAATATATGAATTTGACACGATTATCAATGATTTTTTATTAAAAATGAATTATCGCTGGTCTTCGGCGAACCATTCGGCGTATGATGATGGGGTTTCGTATAATCTGATGCTAAATAAATTTACTGATTTAGGAAGCGTTTGTTTCAAAATTTCAGCAAAATGGATTACAAAATTTTCACAGGTAGGTTGGTAATTCAATGTTTCGAATCGCTCAAACATTTGATCTGTTTCAAGTATGTTTTTGATTTCTGCTTTATTATTTACAAATAACGTGTGATCGAATCGATTGACTATATTTTCTATTACAATTTTTTTCAAATCTCCAAAATCGATTACCATTCCTAATTTTACATCATTCTCATTTTCAATTGGTTCTCCAAGAACGGTTACGAAAAGTCGATACGAATGACCATGTACATTTTTGCACTTTCCATCATAGTTCCACAAAGCATGGGCGGATTCAAAACCGAATTCTTTTGTAACTCGAATTTTTGTCATTTATTTCACTTGTTTGCACATACTCAAGCAATTTATAATATTGCTCAAACTCTCGTGTTTTAAGTAATAATAGGTGTTTTTTCCATCTCTTTTCGAATTCAATACACCTTTGTCTTTTAAAATTCCTAAATGGTGCGAGGTGGTTGACTGTTCCAAATTTAACTTTTCGTGAATTTCGGTAACTGTTAATTTTGTTCCTTCTTCGAGTAAACTAATTATAGCTATTCGCATTGGATGAGCAATTGCTTTGAGCATATTTGCGGCATCTTCTAGATGGTTGATGTTTAAATCTTTTACTTTCATTTTTTTAATATTTTACATTCTCAAATATATAAATATATAGTGAGATTAAATATGATTAACAACATAAAAAAACGACATGTATATACATGTTCGTATGTCAACATATAGTATTGTTTTTTACATTAAAAGAAAAGATTACCTTTGGCATTATGTCTTCGATGTTGAATATACAGTCTCCAATAAAAGATGAAATAAGAAACTTTGAGCCTTATTTCAGAAACACGATTAAAAGCAAAGTGCCTTTATTAGAGATTATTACAAATTATATTTTGCGTAGAAAAGGAAAGCAAATGCGACCGATGTTTGTTTTTCTTTCGGCAAAAATTAATGGTCAAGTCAGCGATGCAAGTTACGTTGCTGCTTCGTTTATTGAACTATTACATACAGCTACTCTTATACATGATGATGTTGTTGATGAATCGTATCAGCGAAGAGGTTTTTTCTCATTAAATGCTATTTGGAAAAATAAAATTTCGGTTTTAGTTGGTGATTATTTTTTGTCAAGAGGTTTGTTGCTTGCCGTTGAAACAAAACAATTCGATTTGTTGAAAATTGTTTCAGAGGCTGTGCAGGAAATGAGCGAAGGAGAACTCTTGCAAATAGAAAAGGCACGAAAACTTGATATAACTGAAGAAGTGTACTACGAAATTATCAGAAAAAAAACAGCGTCGTTAATTGCTTCTTGCACTGCTTGCGGAGCAAAATCGGTTGGAGCTTCTGACGAGGCAGTTGCCAAAATGAAACAAATAGGAGAGGATATTGGAATGGCTTTTCAAATAAAAGATGATTTGTTTGACTATGAAAAAACAAATTTGACTGGCAAGCCAAGCGGAAACGATTTAAAAGAAAAAAAGTTGACTCTTCCACTAATTCATGCATTGAAAAATTGCTCATCAAAAGAGCGAAGAGAAATTGTTAAAATTGTTAAAACCAAAAAGAAAACGACAAAACAAATACAAAAAGTAGTTGATTTTGTTCATAAGTATAAAGGAATTGAATACTCAATCGAGGTAATGATAAAATATAAAAATAGTGCTCTTAATTTACTTGAAACTTTTAACGAAAATGAGGCTAAAAATTCGTTAAAAAGTTTAATCGAATATTCTATTTCGCGACAAAAATAAAAATACTTTTATATTTAGGTAACCTTTTACTTAATCTTTCGTAGAAAGGGTATAAATTTGCGAAATAAAATGATTTTAAATCTTAAAAATATCATGTTAACAATCTGTATAGCTTTGACTTATACGCTTGGCTATTCGCAAAATTATTTTATTGATGAAAGTCTAAACTCAGAATTATCGAGCAATTTTGAGTTTTTATTTCAGAAAAATGCATCTAGAAATAACGTGAATGTTTCAGCAATCGTAATCCCAAATTCTCAGGAGAGTTTTTCGGCAAGAGATGCTGTTAAGGTTTATGGCTATTTGAATGGAAATTCGTACAAAAATATTTTATTTTTAAGTTCAGGAAATACTTCTTTCATGACGGAAGATAATAATTATAGTTCAAGTGTTGGTGTTATTCCTATTAACCAAAAAAAGGCAGATGATTTATCGAAAAAAATCAAAATCTTGAAAAGAGAAAATAACATTGACGAAATGAAATTATTAAACAATCATTTGCCATTTATAAAATTTATTTGTACCGACAATATTTCGATTGTTCCTATTTTTATTGATAGAAATGAAATTACACAAGGTTTGGTTTCTGACTTGTTGGAAGAAATGAATGATAGAGAAACGCTTTATGTTATAACAGAAGATATTGCAAAATTTGTTCGCTTCTCTGATGATTTCGATATCGTTACATTCAATGGCAAAACTAATAATGCGAACAACTGGAAAGTAATTATAAGAAAATAAGCCCCATTTTAGCAACATTAATTCATATTTAGTTAAAAGCTATCCTCTGTATCATTTTTTACAATTTCGGGGAAATTGTTTTGAAAATTTTTATTTTGTTTATTTTTTCTTCCTAAATCGATGTTAAAATACGAGACCAGCTCTCTCAAATGTTCCGCCTGAATTAGCATTTGTTCGGCTCTTGATGCCATTTCTTCTGACGAAGATGCATTTTGTTGAGCAATGGCATTAAGTTGTTGAATTACACTGTTAATTTGGCTAGAGCCAGTATCTTGCTCCATGCTTGATGCCGTAATCTCTTCTACTAGTTTTGATGTTTTGTTTATATTTGGAACAAGTTCTTCGAGTAATTTTCCTGCTTTATCGGCAATATTCACACTCGATTTTGATAATTCGTCAATTTCGGCGGCGGCTTTTTGGCTTCTTTCTGCTAGCTTTCTCACCTCTGAGGCAACCACCGCAAATCCTTTACCATGTTCTCCTGCTCTTGCCGCTTCAACGGCAGCATTTAAAGCTAGTATATTTGTTTGGAAAGCAATTTCGCCAACAATCGAAATTTTTTGGGCTATTTTACTCATCGACTGAACGGTCATGGCAACTTGTTGCCCACTAACAATAATGTCTTCTGCGGCTTTTTTTGAAATTTTTTCTGTTTGTTGGGCATTGTCGGTATTTTGTTGAATATTCGATACCATTTGCTCCATAGACGAAGATACTTCTTCAACTGATGCTGCTTGGTTCGATGCTCCGTTTGAAACAAGTTGAGATGCGGCATTTATTTCTTCGCTAGTTTTAGCAATTTCTTCCGAATTTCGTAGAATTTCTTCCACTATTTCTCTAAATTTTAAAACCATTTGATTAAGAGCATTTGCTAAAACTCCAGTTTCGTCTTTACTTTTCACTTCCATGGTTGCGGACAAATCGCCATTTGAAATTTTCTTTGCAAAATCAACGCTTTCCCTAATTGCTCGGGCAATGGGTTTCATAAAACTCATGGCTAAAAAAATGAACATAATAACTGCAAGCGAGACCGCAATTATTACAGTGTATTTTAATTTTACTAAATCTTCGTACAAATCTTTTTCATAAATTGAGGCAACAACATAAGCATCAATATTTTCGAGGTATTGATAATATTGCTGTTCCCATTCTCCTTGATTCTCTAAACGGAGATTGCCTCTTTCTGTATTTGCCGACTTCATCTTAGTCAGAAAAATATCGTCTGCATTACTTTGTCCTTCTTTGTTTGGATGAATAATGTACTTTCCGTTTTTATCAATTAAATATAAAAAGCCATTTTCGAAAAATGAAATATCTTTGAATCTATCGCTCAATGAAGCATAATCAATCTCTGAAATTAGAACAGAAAAAATTCCTTTGATCTCGTTGTTTATTATAATTGGTTTGTAGGCAGTTAAATACCAATTTCCGTTGATGTTTTCTCTTCCGTAATACGAATGTTGCGAATTAATTTCTAATCCAATTTCGTTGTTATTTGAAATGGAATATTTCGATAACTTTCCGTTGTTTTTATCTGTTAAATTCGACGTTATTAACTCAAATCCATCATCATTTTTCTGAAAAATGCTTATTGCAACTCCCGATAATTTTGAAATTTTATCTATAAAATTTACCGAACTATCTAATTCTGTGATTTTTCCCGATTTTGTAAAAATATCATACGATAAGTCTAAGGATTTTTTAAGTTCGCTTTGATTATTTATAAACTCAGCATTAATCAGTTCTTTCATAAAATCAAGCTGGTCGTTTAATTTTACATCTCTAAAATGATTTATTCTGCCTTCATGTCGAAAGTAAGTATATGAGCCAAGCATCGTTATGATTATACCAACCGAAATTCCCAACACGATGTTTAATCTAGTTCCAATATTCAAATCTTTGTATTTTTTCATGGCTGTAAAAATTTGTACAATATAAAATTAGTGAAAAAGAGTTAGAATAAAAAAATATGAATGAATATAATTTAAGCTTTTTGGAGAAACTTGTTTTTTGAAAGTACAAGATGTTTCCTGCCAGAGCTTTTTAGTTTTCGGACAAGAATGTCCGAACAACAAATCATCAACCAAGTGTTTTTTTTCTTCGAAAAGTGGAACAAAACAGATTTCTCACAGCAAGTTCGAAATGACAAATTGAAAGTGGGTTGTCATTTCGAGATGAGCGATAGCGATTGAGAAATCTATAACAACTAAAGAATAGAGATTTCTCGCAAGAACCCCCAGTTCTCCGTAACTTATCCCAAACACCAACACTGCTGTTTGGCGAAGCAGATGCTTCGTCAATCTTTATTATTGTGGCATTTTTGCTACACTTAATAATAAAAATTATATTTGTAATATCAATAGTTCGGTTAATTTTTGTATGTTTCTGATTTTAAGAACTTTGCCAAACTTTGCATTAAATTGAAATATTGCTGATTATCAGCATGTTATACTTTGGTTGAAATCAACTTTGGCAAAGTTGGACGAACTATACTAATGTATAACACTGTTAAAGCAGAAATTGTTTCAAAACCAGAAGATTATATATATTCAAGTGCAAGAAATTATGCAGGTTTAGATAATATATTACCTATTTCAGTAGCAAGTTTAAGATGGAAAACTGTAAATTAGCGGATGCAAAAAAAAATATAAAAAGACGAAGCAGATGCTTCGCCAAACTTGCAGGGTACAAACTACGAAGAACGGGGGAAATATACAAACACAATATCCAAATGCTAATATTAGTGTATCTCAGCAGGAAGTTGGTGCTTCAGGTAATTCGACAATTAGTGTTGGTGTATCAGGTTCTCCAGTTCAAAATTTAAGTGAATAATGAAGAAAACTATAATATTAATAACAGTTTTAATTTTTGCATTTAACATTTTAATTAAGGCACAGGAAAACCCTTCTGATACAACTTATTTTGAAAATGGGAATATAGGAAAAATTAAATTTGAGATAGGAGATAGATTTAGCTATGGAACCATAAGAAATTTTAAAAATAGTTTAGTACATGACAAAACATATAACATGCTGATAAACAGCTAATTAGGCTCTTTGAAAATTTGGTTAATACCTTGATATTCAGTA
>MEOF01000051.1 GCA_001769505.1 Bacteroidetes bacterium GWF2_33_38
TTGCCGCATAATTTGCCCTAAAATAAGGGATGGGGTATTTTATGCTCATATTGAAACAGGGGAGTTATATATGAGTTATTTTTAAGAGAATTGTAAATGCCTAATATTCAGTAGTTTAACAAAATTAACGTGGCTTTGTCAAAGTTTTGATTATCAGTATAGTATGAAAATTAAACGAACGATTGAACAATATTAAAATCAATTCATTTTTGTTTTTTCAAATATTCAACGTGTTCAATCAACATTGGAAAAAATACTAAAAAATCAGACTCGAATAATTCGTAATTATTTTTGAATTCAAAAATAGCCTGTTCGGTAAAGTTTGGAAGCGATGTTCGCAACGACATTCGAGCTAATATATCCTCAATTCCATCGATTGTTGCATATTGCTTTAACCAATTGTTTAAAACTAAAAATGGAAATACAACTTTAATTTTCATTGGCAATGACCAATAATGGGTCAACAAGCAAAAATAAAACCCATGAATAAACTGATGGTAATTTTCGTTTGAGAATTTATCCCAATTTTTTGCTAGAAAATGGTCGTAAAAAATATCAATTACAATTCCCGAATGTTTGTGATATAAATGTCTGATTCTATCACGACTTTGTTTGTGAATATGATGATTGTCGGTAAAAAAATCAATATTTCGATGTAGAATAATGCCCTTTTTAATACCAAAATCAAAATTTTCAAATTTGTTTCCTTTAACAGCGTCGCCAATAAAATTACCCAATTTCACATCGTTATCATTTCCCGATAAATATATGTGAGCCAAGTAATTCATTGCTGTTTTGGAATAAAAAATTATATAACAAAAAATAAAAACATTTTTCTAAACATATATTTGCAAATAAATCGCTATAAGTCAATAGAAACAAGTAATTCACAAATATAATAAAAATAAGTAAAATTTATTTAACATCTATTTCGATAAAATTTTATGGGTTATGAATACTTAAAGCTATATATTTGCCATAGAAATAAATTATAAACTAAAATAGAACAAGCTATGGCAAAAAATGTTATAATTATTGGTGCTGCTGGAAGAGATTTCCACAACTTTAATACTTATTACAGAGGTAATAAAGATTATAATGTAGTAGCATTTACTGCTGCTCAAATTCCTGACATCGATGGTCGTAAATATCCTGCTCAACTTGCAGGTGATTTATATCCACAAGGAATTCCAATTTATGCAGAAGCAGAATTAGGTCGATTAATCGTTGATTTAAAAGTTGATGATTGTGTATTTTCGTATAGCGATGTTCCTTACAACCGCGTAATGAATGTTGGTGCTTTGGTTAATGCTGCTGGTGCAAATTTCATTTTATTAGGAGCAAAAGACACTCAAATAAAATCGACTAAACCAGTTATTGCAGTTGGTGCTGTTAGAACAGGTTGTGGAAAATCACAAACTTCACGTAGAGTTATTGAATTATTGATGGAAGCAGGACTAAAAGTTGTTGCGATTCGTCACCCAATGCCTTACGGTGATTTAGTTGCTCAAAAAGTTCAACGTTTTGCAACGGTTGCCGATTTAGCAAAACACAAATGTACCATTGAAGAAATGGAAGAATACGAACCACACGTAGTACGTGGAAACGTAATTTATGCAGGTGTTGATTATGAGGCAATTGTAAGAGCTGCTGAAAAAGATCCTGATGGTTGCGATGTTATTCTTTGGGACGGTGGAAACAACGACTTTCCATTCTACAAACCTGATTTAATGATTACCGTTGTTGACCCACACAGACCTGGTCACGAATTATCATATTACCCTGGTGAAGCAACGTTGCGTTTGGCCGATGTTGTTGTTATCAATAAAATGGATTCAGCTTCTCCTGAAGGAATTCAAATCGTTCGCGAAAGCATTATGAAAGTTAATCCTAAAGCTATGGTTGTTGATGCTGCATCTCCACTTACTATCGACAAACCAGAATTGGTAAAAGGAAAACGTTGCTTGGTTGTTGAAGATGGTCCAACATTAACTCACGGTGAAATGAAAATTGGAGCAGGAACCGTTGCTGCTTTGAAATGCGGTGCTGGAGAATTGGTTGACCCAAGAGCTTTTGCAGTTGGAAAATTAGCTGAAACTTTCAGAATTTATCCAAACATTGGAACCTTACTTCCTGCAATGGGTTATGGCGATCAACAAATAAAAGACTTGGAAAAAACGATTGCAAACACTCCTTGCGATGTTGTTGTAATTGCTACTCCAATAGATTTGAAACGTATTGTTAAAATCGACAAACCATCGGTTAAAGTTGAGTACGATTTACAAGAAATTGGTCGTCCTTCTTTAGCAGAACCAATTTGCGATTTTATTAAAAAATTCAACTTAGGAACTGGAAAATGTTCTTGTTGTAAATAATCGAATTGTTGTTTCGCTCAAGCGAAATCTCAATATAATCAAGGAAGCCACTTTTATAGGTGGCTTTTTTGTTTGCATCTAATCAAATAAATTTCATCGGTATAAAGATTCTTTTTATTTTTATGATTTTAGAATGCTAATCATAATTACATAAATATGGAACAAATTAGAAACTACATTGACAAAAATAAAGGCCGATTTTTAGACGAACTATTTGGATTAATTCGCATTCCATCGATTAGTGCTAAAAAAGACCATAAACCCGAAATGTACAAAGCTGCCGAATACATTAAAAAAAGTTTGCTTGATGCTGGTGTTACAAAGGCAGAGGTAATGGAAACTGATGGAAATCCGGTGGTTTATGCCGAAAAAATAATTGACAATAGCAAGCCTACTGTTCTAGTTTATGGACACTACGACGTAATGCCTGTTGAGCCACTAGAACTATGGAAAACTCCTCCGTTTGAACCCGAAGTTCGTGATGGAAAAATTTGGGCTCGTGGTGCCGACGATGACAAAGGTCAACTATTTATGCATGTTAAAGCGTTCGAACTAATGGTTAAAACCCAAACGCTTCCTTGCAATGTGAAATTTATGATTGAAGGCGAGGAGGAAATAGGTTCGCCTAACTTAGGCAAATTTTGCGAACAACATAAACCCATGTTAAAAGCCGATATTATTTTGGTTTCCGACACCGGAATGATTGCTCAAGATATTCCTTCAATTACAACAGGTTTGCGGGGTCTTGCTTATTGGGAAGTTGAAGTTACCGGTCCAAATCGAGATTTGCATTCAGGTTTGTTTGGTGGTGCTGTGGCAAATCCAATCAATATGTTGGCAAAAATGATTAGTCAAATGGTTGACGATAATGGACGAATAACTATTCCAGGATTTTACGACGATGTTCTCGAAGTTTCAAAACAAGAACGAGAACTGCTTGCAAAAGTGCCATTTAACGAAGATGCTTATAAAAAAGCGATTGATGTAATTGAATTATCTGGCGAAAAAGGATATTCAACAACCGAAAGAACAGGAATACGCCCAACATTTGATGTTTGTGGAATTTGGGGTGGTTATACCGGAGAAGGCTCTAAAACAGTTCTTCCTTCAAAAGCATTTGCAAAAATTTCTTGCCGTTTGGTTCCAAATCAAAATCACGAAAAAATAGCCATACTTTTTAAAGAACATTTCGAATCAATGGCTCCAAAAGGTGTAAAAGTAGAAGTCAAAATTCATCATGGTGGACAAGGATACGTTTGCCCAATCGATTTACCTGCCTACAAAGCAGCAGAAAAAGCCTACATTGAATCCTTTGGAAAAAGACCGATTCCGGTTCGAAGCGGAGGAAGCATACCAATTATTTCGTCTTTCGAAAATATATTGGGTATAAAATCAATACTAATGGGCTTTGGACTCGAATCAGATGCGATACATTCGCCAAACGAAAAATTTCCTTTATTCAACTTTTATAAAGGAATTGAAACGATACCATTATTCTATAAATATTTTGCCGAGATGTAAGAATTTTTTTTAGTCTTGTTGTTTTGAGCAAAACGAATAAAAGCGAGAAATTAAAATAAACCACACTGTCCTGCTGACACGGAATTTTTGAGCAGAAATAGTTATATATTTTGTTTCATTTACGAAGAAGTCAAAATCGAAGATAAATTCCTCTCTAGAGGGGAGGCAGTCGAAAGACTGACGGGGTGGTTGAGTAATTACTTTCCGCCAATATTGGAATCCTTTCATCAATGGCAAAAAATAAAAAACGCCGAACTTTTTCAAGTCCGACGTTTTTTTTTGAAAAACATGAAAAAACCTAACCAACCTAATATTTTTTATTTTTAAATACATCATTAATTGCATCGGCATGCGAATTACCGTATTTTGTAACAACCCACGATTGCAACATTTCTTTTTCGGTTCCTGTTAACCATTTAAGCGACTTTACAAGCTCTTTTTGAAATAGAAACATGTCGAAACTCACTTTCTCCAGAATTAATTTTGCGTACTCTAACATAGCTTTAAAATTTATGGTTAAAAAATGTTGTTTTTTTACAACGGCAGAGAAATTCCAATTATTGTGCCGAAAAATTTCTTTTATAATTTTTTAACAAAAAATAGCCATTTATATAAAAATGTTTTTATTGTTTGAAAAAATAGGGGGTGTAATCAAAAAATATATATTTTTGCAACAGATAGTACAATATTTAATGGGGTATTGTTAAATTAAATAAGTTTAAACGCAAAATTATGTCAATATTGAGATTTAAAGCCTTAGATGAGGCATCGAACCGTGAGCCAATAATGGTAGAATTACCATCGGTTAAAACGTCAGAGTATTTTGGACAAAATGTCTTCAATAGAAAAAAGATGCAAGAATATTTGTCAAAAGAGGCATACGATAATGTTGTGGCTGCTATTGACAGAGGTTCAAAAGTTGATAGGCGAATTGCAAATCAAATTGCTTCGGGAATGAAATCTTGGGCAATTAGTCGAGGTGCTTCCCATTATACACATTGGTTTCAACCCTTAAATGGAGCTACAGCAGAAAAACATGAAGCTTTTTTCGAACCAGCTGAAGATGGCGGAGTTATCGAAAACTTTAATGGAGAACTGCTTGTACAACAAGAGCCCGATGCTTCGAGCTTTCCGAGCGGAGGAATACGAAATACATTCGAAGCTAGAGGTTATACAGCATGGGATCCTTCATCGCCTGCTTTTGTAATTGGGAAAACACTTTGTATCCCTACAATTTTTGTGTCATACACAGGCGAAGCCTTGGATTTTAAAACTCCTTTGCTTCGCTCATTGAATGCAATTGATAAGGCAGCTACTGAAGTCTGTCAATATTTCGATAAAAATGTAACGAAAGTAAATGTTAATTTGGGCTGGGAGCAAGAATATTTTTTAGTTGACGAATCGCTTTATAATGCTCGTCCTGATATTAGCTTAACCGGAAGAACGTTGATGGGACACCCGTCGGCAAAAGACCAACAATTAGAGGATAATTATTTTGGAAGCATTCCCGAACGTGTTGCTCAATTTATGCGTGAAGTCGAAATAGAATCGTTGAAATTAGGGATTCCTTTAAAAACACGTCACAACGAAGTCGCACCAAATCAATTTGAGTGTGCCCCTGTTTTTGAAGAAGCAAATTTAGCCGTTGACCATAATCAATTGCTGATGGATTTAATGGCAAAAATTGCTCGCAAACACCATTTTCGTGTTCTTTTTCACGAAAAACCATATAAAGGCGTAAATGGTTCAGGAAAACACAATAACTGGTCGATGATGACAAGTACAAAGAAAAATTTATTGTCGCCCGGTAGAACTCCAAAATCTAATTTTCAATTTTTGACCTTTTTGGTAAATACGGTTAAAGCCGTTCACGATAACGCTGAACTAATTCGTGCATCAATTGCTTCGTACGGAAACGAACATCGACTTGGAGCAAATGAAGCTCCTCCTGCAATTATGTCGGTTTTCATAGGCGAAAAGTTAACCCAAATGCTCGACGAAATCGAGAAAAAAGTTTCGACTAAAAAAATGACTCCCGACGAAAAGGCTGAACTTAAGCTTGACATCGGAAAAATTCCAGAAATTTTACTCGATAATACAGATCGAAACAGAACCTCTCCATTTGCTTTTACCGGAAACCGATTCGAATTTCGTGCTGTTGGCTCTTCCGATAATTGTGCCGGAGCCATGATTGCTTTAAACACATCAATGGCAAAACAATTAAAACAGTTTAAAACCGACGTTGATGAATTAATTCGAAAAAAAGTAAAAAAAGACGAGGCAATATTAAAAGTTCTCCGCAGATACATTGTTGATTCAAAATCGGTACGTTTCGAAGGGAATGGTTACGGGCAAGAATGGATTGATGAAGCGGCAAGACGAGGGTTGGCAAATATAACAGAAACTACAGAAGCCTTGAAGGCTTTTTTGAGTAAAAAATCGATTGAGCTATTTTCGAGTTGTCACGTACTGAGCGAAAGAGAATTAGAAGCACGATATGAAATTGGATTAGAAATTTTTGAGAAAAAAGTTCAAATCGAATCAAGGGTATTGGGTGATTTAGCTGTTAATCACATCGTTCCTACAGCAATAAAATATCAAAATATTTTGATCGAAAATGTGTTGGGTTTAAAACAAATATTATCAAATAATGAATTTGGAGTTGTTGCCGGAAAACAATTACAAACCATAAAAAATATTTCAGAAAATATTACTGCCATAAAAGACAAAGTTTCGTCAATGATTGAGGAACGTAAAAAAGCAAATGCACACGAAAATATGGCTGAAAAAGCACGATTATATTCATTAAATGTGAAGCCGTATCTTGAAGATATTCGTACACATATTGACCGGTTGGAGTTGATTATTGATGACGAAATTTGGCCACTTCCAAAATATCGCGAACTCTTATTTATAAGATAATTGTATATTTGACAGCAAGAAAATTTTAATTATGTTAAAATTTCTTTATTTTTACGGCTTATAGATAAAAAAGCACAAGATATGAATATAAGAATTTTAATTTCGGTTCTACTTTTATCATTATTGAGTTCATTAGCTATTGCTCAAAAAGACCCCGTTGCAGAGGCTGACCAAGCATTTAATGCTGGTGAATATTATTCGGCGATAAACCTTTATAAACAGGCTTATTTAAAAGTTAAAGAAAACTCAAAAAAAGCAGAAGTTATTTATAAAACAGGACTTTGCTACAGAAAAATCAACGATGCTCCTCAAGCGGAGGTTTGGTTTAAAAAAGCGGTTAAAGTAAAATATACAAATCCATTGGCAAATTTATATTTTGCAGATGCGTTGAAACAAAACGAAAAATACGATGAAGCCTTAATCGCTTATCAAGATTATTTGAAACTTGTTCCGAGTGATGTGCGTGGAAAAAATGGAGTGGAATCATGCGAATTAGCATCAAAGTGGAAAAATAAACCTTCGCGATATGAAGTCGAGAATATGGCTTTTTTCAATTCACGCGAAAGCGATTTTTCTACAACTTATGCCAAAAAGGACTACTCAATTGTGATATTTACATCAACACGAATGGCTTCTGCGGGAACCGAAGTTAGTGGTGCAACCGGTCAAAGTTTTGCCGATTTATACACAGCTACCGAAGATAAAAAAGGCAAATGGAGTGTTCCTATTCCTTTAACCGAAAATGTTAATAGTGGACACGAAGAGGGAACTCCTTCGATTGCTTCGAAAGGAAACAACTTGTTTTTTACTCGTTGCTTAGTCGAAAAAAAGGTAATGAATACATGCCAAATATATTCTTCGGTCAGAAAAGGAGTAGATTGGGATGTCCCCGTGTATCTACCAATAATTTCTGATAGCGTTGAGGCAGTGCATCCATCAATTTCAGAAGATGAATTGACATTGTATTTTGCATCATCGGATATTCCAGGAGGACAAGGAGGTAAAGACATTTGGATGATTTCAAGACCAACAGCAAAAGATGTTTGGGGTGCTCCAATAAACATGGGTAAAGAAATTAACACTCCCGGCAACGAAGCTTTTCCTAATATCAGAGAAGATGGAACTCTTTATTTTGCTTCTGATGGACATATTGGAATGGGAGGGCTTGATATTTTCAAAGCAACAAAAGGAAAAACGGATAAGTGGCTTGTTGAAAACATGAAATATCCAATCAATTCAGCTTCTGACGATTTTGGAATAGTATTCGAAGGTGCTATTGAAAAGGGTTTCTTTTCGTCGAATAGAATGGGTGGAAAAGGAATGGACGATATATATTCATTTATTTTAAGACCAATTCAATTTAATTTATTGGGTGTTGTTAAAAACGAAAAAACAGGCGAAATCCTTACTGGAGTTACAGTTAAACTTATTGCCAGCGACGGTGTAACACAAGAATTGAAAAACGAAATTGATGGCTCTTTCAAATTCCGATTGAAACCCAATATGGATTACGTTTTAACAACTATTAAAGAAGGATTTTTGAACGGAAAAGGAAAAGAAACAACAAAAGGTTTAGACGAGGATAGAGATTTCAATTTAACCGTTACGATGGCTCCTATCGAAAAGCCAATTGAACTTGAAAACATTATGTACGATGTTAAAAAATGGGATTTGAGACCAGAATCAATGGTTTCATTAGATAAATTAGTTGAAGTGTTAAATGACAATCCTAATGTTACCATAGAATTGCGTTCTCACACCGACTTTAGAGATGAGGCCGCTAAAAATCTTGAACTTTCACAAAAACGAGCTCAATCGGTAGTTGATTTCTTAATTGAAAGAGGAATTGAACCAGATAGACTTATTCCTAAAGGATACGGCGAATCGGCTCCAAATATTGTAAATGCAAAAGATGCGAAAAGTTATGTATTTTTGAAAGAAGGAGACGTTTTGTCTGAAGAATACATCAAGAAGTTAGCAACAGTTGAAGAGCAAGAAGTGGCTCACCAAATTAATCGACGTACCGAGTTCCAAGTTTTACGTACCGATTACAAAGTTGCTGCTAATCCTCAAACTGAAGAAACTCCAAAATCAGATGTTCAAGAAAGAGAGGCAACTCCAGACGTTAAAACTGAAACAACTGAACCTACACCATCGGAAACAGAAGGAAAAGTAGAAGAACAGTAAGTTTGACAATATAAATTAAGACGTTTCGAATTACCTTCGAAACGTTTTTTTATTATTAATAAATATAAAATAACCATCAGAAAAAATTACTGATGAAAAAGGAAGACGCAAAATACAATCAACGAGGAGTTTCGGCATCAAAAGAAGACGTACACAATGCAATTAAAAACATTGATAAAGGTCTTTTTCCAAAAGCTTTTTGTAAAATAATTCCTGATTATTTGACCGGAAGCGAAGATTATTGCATTGTAATGCACGCCGATGGAGCAGGGACAAAATCGTCTCTTGCCTATACATATTGGAAAGAAACCGGAGACATTTCGGTTTGGAAAGGAATTGCTCAAGATGCGATAGTAATGAATCTTGACGATTTGATTTGCGTTGGAGCAACCGATAATATTGTGTTGTCGTCAACTATCGGTCGAAACAAAAATTTAGTTCCTGGCGATGTTATTTCAGCAATCATTAACGGAACCGAAGAAATATTATCCGATTTAAGAAAATATGGAATTAATATACATTCTTCGGGTGGCGAGACTGCTGACGTGGGCGATTTAGTGCGAACAATTATTGTTGACTCAACGGTAGTATGCCGAATGAAAAAACAAGATGTTATTTCGAACGATAAAATTTCAAAAGGAGATGTTATTATTGGTATTGCTTCGTTTGGACAATCAAGCTACGAAACGTCTTATAATGGAGGAATGGGCAGTAACGGACTAACTTCAGCCCGCCACGATGTGTTTAATAAGTATCTGGCTCAAAAATATCCCGAAAGCTACGACAATAGTATAAACGAAAAACTAGTTTATTCGGGGAAATATAAGTTAACCGATAAGGTTCAAGGAGTTGATATTGATGCAGGAAAATTAGTCTTGTCGCCAACTCGAACCTATGCACCTATAGTAAAAGAAATTTTGGCAAAATATCGTAATGATATTCACGGAATGGTTCATTGTTCGGGAGGAGCACAAACTAAAGTTTTGCATTTTATCGATAATATTCACATAATAAAAAACAACTTATTTCCAGTTCCTCCTTTGTTCAAAATGATAAAAGAAGAATCAGAAACCGATTGGAAAGAGATGTATCAAGTGTTTAATATGGGACATCGATTTGAAATTTATGTTAACGAAAAAATCGCAAACGATATAATTGAAATAATAAAATCATTTAAGGTAGATGCCCGAATTGTTGGGCGATGTGAGGCTTATGATGGTAAAAAATTAACAATAGAAAGTGAATTTGGGAAATTTGAATATTAATAAATAAAGCCTTAAACTTTACTAACTTGATGGACTTTACAAACTTTACGAACTTTACGAACTTTTAACTAATAATATATATGGCTAATAATTTAATTCTAGAAAAACTGGTCGGTGTAAAAAGACGATTCGAAGAAGTTGGTCAGCTTATTACTCAGCCCGATATTCTATCCGACATGAAGAGGTATGTGAAGCTTAATAAAGAATTTAAAGAGCTTGAGCCCATTATTCATAAATACGATGAATATTTAAATGTATTGAGCAATATTGATACCGCTAAAGAAATTCTTGCCACAGAAAAAGATGAAGAAATGAGAGAAATGGCAAAAATGGAATTGGATGAACTAAATGGACGAGTTGACCCGATTGAAGAAGAAATAAAACTGCTACTTATTCCATCTGATCCTGAAGATGATAAAAACGCAGTTCTTGAAATTAGAGCCGGCTCAGGTGGTGATGAAGCCAGTATTTTTGCCGGAGACTTACTGCGTTTATATACAAAATTCGTTGAGTCTAAAGGCTGGAGTATGGAAATTACATCTTTTACTGAAGGAACCCAAGGCGGATTTAAAGAAATTGTTGCAAACGTAAAAGGCAATGGTGTTTATGGTATTATGAAATATGAATCTGGAGTACATCGCGTTCAGCGAGTTCCACAAACAGAAACGCAAGGTCGTGTTCACACATCGGCAGCTTCAATTGCTATACTTCCCGAAGCCGATGAATTTGACGTTGACCTTAGAAACGAGGATATTCGACGAGACGAATACTGCTCATCAGGTCCGGGTGGACAATCGGTTAATACAACCTACTCAGCAATTCGATTGACGCACATTCCAACAGGAATTGTAGTAACTTGTCAAGACCAAAAATCGAAATTAAAAAATCTTGATAAGGCAATGATTGAGCTTCGTACTAGGCTTTATAATCTTGAGTATCAGAAATATTTGGATAAAATTTCGGCAAAACGAAAAACAATGATTTCAACTGGAGACCGTTCTGCGAAAATTCGCACTTACAATTATCCTCAGGGGCGAATTACAGATCATAGAGTTGGAGTAACAATTTATAATTTGCCATCGTTTATGGACGGAAATATTCAGGAGCTGATTAACCAGCTTCAAATGGCTGAAAACGCTGAAAGATTGAAAGAAAGTATCATTTAAAAGTTAGTAAAGTTGAAAGTTCATAACGTTTAAAGTAAAAAAAGAAATGACAAGAACCGAATTATTTGAAAATATTAAGAAAAAGGGTAGCTTTTTATGTGTAGGTTTAGACTCTAGTTTGGATAAAATTCCTGCATTTTTGAAAAAATACGATGACCCTATTTTTGAATTTAACAAAGCAATTGTTGATGCTACATACGATTTAACGATTTCGTATAAGCCAAATTTAGCTTTTTATGAGTCGATGGGGATTAAAGGAATGATAAGTTTAGAAAAAACAGCGAATTATATAAAGAAAACATATCCCGAATTATTTTTAATTGCTGACGCAAAACGTGGTGATATTGGAAATACTTCGAGCATGTATGCAAAAGCGGTGTTCGAACACATGTGTTTTGATGCAGTTACCGTTGCTCCATACATGGGAGAAGACTCGGTAAGCCCGTTTTTACAATACAAAGATAAGTGGGTAATTTTATTAGCTTTAACATCAAATAATGGAGCTTTCGATTTTCAATTTATGGAAGATAAATCAGGAGAAAAACTATTTGAAAAGGTAATTAAAACTTCACAAAAGTGGGCAAATCAAGAAAATATGATGTATGTAGTTGGAGCCACAAAGAGTGAAATGCTTACAGATATTCGAAAACTTATTCCAAATCATTTTTTGCTAGTTCCTGGAGTTGGAGCACAGGGAGGAAGCTTAGAAGAATCAGCAAAGTTTGGAATGAACGATACTTGTGGACTTATTGTAAACTCTTCACGAGGAATTATTTATGCTGATAACACCGAAAAATTTGCCGAAGTTGCTCGTGAAAAGGCAATTGAAGTTCAATTGGAGATGAAAGATTTGTTGAAAGGGAAAGGTGTTTAGATACCAAACCTCCAAGGCTTAGGAAAACCTTGGAGGTTTAAAGAATGAAACTTTAACCTTTTATATGACCGAAAAATTTCTGCAATTTTTGCCTTTGTGTGGTGTTTTCACCGCACAATAAATCTGTCAAGTGAAAACACATGACAAATGTGAGGCATATTGCGTTAGATTTAAATTTAAGCGATTTTTTTGATTTTTATTATCTATATAAAATATATTGTGACTTATCGTGTATACTTATTCTATTGATTAACAAATCATTGTGCGATTAAAGTTGTTTATCATGTACATGTGAAATTTAAATTAGTATAATAAAATAACTATTTTTACAGCAAATATTAATATGAGTAAGATGGAAAAAATATTTAAAAAAAATGAGATTGATTTTTATAAGAATAAGATAAGTATTCAATTTAATGAAGAATCTGGTTATAATATTTGCAATAAAGATTTGAATAAAAAAGTTATTGTAGAATGTTATTATGATAATAATAGATTTAAAGGAGAAACTGTTCAGCGATTAATGAAAGGTAATAATCCAAATAGCAAAAGTATTGCTATTTCTTTTGAGCATTCAAAAATTACAGAATTATTAAAAGTTCGTGTAACAATAAAGGAGAAAGAAGATTTAGAACGCTTTTTAGAAATAGTACTTTTTTAGAATCAATAATAAATTCAAGCTTCCCAACCTCCTTTTCAAAGGAGGAACTGTAAAGTGAAAACACAAGGCAGAAAAAGAAACTTTTGCTTTAGAATGGGAGATGTATACGATAGAGACAAGGAATAATTAACTTTTTATATTTCTATTCCTTTCTAATTACTATTTGCTAGTAACTAATAACTTTATTTACTTTACAAAACTTTATGAACTTTTAACTTTAAACTTCCCTATGACCGAAGATTTTTTGCAATTTATCTGGAAAAATAAGCTGTTCAGTCTTGAAAATACAGTTGCAGAAACAGGTGAGAAAATTCAGATAATTTCAGTTGGAGAGCAAAACTTAGATTCTGGTCCCGATTTTTTTAATGCCAAAATTAAAATTGACGACACTATTTGGGCAGGAAATGTTGAAGTTCACGTAAATTCATCGGATTGGAATCTTCACAAGCACTCACAAGACAAAGCATATGGAAATGTTGTTTTGCATGTTGTTTACAATTATGACAAAGAAATACTGCAATTTAATAACGAAAAGCTAACTACATTTAAGCTCAAATTTGATGATATTTTCTATGAAAAATACGACGAATTTAAAAATGATAAAAGCAGCATACATTGTCGCGACGATTTCAAAAAGGTAGATTCGTTTATTCTCGAAAATTGGATTACTCGACTTGTTGTTGAAAGGCTCGAACGTAAAACTGCAGACATAAATTTATTGCTCGAAAAGAGTAAAAACAATTGGGAAGAAATATTTTATCAAGTTATTGGAAGAAGTTTCGGATTTAAAATCAATAGTTTTCCATTTGAACAATTGACTTCCTCGATTCCGATAAATATATTGGCGAAACACAAAAATAATTTATTCCAAATCGAAGCCTTACTTTTTGGTCAAGCTGGCTTTTTAGATGAAGAAATATTGGACGAATATTACTTTAAATTGAAAAAGGAATACCTTTTTTTGAAAAGCAAGTACAAGTTAACGCCTATTCAGAAGCATTTGTGGCGATTTATGCGAACCCGCCCTGCAAATTTTCCAACCATTAGAATTGCACAATTTGCAAAACTAATTTTTCAATCTTCGAAAATATTATCAAAAATAATTGAAACAAATACAACCGATGAATTAAAAACATTTTTCGATGTTGATACTTCCGATTATTGGAAAACGCATTTTAATTTCGGAAAAGAATCATACGCAAAAGACAAAGCAATTGGCGAATCTTCGGTTAATTCAATAATAATAAATACTATTGTACCTTTTATGTTTATTTATGGTAAACATAAAGACGATGAAAGTATTCAACAACGAGCATTATCAATATTAACTGAAATTTTACCCGAAAAAAACGCAATAATTACCGAATGGAAACAATCAGGTGCTAAAGTAAAAAATGCATTTTATTCGCAAGCATATATACAATTATCAAACGAATATTGTAGATTTAATAAATGTTTAAACTGTCAAATAGGAAATAGTATAATTCGAAATGTTTAATCCAAAATCGAAATATAATAACATTACATCGGCTTATTTAGCGATGGCATTCCTTATCATGATGATTATTATTGGTGTTTCGGGCTATGTTTTTATTGAAGGATATTCGTTTAGCGATGCCCTGTTTATGACAATTATTACAATTTCTACGGTCGGTTTTCGCGAAGTTCAACCCTTGACCGAACCTGGAAAGATTTTTACCATTTTTTTAATTATATTTAGTTTTGGTATTTTCGCTTATGCAGTATCAACCTTTACTCGATATGTTGTTGATGGTGTTTTTCATAACTTTTTTAAAATAAATAAAGTGAGAAGAAAAATTGATAAAGTAAAAGACCATGTTGTAATTTGCGGATATGGTCGAAATGGAAAGCAAGCAGCGATGGAATTGCTCGACCATAATGTTCCGGTTGTAATTATTGAGAACAAAGACGAAGAAATTGAAAAAATTATCGAAGACAATCGGCTTCTTTTTATACAAGGCGATGCAACACGAGACGAAGTTTTATTATCAGCTCATATTGATAAAGCAAAAGCGTTGATTACAACATTGCCTAATGATGCTGACAATTTGTTTGTTGTGTTAAGTACAAAAGAAGTTAATCCAAATCTTAAAATCATAAGTCGTGCATCTGACGATAATTCAGATATAAAATTAAAACGAGCTGGAGCGACAAATGTAATTATGCCTGATAAAATAGGAGGTCAGCGAATGGCTAAGCTAGTTGCTCGACCAAATATCATTGAGTTTGTTGAATTTATTGTTCTTCAACGAAGTAAAGATGTGTATTTGGAGGAAATTTCATGCGAAAAAATGGCCGATTGTTTTGTCAATAAATCAATTCGAGAATTAGACGTAAGAAATGTATCGGGAGCGAATATTGTCGGACTTCGAAATAAAATAGGAGAGTACATCATAAACCCGTCTCCCGAGGTTGTGGTAACACCAAAAGACACATTATTTGTGCTAGGAAACAGCGATCAAATAACAAAATTGAGCGAAACCCTTAAAAAAAACAAATAGAAAATGCAGTCGGTACTCGTTCTCGGAAGCAATAGCTTAATTGGGCAAAAGTTAATTAAATTGCTTGCGTTGAACGACGATTTTTATGTCATCGCAACCTCTAAAACAAGAAATAAAATTTCGGAGGAATGTAATTGTATTTTCGAATTTGTCGATGTTACACGTTCTATTGAATTGGTGATGTTGTTCGAAAAATATAATCCTGATATAGTTGTAAATTTAGTAGCAAAAGCTTCGCCCGATTGGTGTGAAGAAAATAAGGTTGAATGTTGGGATACCAATGTAAATGCTGTCGAAAACATTGTTCAACTAGCCAATCAATTCGAGTCGCATTTAATACATTATTCTACTGATTTTATTTTTGATGGAATTATGGGAAATTACTTTGAGGAAGATATTCCAAATCCGCAAAATTATTATGGATTGTCAAAAATGGAATCGGAAAATATTCTTATTCGAAATTCAAAAAAATGGACAATAATTAGAACGGCTTTGGTTTATGGATATGAGCCTGAAATTTCACGAACAAATATTGTTTTATCGGTAAAAAAGAATTTAGAAGAAGGGAAAAAAATACATTTCGCTCAAGACCAATTTCGTACTCCAACGTTTGCCGATGATATTGCCCAGGCTTGTGTGCAGATTATTAAAAATCAGAAGCTGGGGATTTATCATATTTCGGGAAACGAGTATATGAGTGTGTACGAAATGACAAAAATAGTAGCTGAATATTTCGCATTGGATTCGAGACTAATAATTCCTATAAACACAGTCGATTTGAATGAAAAAGCAAAACGTCCATTTCGTACAGGCATGAAAACTGACAAGGCATACAATGAAATTGGCTTTTCTCCCATTCCAATTACAGAAGCACTCAAAATAATTAAAAATCAAATGAATCGTTATGGAAAACAGGATTAAAAATTTTCTTTTAAAAAAAATTACAAGACTATTATTTCTTTTTTTGATAGCTACAATGTTTTTCTTTTCATCGTGTACCGTTCAAGATGTTGAGGTTGGCGAAATACAAGGAATTAAAGTTAATGAACTTACAACAAAATCGGTTGAATTAGATTTGCAGATTCCAATTAATAACAAAAATAATTTTAGTTTTAAAATTAAAAAAGTGAATCTTGAAATTGAATTAAATGGAAGCGTATTAGGAACTATAACTGAAGCTAGAAATGTTAAAATTCCTGCAAATTCAAACGAAACACATCACTTTTATTTGAATGTAGATATGTCGAAAGTTGTTTCGGGCTCTATAAATGTTCTTGCATCATTAATGAGTAAACAAAAAACAGGAGTTAAGATAAAAGGCTACATCAAGGCAAAAGCTTTTATGGTTAGTGAAAAAATATATATAGAAGAAAATAGACCGATTAATATATTTAAGGGCATGAAGTAAATTTATACTTTGAAAGTTTGAAATTATTTTATTAAATTTGAAAAAAGATAAAAAAACAAAATCATGAAATCACCGAAATTAATAATAGTACCAATCGATTTTTCCAACGACTCGATTAATGCACTTGAACATGCAATTTACATGGCTAACAAAATTGATGGCGATGTTAGAATGATTAATGTTAGAAAGGCTAAAACCCAAGATATTCCAAGTTATTTCAAAGATTTTAATTTAGTTTTTGGAAATACCGTTGAAGGTTATTTCGAAATTATTTTTGAAAAATATAAAGACAGAGTAAAAGGACGATTTGACTATAAAGTTAGAGATGGCAAAGTTTATCAAGAAATAATTAACCAAGCAAAATACGACGATGCTTACATGATTGTAATGGGAACTCATGGTTTGTCGGGTTTTGAAGAATTTTGGATTGGAAGCAATGCCTATAAAGTTGTCAGCAATGCCCCTTGTCCTGTTATCACAATTAGAAACGGATTTTTGAGAACTGGATTATCGAAAATTATTCTTCCGATTGATATGTCAAGCGAATCGCGAAAAAAAGTCCCTGTTGTTGCCGATTTAGCTTTGATGTTCGATGCTGAAATTCACACAATTGCTGTTCGTGAAACAAATGCTCAAGATATTGTTGATAAATTAGAATTATATACAACACAGGTTTGCGAATATTTTACAAATAAAAAAGTGCGTTGTCATACTGAGTCTTTGTATGGCGACAATATCACAAATATTACCATTGAATATGCAAAAGGAGTCGATGCTGATTTAATAGCAATTATGACTGAGCAAGATGAGGATATGTACAATCTTTGGTTGGGAGCTTATGCTCAACAAATGGTAAATCATTCGCCTATTCCAGTGTTGAGTGTTCGAGCAATTTAACGTATGATTCGAGTTGTTGTTTTTAGCATTTTACTTTTAGTTGGTTTGGCTTCGTCTGCCCAAACTGTAGCTGTTTCGGACTCTACCAAAAAAGAAGATTATTTCTCGTACTTATCAAATCCTTTTTTGTATCCAGGAAAGATTTTGATTAAGCAAGATGCTGATATTGAAAAATTGGTAAATATCCATATCGAATATGGCGAAAAAAGAGAAGGTTTTCCTGGCTATCGAATCCGAATATTTTCGGATTTAGGTTACGAAGCCCGAAAAAATGCAGAAAATACTCGTTCGTTTTTTATGAAACAACATCCCGATATTCCGAATTATTTGCTTTATGACGACCCTAATTTTAAAGTTGTAGTTGGCGATTTTCGAACAAAAAGCGAGGCACTTAAGTTTTTAAAACTGATTGAAATTGAATATCCTAATGCATTTATTATCAAGGATTTGATAAAGTGTCCGCGATAAAATTCCATTAGGTTCTCTTCCTTCCCTCGTCCCTAGTTTGCAACGAGGATGTAAAGAAATAAGAAGTAGAATGTAAGCATTTGAAATGCTGTACAATTACAAACAAGTTTGATAACAATAAATAAAATACGAGAAGACTGAAAAGAAATTCAGCTAATTGACGATGAATGCTTGTTGGTGATAACTCCAATAGGGGAGAAATGAATAATAATTATAGACATGAGAAAAACAATTAAATATGTTGTAGTATATATCTTGGGCTTATTAACATTCTTTATCGTTTATCACTTCTTTTATGACTTTAATTGTTTTGAAAAGGAGAATAAGGGAGGTGTAAAATTGTCATACAGTAATCATGACATTATATCTGCTGCAATGAGAAATCGTTTAATCTTAAATAAACCCATCTTAAAAGATGATTTAGATTCTATTCTAAATAATATGTCTCAGGAATTCTCAGGTTTCATTGATACATTTATAGTGTTTAAATATTCACCTGACAACCTGTGCTTATGGTTGATCCCCACCGAAAAAGCGGGGATATATGAATTGAAAAATGGAGAAATTAATAAATACGTATTGAATGGGGTGGGCTCCCCCTAATCGTCCCTAGCTCATCATCGTTGACGATGATGAAAAGGAATAAGAAGTAGAATGTAAGCATTTGTAATGCTGAACAATTTGGAGAAAATTAAAGTGAAGAGTATAAAAAATTAGAGCGTGTAATCCTATATAAATTTTTCCCTTGCCTTTGTGAGGTGTTTTCACCTCACAATTTTAAAATCAGGTGAAAACACCTGATTTAGGCACAGAAATGTTGCTCTGAAGTTGTATTAGACGCTTTTCTCAGCAAATCTATAACCAATTCCACTTTCGGTTAAAATGAGTGTTGGTTTGTTGTGATTTGTTTCAATTTTTTTGCGTAATTGCCCAACAAAAACTCTTAAATATTGCGATTGTTCGGCATAACCTGGTCCCCAAATTGTTTTCAAAATGAATTGATGTGTAAGAACTTTTCCTTCGTTTTTTGCTAATAAAGTTAGAAGCGAATATTCGGTTGCGGTGAGTTTCAAAACTTCGTTATTTTGCTTAACAGTTCTGCTTGTTAAATCAATTGTAAGATTTTCAAATTCAAGAATTTGTTGCGAATTTGTGTTTTGTGCGTGGCGTAATAATGAACGAATTCTTGCCAACAATTCGCCTGTGCGGAAAGGTTTTGTTAAATAATCGTTTGCTCCGCTATCTAAAGCCGAAATTATATCTTCTTCGGAATTTCGAACTGAAAGAATAATGATTGCATCTAAATACCATTCACGTAATTTTTGCAAAACTTCTTGTCCATCAATGTCGGGCAAACCTAAATCGAGAATAATTAAATGTGGTGGATGCATTGCCGCCATTGTAATTCCTTCTTTTCCAGTTGTTGCGGACATTGTTTGAAAACCGTTTGTTTCGAGTGTAATTTCGAGCAGTTTTCGAATTTGAGCTTCGTCGTCGATTATTAAAATGTTGGTTTTATTGCTCATTTTTCTCTTTTTTAGTAAAATCCGAAAAATCAAAATTATCATTAATTACGAAAAATTCGATTGGAATATTAATCGTAAATTTTGCTCCGCTATTTGCTTGATTTTCTACCGAAATTTTGCCTTTATGTGCTTCAATAAATCCTTTCGAAATTGAAAGCCCAAGACCAATTCCGCCACTTTTCGCTTTTTTCGAATAAAAATATTTTGTAAAAACATTCATAATTTCTTCGCTTGCAAAACCTTGTCCATTGTCCGAAATTGTGATTAATAAATTGTTGTTTTCTAAATGAATTTTAATATTAATTTCTGAATTTTGTGGTGTATAAACCGTTGCATTGTAAACAATGTTGTGAATTGCTTGTTCAATTAATCCTGCATCTAATTTCATTAAAGGTAAATCGTTTTCAATTTCAATTTTTACTGAATGTGATTTTAGTTCGTTTTCTAATCTATTTTGCACATTTTCAATAACTTCGTTAATATCGCACCAATCTAATTTTGGTTTTAGAAATCCCGATTCGAGGCGTTGCATATTCAATAAATTATCGATTAATCGGTTTAACCGAAAAGCGGCAATTGAAATTTCATTTACTAAATTTTCTTTGTTTTTTTCGGTTAATTGTGGCGATGTTTGCGACAAAATATTGTCGGAAGCTCCAACTATGGTTGCAATTGGAGTTCGCAACTCGTGTGAAATGGAGTCGAACAAAGTTTTGTATAGTTTTATTGTGTTTTGGCGTTCTTCTTTTTGATATTCTTCTTTTTCGTATTGACGAATTTTCGATGTTAAAACTCCATTCAATAATGCAACCAAAAAATACATCGAAAGCATTAAAACGTCTTCGGTTTTGTCCACGTGAAGCGTGAAATGTGGCGGAATAAAAAAGAAATCCCAAATTAATGCACTCAAAGTTGCCGAAACCAAAATCGGGTAAACCGAAAAGAAAAATGCCAAAAGTGAAACCGAAGCTAACAAAAGCAACGCTACGGTTCTATATCCAATAATGTCAGAAATAGAAAAACAAATAGCTGAAATGCTAACTGTTACTAGAATTGATATTATATATTGTTTTAGATTGTTTTGCTTAAAATATTTTGTACGCATATAGGAATATTTACGAATCCAACTTAAAATTACTGATTTTTTCGTACTCAACCATGCGTTTTAATTCATTTATGCAAAAATCGTATGCAATTATTTGTCCAGCTGAGATTAGAAGCTGTGAGTTCTCTTTTTGTTCTCCAATTTCATCGACAAAATTTTCGATTTTCAATTTCTTTTGTTCGAAACGCACAATGACATCTTCTATTAGTTTTTTCATAAGTTTTTCGATTTAATTGTGATGTAAATTCAATGCTTTTTCTAACGAAATTGGAATAATTATGGTTGTTAAACCGTGTTTATACAATCGTCGTTGAATTGAAAAAATGGTATAATTGTGCAATATTTTTGAAACTCTGTACATTCCTTCAAAAATTAATTGACCGCCAATAAATGTTGAATTTGGATATTTTTTGATGATTTCGGGTGTCATTTTTTCAACTTCTTCGGCAACATCAGTTCCTAACGAAAAACGGAATTCGGCATTGTAGCCCAATTGTTTAATCAAATAAACATATTTATTCAAATCTTGTTCAATATCTTGTTTTTGTTTTTCGAGATGGTCGGCACCGTGAAAACAATCGCTATCAACAATTCCAACTTGAATGAAAACGAAATTTTTGTACGCTCCGTGAAATGAATTCAAAATATTGAAAAGTGAAAAAAGTCCAATTCCAGAATATCCATTTACTAAAATCACGGCTGTTGCATCGGTATTTTTAATTTCGGTTTGAGTGTTTTTTAATTCATTTTTCGATTTCAAAATATCAACCCATTCGGCAATTTTTGAATTCATTTCGGTTTGAATTTTCTTAATTTCTTTTGCAATTTTTAAATAATGTCGTTTAATTGAAATGGCAATTGCAACAATTGAACCTGTGATTATTATTGTAATCCAACCACCTTCGTCGAATTTAATTACGATAACTGTTATCAAAATGAACGTTGTGAGCAAAAATCCAATTCCATTAATAAATAATTTTCGGAACCATTTTTTGTCGGTTTTTCGAACTTGAAACCAATGTTTTACCATTCCATATTGCGAAAGCGAAAATGTGATAAAAACATTAATACTGTAAAGCACAACCAAAAATGCAACCGAACCGCCAGAAAGCCAAATCACAAAAAATGCAGCAATGCCCATCAATAAAATTCCATTTTGCGAAACCAAACGATCGCTTAAAAGAGTAAAACGACGTGGAAACCACGAATCTTGAGCCATATTTGCCATAACTCTTGGTCCATCTAAAAATCCGGTTTGAGCAGCAACAAATAAAATTGCTGCTTCAGAAAATAATGTAATAAAAATAAAAATGTAACCAAAATATTTGTTCCAACCCATTGCAACTTGTTGAATTAGAACTGCATTTAAAGTTTTGCCCGCTTCCATTTTCACGTCCATTAAAAAATACGAAACAATTAAACCAAGAACTGCAATTGACAACGAAATTGTGAGTAAACGCATCGTTTTTATTGCAGTTGGAACTCGTGGTTCACGCAAATTTGGCAAACCATTGCTCACAGCTTCAATTCCGGTATAAGTTCCCGCTCCCATACTGTAAGCTCGCATAATTAGAAAAAGTGTTCCGAAAATTCCAAGTTCAGAAACCGAATTTGAAAATTCCGAACCTGTTTTGCTAACAACAGTTGAAACTTCACTTGCGTGAGATGTGAAAACATAAGCAATTAGAAATATGTGAGTTAGAACAAAAATCACAAAAATTGGAGTTAGTGCGTACACCGATTCTTTAACTCCTCGAAGATTTAAAACAATTAAAATTCCTAAAACAAGAAATGTGAAACTGAGTTTAAATCCTAGAAAATTAATTGGCAAAAAGCTAAACAAAGCATCGGCTCCGCTCGATAACGAAATTGAAATTGTTAACACATAATCAATCAACAATGCACTTCCCGAAACCATTCCAACGGTTGGCGAAATTAATCGGCTTGCAACCAAATATCCGCCGCCACCGTTTGGGAAAAGTTTTATAATTTGCATATAACTTGTTGAAATTATAAAAATAGTTGCAACGGTTAAAAGCGAAACAATTAAAGCTAAATTTGTATGACCCGATAAATGTCTGTAAATTTCTTCCGGCCCATAACACGACGATGAAAGCGGATCGGAACCCAAGCCAACCCAAGCAAAAAATGCGACCAATGAAATTTTACTAAATGTTGATTTGTCGTTCAAATCTCGAGCTTTACCAATTACTGCTTTTTTTATGCTTTTTGAGTAATCTTTACTTTGTGGCATTATAATTTTCAATTGAATATATTACAATGCAAAGGTAAAGCGAGGCTTATAAGGAAAATATCAAATTATTGAATTGAAGTATAAAGATTTTATAAAGATTGTCATTAGGAATAGTGCTTATAAAATGGTATTCCGAATCTATAATTTAATACTATTCCCATTTTTTCAATTCCATTTTTTCGCCGTCAAAAACACAATACGTGAAATTTGTGAGCCAGTCGCCCAAATTAAAAAAAGTTGATTTTTCTTGTAGTTTGATTTCAATCGGAATATGTCGATGTCCAAAAACGAAATAGTCGAAATGAGTTGTTTTGAGTTTTTCGTTGGCAAACAATACCAACCATTCTTTGTCTTCGCCTCTGAATTTAAGGTCTTCTTCGGTTTCTGTGTAACGACTGTGAGACGACCATTTTTGTCCTGCCCAAATTCCAAAATTTGGGTGAATTCGTGCAAAGCCCCATTGTGCTAATTTGCAGGTAAAAACTTTTTTTAATCGTTTGAATCCTTTGTCATAAGGTCCAAGTCCATCGCCATGTGCGAGAAAGAATTTTTTATTGCCAGACACAATTTCCAGTGGTTTGCGGTGAAGAATAACACCAATTTCTTGCGGCAAATAGTCGTAAGCCCAAATATCGTGATTTCCTGTAAAAAAATGTATGGGAATACCGCTATCGGTAATTTCAGCAACTTTTCCGAAAAATCTTGTATATCCACGAGGAACGACTTTTTTGTATTCGTGCCAAAAGTCGAAAACATCTCCCAATAAATATATTTCCTTGGCATCAAGTTTTATTTCGTCGAGCCAAGCCACGAGTTTCTTTTCTCGGATTAAACTCTCGTGGTGATTTGGGAAACCGAGATGAACATCGGAAGCGAAATATATTTTTTTATTTTCTGTTAACATCTACAAAATGAAGTCTTTAGCGTATTTAAACGGATTTAATTTATTAATATTGAGTGTAAATCTAACTTTTTCAATATACGTTTTTGTAATCGGTGCATTTTCTTGTCTAATGTCTTTCGACATACTTACCGGAAAATATACTGCAAATATATCAGGAATAATGTAAAGTTCAATACCTGTTTCAAATGCGACGATTTGGCTGGAAGTTGAGGAGCCTGCTCCGGCAAAAGTTCCTGCATTTGCATATAGTTTTATCGGTAATTTACCTGGAATATTTGTTTTTACTCCGATTGTTGCTATCCAATTGTTAGTTTGCCCCACATATGTGTACGTTGTAAAACCACCATCGTTTTTCATAAATTGTTGCGACAAAATATGTTCACCGTTGGTAGTGCTAATATTTTCCATTCGCCCTAAAAACGGATTGTCGTAAGTATAATCTTGCCAACCGGTGTTTCCGCTTAATCGAAAATTATAATTTCCGTAATAGGTTTCGGAGTTGTAAAGAAACTTTCCTGCAAAAACTCTTATTTCAAATCCTTTTTTATAATTTTCGTATGTAAACTTATATTTTCCTTCAAATGAGCTTTTTACAAATCCTTTTCCTGCATCTATATTTAAATTTATCTCGAATGGATTAAATTTTCTAAAATTCGAATATGTGTAATGTACATTGTGATAAAAGCTGTAAGAAACCGAGTCGAATAGCAAATTCTCGAGATTTGTAAGATAATAGTTGCGAATCACAATTCTATTTTCAATTGATTTATTGATTGACTGATTTTTGAATTTTGCATCGATTTCAAATTTTAATTTATGGAACGAATTTTCGTAAATCGAATATTTTGCTCCAGCCAAACTTATGGCAATGTACTGAAAAGGAGTTTTAACGGGAAATATATTATAATTAATTTTTGCTTCGCCCGATAGAGTTGTATTTCCGGAACTGAATAGCGGCATAATAAAATATTCAATCTTTTTTGTCGGAAAAACGCTGTTGTAAAATAAAAATCCCGGCATAATTTTGTCGTAATAATTAAATCCGATAATGGGAGCAAAGTATATTTTCGATTTTTCGGGATTTTCGGCTGAACCAAGGAATTTTAATCCGATTTGTTTTCGTTTTTTGAAAAGTCCGGTTGAGTAAATGTAATTGTTTTTTTTGTTTACATCGGGCATGGCTTCTTCTAGATCAATTACAGCCTTTGTAAAATTTACATTCGGTAGATTAATACAATCTTTTTTTGAAATTGCTTTGTTCCAAAACGAATAAACAATACTATCGTTGTTTAAAAGCGAAACCCTGAATGGACTTACTATCTGCCCAATATTCTTAACTGTTAATTCATTTTGTCGAAGCGACGATATCTTATAATCAACTCGTTTACGAGTTTGTAGTAAATCGTCGAAAAACCAATTCAAATCTTCCTTTGCATTATCTTTAAAAAGCTGAATAAAATCATCGGGCATAGGGTGTTTAAATTTCCATTTCTCGAAATATATTTTCATAATTCTGTCAAATTCTTCGTTACCAAGATAATGTTTTAAGTAATTGAAAACGAAGGCATTCTTCCAATAGGTAATTACACCATAATTCATGGCATAAAATTCTTCTGATGCTAATGTACATTCTTGGTCAAGATTTCTGCGAGCATTGAATTGATAACCGATTTCGTACATTTTTCGTTGTGGGTACTGATAAATATCTAAAAATTGGCTTAATTTTCCTCCTACCGATTGGTAAAGCATTCGATTTGGATATTTATTTTCGAGATAACGCAATTCGTAAAAAGAGTTTATTCCTTCGTCCATCCAAGGGTAATCGCGTTCGTTGCTCCCTAAAATTCCGTAAAACCAATTGTGTCCAACTTCATGCATAATAACTTGCTCGAGTGAGTGTGCATCACTTGTAAAACCAATAATGGTAATGGTTGGATATTCCATGCCTCCTCCGGCACTCAAAGCTCCTTCAACTGCCGAACAATTTTTGTATGGATAATCGCCAATCCAAAGCGAGTAATAATAAACAGCATCGTTGATATATTCTAATGCGTTTTTCCATAGCCGAGCTTGATAGTTTGTGAAAAATGCCCAAGTTGTAACAGTATCTTTTGAATGCGGAAGAACCACGTTTCCTTTTAAAACATTAAATCGTTTGTCGGCAAACCATGCAAAATCGTGAATTTTTTTTTCTGTATATCGAATTGTTTTAACCTTTTCTGATGATTTTGGAAATTCAATGTCTTTTGTAAAGCTTTGCATTTCATCTGTTTTTTTTGCTAATGAGTCGAGTATTGCGATTTCCGATTTGGTTTCCAAATTTCCTGTTGCTCCAACGATATAGTTTTCGGGTAAGGTGATTGAAACATCGTAATTTCCGTATTCAGAATAAAATTCGCCCATATCTAGATATGGCATATGATGCCAGCCTTTTGAATCATAAACTGCCGGTTTTGGATACCATTGCGATAGTTGATAAGATTCCTTGTAGTGTCCTAAACGTGAAATTTTTCCGCTTGGAATTTTGACATAAAAAGGAGTGGCAATTTTAATTTTTTCGCCGCTTAACAAAGGTTCATTCAAATATATTTTACAGATATCGATATTGTTTTTGTCGTATTCCCAATGAACACTATCTCCGTTAATTTTGAAATCTAATCCATCAATATATCCTTTGTCTTCGCTTGACGAACTGTAAAGCTTTTTGTTCATCATATTAATTTGCTGTTTAGCTAAGGCAGTATTATTATTTTTGTATCCATTGGGCCAAAGATGAAAATATAGAAATGTAAGAGTATCTGGGGAATTATTTGTGTATTCAATAATTTCGTCGGCATAAATCATATGATTTGAGTCATCGAGTCGTACATTTATCTTGTAATTTACCTCCTGCTGAAAATAGTTTTGCGAATATAAAGAAGACATGAAAAATATAAGCATTAAAACAAATGAAATGAATCGTCTCATTTTTGAAATATTAATATCCGAAAGTATGAAAAATATCGCAACAAAATAAGGTTTGGGTAAAAATGTGTATCGAAACATAAAATACAACAGAATTATATAAAATTTTTACAAAATTTTATGATAAATTTTTGTTTATCTGATATCATCTTTGTAGAGTAAAAAAATATAAAAATCATACATTATGAATATTAATCGAAATATTGCTATAAGCGACACTGGATTTGTTTTTGACCCTTCGTCTGGCGACTCATACTCCTTGAATCCGGTTGGAACCGAAATTATTCAGCTTCTGAAAAAACAAAAAACAATCGAAGAAATTCAAGTTGAAATAGTGAGTAAGTACGAAGTAGATGATGTTCAGCTCGAAAAAGATATTATTGATTTTATTCTAACGCTTGAACAATACAATTTAATCGAAAACAATGAGTAAGCGGAAATTAACCATTGCAGTTACCGGCTTAAACAATACCGATAATCCGGGGCCAGGAATCCCCGTTATTAGAGGATTGAGAGATTCCGAAGAATTTGAAGTTCGTATTATTGGTTTAGCATACGAAAACCTTGAGCCGGGAATATACATGCACGATATTGTTGATAAAACATATCAAATTCCCTATCCGTCAGCTGGAACAGAAGTTTTATTAGCTCGTCTTGAATACATTAATTCGATCGAAAAAATCGATGTTTTAATTCCAAATTTTGATGCTGAATTGAATACATTTATGCGTTCGGCTGATAAACTTAAAAAGATGGGAATCAGGACTTTTTTGCCAACTCTCGAGCAATATGAAGAACGACATAAATCGGTTTTACCTGAATATGGCGAAAAATATGATGTTAGAGTTCCAAAAAGTAAAGCAATTTTTAATGCATCTGACATCTATTCGTTAAACGATGACTTTACTTATCCTGTAATGGTAAAAGGAAAATTTTACGATGCATTTATTGCATACAATACTGAGCAGGTAAAAATGCATTTTAATAAAATAAGTTCGAAGTGGGGCTTGCCTGTAATTATTCAAGAATTCGTGAAAGGAGTTGAGGTAAATGTTGTTGCATTAGGCGATGGAAAAGGAAATGTGGTGGGAGCAGTTCCAATGCGAAAACAGTTTATTACTGACAAAGGAAAAGCGTGGGCTGGAATAACGTTGAAGGATGATAAAATGTTGGAACAAACTCAAAAAATATTTTCTGCAACTAAATGGCGTGGCGGAATGGAGTTAGAATTGATTAAAACCAACGACGGGAAATATTATTTAATTGAAATCAATCCTCGACTTCCTGCATGGGTTTATTTAGCAGTGGGAGCGGGGCAAAATCTTCCTGAAGCTCTTGTAAAACTTGCATTGGGAGAAGACGTTAAGCCTTATGAAAATTATCAAGTAGGTAAATTATTTATTCGATATTCATACGATTTAATCTGCGATATTGCTGAATTTGAACAGCTTTCGACTTTTGGAGAATTATAAAAATAGCAACAAAATATATGGAAAAATTAATATACGAAAGACCGCTAATTAAAAAATTAGTTACCGGCATGCCCAATAAATTTGGGATGAAAACAGTTAATGAGCCGATTAGCCATATCGAAAATATTTCGGTAAAAGAATTACTCGAAAAATATGGCTCGCCACTTTATGTAATATCCGAAAAAACAATTCGAAAAGTATTTAAAACTGCCAAAAGAGCTTTTGAAACCCGATATCCAAAAGTTCAATTTGCGTGGTCGTATAAAACAAATTATCTCAATTCGGTTTGCAATGTTTATCATCAAGAAGGCTCGTGGGCAGAAGTTGTTTCGGGTTTTGAATACGATAAAGCCATCGGGAATGGAGTTGATGGAAATCATATTTTGTTTAACGGACCTGATAAAAGTGAGGCTGATTTAACAAAGGCAATTAAGAATGGTTCATACATTCACATCGATAATTTCGATGAACTTTACACTATAGTTAAACTTGTTGACGAGATTAAAGAAAAGCCTAAATTGGCAATTCGAGTAAATATGGATACTGGAATATTTCCGCAGTGGGATCGCTTTGGGTTTAATTATGAAAATGGTGAAGCATGGAAGGCGTTGAATCAGATTTTGATGAACGAAAAGCTCGAATTAGTTGGATTACATTGCCACATTGGAACTTACATTATGAAAACGGATGCTTATGCTGTTGCGGCTTCGAAATTAGCCGAATTGGCGGTTAGGATTAAAAATAAATTTAATAAAAACATAAAATATATTGATTTAGGTGGCGGATTTGCTTCGAAAAATACGCTTAAAGGAGCATATCTTCCAGCATCTGATACTGTTCCGTCGTTTGACGAATACGCTGAGGCGATAAGCAATGCATTGTTAACATCAGAGCTTGAGCCTCAGCATATGCCAACCTTAATTTTGGAAACAGGACGAGCTTTAATCGACGATTCTGCATATCTTTTAGGAACCGTGCAAGCAATTAAACGCCTTGCCGATGGACGACGTTCAATGATTATTGATGTTGGCGTAAATTTATTGTTTACCGCTTTTTGGTATGAGCATACAATTACTCCAGCTCAACCATTTTCGCAATACACCGAAGATACAGTTATATATGGTCCATTGTGTATGAATATTGATGTGATCCGCGAAAACATTAACTTCCCCTTATTGAAAAAAGGAGATAACTTCGTGATTAATAGAATTGGAGCATACAATATGACTCAATGGTTACAATTTATTACTTTACGACCAAATATTGTTATGATTGATTTAGAAGGTAAAGTTCATATTGTGAGAGAGCGAGAAACCAACGAGAATATCACAAATTCAGAAAGATTACCGATGCATTTACAAAAGAAATAAATTTCAGAATAAAATACCATCAAGGTTTCAAAAACCTTGATGGTATAAAATCCGACTGAAAAATGAAAGAAAAAATAACATCTGTTTTAAACAGCATTTTAAATAGTTATTCGCAAATATTTTTTTCAAACAATAAAATATTTGCAGGCTTAATAATGCTCGTTTCTTTTTTCGATGTTTTCGCCGGAATTGCAGGACTATTATCTATTGTAATTGCAAACTTAGTTGCTTATTTCTTGGGCTTCGATAGAATTAAAATAACGAAAGGGATATACGGTTTTAATGCCTTACTCGTCGGAATAGGGATTGGAATTTATTATCAACCTAGTTATTTGCTGTTTTTAATTCTAGCGATTTCGGCTATTTTAACATTTTTGATAACGATTGTTATTGAAGGGATTTTAAGTAAATATAGATTGCCATTTTTAAGTATTCCTTTCCTTTTGGCTTTTTGGGCAATTACGTTGGCAACATCTCAGTTTACAGCATTGGGAATAAGCCAACGATGGATTTACGCTTTAAACGACTTGTATTTGCTTGGAGGTCAAGATTTAGTCGATTTATATCTTTGGTGGAACGAAATACCTATTTTTTTATCTTTAAAAGCTTATTTTATTTCGCTGGGAGCGATATTCTTTCAATATAGCGTTTTGGCAGGAATTTTAATTTCGCTTGGAATATTAATTTATTCGAGAATTGCTTTTACACTTTCGCTGATAGGTTTTTATGCAGCCTATCTTTTTTACAATTTAATAGGAGCAGAAATAACCGAAATTACGTACACATATATAGGATTTAATTACATTCTTTCGTCGATTGCAATAGGTGGGTTTTTTCTCATCCCATCGTACAAATCTTATGTGTGGACAATCGTGCTAGTGCCTATTGTCGCAGTTTTGACAATAAGTTCAAGCATTATATTTTACACTTTTGGATTGTCGGTTTTTTCTTTGCCTTTCAATATTATTGTTCTTTCGTTTTTGTATGTTTTAAAGTTGAGATTAAGTTACGGAAAAGGCTTGAATGAAGTTGTTGTTCAGCACAATAGTCCTGAAAAGAATTTATCTAGTCATAAAATTGCAAATGTCCGTTTTGGAAAAAGTTTAGTGTATATTCCCATTAAATTACCGTTTTGGGGCGAGTGGACCATTTCTCAAGGGCACGATGGTGATTATACGCACAAAAAAGAATGGCGTCATGCTTGGGATTTTTTAATTAACGATGAAGATGGAAAACAATATCAGGGAGATGGGAAAAATATTGACGATTATTATGTTTACAACAAGAATGTGCTGGCTACAGCTGATGGCTACATTAACGATATTTTGGACGATGTAAAAGATAATAATCTTGGGGAAATAAATTTAGAACAAAATTGGGGAAATACCATTGTGATTAAACATCACGAATATTTATATTCAAAATTATCGCATTTAAAAGCTGGCTCGTTAAAAATAAAAAAAGGAGAATTTGTAAAACAAGGTCAGGTAATTGCACAGTGCGGAAACTCTGGGCGTTCGCCATATCCGCATTTGCATTTTCAACTGCAAGTAACTCCATATATCGGTTCAAAAACAATTTCATATCCAATCAGTCATTTTATCACAAAAGAAAAAAATAAATATAAATTTCATTATTACGAAATTCCTAGCGAGAATGAAGTTGTATCGAATATTCAAACGAATGAATTACTTAAAAATGCATTTAATTTTATCGTTGGAAAAAAACTTTCGTTCACAATTTCTGATGGATTGCAGGAGCGAGACGTAAACTGGGAAATTAAACAAGATTTTTATGGAAATTCTTACGTTGAGTGCGAAACTTCAAAATCAAAAGCATTTTTCATAAACGATGGTGTTCTTTTTTCGTTCAAACATTTCGAGGGCGATAAGAAATCATTTTTGTATCAATTTATGCTAAGTTTATACAATGTTCAATTGGGATTTTATGTAAATATGAAAATTTCAGACCTTATTTCGGCAGATTTGATTTTTAAAAATTATCAACGACTACCACAAGATTTTGTGTCGCCTTTTTTCACATATCTGAAAGGAAACTATTCGTTGAATTATGTTTCTAACGACGATGCTTTTTCTTCTACCGAAATAGTTTTGGGTTCTCAGATTGAAAAAAAGATTTTTAATGCATCAACTCTATTTAGTCAATCAACAATTACGATTACTTCGAAAGGAATTGACAAAATTTATGTTGAAAGTAAAAATCAAAAAGTAACCGCAAAACGAAATGAGTAAAGTCTTAAAAATAACGCTTATAGTAATTTTTCTCTTTATGAACCTTTTGTCAATCGGACAAGAAAAATTTTCATTTCTTGAAGTTGATAAACTGACGTATCAAAACTATCTCGAAAAAAAATGGGATTCGATTATCGAAACAGGAAATAAGGCAATATCACAAAATATTGATTATTATTATTTGCGAATTCGTTTGGGAATTGCGTATTACGAAACTCAGCAGTACGAAAAAGCGATTGTAAATTTCGAGAAATCATTAGAGTTTAATTCAAACGATGCCTTGGCTAACGAATATATTTGGTATTCGTATTTGTTTTTAGGGCAATATGAAGAAGCTCAGTTGTTTGCAGATGGTTTTTCGCAAGAACTCAAAAATAAGTTAAAAATTAGCAAATCGGGGTTTATAAAAAACATTGCATTTGATTCGGGTTACGCCTTTAATTCCGATTTCGAGGATTTGAAAAATTCAATTATCGACAATGTAGATGCTATTGCCTACGAAAAAAAAATATTTAAGTCCCAATTTCATAACAGTTTGTTGCTCAACTTTAATTTATCGAAACGTATTTCGTTAACTACGGCTTATACAAATTTGAATGTGAATTCCTATCATTGGACAAAATTGAGCGATACCGAAATACACGATGGAATATTTAATACTCGCCAACATCAGCTTTATGCAAAATTGAATTTATACAATCGCAAAAAATCAAATTTATATGTAGCATTTAATTATTCGCCTGCGGTCGCCAATGAGCAAGTGTTGATATTCGACGACAGTTCGCTGCCTCCTACAGTTAGCGTTGAAACTCGTGATACAAAAATGAATAGTTTTGCATTTGTGCTCGGAAATCGAAAAACGAAACGACTTATTAGCAGAAATCTTTTTTTAAGTTATTCCTCAATCAATTTTTTCAAACAGTTGCAAATAGGATATTCGTTGTTAGCTTACGCTAATAGCCGAAAAAATACATACTTTTCGACTCAGGTAGTTTTGTGGAACGAACCCAATCCCGAAAAAAGACAGGGCAAAGGAGGTGGGATAAAACCTATAAGTCGATTTATGTTTGAGCCTTCATTTGGATTTAAAATTAGTAGCGTTTGGATTAATGGTTTCGCAACTATCGGAGATGTTAAAAATTATGTCGAAGCCGATGGTTTGATTATAAATAACAACAGCGATTTAATATCGTTTCGTACCGGAATTTCGTTGTATGTGCCCATAACTACAAAAATTTCATTTCTAGCAAAAACACTAATGAGTGTAGGCGAAAGCGAATATATATTTACTAAAACGCCAGCAAGTATGAGTGAAACGCCCTTCTCATACACATTTTATTATGGAATAGGAAGTATTCAATATAAATTTTAAAAATATACATAATGAAAAAACTATCGTTAATTTTAGTTGTGATTTTATTTAGCATTAAGCTAAATGCACAAGATTTTGAAAGTATAAAAACAGCATTTTCGAAAAGCTACGAATACGAAAAAACGGCAGAATATGCCAACGCTATTGAAGAGCTAAAAAAAGTTTACGACGAGCAATCGTACGAATTAAACATTCGTATTGCTTGGCTTTCGTACATGTCGGGATTATTTACCGAATCAATTGCATTTTATCAAAAGGCTATTGCATTAATGCCATATTCTATCGAAGCTCGATTAGGAGTTGTGTATCCGATGTCGGCTCTTGGAAATTGGAATCAAGTGATTACTCAATATGATAAAATTTTGGAACTCGATCCCGCAAATGCAACGGCAAATTATCGCTTGGGTATGATTTATTACGGAAAAGCAGAGTACGAAAAATCGTTAAATTATTTTCAGAAAAACGTGAACTTTTATCCATTTACATACGATTCGTTAATTATGCTTGCTTGGTGTAATTTCAAACTTGGAAAAACTCGTGAGGCGAAAATATTGTTTAACAAATCGCTCATGTATAACCCCGACGACTCTTCAGCTAAAGAGGGATTAAGTTTGATAAAATAACAAATCCATAACACTGGATTTTTTGAATGAATGTTCATTGTTTAGTATCTCAGACATTTTTGTACGCCTACAAAAAACCTCGAAGGTTTTCGAAAACCGAAGAGGTTTCGGTGCGTAAAGGTTCTACTATAATTTTGGCAGTTTCCGTAACTCGGACAAGAATGTCCGAGTTTTTTTACAAACACGCTATTCAATTAATTGTTGGAAAGGATTCCAACAATGGCGGGGAAATAAAAAGCTATTGACTTTTTATAAATAATATTATACATTTGAATAAAAAAATAAAATCTAAAATCAATCCATTATGAAATCTCTAAACCTAATTTTAATTTTAGTGATATTATCATTATCTTCAAAAAGTCAAATTGTATATGAACACTCGTACAATGCTATTCACGGAAATTTACAGGGACCTATTTTGCTTTCACATTCAGGTCATAAATATCAATTTTATGATAATAATACGTACCAATTAATTCTTTATAATTTAAATCATTCTATTTTTAGAACTATTAATGTGCCTTTTAATCCATCTTATAATTATAACGGAAGCATTTTTTATGTTTCAGAAACTATATTTGATACAGATTCCTCGAATATTGAATATGTTAGATTAGGTGCTGACAGTGTTGCTGGGATATACAGAACGGAGATAATTAATGAAGACGGTTCTTTTTTAATGACTCTTGATTCCGGTGCAGTACAAATTGCTCAAACTGATAGTGGTGCAAAAATGATTTTTCAGGCTACTGATTACTCAACATTCCATAGATATGACATCTATAGCTTACCTGGCTATATTCCCACTCCATGTTGTAACAATAATTCAATAAATACCACATTAACTAAAAAAGAAACACAAAATAATAACTTCTTTGGCTACCCAAATCCGACAAACGATTTTGTGAAAATTGATTATAAATTGCCAGAAAATATAACAAATGGCAAAATAGTTTTTTATAATCTCGCTGGTCAGTTTATTAAGCAATTTAATATTGATAATAATTTTGACCATTTATTAATTTCAACACAAGATTTATCTGCTGGTTCTTATTATTATAGTTTACAAACAAAAAATGAAATTATTGGAACAAAAAAATTGATTGTAATTAAATAATTTTAAACAGAACCCCAGCTCCCCAGTTCTTCGTAGTTTGTCCTCTGCAAGTTTGGCGAAGCGTTTGCTTCGTCTTTTTTAATTTTTATAGCATCCGCTAATTTACAGTTTTCCATCTTAAACTTGCTAATGAAATATATAATATTCTGGTTTTGAAACAATTCCTGCTTTAGCAGTGTCATATATTACAAATATAATTTTTATTATTAAGTGTAGCAAATGCTCCAATAATAAAAATTGACGAAGCAGATGCTTCGCCAAACTGTGAACATTCTTGTCCGTAGAAAAAAACTTCCCGAAAGTTTAAAACTTTCGGGAAGTTTTTATTAAAATTGAGCCTTAAGCGATAAAATAAAATTTCGTCCGGCAGCAACAATACCCGAACTGTAAGGTCGGTATCGCTGGTCGGTAATATTTTCTAAGCCTGCACTAATCGTAAAAGCTTCGTTTAGTTGATACATTGCTTTAAAATTTAAGGTGTACCAGCTAGGAGAGTAAGGATTGCCATTTTCGTCAATAGCATATATCTCTGTTTTTCCTTGTTCTTCAAAAGGTAGTTCCTCAAACTCTTTTTTGTCGCTATACACTGCATAAAATTGAATATTCAATTTTTTTGTTTGATATGTAAGTCGAGAAACTCCATAGCAAGGAGGTGCGTGTCGTGAAGGACTTGTTGTTCCGTCGTCCATCTCTTCTTCGCCTTTTTGATAATTAAAGTCAGATGAAAATCCAAAACCTGAAGGCAATTTTATGTTAATTCCAGCTTGAATTCCATAAACTGTTGCAACAGCAGCATTTTGAATTGCTTGCACTTGGCTCAATGTTCCATCATACATAATGCTATCCTCGCCGTTTAACGTAAAATCACGTCGAACTAAAGCATTATCCAAAATGGTGTAATAAGCCGATAAATCGAGTTTTAAATATTTACCAACTAGTTTTGCAATATCAATTTCTGCATTATATGCATATTCGGCTTCTAAATCAGGATTTGGAACAATAACAGAACCAGGCTCTGAATCAAAAACTTTTCCCATATCGTCAACATTAGGCGAGCGAAATCCGGTAGATACATTGGCACGCATTGTCCATTTCTCGGTTGGGTGATACACTACTCCAATACTTCCGGTCAATGCCCCGCTATTCATATTTGCGGTTGTGTACGGAAAATGATAAAAAGTTGTATCAAAAGTTGCGTCAAGTTTATACCGATTATATCTTAAGCCTGTTTGAAGTATGACTTTTTCGGAAAACGAGTGATGATTGCTCAAATATGCGGCATACGAAGCCCATGTAGATTGTGGATATCGAGCAGGGCCATCGGTTTTTTCACCCGTTTCGATGTTTTCATCAATCCCGATTGAATTTACATCGTTTTGAACAGCTTCAATTCCATAATACATGGTATTTTTTTCGGAGATTGATTTTTTAAAATCAACATTTATTGAATATGCATCAACTTTTTCTATTCTGGTTTCTCGGTTCGACTTATTAATATCTCTGCTGATTCGACTTTCTTCAAAAAATTGCTGTGCTAGATGAATGCTCATTTCATCGTAAAGTAAATTTTGCCCTTTGTGAGAAATACTCAAATTATTCATCATCCATTTTTGCGGACCATAATTCCATTCTCCATATCGCGGTAATCCATTTTTATAACGAATATGACGGTCGTAACGAGAGTATTCCGACGTTTCGGAATAATGGAATCCATATTGAAAATCCCATTTATCGTTTGGTCTGAATCGTAGTTTTTCCATCATATTTATTTGTGAATAACCTGTTGGACGTTGTACTCTTGGGTCGCTGTTGGTTACAATAACATCAACACTGTCTTGCCGTTGTACATAAAATGGTCGCAAATACTCATCTGGTCCTTTGCTTCCCATTCGCAAATCGCCAAAATCACTTGATGTGAAACTAGTAAGCGAAGCCCACTTTTTCCAACCCACATTTACATCAAAATGAGCTGTATTTTCGTTATTTGCTGAAGAATATCGAGTTAGGGCTTTTCCTGTAACATTTGCTTTGTCGCAAGTCGATAATTTTGGTGTCAGTGTTTGAAAATTCATGACCCCTCCAATGGCATCGCTTCCGTAAATCACCGAATTTGGACCAAATAAAATTTCAGTACTTTCGGTTGCAAAAGGATCGAGCGAAATAACATTTTGTAAGTTTCCGCTACGAAAAATTGCCGTATTCATCCGAACTCCATCGACGATGTATAAAAGTCGATTGGTCGAAAAACCTCGAATCATTGGACTTCCGCCACCTTGTTGACTTTTTTGAATAAAAACCTCACCTGATGCTCCAAGTAAATCGGCAGCAGTTTGTGGATTTTGAAGACTAACTTCTTTTGCCGAAATTTTGCTTACTTTATTCGAAATATTAAACTTTGATTGCGACCACTTGTTCGCAGAAATAACTACCTCGTCAAGAGTTATATCGCTCTCCGAAGTACTGTCAGGCTCTATTAAAACCTGAGCCCTTGTGCTAAAACTATATACAAGTATTAGCAGTAAAAATAATGTGTTTTTCATTACTCATAAATTAAATTTTATTCACTCAAAAAAAGTGAATGATTAAACAATGTGAAAATTTTAAACTGAGAATGAAAACTGTTTTGGTGGTGGTGTAATTTGCTTTGCGAAAATATCATCTAAAAAAGCGATTGAGTGAATATTTATTTCATCGCTAATGTTAAATAAGGTATTTGTATCGTGTAAACCAACAATAGCAACAATTTTAAGCAACTTTAAGGTTCTTTGTTTGCTTTGCTTTTGTGGAACATTTGTATTTGCTAAATCGTCAGAATATTTTAAAAAATTATCGACAAGCATTTCTTCGTCAGTATCGTTTATACAATATAACTTAACTTGATTTTGTGTTTTTTCGGTTTTTAAAATATCGTAAAGCTTTCCTTTGTATCTAAATTCCTTTACTTTAACCCACCTAAAATCATTATCTGGATTATCTAAATATGATTGTTCAAATTCAAAGCATTCCAATGAATTTACATCTACATGTTGACGAGTAAGTAGTTTAATTTCTTTTCGGATAGAATACTGAATTGACTTAAAGACAATGAAATAACCGAATGAATAGAATAATAATATGAAAACGAATAATATTGGAATAATTTTTTTCAAATCTTACTTTCTTTATTGCAAAAGTAGGATTTAAGTACGAAAAAAAATATTTTTTTAAAATTATTTGATGATTTCTTCTAAAACGTTTTTCTTTTTATAGGTTTCAACTGTTTTTTTTGTTTTGGGCATATTGATTATTGCAATCATTGAAAGAGCTCCTTCGCTTGATGAAAAATAAGATTCGGGAGAAAATATTACCCAATCGACTTTTGAAAGACTTGCGATTGAAACTTTTAGTTGATTGTTTTTGTCGAAAATTTCGATAATTCCGTCTTGATTCGCCGAAAACAAAAAATTAGCAGTATTTTCAATCAGAATTGTTTTTTCAAACTCGTTGGTCTCAACTATATTAAAGTCGGCAACATTAAGTACAAACCGTTGTTTTGTGATGTCGTCGATAATTATGAGATTGTTATTCGAAATAGTGTTCACATATGAAATATGTTGAATTTTTGTTTCAAATTTTTTGATTAATGTTAGCGTTTTTGATTCGTATACGATGACTTTTCCATATTCGGTAAAAGCAAATATCAATTTATTATCGTCGGAAAAAACGAGCGAAACAATTTCTTCGGCGATTTCAGTAACAATAGTTTGCTCCGAAATTACATCAACAAGAGTTAAGGAGTTTAAATTTGCGAAAACTACCTGTTTTCTATCTTTAGAAATTGCTGAAGCCAATACCTTGTTTTCACTCAAAAGCTGATTGTCGATTGTAATTTTTTTTGATACATCGTAGCTTTTAATATTGCTGTTTTTGCTTACAATTATTATGTCGGAATTTTCAGAGAAATAGCCTGAGAACACGGACTCGTTTTTCACAATTAATTCAGTTGTGTCATTATTCAAATTATGTAAATATAAGCGAATATGCTCGGTTGTTTCAAACGTGTTTTCGTCGTAACTGTTTTCCTTGCTTGTTATCAATAACATGGTTGAATCGGGACTAAACAAAAGATTTGTTATTACACCTTCGAAATTATCTAAAATTTTAAAATCCAATGTTTTGGTGTTCCATATTCGCACGTTGTTGTCGTTGTTTGAAGTTGCGATATACGATAAATTCTCGTTTAACGCTAGACTTTTAATTTCATTGGCTGTTCCACAAGTTTTTATAATTCTGAATTTATGCATTTGAGCCATGTCGAGAATACTGATAATTCCATTTTTTGAAGCAAAAATTATTTCTTTGTTGTCTTCTGAAAATTTTACATCGATAATTTCTGAATTCCCTCCTTCTTTCGAAAGAATTACGTGTGTGCTATCAATGTCCCAGACTCTAACTTCATTTTCTGCAGAGCCTGTAAGCAAATATTTTCCATCGCTTGAAATTCCAATTGAATTTATTGCGGTTGAGTAAATATCGCTGAAATTTTTAATGAGTTTTTTACTTGTCATTGAATGCAAGCTCGTTTTTCCCGATTTTCCGGTCATTAAAATATGTTGTTTGTCAAGAAACTCAATATTGCCCACAATTTGTGATACATTTTCAAAAGCCGAGCTTATACTTTCGGGATTGTTAATGTTAACTATTTTTATTGCATCAAGTTCGTTCAAGCTATAAATAAATTCGTTATCCGATTCGGGAATAAATTTTACCGACAAAACATCTTTTTGTAAATCGTTTAGTTGGAACGATATTTTTGACGAATCAATATCCCAAATAATTATCGAGCCTTCGTATCCGGCAATAATTTTTTTATCGTTCGCCGAAATATCAAGCGACTTAACATCTTTGAGAATATCAGTATTTAACGTAGAAATTAATTTTTTGGAGTTAATATCAAATATGCAAACCTCTCCAGTAATCAATCCTGCTAAAAACCTTGTGTTGCTTGAATTAAACAAAAGTGTATTTGCATTCGATTTGATTCCTGAAAAAGTAAAAATTTCTTTTCCTGTTTTTATATCCCACAATTTAATTGTTTTATCGGAACCAGCACTAGCAGCGAGTTTCCCATTGTTAGAAATTTCGATTGTAGTAATTTGTTTGGTGTGTCCAAAAGAAAAATTCAATTCTTGGTTTTGTGCTTTTGACATAAAAGCTGTAGAAATTATGGCAATGAAAATAAATATATAGTGCTTCATATTTTTGTGTTTCTTTTCCTGAAGTCAAATATTATGCAATTTTATTTTGCCTTGTCGAGCGTAAAAGTAAACGTTGTTAATTTTTCGGGCAGACTTTTAACATTAATGGTTTGCTTGTGAGCTTCGATAATATGTTTAACAATTGATAATCCGAGTCCGGTTCCGCCTTGATCTCTTGAACGGCTTTTATCAACTCGGTAAAATCGTTCAAAGATTCGATTGATGTGTTTTTCGGGAATTCCTATTCCGTTGTCGGTAATTTCGAATAAAATTTTATCGCCTAAATTATACAAATCAATTTTGGTTTCGCCGCCGATATTTCCGTATTTTATAGAGTTGTTAATCAAATTGTTGAATAAAATAAAAACATGACTTTTATCGGCATTTACAAAAGTTGTTTTGGTATTTAATAATCGAACATTAATGTTTTTTTCCGATGCAAATATTTCGTGATTTTCGATAACATCTTCGATTAGTTTTGTGATGTCGAAGTTTTCTCTTTCAAGTGCCAAAACATTCGATTCAAGTTTCGTTATAGACTCTAAATCGTTAATAATCGAAATCATTCGATTTATGCTTTTTTCGGCACGTAATAAATATTTTTTATTAATGGTTTCATCTTCTAATCCTCCGTCGATAAGAGTCGAAATATAGCCTAACATACTGAATATTGGTGTTTTAAGCTCGTGCGAAATATTTCCGATATATTCTTTTCGAAAAGCTTCCATTTCTTTAAGTTTTTCAATTTCCGACGATTTGTTGCGATTCCACACCATAACATCGTGTTCGACTTTTGAAAAAACATTGATATCTTCAAACGAAGTATCGAAATTCTCGATTTTTGAACCAACAGAGTAAATTGTTTTGTAAATAGGCAAAATTCGGGAAATGATAAATTTTTTGAAAATATAGTAAATTAGCAAATAAATAATGGCAATAAAACTAAGTCCGAATATCAAAAAGTATTTCCAAAAATCAGGCTGATTATAATCGCATATAAAAAATATAATGCTTGCGAATAGCGATGTCACAAATAACGAAATGAAAAAAGCCAATTGCTGAGGAGATAGTTTTTTCATACACAATTTTTTTACAAATAAACAAAATTTATTGGGCAAAAAAGAAATTGTTACACAATTTGAAAAAGAAGTGAGTACGAAAATGATTTATGCTATACAAAAAAGGCTGTCGAATTTCGGCAGCCTTTTCATTATTATAAGATTTATTCTTCTTTTTCTTCTGCTTCGTAAGTTTTAAGCAATTGTTCTTGAACATCTCCAGGAACTGGAGCGTACTCAGAATAAGTCATCGAATACATTGCTCTACCAGCTGTAATTGAACTCAAAACGGTTGAATATTTATTCATCTCAGCCAATGGAACTCTAGCGGTAATTTTTCCATACATACCTTCGCTACTCATGCCTTGAACAATTCCTCTTCTACCAGTAAGATCGCTCATTACGTCTCCCATATAATCAGACGGAACGATAACTTCTACATCATAGATAGGCTCAAGAATTTTTGGTCCTGCAATTTTAAAGGCTTCTCTGAAAGCATTTCTTCCTGCAAGTCTAAACGAAATTTCGTTTGAATCAACAGGGTGCATTTTTCCATCATAAACAAAAACTTTAATATCTCGCGCATATGATCCAGTAAGCGGACCTTCTTCCATTTTTTCCATAATTCCTTTTAGAATTGCAGGTAAAAATCGAGCGTCAATCGAACCTCCAACGATGCAGTTGTAATAAACTAATTTACCACCCCACGACAAAATATGCTCTTCTTTATCTCTAATCGAAATTTTGTATTCTTTACCATTTATTTTATGCATTGTAGGGTCTGGAGCTCCTTCAATGAATGGTTCAATAATCATATGGACTTCGCCAAATTGTCCAGCTCCACCTGATTGTTTTTTATGTCGATAATCGGCTTGTGCAACTTTTGTAATGGTTTCACGATAAGGAATTTTAGGAGCTATAAATTCAGTTGTAAGTTTAAACTTATTAACCAAATGCCATTTTAACATATTCAAATGGAATTCGCCTTGTCCGAACACTAGAATTTGTTTCAATTCTTTTGAATATTCTACCGAAATAGTTGGATCTTCAACATGCATTCTGTTTAATGCTTCTCCTAATTTTTCTTCGTCCCCTTCGCTTAATGTTTTTATTGCTGTTCTGAATTTTGGTTCAGGGAATTTGATTGCATCAAATTTGAATGAATTATTTGAAGCTGTTAACGTATGATTTAGCTTTGTGTTTTTAAGTTTTACGCTGGCACAAATATCTCCGGCAGAAACTTCTGTAACTTTATTTCTTATTTTTCCGGCAGATACATAAAGTTGAGAAAGTCTTTCTTTTGTTGATGTATTATAATTTACCAAATCAATGCTCTCAGTAAGTTTACCAGAAATTACTTTAAAATAGTTAATCTCTCCAATATGTTCTTCGATAGATGTTTTGAAAACGAAAATCGCAGGACTTCCTTTGGAATCAACTTTTACTTCTGCACCTTCAGAATTTTTAATTGCAGGCATTTGCGAAGGGTTGGGGCCCGATGTTGTGATAAAATCCATAATTCGAGAAATACCCATATTTTTCTTAGCGGATGCACAAAAAGCAGGATAAATATCTCCTTGTAGTAGTCCTTTTGCTAAGCCTTTAGCCATTTCCTCTTCGGTTAACGTTCCGTTTTCGAAAAAAAGTTCCATCAAAGTTTCGTCACTTTCTGCAGCTTTTTCAACAAGTTCGTTTAATAATTCGTCGGCTTTATCTTTTTCGCTGGCAGGAATTTCTGAAATTACTGGTTTTCCTCCATCAGCAGAATATGTGTACATTTTCATTGAAATTAAGTCAATAATTGACTTAAATCCCAAACCTGTTTCAACAGGATATTGTGCTAATACAAATTTACCTCCGATTCGTTCTTTTGCTTGTTCAACTGTTTTATCAAAATTTGCTTTGTCGCTATCTAATTGATTTAAAGCAAAAAACAATGGGCGAGGACTGTTTTTCAAATATCTCATTTGAATTTCTGTACCAACCTCAATACCATTTTGGCAGTTTAATAACATTAAGCCCAAATCAGTAACATGTAATGCTGTAACAACACCTCCAATAAAATCATCAGCACCAGGAGGATCTATGATGTTAATTTTACAATTATTGTGTTCTGCACATAAAACAGAAGTAAAAACAGAGTTTCCATTCTCGTGTTCAATATCGTTATAATCTGAAACGGTATTTTTTGCCTCGACTTGACCTCTTCTGTCAATAACTCCACCTTCAAACAACATAGCTTCGGAGAATGTTGTCTTTCCTGAGCGAGAATTCCCTAAAATAGCTATATTTCTAATCTGTTCCGTTGAGTAAGTTTTCATATTCGTTTTCTATGTTATTTATTGTTATTAATTTGCTTATAGTGATATATATAAAAGTGTGCAAAGGAAGTAATATTTTTTAAAAATATCAATTTTTGCGTGATAAATATGCAACCAAAACGTCTTTCTTATGTCTAAGTTTTGTAATTTTGAATTTATTAACTAAAAATAGATAATTATGCTTAAAAAAATCGCTAAAATTGGAATCGTGTTGTTGGCATTATCAGTAATAATACCAACAGGTTGTAAAGATAAAGACCAACTACCTCCAGATTTACCACCAGATGGCTCTTTTGTTATGGATTTTTCTGACTTTGCAAGCAGCAATAAAAGCGCATTAAACATTACAGATTCAACAGACACAACTTATGGTAATTTTGCTTATTCGGTTATTAATGTTGGTGTTTGGAATGCAATTATTACGGTAGGACTAGCTGTTCCGGTTGCTGCATTTGTTGAATCGTTTAATCACGAACCTGAGTTAAATGATGACGATTGGTGGGTTTGGTCGTATAGTTTCGATGTTTGGGCTGCCACTTACACTGCAGAACTTCACGGGAAAGTAGAAAACAATAAAGTTAATTGGGAGATGTATATCTCAAAAACTGGATTTGGTGCATTTACCGATTTCTTGTGGTTTAAAGGAGAGTCTGATGTTGATAACACTTCAGGAGAATGGACTCTTTACAACAAACCAACCGATGCATCTGAATTGTTAGAAATAACTTGGGAGGCTGCTAGTGATGGTTCTGCAGCAAACATAAAATATATGAATATTGTTCCCGATGGACCTGAAAATGGAGGATACATTCAGTATGGTAAAACAACTGATGTTAATTACGACGCTTTCTACGATATTTACAACAAAGGATTAGAGAATTACACAAAAATTACTTGGAACAGAAACACTAAAGCTGGAAAAGTTCAAGATAGTAATTTCTTTGCTGACGAAGATTGGCATTGTTGGGATACCGCATTTATTGATGTTGAATGTGAATAATAGCAACTTAATTATAAAAAAAGGAACTTCGGTTCCTTTTTTATTTTTGCACTGCATTATGATTTGAATTTCCTCCCCACATATTCCATCCTGTATTATTCTTGTCTTTGGTATCAATTTTAATCATCTTTCCGTTTTTGCTTCCTGAATAAATAGCTCCATTATAAACAGTTGGCGAAATCCAAAGTTCATTTCCTGTATCATATTCTTTATGAATTTTCCCCGTTTGAGAATCAAAAAGTTTAATTTTACCATCTGAAGTACAGATGATTATTTTCCCATTTACAACAACCGGAGTACTTGCATTAAATTTGTTGTTTTCAGAATTGGTAATATTGCTCGACCAAACAATTTCACCTGTTTCAGCATCTGAGCAAATTAGCCTTTTTCCCAAAGTCAGATAATTGAATCCATGATAATGAACAATTCTATTCTCATCATAATTCATTTTTGAAGCCGCAGAAAGACTTTTAATATTTGTATTCCACAACTTACTTATAGAAGGTATTTTCTTTTCTATTTCTAATGTTTTTGCATCAATAATATTTAACATCGTTTTATTATCTTGATTAAACGTGTTGATGTAAATTCGATTATCAACGATAGTTGGAGTAGATATTGCATGAATATTTTTGTGCGAAATATCACTTCCATTTGTAGCGTCGAAACTATACAACGCACCTGAATAAGTTGTTAAGTAAACAATATTTTCAGAAATAACTGGAGCTCCAAGAACCTCATAATCAATCCAATTCTGCCAAAGAATATCTCCTGTTTTCAACGAAAAACATACCAACACAAAGTTATTTGTCTCTTTACTGGAATCATAATCTAATTGAGCGGGATAAACGGAATAAACCTTTCCTTCAAAAACTGAGGGAGTAGAATAAATTACTGGTCCAAGCCATTTCGACCATAACAACTCTCCATTAGATGCTTTTATAGCATATAAAGTGCACGAGTAGGTATTTACAAATAACACATCGCTATCGTACACAACTGATGAAATGCCACTTTCTTGCAGGCTAACACCCCACGAAAATTGACCTGTATTTGCATCGAAACACATTAATTCCGGATTATAAAAACTGCTTCCGATATATATTTTGTCGTTAACAACAGCTGGTGAAAAAACTTCTGAACTATCCGACATTGCAAGGTTAAAACCATTTTCTGTTTTTTCGAGATAATCGTAATCTATACTGTATGGTTTTATTCCAATATGCATAAATTCTGTGAAAAATCCATTTTTATCTCTTTTGCTTTGATCGTAATAATCTTCAATTTGTTTCGAGCCACGATAAGCAAAATTTCCTTCAACTTGAATCATGCCTCTTAAATTTCTATTGTCAAATAACTTAACCCCTCTTTCGTATTTGAAGTTTAAAATATATCGATAACCTTTTGGGAGTAATAATTTTGCTGTGCCTTTTTCATTGGTTACGGTCGCAAAAACTAATGATGAATCCTCAATTTGATAAAACACATCTTCGTTTTCCAACGGATTCCCCGAGAAATCTCTTACATTAACTGTAACGAATGCCCTATCACTAGTAGGAGCGTAAATTTCTTTTGAATCTTGTCGAATTGTATCGGGAGACACTTTTTCAACTATTTCAGTTGGGATAAACTCAACTGTTTTTCTCAAAACCATACTTCTTTCAGAGTCTAATTTAATATAATCGTACGCTATGTGATTTGACACATCTACCTCATAATTTCTGTTATTAGGAACTAAAAAACGAGCTTCTCCATACAAGTCGGTTTTTGAAACATACTGTTTTTTATCTTTTATGCAAGTTAAAGCGACATCGTATTTAATTAATGGTTTATCGTTTAAGGATATTAGCTTGAGTCGAATGACAGATTTTCCGTTTTCGGGCAATTTACTTGGCGACACGTTTGAATTAATAATTTCAAAACTTAAATTCGTTCTATCCTCAATAATTTTTTCTATATTTTTCTCATCAGGAACATAAACTAAGGATAATTTGTGATTCGAACCCCCGTTTTCAGGAACTGTAAATGTTGTATGATTTCTGATTTCTTTATAATTAAGGCTCCAAGTTTTTCCTTTATCAAGTTTAAACAATACACTTCCTAAGAGGTCGGTTTTATATGATAAACTATCGTGAGTTGAATTTTCAATTAACCAGATATCTGTGAACGATAATGGACTTCCGTCGATATTTTTCAAGCTTAAATCCACGTTAAGAAATCCTTGAGAAAAAGAATATGACGTAGTTATTATAAGATAAAGCAATAGTGATAAAATTTGCAGTTTCATATTAATCAATTTTTAATAGAACGAAAAAAGAAACCGTTAAATTATCTTATATTCGAATTTACGATTTGAAAGCCAATAAGCCTCTCGTACCTATCAGAAATATCTTTATAGTAAACAAGAATATGATATTCATTTTCGGTTTCATAATGGCTACCTTCAATCAGAGATAAGTCAGCAAAGTCTGTCCCGTTTTCGAGATATGCATATGCATAATTGTAGTAGCCTTGCTTCAATAACAACGATATTTCGTACGCATGACTTTCGAAATTATATTGCATTCGATTTTTTGCATTCATTTGCCAATCGGTCAACGCTCCGTACAAATATATATTTCCAGTTACGAAGGGGATTTCATAAGGTAATCTAAAATGTACCATAACATAATCTGCTTCGACTTCGCTATCGTCGCCTTCGGTTATTTTCACCAAGTATTTCCCATTGATATCGTTCTCGAAAAAATATTGTGCATGAGTTTTTGCTAAATCTTCTTTTATTCCAACATGGTAAAGAGGTTCAATAAATTGAATTCCTCCAATATTTTCAGATTGGTAACGAATGCTTTTCATATCAAAATTTCTGAATTCGTTGTTTGCACTAAATAAATTCCCCTCATCGTATTCGTAAATCAATTCGTTTGTATTTACAAATTGTGGTTTGAGGTTTGTAATCAAGCCATCTGGACGACCATTCTGACTAATCGTAACTTTTATATCGTTGTACGGATTATTAATATTTAAAGAACCTGTTTCTATCTTAAAATCAATTTCGTGACTTGTATTTCGTTCGTTAATATCAGTAGCTTGTTTGCAAATAGCATTGACATGAACCTTGTTTTCGACACAATAAAATCGGCGAGTAAAAACAATATTTTCGGGATTATTGTCTTCGTAAACTTGTATAATGTAATTGCCAGATTTTAAAATCTGAACTTGTTCATTCGGAATAAAAAGATTGTAATGAACATAAGCGATCAACGTGTTTATTGAGAATTTATAATCATTTACCTCGTTTTCTTCAAACCCGCTCATGTAATCAGAATAAAACAAATTTGAAGATTCCCATTCGGAATTGCAATGAATTATTTTGTAATAATAATTCTTAACATTATTATTGATATCATCGAAGCTAAGTTTTAATGTATCGTTATTATCTATAACCATTAAAGGACGAGAAAGCTCCCATTGTTTATTATATAATAATACTGATTGTATCGACTCCTTAAAAGTTTCATCTTTATATACCATGCTTGAGGAATTGATATTCTGAGCATCTGCAAATAGCGTTTTTAGCATAAATACAAGACAAAAATATATTTTAGTACTATTAACTATTAAACTCTGCATTTATTTATATATATAAATGTATATTTTTTTATAAAACATTATTAAAACGAAATAAAATTACATAAATTTGCCGTAAAAATAACAAATATATACTTGTCTGATGTCGAAAGTAATAAAATTACGTAAAGGATTAAATATCAGAATCGCAGGGGGCGCAGAGAAAATATTTATTAAACCTAATCAAGCTGAATATTTTGCAATAAAACCAACTGATTTTCATGGTTTAACTCCTAAAATGCTTGTGAAAGAAGGCGAATTAGTTAAAGCAGGGACAGCTTTGTTTCACGATAAAAACACGCCAGAAATATTATTCACATCTCCTGTCAGCGGAACAGTAAAAGAAATTATAAGAGGAGAGCGAAGACAAATTCTTGAAGTAATAATAAAAGCTGATATTGAGCATGAATATGAGCTTTTTACACATGGAGACCCCAAAAATTTGTCAAAAGATCAAGTTATTGAAAATCTATTAAAAAGTGGACTTTGGCCTTTAATCATTCAACGCCCTTATGGGATTGTTGCAAATCCTAACGACACTCCAAAATCTATTTTTATATCAGCCTTTGATTCTGCTCCCTTAGCCCCCGACTTAGATTTTACGATTCAAGACGATGCAAAAGAATTTCAAATTGGAATTAATGCATTGTCTAAACTTACATCGGGAAAAATACATTTAAACATTAATGCAGAATTTAATCCTTCAAAAGTTTTTATTAACACCGAAGGCGTTCAACTAAATAGCATAATCGGACCACATCCTGCTGGAAACGTTGGCGTTCAAATACATCATATCGACCCAATTAACAAGGGCGATGTTGTTTGGACGCTAAACCCCCAAGATGTTGTTGCTATAGGACGATTATTTTCAAAAGGAATTTACGATGCATCTAGAATTGTTGCCTTAACCGGCTCAGAAGTTAAAGAAAGACGGTACTATAAAGTAATGATTGGATCTCAAGTTACAGAATTAATTAAAAACAATTTAGAACAAGAAAATGTTCGAATTATTTCGGGAAATGTTTTAACCGGAACTCAAATTTCGGAAAAAGGATTTTTAGGATTTCACGACACACAATTAACTGTAATTCCGGAAGGAAATCATTACGAATTTTTAGGTTGGGCTTTGCCCGGAATGAATAAATTTTCGGCATCGAAAACATTTTTTTCGTCATTATTTCCAAAAAAAGAATACAAATTAGATACAAATTACAATGGTGCCGAACGTGCTTTTGTAATGACAGGTCAATACGAAAAAGTAGTTCCAATGGACATTTTGCCACAACATTTGGTAAAAGCAATTATGGTTGAAGATATTGATAAAATGGAACAACTTGGAATTTACGAAGTTATTGAAGAAGATTTAGCTTTGTGCGAATATGTTTGCACATCAAAAATTGAAGTTCAAAAAATTCTTCGCAACGGATTAAATTTAATGAAAAAAGAAATGAGTTAATTAATGTGATAATTTGGTAATGTGCTAATTTGGTAATTTGAAGAAAGAATTCAGAAGAGAAAATTTGGTAATTAGATAATATGCTAATGTGCTAATTGATTTTAGATTGAAGATTACAAATTGATTTATTTATTGGGCTGTTTATTGCTAATTACTAATTGAAAATTACTAATTGCAATTGAACTTTATAAACTTTACGGACTTTACAAACTTTAAAAACTTGATAAACTTTACGAACTTACAAAAAGATGGATTTTTTAAGAAAATATTTAGATAAAATAAAGCCAAACTTCGAAGAAGGAGGCAAATTTTCAAAACTTCGTTCAACTTTCGATGCTTTTGAAACATTTTTATTTGTTCCAAACAAAGTAACCAATCGTGGAGCACACGTGCGTGATAGCATTGATTTGAAACGAACAATGTCTATTGTTGTAATTTCATTAATTCCAGCACTTTTGTTTGGAATTTGGAATGTTGGATTTCAACATTTTCGTGCAATTGGCGAAACTGTCGGATTTTGGGAAATGTCGTGGTTTGGATTTTTAAAAGTATTTCCAATCATTGTAGTTTCCTATGTTTCGGGTTTGGGCGTAGAATTTATTTTTGCACAAATTCGCAAACACGAAGTAAACGAAGGATTTTTGGTTTCGGGAATGTTAATTCCTATGATTATGCCAGTTGATGTTCCACTTTGGATGGTTGCAGTTGCAACAATTTTTGCAGTAATTATTGGAAAAGAAGTTTTTGGCGGAACAGGAATGAACATTTTTAATCCAGCATTGTTGGCAAGAGCGTTTATATTTTTCGCATATCCATCAAAAATGTCGGGAGATTTTGTTTGGATTTCAGGCTTAAGCGATACATCAACCAAAGTAGTTGACGGTTTTTCGGGAGCAACACCATTGGCACTTGCAGCTCAAAATCAATTCGAAAAAATTCCATCGTTAATGGAAATGTTTATTGGAACAATTCCCGGTTCAATTGGCGAAACTTCAAAATTGGCAATTTTAATTGGAGCCGCAATTCTAATCATTACAGGAATTGCAAGTTTACGCATAATGCTTTCGGCAATTGTTGGAGCAGTTTTAATGATTTTGACATTTAATTTAGTTGGAGCAAATCAATATATGATGGTTTCGCCATTGCAACAATTAATGATGGGCGGATTTTTATTTGGCGTTGTTTTTATGGCAACCGACCCAGTTTCATCAACACAAACAGCAACCGGAAAAATAATTTATGGATTTTTGATTGGCGTTATGTCGATGTTAATTCGTGTTGTAAATCCAGCATATCCCGAAGGAATGATGTTAGCAATTTTACTTTTAAATTCATTTGCTCCATTAATCGATTATTATGTAGTTCAAGCAAACGTAAATCGAAGATTAAAAAGAACTGCAAAATAAATGTAACAACAATGGGATTAATCCCATTGTCAAAAATTGATTTTATAAAAACATAAAAATATGAATACCGAAAAAAACTCATACATATTTATTTACTCAACAATAATGGTTGTTGTAATTGCAGCAGCATTAACGTATGTATCGCAAAGTTTGAAAGAACCGCAAGAAAACAATATCCGTATTGAGAAAATGCAAAACATTTTGGCATCAGTAAATATTGTTTCAACACCAAAAAATGCTGAAGAAATATACAAAAAATTCATCACATCGTCGTTGGTTGTGAATAGCAAAGGTGAAAAAATCGAAAACGCAATTGCTTTCGATATAAATTTAGCCGACGAACTTAAAAAAGAAAAAATTGAAGAACGATTATTTCCAGTTTACATTTGCACACCAAACGAAGGCGATAGTTTACAACTTTACATAGTTCCATTGCGTGGAAAAGGACTTTGGGGACCAATTTGGGGATATATGTCGTTTCAACCAGATTTTAACACCATTGCAGGTTGCGTGTTCGACCACAAAGGAGAAACCCCCGGTTTAGGAGCAGAAATAAACACTGCAGTATTTCAAAAGCAATTTTTCGGAAAACAAATTTTCGACACCGTAAATAAATTCACATCCGTTGGAATAATGAAAGGCGGAGCAAAAGATGATGATATTCACGCAGTTGATGCAATTTCGGGCGGAACCATCACAAGCAAAGGTTTAGAAGCAATGGTGAAAGATTGTTTATCATCATATCAAGAATATTTTAGTAAAAACAAAGCACAAAAATTATAAAATATGGCAAATAAATATACAAGTTTGTTAACAAAACCTATTAATCTTGAAAATCCAATTACGGTTCAAGTTTTAGGAATTTGTTCATCGTTGGCAGTAACCGTACAAATGAAGCCAGCATTGGTTATGGGAGTTTCTGTAATGATTGTAACTGCGTTTTCAAATGCAATAATTTCATCGTTACGAAACACAATTCCAAACCGAATTAGAATTATTGTACAATTGGTTGTGGTTGCGGCTTTGGTAATTATTGTTGACCAAATTCTAAAAGCTTATGTTTATGATGTGAGCAAACAACTTTCGGTTTTTGTGGGATTAATTATCACAAATTGTATTTTGATGGGACGCTTAGAAGCTTTTGCAATGAGCAACAAACCATGGCCATCGTTTATTGATGGAATTGGAAACGGTTTGGGTTACACGTTGATTTTAGCAATTATTTCGTTTACACGAGAACTTTTAGGTTCAGGAACCATATGGGGTTACAAAGTTATTCCTCCAGTTTTTTATCAATTAGGTTACGAAAACAATGGTTTAATGATACTTCCTCCAATGGCTTTGATAATTATTGGTATTATTATTTGGATACAACGAAGCAGAAACAAACAATTAATCGAAAATTAATTTTGAAAAATATTTATTATGGAATTATTTAATCTTTTTGTAAAGTCGATTTTTATCGACAATATGGTGTTCGCATATTTCTTGGGAATGTGCTCTTACCTTGCTGTATCAAAAAAGGTAACAACAGCCATAGGACTTGGAATTGCCGTGGTTTTTGTTTTGTTAATTACAGCTCCATTCAATTGGTTATTATATCATTATATGCTAAAACCAGGAGCTTTGGTTTGGATTAACGAAAGTTTTAAAGATGTTGATTTGAGCTTTTTAAGTTTCTTGATTTTTATTGCGAGCATTGCTGCGATAGTTCAATTAGTTGAAATGGCAGTCGAAAAATTTTCACCAGCATTGTACAGTTCATTAGGAATATTTTTACCACTCATTGCAGTGAATTGTGTGATTTTAGCCGTAGCACTTTTTGTACAAGAAAAAGAAGACCAATCATTGATGGGACTTGGAATTAGTGAAGTTACAATTTATGCTGTTGGATCAGGAATTGGTTGGTTTTTAGCCATCATAAGTATGGCTGCAATTAGAGAGAAAATTACGTACTCAAATATTCCAAAACCCTTACGTGGATTAGGAATTACTTTCATAATTACAGGTTTAATGGCCTTTGCATTTATGGGATTTATGGGAATTAAAATTTAATTTGAATTAAAATGAGTTTTATAAATTTACTTTTAATAGGAACAGGAATATTTTTAGGAACTATTCTACTTTTGGTTGTGATGTTGCTTATCGCTAAAGCAAAACTTTCACCATCGGGCAAAGTTAAAATCAAAATTAACGGAGACAGCGAAATTGATGTTGAACGCGGTTCATCGCTTTTGAATACATTGGCTGTGAATAAAATTTTATTACCATCGGCTTGCGGAGGCGGAGGAACTTGCGGAATGTGTAAATGTCAAGTTGAATCAGGCGGCGGTACAATACTTCCTACTGAAGTTGGATTTTTTAACCGTAAACAAATTAAAGAAAATTGGCGTTTGGGATGTCAGGTAAAAGTTCGCGAAGAAATGGAGATTCTTATTCCTCACGAAATAATGGGAATCAAGAAGTGGGAATGCGAAGTTGTTTCGAATCGGAATGTTGCAACATTTATTAAAGAATTTGTAGTAAAACTGCCTGAAGGCGAAACTCTAGATTTTAAATCGGGCGGATATATACAAATAGATGTTCCAAAACTTGAGGTTGATTTCAGAAAAGATATTGAAGTTGAAGAGCAATATAGAGACGAATGGGATAATTTAAAATTGTGGGACTTGAAAATGAAAAATACCGAAGAAACGTATCGTGCTTATTCAATGGCAAGTCACCCAGCAGAAAATAACATTGTAATGTTAAATATTCGTATTGCAACACCTCCTTGGGATAAAGCAAAAGGCGGTTTTATGAATGTAAATCCAGGTATTTGTTCTTCGTTTATTTTTTCACGCAAGCCTAGCGATAAGGTTATGATTTCTGGTCCTTACGGAGAGTTTCACATTAAGCCAACCGAAAAAGAAATGATGTTTATTGGCGGTGGTGCAGGAATGGCTCCAATGCGTTCGCATATTTTTCACTTATTCCATACGGTTAAAACTGGAAGGAAAGCTACTTTTTGGTATGGAGCTCGTTCAAAACGAGAAGTATTTTACGAAGAACATTTTAGAGCCATTGAAAAAGAGTTCCCTAATTTCACTTTTCATATCGCACTTTCTGAACCAAAAGAAGAAGATAATTGGAATGGCTTAAAAGGTTTTATACATCAGGTAATTAAAGATGAATATTTAAGCAAACACGAAGAGCCAGAAGATATTGAATACTACCTTTGTGGACCTCCTATGATGAACGATGCTGTGAATAAAATGCTTTACGATATGGGAGTTCCCAATGAAATGATTGCATTTGACGATTTTGGAGGTTAAAAACTCTATCAAACACTCGATTTTCAAAATTGGGTGTTTGTTTTTTTAAGACAAATCAAAACATCTCATTTGCAGATTCATATATTTCGTGTAGGTTTGCAAATAATTTAAAATTAGAATGGAATTATCTATCATAATTTGCTCATACAATAGAGATAAATATTTACCCGAAGCTCTTGAAAGCCTAACAAAACAGACTCTTGATAACAGCAAGGTCGAATACATTGTCATCAATAATAATTCTACCGATAAAACCGAAGAAATTAGTCTGAATTTCGGAAAAAACAATCCGGAATTAAATTTCAAATATGCCATAGAATCTAATCAAGGCTTATCTTATGCTCGTAACAAAGGAATTGAAATAGCGAGCGGAAAAATCATTGCATTTATCGACGACGATGCAATTGCTGAACCCGATTATGCCGAAAATTTACTACAAGCATTTCAAAATAATCCTAAATTTGATTCACTCGGCGGAAAGGTTCTTCCAATTTATTTTGCAGGAAAAGAACCAAAATGGATGTCGAAATACCTCGAAGGTTTTGTTTCAAAAGTCGATTACGGAGATACTACAACGGCATTTGTTTCAACAAAATATCCAGTTGGGTGCAACATGGCTTTTAGGAAAGAAGTATTTGAAGAATTAGGCGGATTTAATGTTGACTTAGGTATTCGAAACGATGATAAATATATGTTTCTTAAGCTTCGACGAAATGGAAAAACGATACTATACGCTGCAGATGTAATTGTTCATCACTACATGGATGCTTTTAGGGTTGAAGATTGGTATATCAAAAAGCAAAGTTTTCAGGTTGGAGCTACTGAGAGAATCAGATTAAAACAAGAGCCATTTATTCAAACACTTGCAAAACCTTTTGAATATTTATTTAAGTTTGCAGCTGCAGTAATTTTGGGAACTGTTTTTTTGTTAAAAGGGCAAACAGCCAAAGCAACGTACTTAGTATGGATTCGGTGGTTGGTTTTTATCGGTTTTTTTAAACGAAAATACTAAAATCATCAAACGAAATTATTGAAAAATCTGCTCAATATTTCCAAATAAAGGATTAAATCTTATTTGTACGTTTTTATTTTTAAGAATAGTTTCGGGTAATGTGGTCAATGTTCCAAACTGAGCAACAAGAAGTTTTTTCCGAGCAATGACGTCTTCACCTAGTAAAACTTGAACCGAAGCAAGATCTGGAATTCGATATACAAGACCTTTTATTTCTTTTGTCTTTTCTTCCTCTTTTTTTGCTAAATAACTATCAATAACCTTTGTTTTTCCATCATTTATAACTTTTACGATAACCTGCTGCGAGCTTTGATCTTCTTTACTTACAATTCCGTTTTCTTTTGATAAATTAAATAAAATGCTCACATTCAAATCTTTGCTTTTATTAGGAGTATAAGTAAAGTTTTTGATGATTGTTTCTTCGTATTTTTTCCCGATAAACAAGGATAAATATTCTTCTTCCAATTTATCAAGTTCTGCAATCATCGATTGCACACTGCCAGTTCCCGAAATTTGAGTTTCAGTTTGTGCTGTAAGCACTTTAAACCTTCGCTTTCTAAGCTTAATAATAAAGTTAGCCGCTTCTTCTGCTTTTTCGTTTATCGATTTTTTCTCTAATTGTTTTCGTATTATAGGAACTCGAACAAAAGAAGTGTCTTGTTTTACCTTTTTGTAAACCGTATCTTGTAATTCGTTAATATTCCGTTTTATCGACAAATCGGTAAACTGAGCTTCTATCTCGGGTTTTGCAATATCAATTATCAGGTTGTCTGATTCAACAGACTTTGGAGATTTTGAAACCAGGTTTATTGACTCTATAACTCCTTTTTCGTTAAGAGTAAGCCCGTTCATTATAGTCTTATTGTTCGATTTTAAAACGAAATAATTATTATAATCAGGTTCAGCAATACTATTAATGTCAACATTTATAATTTCCCATTCCGTGTGATTTTTTTTAATCACATTGTTGATATTTAAATATTTTTCGGCGTATTCGAAAAAAGGACCTCTTATGTAAGTTGTCTTTTTTAATTCAACATCAATTTGCAAAACCGTTTCGGGTAACGAATATATAATTCCTCCATCGTAATATTTTTCGGCTTCGTTAACATTAACAACTTTTACACTTGTGCAAGCACTAATCGCAAAAATCAAAAGAACAACAGAAATTATTTTTATCATCGTAAAATTATTTTTTAACAAAATTAAAAGCATTTCCCAAATTTTCAACAATGTCGCCGGCAATTAACGATTCGTGGCTTTGATTTTTTAACGAAAAATCTCCAGCAAGTCCATGAATATACACACCAATTTTAGCAGCGTCTTCGCTATTGTAATTTTGAGCCAGCAAAGATAGAATTATTCCTGTTAAAACATCTCCACTTCCGGCGGTTGCCATCCCATTATTTCCGGTTGAGTTAAACCAAGTTTCTCCATCAGGCAATGAAATTGATGTATTTGACCCTTTTAGAACAATAATAATTTTATATTTTTTCGACATTTCTTTTTGAAGAATATGCCTATTCATATCCGATTTGCTTTGTCCAAAAAGCCTCTCAAATTCTTTTTTATGGGGTGTAAGAATTGTGTTTTGTGGCAATAGCTTATATAGTGTTTGATCTTTCGACAAAAGATTTAAACCATCGGCGTCAATTACCAAGGGTTTGTTGCAAGTTGAAATTAGTTTTTTAAATGCCAAAAAAGTATCTTTTTCCTGCGATAAGCCTGGACCAATTGCGATTGCTGAAAATTTTTCAAAACTTGGAATATCAGAAATATAATTTTCGTTTGTATCACAAATCGCCATTGCTTCATGAACCGACGATTGAATTATAGACAATCCATTTTTCGGGATATAACTCGTAAGTAAGCCTATTCCACTTCTTAAACAAGCTTTTGATGCCAACACAGCCGAACCCATTTTTCCAATACTTCCTGCAATAAGCAATCCGTGACCAAAACTTCCTTTGTGTGCAAATTTATCACGAGGTTTTAAGTTTATGTCTTGGCGTTCAAGATAAAAATTTTCTGTATCAGCATAAGAAATAAAATCATTATGCAAACCTATATCTAAAACTATCCAATCGCCAACAAATTCATGATTTTCAGCCAATAGAAATGGAAGTTTAGGAAATTGAAATGTAAGCGTAACATCTGCTTTCACAATTGAATCTCGGAGATTGTTGCTATTATCATCAACAAATAAACCTGAAGGAATATCAATTGCAATTTTTTGATTGTTTTGACTATTTATGAAAGATATTGTTTGTTCCGCAATTCCCGAAATCGTATGCGACAATCCGGAACCGAAAATTGCATCGATTATAATTGCATTTTGGCTAAGTTTAGGCAATTCATTTTTCGATTCAATTTCTTTAACATCTACTGTTGTTTTCACTAAACGTTCGTAGTTAGTCTTAAAATCGTCAGAGCTTAAATTCGAAATTTTCAATACATAAACACGAACCTTTTTTTTATTTTCAGCTAGCATTCGGGCTATTGCCAGTCCATCACCACCATTATTTCCTTGTCCTGCAAAAACTACAAATTCCTCGCTATTTTTACAGCGATTGAGAATCCATTTAACACATTGAAATGCTGCTCTTTCCATCAAGTCAATCGACTTTATGGGTTCATTTTCAATTGTGTACAAATCGGCTTCCCGAATTTTAGCAAGAGAGAGAATCTTCATTTTTTTAAATGTAAATTTGGAGTTAAAACCTTTGTGATTTAGAACTCCAAATTTTTATACATTTTTACTTTTTTACATCGTAAAAGCACATTTTCGGAGAAATTATTTTCTCTTCAGTTTTAAGTTTTTTTAATACTTTATCGACTTCTTTTTTATCGATTCCAGTTGCATCTGCAATTTCTGCACTTTTCATAGCTTTTCCAGCTTTTTTAATTGCTTGAATAATTTTTTCTGAGGTTTCCATAAAATATTTTTTTCGTTAATAGTATAAAGATAGTAAAACTTACTTTAATTTTGTTTTTTGATAACAAAAACTTTATTCGTTCAATTATGGATTACAACCCGAATGATATTGGTATTCCGAATGGAAATTATTTCGCTTTTCCTTACACAGTTGAAGAATCGGAAATTGTGCTTCTTTCTGTTCCTTGGGACGCAACAACCTCTTACGGAAAGGGAACGGCGTCAGGTCCTGAGGCAATTATAAACGCTTCGACTCAAGTCGATTTATACGATTTTGATGTAAAAGATGCTTGGAAAATAAAAACCGGAACAATCCCTATTGAAAAAGCGATTTTAACGAAAAATAAAGTTTTTGGAAAATATTCCGATGATATTATTTCGTTGCTCGAAAAAGGAATTAGTGTTGAAGATAAAAATGTTTCGTCTTTACTTGAAAAAGTGAACAAAGCTTCTGACGAAATTAACCAATGGGTTTATAACGAGTCGCTTGATTGGCTTAATAAAGGAAAAATTGTTGGAGTAATTGGAGGCGAACATAGTGTTCCTTACGGATTAATCAAAGCTCTTTGCTCAAAACATGAATCGTTTGGGATATTGCATATTGATGCTCATGCCGACTTACGAAATGCCTACGAAGGATTTACTCATTCTCATGCTTCGATTATGTTTAATTCCATGAAATTTAAAAACATTACAAAGCTTGTTCAAGTTGCTGTACGAGATGTTTGCGAAGACGAAATTGAATTTGCAAACAACGACGACAGAGTTATCATGTACCACGATTTTCAGATAAAGCAAGACACGTACAAAGGAGTTTTGTGGGATAAACAATGCGACGAAATTATGACCTATTTACCCGAAAATGTTTACATAAGTTTCGATATCGACGGGCTCACTCCAGAGCATTGTCCAAATACTGGAACTCCTGTACCAGGTGGATTGCGATTTTACGAAGCTGTTTACTTGATTAAAAAGTTATCGGACTACAAAAAAAGAATCATCGGATTTGATTTATGCGAGGTTTCACCGGGAGATACCGAATGGGACGCAAATGTAGGAGCAAGAATACTACAAAAACTGATTAATTACACGCATTTGTGTAACGAATAATAATCTTAAAACATCACGCAATTCGTTTGTTTTTTTCTATCGGTATAATTTATACTTTTGTAAACAACAAAAAAACAGACACACATATTGTTATGAAGCTTAAACTATTTTTATTAATTCTTTCAAGCATACTGCTGAGTTCATATTTGCTTTCGAAAAAAATCGATTATCGTGATGCTCGAAACATGAATGTATGCAAAACGCTGAAAGGAGAAGTATTGGTTTACTGCGTATTTGTTGATACAAAATCGACATTGCCATGGACAGAGTTTGATATACAATCGACTATTGATTCCTTAAATACAGCCGTAAACTGGCTCAATACAAAAGCTAGAGAAGAAAAAATAAATTTAAAGGTAAGAAGCGATTATTACATTGGACAAGAATTTTCGACCATAAACAAAGAACTTCCTGAAGGCTCGGTAGAAAAAACAATCACAACGCCAAATTTACATACTGGAATTATCAGTTTAAACAAATGGGCCGACTACATTGCCAAAAAAGCAGGATTATCGTTTAACTTATCAGAAAAAGACGGAATTCCCGAAATCAAAAATCCGAAAAATAAAGAACGGTTTGTTGCCTATTTACGCGACGAATACAAAGCCGAGAGCGTAGCACTTTTGTTTATGGTAAACAATTATTATAAAACCGACATTTCCTTGCATGTAAATACCATGACAACCAGCGATGTTGAATTTGCTATCGTAAGTTACAAATATCCTTCGGCAATTGCTCACAGTGTTTTAAACTTATTTGGTGCAGCCGATTTATGCAGTTCTCCCTATCGAAAAAGTCAAAAAAATATTGATTTTGCCACAAAAAATTTCCCGAATGAAATTATGCAAGATCCGTATGCAAAAAGCATTAAAACTATGGAAATGAGCAATTTTACAAAATATTTAATCGGCTGGACCGATACGCTTGACGAAAAATATTCAGACTTATTAATCGACAATAGAATAAAAATTGATTAAGTTTTTTTTAGATTCCTGCAAAAAACATTGTTATATTTTAAATAATCTCACATGAAAAATCTTTGGATTCGAATAATCTGTTTATCATTTATTGTGATGGCTTCAGATTTGGCAAATGCTCAAACAAAAAATGTAGTTTCGACGGTTTCGCCAAAAGAATATTATGTTTCGGTTGATAAAGGAAAAGGGAATCTCGGCACAAAAAAGAAACCTGTTAAAGATTTAGGAGATATAATTTCACTTCTAGCTCCAGGCGATATTGTTCATATTGCACAAGGGGAATATCTGGGAACAAATGGAATTGGAGCCTATAGCACAAATGTTCCGTGTACAATAATCGGAGGATACAGCAACGATTTTAGTCAACGAGATCCATGGGGAGAATACAAAACCATTTTTTCAGGGTCTAATCGTCTAAATGAAACCTCGACCGAAGCGAGATTGAAAATCGAAACACATTTAAAATATCCCGAATATAAAGGAGAAATTGTTGTTGATGGAATAATTATCGACAATGGCGATAGAAATTTATATGCCGACGAAAAAAAATTACAAATTTTGAGAACCGATAATTCTGAGCAAAGTAAGCATGCTACACCAAATACTGAAGGAATAAAAATCACAACTGGAAAATATTGCAATGCAACCGTTAAAAATTGCATCGTGTTGAATACTGCCAGCCTCGAAGGAGCTATTTACACAGCAGGAAACAAGTCGAGCATGATAAAAATCGACAATAATCTGATAATAAATAATACCGGAGAAGGTATCCATGCAACTTCGCTTTGGAAGCCCGCCGACGGAAATAACCCAACCATGTACGAAATTACAAATAATACAATTTTATTTACATGGAGATACGATGAACTTGCCAAAAATTACAGCGGAAACGCACTTAAAATGGATAAAGAAGTTCAACTAATGTGCTTGGGAAATATTTTTGGATTCAGCGATGTTGGAGGAATCAACAATGTAAAAGCAGCTAAAAACATAATCTTAATTGATAATTTGTTTATGGCTAATCGCGAATACGACTACAGAGAATCAGAAAGTAAAATGAGAGTCGGCAAAATTGGTCTAGAATCAAAGCTAGTAGCTCCCGAAAGTTCTGAAAATTTGAGCGAAGTCACAAATTTACAAGTTGATAGCTTGTGGGCAGAAATTTACGCAAGTCGAAAAATTATTGCTCAAGCAAAAACCGAGAACAATACAACAGCCGAAAATTCAGATAACAATTCTGTTAGAACCATACTTAATTTGGAGCTAAAAAACGATGAAATTATAGAAACCAAAATTTGCTTACATCACATGGATTTAGAAAAGACTATAAAAATAGGAATCGAAAAATATCTCGGAAAATTTGGTTGTGTTAAACCATAATTCAAAATAGGTATAACAAGTTTTTAAAATCCATCTAGAGTTTTTGTAAATTCAACTTTTTATTATAAGTTTGTAGCAGATTTGTGGGAAAAGAAATGAAATAGGGGGCAAAAGTCCCCTATTTTATTACACCAAAATTATGATAGAAAAAGCGAAAATACTGACTTTAATCGACGAATTTGTTAAGGAAAATAATGTTTTTCTGGTCGATGCTACAATAAGTGCAAAAAATGCAATTATTGTTACTATCGACAGTTTCGAAGGAGTTCCAATCAGCACCTGTGTCGCATTAAGTAGGCACATCGAGGCAAATATAGACCGCGAAATAGAAGATTACGAACTTATGGTTGCATCTGCTGGAATTGGACAACCCTTTAAGGTTCACAAACAATATCTTAAAAATATTGGCAAAGACGTCGAAATCGTTCTAATTGATGGTGTAAAAAACAAAGGCATTATCACTAAGGTTAATGACGACAGTATAGAATTCGAATACGCTGAAAAAGTAAAAGTCGAAGGAAAAAAGAAAAAAGAAACCGTAGTAAGAAATAAGATTATTGAATTTAATAATATAAAATCAACTATTAATTTAATTACTTTTTAAACAAAAAGTTAAAATAATTGAAAATGGACTTAAACATTAATTTAATTGACACATTTTCGGAATTCAAAGAGCTAAAAAACATTGACCGAGAAACAATGATGAGAATTCTTGAAGAAGTTTTCAGAAGTACTCTTGATAAACTATTTGGCTCTAGTGAAAATTTTGACATCATTATCAACATTGACAAAGGAGACTTTGAAATATGGAGAAATCGTGAAGTCGTTGAAGATGATGAGTTAGAAGATGCAAACCTTCAAATAACACTGTCAAACGCTAAAAAAATTGACGAAGATTACGAAGTCGGCGAAGACGTTACCGACGAAGTTAAACTTATTGACTTTGGACGAAGAGCAATTCTTGCTTTACGTCAAAATCTTTCGTCAAGAATACTTGACCTTGAAAAAGATTCAATATTTAGCAAATATAAAGACAGAATAGGCGAAATAATTACTGGCGAAGTTTATCAAGTTTGGAAAAAAGAAATTTTGATAATCGACGACGAAGGAAACGAATTGATTCTTCCGAGAAATGAACAGATTCCTTCTGACCATTTCCGAAAAGGCGACAGCTTAAGAGCCGTTGTTATCCGAGTTGACATGAAAAATAATAGCCCTCTAATTATATTATCTCGTACTTCTCCGGTTTTCCTTGAAAGACTTTTTGAACTTGAAGTACCTGAAATTTTCGATGGACTTATTACCATCAAAAACATTGTTCGTGTACCAGGTGAAAGAGCTAAAGTTGCTGTAGAATCATACGACGAAAGAGTTGATCCAGTTGGAGCTTGTGTTGGAATGAAAGGTTCGAGAATTCACGGAATAGTGAGAGAACTTCGCAACGAAAACATCGATGTAATTAATTTTACAAACAATCTTCAATTATACATTTCTAGAGCCTTGAGTCCTGCAAAAATATCGAATATTAAAATCGATGAAGAGGACAAGAAAGCTGAAGTATATTTGAAACCCGACCAAGTTTCATTGGCAATCGGAAAGGGTGGTTTAAATATTAAATTGGCAGGAATGCTTACTGGATTCGAAATTGATGTTTACCGAGAAACCGACAATAGCGAAGAAGACGTTGATTTAGAAGAATTTGCAGACGAAATCGAAAGCTGGGTGCTCGACGAACTTAAAGCAGTTGGTTGCGACACAGCAAAAAGTGTATTAGAACTTTCTATTGATGACCTTGTTAAGAGAACTGACTTAGAAGAAGAAACGGTTAAGGAAGTTATTAAAGTTTTAAAATCAGAATTTGAATAAATTTTAGATACACTAAAATGTGTCTTTTCTTTTTTTATTAAATTTATTATTAGGATATGGAAAAAGTCGAAAAATCTAAAAGACTAAGTAAAGTTGCGAAGGAGTTTAATGTTGGGATTACAACAATAACAGACTTCTTACAAAAGAAGGGAATTGAAATCGACTCGAATCCAAATACAAAGATTTCAGAAGATATTTTTAAAGTTCTTGAAAAAGAATATAGTACTGATATTCATGTAAAACGAGAATCGGAAAAAATAACATTCAAATCGCATAAAAATGCAGAGGCTGTTACTCTTGATGATATTACTGTTGATGACGAAAAAGCGGAACCAATTGTAGAAGATGAAGTATTTATTAAAAATATCACGAATGACAAACCTCATAAATCGGAAGTAAAAGTTGTAGGAAAAATTGATTTAGATTCTTTCAATAAAAAGAAAGTCGAAAAAGTCGTTGTTAAAGAACCTGCTAAAGTTGAAGTTGTAAAAGAAATTGCTGAACCTAAACCAAAAGAAGTAATTAAAGAACCGGTTACAGTTGTCGTGAAAGAAGAAAAACCTGAAATAGAAAATATTAAAACGGTTGTTCCTGAAAGCGAAGTAAAGGTTGTTGGTCGAATAGATTTAGATGCGCTAAACCAAAAAACTCGCCCTGATAAAAAGACCAAAGAAGAAAAAGATAAAGAACGTCGCGATAAGGTTATAAAAAACAGAAGACCTATAAGAGAAGAAGTAAAACAAGTTGAGGATAAAAGAGAGCAACGTCGCGAGAATATTATTCCTGATGAACTTGAAGAAAAGGATGAATTCTTAAAAACTCAAGTTGAAAAACTATCAGGCCCTGTTGTTGTTGGACGTATTGATTTACCATCTAGGGTAATAAAGAGAGATGTGAAATCAACAAATTCTGACGACGACTTTAAGAAAAAGAAACGAAAACGCATCAAAAAAGAAAAAGAAAAGGTTGATGTAGCAAAAACTCCAAAAGAGGTTTCCGAAAAGGCAAAACCAATCAAAAAAGAGTGGAAAAAATCGAAAACAAAACGACACTCAAGACCAGAGGTTGACCAAGAAGGCGTTGATAAGCAAGTAAAAGACACGATGTCTTTGATGGGGAAAAGCTCAAAAACTAAAAGCTCAAAATATAGAAGAGATAAAAGAGAAGCTGTTAGTCAACGGATGCAGGAGGAAATGGAACGACAAGAAGGCGAAAAGAATATTCTTAAAGTTACCGAGTTTGTTTCCGTTAACGAGATGTCTTCGCTTATGAATGTGCCGATTAATGAGGTAATTTCAACTTGCATGAGTTTAGGATTATTCGTTTCGATTAATCAACGACTCGATGCCGATACCATGTCGATTGTTGCTGAAGAATTTGGTTTCAAAGTAGAATTTGTAACCGTTGACGGTCAGCAAGATGTTGTTGAAGATGTTGACGATGAAACAAACCTTATTCCTCGCCCTCCAATTATTACAGTAATGGGACACGTTGACCATGGAAAAACAAAATTGCTTGACCACATTAGAAATACAAACGTAATTGCAGGTGAAGCTGGTGGAATTACACAGCACATTGGTGCATACAGCGTTACGCTGGACGATGGACGTCAGTTGACATTTCTCGATACTCCTGGACATGAAGCATTTACAGCCATGAGAGCACGTGGAGCCCAGGTTACCGATATTGCAATTATCGTGATAGCCGCTGACGATGGAATTATGCCTCAAACAAAAGAGGCAATTAACCATGCACAAGCTGCTGGTGTTCCTTTAATTTTTGCAATTAATAAAATTGACAAACCAGGAGCAAATCCTGAAAAAATAAAAGAAGAATTAGCCAACTTAAATATTTTGGTTGAAGATTGGGGTGGAAAATATCAGAGCCAAGAAATCGCAGCTAAATTTGGGAATAATGTAGATTTATTGCTCGAAAAAGTTCTTCTAGAAGCTGAAATGCTTGATTTAAAAGCAAATCCTAACAAAAATGCAGTCGGAAGTGTTATCGAATCAGCACTCGACAAAGGACGAGGTTATATTACAACCGTTCTTGTAAGTTCAGGAACCCTGAAAATTGGCGACGTTGTATTAGCTGGTTCGTACTACGGAAAAGTTAAAGCAATGTATAATGAAAGGAATTTGAAAATTACTGAGGCTGGACCGTCTTTTCCTGCATTAATTCTTGGTATAAACGGAGCCCCTCAAGCTGGAGATAAATTTAATGTTCTCTCATCTGAAAAAGAAGCTCGTGAAATTGCAAATAAGCGAGGACAAATTCATCGTGAACAAGGCATGCGAACTAAGAAACACATTACTCTTGATGAAATTGGACGACGTCTTGCAATTGGAGACTTCAAAGAATTGAACGTGATTGTTAAAGGAGACGTTGATGGTTCAATCGAAGCATTATCCGATTCATTAATCAAACTTTCAACCCCCGAAATTCAAGTTAACATTATTCAAAAAGCAGTTGGTCAAATTTCTGAGTCTGATGTTATGCTCGCATCTGCCTCGAATGCTATAATTATAGGCTTCCAAGTTCGTCCATCGGTTGGAGCAAGAAGATTAGCTGAAAAAGAAGAAATCGAAATTCGATTGTATTCAATCATCTATGATGCTATAGAAGAATTGAAACTTGCTATGGAAGGAATGCTTTCTCCAGTTGTTAAAGAGGATATTATTGGTTCAGCCGAAATTAGAGAAACATTCAAAATTACGAAAGTTGGAACTATTGCAGGTTGCTTAGTTACCGATGGAAAAATTACACGAACAGCAAAAATACGCTTGATTAGAGATGGTATTGTAATTTACACAGGAAGCCTTGGCTCGCTCAAACGATTTAAAGATGAGGCAAAAGAAGTTATAAATGGACTTGAGTGCGGATTGAATATCGAAAACTTTAACGACATTAAGGTCGGCGATATTGTTGAGGCATTTGAAGAAACATTAGTAAAGAAAAAATTATAAAATAAAGTCCCCATTTGTTGGGGACTTTTCTGCTTTATAACAATTAACTCATTTTAACATAAAGGATTAGAGTATAAAAAAATAATATCTTAATTTCGTCTCAAAATAAAATTAAAACAATGAATTACAAATTAACAAACAACATCACAGGCTGGATAGTTTTTATAATAGCAACCGCTGTTTATTTTCTTACTATTGAACCAACCACAAGTTTTTGGGATTGCGGTGAGTTTATTGCAACAGCCTTTAAATTAGAAGTTGGACACCCTCCAGGAGCTCCTTTATTTATGATTCTTGCTCGTTTTTTCACTTTGTTTGCTGGAAGCGATGTTACACAGGTGGCTAAAATGGTTAATGTTTTGTCAGCCCTAATGAGTTCTCTTACCATATTATTTTTATTTTGGACGATTACTCATTTTGCAAAAAAAATGGTAATGAGAGATGGTACAGCCATGTCAATGGGTAAACTTATTTCTGTAATGGGAGCAGGGGCGGTTGGAGCTTTAGCTTATACTTTTTCCGACTCTTTTTGGTTTTCAGCAGTCGAAGGAGAAGTTTATGCTATGTCGTCATTTTTTACAGCCATTGTATTTTGGGTAATTTTAAAATGGGAAGATAATTTCGACGAACTTCACTCAAATCGATGGATAATTCTTATTGCCTATTTAATGGGACTTTCAATAGGAGTTCACTTACTCAATATACTTGCTATTCCTGCTATTGTATTTGTATATTATTTTAAGAAATATCCAGTAACCAAAAAAGGAGTAATAATATCTTCCATAATTTCGGTGGTTACCATGTTGACGATATTGTATGGAATTATTCCAGGCATTATTATTTTGGCCGCAAAGTTCGAATTGTTGTTTGTTAATGTTTTTGGACTTCCATTTAATACAGGGGTGCTTTTTTATGCACTTTTAATTATCGGCTTAGTGGTTTGGGGATTATATTATACTCACAAAAAGCAGAAAGCCGTTTTAAATACAATTATTCTAGCATTTACGGTCATAATTATAGGATATTCGTCCTTTACTATGATTGTTATCAGATCCTTAGCAAATCCACCGATGGATGAAAATAATCCTGAAAACGTATTTGCTTTGCTTTCGTACTTAAATCGTGAACAATATGGCGATAGACCATTAATTTATGGGCAGTATTATAATGCTCCTTTAGATAAAGAAGAACCTTACGTTGAAACAGATGCAATTTATGTTCAAAAAAACGGAAGATATGAAATAGCAGATTATAAAGAAAAACCAAATTACGATGAGCGTTTTATGACCTTGTTTCCTAGAATGTGGAGCTCGGAAGGAAGTCACGTTGATGTTTACGAAGAATGGGGAAAAGTTAAAGGAAAAAAAATATCAATCATCGATAATCAAGGCGAAGCTAAAGATGTTTATAGACCAACATTTGTCGAAAACATGAGATTTTTCTTTCGTTATCAAGTTGGCTTTTTATATTTTAGATATTTTATGTGGAATTTTGCTGGACGTCAGGACGATATTCAAAGTCGTGGTGGAATCTTAAATGGAAATTGGATTAGTGGAATTCCATTTTTTGATGAGTTAAGACTTGGTTCTCAGCAAAGTTTACCTGAAAGCATGAAATCAAATAAAGGAAGAAATATTTACTACATGCTACCACTTTTGCTCGGATTAATAGGCTTGTTCTACCAATATAGAAGTGAAGGAAGAGGATTTACAATTGTAATGCTTCTATTTTTCTTAACAGGGCTTGCCATTATTATTTACCTAAATCAAACTCCGAATCAACCTCGTGAAAGGGATTATGCATTTGCTGGTTCGTTTTATGCCTTTGCTATTTGGATTGGGTTAGGTGTTTTGGCAGTTAAAGATCTTTTTCGCAAAATTATGCCTTACGCTGCTAGTGCGATACTTGCCAGTTTTTTAACACTCCTTGCAGTTCCTGTTTTAATGGCAAATGAAAATTGGGATGACCACGATCGTTCTGGTAGATATACTGCTCGTGATTTTGCTCAAAACTATTTGAATTCTTGTGCTCCTAATGCTATTATTTTTACAAACGGTGATAACGATACATTCCCTCTTTGGTACGCTCAAGAAGTTGAAGGCATCAGAACCGATGTTAGAGTTGTAAATTTAAGCCTTCTGAATACCGATTGGTATATTGACCAAATGAAAAGAAAAGCATACGATTCCAATCCGGTTCCTTTCTCACTTACTCCTGAAAAATATGCTCAAGGCACTCGCGACATTGTGTATTTAATGGATGACCCAAGAATTAAGGACTATACTCCATTGAAACAAATTATGGATTTTATTTCAAGTGACGACCCTCGAACAAAGCTCCCTCAAGCCGACGATTTGAGTTATTCTCCAACACGAAATTTTAGAATTCCTGTCGATTCTACCAAAACGATTCAACTAGGCGTTGTTAAAGAAAATGATGCAAGCCTTATACTTCCGAACATAGATTGGAAATTAAATAAAGGATATGTTTTAAAAAGCGAATTAATGGTGCTCGACTTACTTGCTAATAATAATTGGGAACGACCAATATATTTTGCCATCACTGTTGGATCTGAAAGTTATATGAAACTTCAAGAATATTTCCAACTCGAAGGCTTGGCATATCGTCTAGTGCCGATAAAAACAAAAAATACCGATGGTCAAATTGGTAGAATTGACACTGAAATTATGTACGACAACATGATTAATAAGTTCAAGTGGGGTGGAATTAATGATCCAAATGTTTATATGGATGAAAATAATTTGAGAATGACCATGAACTTAAGAAACAACTTTGCACGATTAGCCGATGAGCTATTGAAAGAAGGGAAAAAAGATTCTGCGATTGTTGTTCTTGATAAGTGCTTAGAAGTTATGCCAAATAATACAGTTCCATTTAACTATTTTAACTTAGGTATTGCAGAAGGTTATTATAAGGCAGGAATAAATGAAAAAGCAAATGGAATTGTTGAAATTCTAGCCAAAAGTTCACAAGATGATTTGAATTATTATTTTTCATTAGACGGAGATTATGCAACTTCTGTTGAATTTGAAATCAAGAAAGCCATGATGGTTATGCAAGAATTAGTTCGATTAACAAGTGCGTATAAACAAGAAAAAATTAATAAAACATTAAGTGACGATTTCCAAAAGTTATATACGATTTATTCTAGTTCGATTCAAAATTAATTTTTAATGAACGTTTTTTTTACTTTCATTTTAGGCTTACGATATCCGAAACTAATCTTTAGAAAGCGAGAAAACGAAAAAATAGTTTACCTAACATTCGATGACGGGCCAACACCAGAAGTTACTTCTGAAGTGTTGGCTTGTTTGCGTAAATATAATGCATTGGCTACTTTTTTTTGTTTAGGCAAAAATGTGCTTGACTATCCGGATATTTTCCATGAAATTATTGCTTCGGGACATTCTGTTGGAAATCACACGTATAATCATTTAAAAGGATGGAAAACAAACTGTGAAGAGTATGTTAATGATGTTTACAATGCAAATAAGCTTATTCAATCAACGCTTTTCCGTCCTCCCTACGGAAGAGTAAAATCCTGTCAAATTACACCATTATTGAAAGACTTCGATATTATTATGTGGGATGTTCTGAGCAAAGATTATGACCCAGAACAAAGCGCAGAATCGTGTTTACGCAGAGTTCAGAAACAAATAAGACCTGGGTCAATTGTTGTTTTTCACGATAGCATAAAAGCCAAAAAAAATGTACTTTCTGCATTGCCAAACCTATTGCAATGGTTAACAGAAAATAATTATAAATGTTTACCTTTGTAACATTAGTCTATTGTTTATAAGTTTAACAAAAAATATACACATGAAAAATTTATTATTAGCCACTATTTTTATGATTGCATTTTTTACTTCAAATGCACAAGTTACTATTTACGATATTCAGTACACTGCTGATGTATCTGGAGCATCACCTTTAGTTGGAACGAATGTAACTACAACTGGAACAATTTCAGCCATTTATGGAACACGTTTTTACATTCAAGACAACACAGCTGCTTGGAGTGGGGTTTATGTTTACGATGCTACTCAAGTACCTGTTCTTGGCGACAATGTTACAATTTCTGCTACCGTTGCAGAATATAATGGACTAACCGAGCTTACTTCAATAACAAGTTATGCCGTAAATTCATCAGGGAATACGATTGTTCCAGTAGATGTAACAACAGCAGATGCTGCTACCGAAGCCTATGAAGGAGTTTTGGTAAAAGTTTCAAATGCAACTTGTACGTCTCCTTATACTACCGGAACTTGGGTTGTGAACGATGGAACAGGAGCATTAACTGTTTACAAAACATTGTACGACTTTGCAACTCCTACCTTAGGAGCAAATTACGATATTACCGGAGTGATGACATGGTTTAATTCGGGAGGAATATATGAAATTCTTCCTCGAAGTATCGACGATATTACTGAAATCGTTTTAGGCTCAGAAGCAAATATTACAAGTTTCGTTTTTACCGAACAAACCGGAGATGCAGTTATTGATGTACTTGGAGCAACTGTTGATATCGAAGTGCAAAATGGAACAATTTTAACTACATTATCTCCTACAATTGAAATTTCTAGTGGAGCAATCATTAATCCGGCATCAGGCGTTGCAAGAGATTTTAGTAGTTCGGTTACTTATACTGTTACTGCACAAGATTTAACCGAAAAAATATGGACTGTAAATGTTACCGAAAAACCCCTTGCCACTATTGTATCAATTTATGATATTCAATACACAACGACAGATGCCTCTCCATTGGTTGGAGCAGAAGTTATTACCACAGGAACAATTACGGCAGTGAGCGGTACAAATTTTTATATTCAAGAAGCTGAAACTGCGTGGAGTGGGATTTACGTTTACGACAACACTCAATCGCCAGTTTTAGGTGATAATGTAACTATTACAGCAACCGTAACTGAATATAACGGATTAACCGAATTAACAGGAATAACCAGCTATGTAGTAAACTCATCAGGAAATACAATTTCTCCAATAACACTTACCACAGCAGAAGTTAACGATGAACAATATGAAAGCGTACTTGTTTCGGTTGAAAACGTCGAATGTTTAACTACTCCCGATGGATTTGGAGTTTGGTCGGTTGACGATGGTTCTGGAGCCACAAATATTGACGATATATTGTATGTTGCAAGTCCTGTAGTTGGAACATTTTACAACATCATAGGAATAGGCTACGAACGCTTAACAGACTATAGAATTTTACCAAGAAGTGCCGATGACATTGTTAGCTTAACCCCAATTAGCGAAGTCTCGATATACGAAATTCAATATACAAGTGATATTTCAGGAGACTCTCCATTAGTAGGAACTGAAATTACAACAACAGGAACTGTAACAGCTGTTATAGGTACAAATTTTTATATTCAAGATGCTGAGGCTGCATGGAGTGGAATATATGTTTACGATAATTCACAAAATCCAATTGTTGGAGATAATGTAACTCTTACTGCAACAGTGAGCGAATATAATGGCTTAACAGAATTAACCGGAATAACAAGCTTTATTATAAATTCATCTTCAAACACTGTTAATCCAATGACATTATCAACCCTTGAGGTAAATAACGAACAATATGAAAGCGTACTCGTTTCGGTTGAAAATGTTGAGTGCTTATCGCTTCCCGATACGTTCGGCGTTTGGACAATCGATGATGGATCTGGACTTACCAATGTGGATGATATTATGTACACATTAACTCCTGAAATAGGAACATTCTATAACATTATGGGTGTTGCTTATGAGAGATTAGCCGATTACAGAATTCTTCCTCGCAGTGTTGCTGATGTTAGCATTGTGCTTACTGAAAATGATTTATTAGCTCAAGAAATTAGCATCTATCCAAATCCTGCAAGCGAATTCATATTTGTTAATTCAACTAAACCTTATACTGAAATATTTGTTCAAAATGTATTTGGACAATCGCTTATTGTAAGTAAGCAAAATACGCTTGACATCAGTTCATTGGACAATGGCATTTATTTCATCTCGGTTTATGACAACAACACGTTGATAAATCGTACTAAACTGATTAAAAAGTAGAAATCCTGTCGGGTTTTTAATTTTCTCTTAAAACCTCTTAGGCTTTAAAACCTTTGAGGTTTTATTATATTGACTAAACTTGTCTGCATAATTCTCTTTAAATCCTTTCGTTATTGCTATAGTTCGTTCAACTCATATATAACTCCCCTGTTTCAATATGAGCATAAAATACCCCATCCCTTATTTTAGGGCAAATTATGCGGCA